>NZ_NINW01000043.1 GCF_002188465.1 Pigmentiphaga sp. NML080357 | reverse complement strand
GGCGCTGCGTCATCAGCAGAGAAACGAGATTATGAAGGAGTTTTTTATCTCTGTCAAATCGTGTCGCGCGCTGCTTGCTTGCCACCGACCTGCCAGATCCGCCGCGCAACCCGCACGCCGCGAACCCTTCTCTTGATGAACCGCCTGTCGCATCCGCTCTTGCGTAACTGCCTGCCAAGCTTCCCATCTCACCCGACCCGCCCACCGCTACGCTGCTTGCGTTGCGTTGTTCGCGTCGAGAAAGAGACTATAGCATGTATCGAAATCGGCACGCAAATCGGTTCACGCTTTTTTGTCAGTTTCATGAAGGGAAAAACGGCCGATACGCCTCGACAAGGCTCGAAAAGCGCGATCTATCGCCGTTTGGAGGCAGCAAAAATTTTTTCGCGCCTCCTCGTCCCTATCTGTGCTTGAAGACCGGCGGCCGTTTCGCCACGAAGGCCTCCATGCCTTCCTTCTGGTCTTGCGTGCCGAACAGCGAATGGAAAAGGCGGCGTTCGAACAGCAGGCCCTCGGCAAGCGGCGTCTCGTAGGCGCGGTTGACGGCTTCCTTGGCCATCATCACGGAAGGCAGCGACATCGAGGCAATGACGGTGGCCATCTCTACCGCCTCGTCCAGCAGGCGATCCGCCGCCACCACGCGCGAGACCAGGCCGGCGCGCTCGGCCTCGGCCGCGTCCATCAACCGGCCCGTCAGGATCAGGTCCATGGCCTTGGCCTTGCCGACGGCGCGCGGCAGGCGCTGCGAGCCGCCCGCCCCAGGAATAATGCCCAGCTTGATCTCGGGCTGGCCGAACTTGGCCGTATCGGCCGCCACCAGCATGTCGCACATCATGGCCAACTCGCAGCCTCCGCCCAGCGCATAGCCCGCCACCGCGGCGATGACCGGCTTGCGGACGCGGCGCAGGGTTTCCCAGTTGCGGGTGATGAAATCGGAACCGTAGACGTCCATATAAGACCAGTCCTTCATCGCGCCGATGTCGGCCCCGGCGGCGAAGGCCTTCTCGTTGCCCGTGATGATCATGGCGCCGATGCCGGGATCGGCGTCCAGCGCCAGCAGCCCGGCGCCCAGTTCGTCCATCAGCGCGTCGTTCAGCGCGTTCAGGGCCTTGGGGCGATTCAGCGTCAGGAGACCGACGCGGCCTCGACGTTCGATCAGAACCAGAGCTTCGCTCACGACCACACACCTCCCATATGTATAGATGCAGATGCGGCGCCGGCCACGCCCGGCCGGCAAACGGCGCGCCCGGTCGGCGCCGGGCCTGTCCGCAAGCATACCTTGCCCGTCGCGCGCCGGCGGCTTGAGTTTCACGGCGGCATGGCGCACCATTTTCGGTTTCACGGGCAGGAACGGAACATGGCGCCAGGAGCCAGCGGCGGACGGACGGTGATCGGACTATTGCTGGCCGCGGGCCGCGGCTCGCGCTTTTCCGCCGACGGCAGCGCCAACAAGCTATTGGCCGAGGTCGATGGCCGGCCGGTGTGCGTGGCGGCAGCGCAGGCGCTGCGCGGCGCGCTGCCCCGGATCGCCGCGGCCACCTCCCCGGCTGCTCCTGCGGTCGCGGAGGCGCTGCGGCGCGCGGGCTGCGAGATCGTGACTTGCGATCGCGCCGCCGAAGGCATGGGCGCGACGCTGGCTCAGGCGGTCGCCCAGTTGTCGGTCCGGGAAAGCGCGGCCGGCAACGAAGCGCCCGCCTGGTGCGTCATGCCCGCCGACATGCCGTGGCTGCATCCGGACACCGTGGCCGCGCTGCGCGATGCGTGGCTGGCTCTGCCGGCGAGCCGGCGCGGGAAAGCGGTGCTGGCGCCAAGCTACCGCCTGATGCGCGGGCATCCCGTCCTCCTGGGGCCGGCCTGGACGCCCCGGCTGTCGATGCTGGGCGGCGACGAAGGCGCGCGCAGCCTCATCGCCGGACAGGTCACGCCCATCCCCGTGGACGACGCGGGTTGCGTGCGCGACGTCGACACGCCGGACGACCTCGCGCCGGGCCCGACACAGCTGGCCTAACATAGACGCACCTGCGAATCGATCGCCATACGAACGACCGCCGCGCCTGACGTCGCGCGGGCCCTCTACACGGACCTCCATGACCGAAGCCATAACCTATCGACTGGAGCCGACCGATCCGGCCGGCCATCGCTGCACCGTCACCGTTTCCATTCCCGATCCCGCGCCCACCGGCCAATGCGTGAGCCTGCCGGCATGGATCCCCGGCAGCTACATGATCCGCGACTTCGCCCGCCAGATCGAGCGCATCGAGGCCCGGGCCTGGGGCCGCAAGATCGAGCTGACCAAGCTCGACAAGCACACCTGGCAGGCTGCGCCGTGCCGCGGGCCGCTGCAGATCACCTGCGTCATCTACGCCTGGGACCTCTCGGTGCGGGCCGCGCACCTGGACGACACCCACGGTTTCTTCAACGGCACCAGCGTCTTCCTTCGCGTGGCCGGCCAGGAGCACCTTCCTTGCCTGCTCGAATTGGCGCCACCCCGCAGCCTGGACTGGAAGGTCTATACCAGCCTGCCGGAAGCCGAGGGGCACCCCGCACGCGCCCCGCGCCACGGCTTCGGCATGTACCGGGCGCCCGACTACGATGCGCTGATCGACCACCCCATAGAAATGGGCACGCCACAGGTCGCCAGCTTCGAGGCGCATGGCGCGCCGCACGAACTGGTCTTTACCGGCAACGTGCCGAACCTCGACCTGGAGCGGCTGGCCGCCGACATCCGCAAGATCTGCGAGAAGCAGATCGCGTTCTTCGAGCCGCGCACGCGGCGCGCGCCCTTCCTGGACAGCGCCGACCGCTATGTGTTCATGACCATGGTGACCGGCGACGGCTACGGCGGCCTCGAGCACCGGGCCTCGACGGCGCTGATGACTTCGCGCGCCGACCTGCCCGTGCGCGGGCGTCCCGAGCAAAGCGACGGCTATCGCAACTTCCTCGGCCTGGTCAGCCACGAATATTTCCACACCTGGAACGTCAAGCGCATCAAGCCCGCCGCGTTCGCCCCCTACGACCTGGAGCGCGAGAACCACACCCGGCTGCTGTGGCTGTTCGAAGGCTTCACCTCCTACTACGACGACCTGTTCGTCCTGCGCGCAGGCCTGATCACGCCGCAGGATTATCTGCGCACGGTCGCCAAGACCGTATCCTCGGTGCACGCGGCGCCGGGCCGCTTCAAGCAGTCGGTGGCGGAAAGCTCCTTCGACGCCTGGACGCGCTACTACCGGCAGGACGAGAACTCGCCCAACGCCATTGTCAGCTATTACACCAAGGGGGCGCTGGCCGCTCTCGGGCTGGACTTGCTGCTGCGGCAGGAAAGCCTCGGCCGCCATGGACTGGACGACGTCATGCGGCTGCTGTGGACCCGCTACGGTAGAAACTTCTACCGCGGCTCGCCGCAGGGCGTCGCCGAGGACGCGATGCCGGCGCTGATCCGCGAAGCCACCGGCGTGGACGCGCGCGAGTACCTTCGCCGCTATGTCTATGGCCGCGAGGACGTGCCGCTGGCGGAACTGCTGGCGCGCCAGGGCTATCGCCTGGCGTGGAAGACAGCCTCCGCGCTGCCTTCGCTGGGCGTGAAAACCGCCCGGCAGGGAGAGGACCTGCGCCTTGCCACCGTGTACGAACGCGGACCGGCCCACCGTGCCGGGCTGTCGGCGCATGACGTGCTGGTCGCCCTCGATGGCATCCGCGTGCAGAACGGCAACCTGGACAAGCTGCTGGCGCGCTACCGCCCCGGCGACCTGGTCGAGGTGCACGCGTTCCGGCGCGACGAGTTGCGCCGCTTCACGCTGAAGCTGGACGCGCCGCCGGAAACGGAGTGCACGATCTCTCCCGCGGACTAGGGCCTGTTCGCGCTGGAACACGCCCGCGCGGGACACGGCGCGGGCGGAGGTCGGCTACCAGGCGATCGGTTCGCGGCCCTGCTCCGACAGCCAGCGGTTGGCTTGCGCGAAATGCCCGCAGCCCAGGAAGGGCACCGGCGGACGGCGCGCCGACAGCGGCGAGGGATGGTTGGCCGTCAGCACCAGGTGCCTGCCGCCGGGCGGCAGCAGCGCCTGCTTGGCCTGGGCATGCGCGCCCCATAGCATGAAGACCTTGGGCGCAGGCTCCCGGGCCACCGCCGCGATGACCGCGTCGGTGAAGGCTTCCCAGCCTTGCCTGGCGTGCGAAGCCGGCGCGCCGTCCTCGACCGTGAGCGAGGTGTTCAGCAACAGCACGCCCTGCCTTGCCCAGCGTTCCAGGTCGTTGCCGAACGTGGCCGGGTCGCCGCCGAAGCAGGCGGCGATTTCATTGAACATGTTGCGCAGGCTGGGGGGCCGCTTGAAACCCTCGGGCACCGAAAATGCGAGGCCCTGCGCCTGGCCGGGACCGTGGTAAGGATCCTGCCCGAGGATCACGACCCGCGTCGACTCCGGCGTGGCCAGATCGAGCGCGCGAAACGGCGAGGCGGGGTAGATGACGGCTCCTTCAGCTCGCCGCTGCTCGATGAAACGCTGCAAGGCAGCAAACGAGGAACTGGACAGCGCATCGTCGAGCAAGGCGCGCCAGCCGGGAGGCAGGCGGTCTACATGGTCCTGCAGCGGTTCGCTTAGGCGGTTGTCCGCCCAGGAGGAAAACAAATCGTCGCGAGGAAGACTCGCCGGCCGGGCGGGCGCGCTCACTGGTGTGCCCTCCTGTCGCTGCGCGACATCCTCCCCAGGGGAGGGAGCGCGCCCTTCGGGCGGCCGGGCGGGCGCGCTCACTGGTGTGCCCTCCTGTCGCTGCGCGACATCCTCCCCAGGGGAGGGAGCGCGCCCTTCGGGCGGCCGGGCGGGCGCGCTCATGCAAACAACCTCGCCAGCTCGGCGCCCGGATCGGGGGCGCGCATGAAGGCTTCGCCCACGAGGAAGGCGTGGACGTCGTACTCGCGCATCTGCCGCACTTCGGCGCGGCCCAGGATGCCGCTTTCGGTGACGACACGCTTGCCCGCCGGGATCCTGGGCAGCAGGTCTATCGTGGTCTGCAGCGACACCTCGAACGTACGCAGGTTGCGGTTGTTGATGCCCAGGAGGTTCGTGCGCAGCTGCAGCGCCACGTCCAGTTCGTCCCGATCGTGGACCTCGACCAGCACGTCCATGCCCAGTTCCATGGCCAGCGCCTCCAGGTCCCGCAATTGGGCGGGCGCGAGTGCCGCGACGATGAGCAGGATGCAGTCCGCTCCCATGGCGCGGGCTTCCACCACCTGGTAGGAGTCGACGATGAAGTCCTTGCGCAGGACCGGCAGCGCGCATGCCGCGCGGGCACGCCGCAGGTAGTCGAGCGAGCCCTGGAAGAACTGCACGTCCGTCAGGACCGACAGGCACGCGGCCCCGTGGGATGCGTACGAAGCCGCGATCTCGTCGGGCTGGAAGTTTTCGCGCAGCAGGCCCTTCGAGGGCGAGGCTTTCTTGATCTCGGCGATGACGCCGGACTGGCCCGCCGCCACCTTGGCCTCGATGGCCTGGGCGAAGCCGCGCACGTCCTGGCGCGCCTCGGCCTCGCGCCGCAGGTCGGCCTCGCTGCGCAGCAGGCGCGCGGTGGCGACCTCTTCTGCCTTTACTTCCAATATGCGTTGGAGAATGTCACTCATGACCCACCCGATGAAAATAGCGATGAGAAGGCGGCCTACCGCGATGCCGCCTTCCTGGTGAACGATACGAATTCGTCGAGCCGGGCGCGCGCGGCGCCACTGGCGATCAGTTCGAACGCCTTGCGTATGCCCTCGGCCACGGATGAAACGGTATTGCCGGCGTACATCGCCAGGCCGCCGTTGAGGGCGACGATGTCGCGCGCCGGCCCCGGTACGTTGGACAAGGCCTCGAGCACGAGTTCGCGGGATTCTTCGCGGTTGGCCACTTTCAGGCTGCGGTTCGAGACCATCTGCAAGCCGAAGTCCTCCGGATGGATCTCGTACTCGTAGACCTCGCCGTCGCGCAGTTCCCCCACCATGGTAGCCGCGCCCAGCGAGGCCTCGTCCATGCCGTCCTTGCCGTAGACCACCAGCACGTGCTTGGAACCCAGCCGTTGCAGCACGCGCACCTGGATGCCGACCAGGTCCGGGTGGAACACGCCCATGAGCTGGTTGGCGGCGCCGGCGGGATTGGTCAGAGGTCCCAGCAGGTTGAAGATGGTGCGCACCGCGAGTTCCTTGCGGATGGGCGCGATGTTCTTCATGGCCGAATGATGGATGGGTGCGAACATGAAGCCGATGCCGGTGGCCTCGATGCATTCGGCCACCGCTTCCGACGGCAGCATGACATTGGCGCCGAGCGCTTCCAGCACGTCCGCGCTGCCCGACGAGGAGGACACCCCGCGGTTGCCGTGCTTGGCGATCTTGGCTCCGCCAGCGGCCGCCACGAACATGGCCGCCGTGGAGATGTTGAAGGTATGGGCGCCGTCGCCGCCGGTGCCGGCCAGGTCCACGAGGCTGTCGGTATCGGCCACCTTCACGCCATCCGCGAATTCGCGCATGACGCGCGCGGCCGCGGTGATCTCGCCTATGGTCTCCTTCTTGACGCGCAGGCCCATGATGAGCGCCGCCGCGGTCGCGGGCGCCATTTCGCCGCGCATCAGCATGCGCATCAGCGACAGCATCTCGTCGTGAAAAATCTCACGGTGTTCGATGCAACGCACCAGCGCTTCGGTAGGGGTAATGGGCACCTTGGACTCCTCGGAAAATCGTTGCCGCTGGTTCATGCGTTCAACTGCAGGAAATTGCGCAGCAAGGCATGGCCGTGCTCGCTCAGGACCGATTCGGGATGGAACTGCACGCCGTAGACGGGAAGCGCCTTGTGGCGCACGCCCATGATCTCCCCGTCGTCGGTCTGCGCCGTCACCTCCAGGCAATCGGGCAGGCTGTCGCGCTCGATGGCGAGCGAGTGGTACCGGATTACCGTGTAAGGAGACGGCAAATCCCGGAACACGTCGCTGCCCGCATGGGTGATGGGCGACGTCTTGCCGTGCATGATCTGCCGCGCGCGGACGATTTTGCCACCAAATGCGGCGCCGATGGACTGGTGCCCCAGGCAGACGCCAAGAATGGGCACCTTGCCGGCGTAGGCCTGGATGAGCGGCACCGAAATGCCGGCCTCGGCCGGAGAGCACGGCCCGGGCGACACGCAGATGCGTTCCGGCGCCAGGGCCGCGACCTCGTCGAGCGTGATCTGGTCGTTGCGGTATACGCGCACGTCGGCGCCCAGTTCGCCGAAATACTGGACCAGGTTGTAGGTAAACGAATCGTAGTTGTCGATCATCAGCAGCATGTCAGTCTCCCCTCGAGTCGAGCAGGCCATCGGCCAGGGGCGCATCGGTCATCGTGCCGTCCGGCGGCGAGCGCCACCACGCGAACGACAGGCCGCGGCTCGCGTATGCGGGGGGTCGGCTAGCAAGGGAAGGTACTGCTGGATGCACGGGCAATCTCCTGGGTCGGGAGCCGCCGTGCCGGGGATCTGTGTGAATTCGCGACCTGCCACCGGTTACGGCGGCAAGGTGCAGTTTCGAACCGCAACGACGTGCCGCTTCCTAGCGGAAGCGCCACCACTGAGCAGCTTGGTTCGAAACGATACGGTTCATGTCGTCTGGCGAGTGAAAAACGGGCCGCAGCGAGGTGCGCATGCCGGCTCCGGGGCATTCTAACGCGTCAGCGATTTGCTTGTCGAACGAAAAGAAAAGGGGACGCAAGGTCCCCGTATCCCGGGTCCGGCTGCCGGCCAGACGGGCCGGGCCGCGCTCACAGCCCTAGCGAACGCCTCTCCGCCGCCGTCAGCTGGCTACGTGCCGCTTCTCCCATATTGGCGTCGCCCAGCACCTGGATCGCGCTTGCGGGCCGGTAGCCGAGCGGCTCGCCGGGCCTGCCGCCCTGCTTTTCCTCGGGCAGCGTCTCGTTGCCGAAGCCGAGCACCCGCACCGTGAAAATCGACGGCAGGTTGCTGCGCGCGGCGGCGCGGTCGCGCTGGATCGCCTCCCGGGCCGCGGTTGCTGCGGAACTGGCCGCCGCGCTGGCGCTCGTGAGCGCCGACACGTTCACCGCCGCCACCACCGGCAAGCCGGACGCCTTGCCCTGCACCTGGATGTTCTCGGCATTGACCACCCGCAGCGCGGCGAGGTTGACGTTGCCGGAGACGCGTATGCCCGCCTCGCCCGCGTCGATGACGCCCAGCGGCGCAATGAGGTCCACGTCGCCGGGCGGGACCTCGGGGATGGGATTGAGGGTGGCGATACCGGCACCCGAACTCGGCGCCTGCGGCGCCAGCGTCACGTTGCCGTAGCTGTCATAGCCGCGCTTGGGCGGGGTGAACAGGACGGTGGTCTTCGCGCCGCGGCCGGCGTTGATGTCGCCCTCTTCCGACCAGGCGAGGATGCTGCCGCCGAAGGTGGTCATGACGCGGGACAGGCCCAGCAGCAGCGACTGTTCGCTGAACAGCCGGATGTCGCCTTCGCCCTGCGTCATCACGCCGGCGCTGGCCGGCGGGACTTCGCCTTGAACGCCCACCACGATCTGTCCGCCCGGCGCCAGCATCTCGATGTCGCCGCCGAAGTTGGTGCGTACGCCCGATCCACCGAACATGATGATGTCACCCTCGCGGTCGATCTCGTTGCCTTTCGCGTCGATGTCGGGGAACAGCGTGGCGATGGCCTGCCGGCCGCGCAGGTAGGAACCGAAACGCGGACCGTCGGCGTCGTTGTACTCGCGTCCGCCTTCCCGCAGCTCGGCGAAATAGACGGCCCTCAGGAAAATGCCTTGCTGTTCGGCGGGCAGTTCCGCGAAATACGCGCGAGCCTGCGCGCCGTTTGCCGCCGCAAAGCCGTAGCGTTCCTTCAGCCACTCGACGAGTTCCCCTTCATAGGTCTTCGCGACCTTGCCGGATTGGTCGGCCAGCGGCATGCCGGCCAGGGCGAGATTGGCCGGATCCAGATAGGGCAGCAACGCCGCATAGTCCGGGTCCGCGGCGCCGGCTCCCGCCTGCAGCAGGATAGAGGCGCCGGGACGATCGTCGCCGGCCGCGGCCGGGCCGATCGAGACGATCGACCCATTGTCTCCCTGGTAGAGGTAGATGTTCCGGCCGGCGATGAGCGTGAGCGTGCCGGGGCCCGCCACCTGGAAGTTCGAATAGATGATGTCGCGACCGGCCTGGATGATCGACACGTCGTTGTCTCCGCGGTGCACGATCAGTCCGCCGCCTCCGGCTTCGTTGCGCCAATCCGTCGCGGGGTCGTCCAGCCCGCCGCCCGCGATGATGTCCCGGCTCGCGCGCATCCAGACGGGTCCGCCCCCGATGTAGTCCGTGATGGCGCCAGCCCAGCTTGCGACCATTTGCCCCGTGCGCACGTTGGTGATGTCGCCGTTCGCCGCATAGATGCGTATCGGACGGGACGCGGCATGAGCGGGATCGCCGGAGAGCGCGAGGTAGTTGCCGCCGCTGTCGTCCATGTATCGCATGCCGTAGAAGACCGAGTCGCGGGCAAGCAGGTCGAGCCCCGCGTCCGGCGCCGCCCGCAGGACCGCCCTCCCGAACACCAGTACGTCGCCTCCCGCGGCCACGGCGCTGAGCGCCGGGGGATAGGCGGGGTCGTAGTACAAGGCATAGCTTCCGCTGTCGAAGGCGTTCGAGGCGATAGGCGCGACCGAACCTCCCGCGGCAAACAAATCGATGGCGGTACGGTCCGTCCACAACGAGAAGCCGGTGTCCGAGATGGACGGCAAATTCCCGATCGCGGCGGCAGGATCCAGCGCGCCGGGGTCCGAGGCATGCAAGAGGACGAGATCGCCGCGGGTCTTGATGGTCGCGCGGCTGTCGCCCAGCGCCACCGTCAGGCCGCTGTCGGGCTTGTAGTTGTAGGGGCGGGCGGGATCGATCGGCCGTGGGTCCTCATAGCCGGTCGGAATGCCATAGCTCGTGTCGCTCACCAGCCCCAGGGCGGAAGCGCTGACCGACACGTCTCCCCGGACATTGACGAGCGTGCCTCCGCCCGGGGTGTTGGGCGTGTAGAGCGGCGCGGTATTCAGGCGCCCACCTATCTTCATGACGATATCGCCGCCGCCGGTCTGCCGCAGGACGCCGGCGGCATCGGTATAGCCGCCGCCGCCGACCGCGATCGTCAGGCCCGAACTCCGGAAGATCCACAGGCCGAGAACGGGATCGATCTCGGGGATCTGTGGCGCCGACACGCCGGCATCGCCGCCCACGGTCACGCGCACATTGCCGCCGCCGAGGGTGCCGATGCCGGAAAACCCCGCCAGCTCGTTCATTCCCCATGAGTCTGCCAGGTAGGCGCCGAAATTGATGCCCCAGGCGCCGTCCTGCCACCGCAGCCACTCGTTGATGCGACGCAGGTTGGTGTCGAGGTCCGATATGACGCTGTATCCGTCCATGTTGCCGCCGGCCTGCACGTGGACGTCGCCGCCGCCCTCGGTGAGCCATATGCCGGCATGGCCTCGCGTCTCAGGCAAGGCCGTGCCGGCGGTATAAACGCCGAAGCGCGAATCGTGCCGGTAATCGCGGCCGGCGATGAGATCGAGATAGCCGGTGCCCGTGCGCACGACGCTGATCGCCTCCAGCATCCAGTCTCCGGCGACGTGCCGGTCTTCGAGCACCAGGTCGCCGCCTGCGCCGAGCGCGTGCAGAGACTTGACCGCCCGCGTATCGCTGGCCGCGAGATCGGCGCCCGAGACCAGGCGCATGGCCCAGGAGAGCGCGCCAGGCTCTAGCATGGAAGAAACCGCCCACATCCGGCCCTCGCGACCGTCGTCCCAGTTGTAGTCATCGTTGGTGGGAGGCGGCGGGGCGAAGCCGTCGTTGATGCTGCCGTTGATCTCCAGGTTGCCGCCTGCGCGAATGACGAGCACCCCGGGCTCGCCCGAGCCGCGGACGGCGGCGTCGGCCCGAGGACCGTAGCGGTAGCCCGACAGGTCGAGGTCGCCGCTGGTCGCGAGATCGCCCTCGCTGGCGATCTCCACGCCGGGCCTCAGGTGCAGGGCCGAGCCATACGGAGCCAGGCCGCCCAGCCGCCCCCGTAGCGCGCCGTTCGCAAGCGCCGCGTCGATGAAAGCCGCGCTGTCGGCATGGATGGCATCCATATACGCCTGATCGACGAGGCCGTTCGCCGGCGTGTAGCTGCGAAAACCGTTCACGGCAATGCTGGCGGCCCCGCGGATGGCGACACGGCTTGCCGCATCGATGGCAACGTCATTGCCGTCCACGCGCGACGCGTTGAGTTCCAGCCGGCCTCGGGAAATGCCGTCGGCCGAGCGCATGTCGATGGCGGCATCCGGCGCCAGCGCGACGGCGCCTCGCTTGGCCGTCAATTCGATCGACGCGCGGTTCGAGGCCTCGATCGGCGCGCCATGGCTATCGGTCTGCAACACCGTGCCGTGCGCGTCGAGCACGGCGGTCGATGCGAGGACGAGATGGTCGCGCGCCGAAAGGCGGATGGTGCCGACCTTCTGCCCGCTTGCATCGATCCTGCCGTTCACGGTCAGGCTGCCGCCATCGGCCGAGATATCCACCACATGCGCCTTCACCTCGTCGCCAATGACGAGATCGCCATGCTTGGCGGTGAAGCTGCGTGCGCCGAAAAAACCGCCGGCGTTGAGCTTGGCATTGAGATCCGCAAGATCCGCGATCGTGCCGGCGGTGAGCGAAAAACTGCCTTCGGCATGGCCGCCGCTCGTTTCGCCGCGCAACGTCCCCTCCAGGGCCACGGTGCCGCCGCTTGCCGAGGCCTCTATCGCGCCTGCGTCGTTGCCGGAGGCCGATACATCGATGATCGAGCCCTCGCTCTGAACGATGCGGCCCGCACGGCTTTCCATTTCGAGGCTGCCGCCCCAGCTGTGCTTGGTCACCTCGTAGAAGGATATGGTGCGGCCAGCGAGATCGATCGCGGCGCGATCGCCGAGCGCGATGTCGCCATCCGCCTTCATGACCAGGCGGCCGCTGGGCAGGACGACTCTGGTATCGAGCGCGATGGCTGCCCCATGCAGCCGGATCTCGCCGCCGAGATCGCCGTGCGCGGAATTGACGGCGCCCTCGCCCGCTGCGCTGATCGTGATCGCGCCGCCGGCGTGGATGTCGATCATGGCGCCGCCATCGGCGGTGAAAAGCGGCGTGGAAATGTTGAGATCGCCACCGCGATAGGACATCGGGTCGGTGCCGGTATGGTAGAAGGCAACACCGCCGCGATTGTTGGCCGTGATCTTCTCGGCGGCGACGAGGTCCACGCTCGAGAAACCCAGGGCCAGCCGCTTCAGCTCCGCGTTGTCCTGGGAGCGGGCCAGGGGATCGTAGCCGAAGTGGATCTCGCGGGCGGAGAAGGTAAGCCGGCCCGATCCGGTGCCGGCCCCTCCGGGCTGCACGGCGGGCGGCTCCAGGCTCACATAGGGGCTATCGGCCCTGCCCGCGCCCACACCCACCCCGTTCCATACGAGCGTGTCGGCCGCCAGCGTGGCCGAGCTTCCCTCGCCCCAGCCGTAGATGGCCGGCGTGTTGAGCACGACCATGGTTTCGGCCGCGTCGCCCAGGTTGCGCGCGTCGAGCGTGACGTCGCCGTAGAAATTGATCGCGTTGCGCACCGAGAGCGAGAGTCTCTCTAGGGCGGCAAGGTTGGCCGTGGCCGGATTCAGCAGACGGTCCAGCGTGGTCTGGGTGAGATTCCAGCCGGTGCCCAGCACGCCGGCGGCCTGCGCCGCGGCGAGAGACGCCTCCGTGCCGACGTTGACCGCAGGCAGGCTCAACCCGAGATAGCGCGCGTTCAGCTGCGCCAACCCCAGCGACAGCTTGTCGCTGGCCACGAACCCGATCGTGCCCCGCGTGCGCAGCACGGCGCCGTCCTCGATGGTGAGCGAACTCGAGGCTCCCTGCTTGAGCGGCGTCGCCGGCAGCAGGTTGAGCCAGCCGTTCGCCACTACCAGCATGGAGCCGATGGTGTTCTCCTCCACCGACATGGAATTCGCGAACACATAGCCGAGCGTAGAATCGGGCACGTTGAATACGCTGCGCGTGGTGTCCAGGATGGCGCCGTCCTCGATCAGCACGTCCTGCCCCCCGATCACGATCTGGCCGGCTTCGAGCACGGAACCGGAACGCACGGCGACGACTTCGTTCCCGTAGCCCCTTTCCAGAGAGACGAAGCCTGCCATTCCGCGATATCCGGCGCCGACAAACAACGTCCCCGCGTTGAAACGGGACAGATCCTCCGCATCGAGCGCGGCCATGCCTGGCGTGGCCGGGGCACCCGACGACTTGATCTCCAGCGGCTGTAGGCTCTGGGCCAGCAGCGCGCCGGCATAGCTGCCTTCGGCTCCCCCGAACAACGCGGTGCCATGGAAATCGATGACGCCGCCGGCCTCCTCGAAGGAGAGCACGAGCTGCTTGCCATCGACGGGCAGGCGGGCTCGCGTCTTGCCGAACCGGGCGGCGCTGTCGAGGGCGAAAGCGCTGTAGCTGGTTTCGTTGTATTGCGAATGCGCGCGGACCGCCCGTCCGGGCGTCACCACGACCTGGTTCGGCAGACCTGAACGGATTGCCGTATTGGCGACCCCGAGATAGCCTCCCCCGATGTAGGAACCATTGCCGAGTGCGGCCGTGCCGATCTCGCCGGGCAAGCCGGCGCCGATCTCGATACGATAGGCGCCGGGCAGCCGGGCATAGGTCGATGGCAGCAACGTGTAGGTGCCGGCCGGGAGCCCGGGGATACCCGAGGAAAGCGTGATCTGCTGGCCGATTGCCGGCTCGCCCGCCCCCTTTTCCTGGACGACGGGCGCATAGCCCGACGCGAAGCCCGGCACAATGGCATAGACCTGGTTGTCCGCGCGGCTAAAGCCGAACGCCGGGTTGGCGTTCGCCAGCGGCGTCGCGAGGATGTCGACCGAGCCGCCGCGGCCGGCGATGAACCCTGCACCGGCAAGTTCGCCGCCGCCCGACAGATCGAGCAGGGAGCCGGCCTCTCCCTCGAACCTGTCCGAGACGATCTCGATCTTGCCCATCGCGTCGAGGCTCATCAGGTCGGGGAGATTCAGCTCCCTGCCGTCATAGTGGTACTTGAGTCCATCGACGGTGCCGCCATAGGGTATGACCAGCCCCGCCGCGCTGACCGAGGTGATACTGCCCTCCCGCAGGATCACCCGGCCGCCGCTCTGGAACTCGTAAAAGCCGACGTTGCTGCCGGCCGACCCGCCGAGGCGGATACTGCCGAGCGGGGCGAGCAGCACGCCGTCCTGCTCGATAATGCCGCCGATCAGCCCCAGCGCGCCGAAAGCGGATGACGGCGCGGCGGCGGCCTTGCCGTTGCCGCGGATGGCAAGGACGCTTTCCGGGCGAGGATCGACGCCGGAACTGCCGTCCGGCGTGGCGCCGGCCATGACGGTCGCGCTCGCGCCGGTGACGGGATAGACCTGCGTCGCCGTCAGCGTCACGTTTCCGGCGGAGACCAGCGAACCCGTCCGAAAGCGGATATCGCCACGGCTCCGGAAATGGATGTCCGCGAACCCGGGAGCTTCGATAGGGCGGGTGACTGTCTGGTCATGCGAGCCGGGGACATACGCTACGTCGTACACATCGGATGCGCCGAACCGGACCCAATCGCCGACGTCGATCAGATCGGCCTCCACCGTCAGTTGGCCGGCATTCCCGCTGGCGGGCCGCCAGCCGCCCGTCGCCGCGTTCCGGAGGATCGGATGGAGAATCCCGAAGGCGCTCGTCCCGCGGCGAACTCCGCCATCGAAGCGGACCACCGGCGCGGCAAGCACGACCCGGGCCTCTGGCGTCGTGTCCGCCACCGAAATGACGCCGCGCTGCAGGGCCAGGCTCTCGCCGAGGCTGAGCGAGACGTCCCCTTCGAAACGGACGATGTCGGCGCTCCAGAGCGACAGGTTGCCGAACCCGCCCCGCTCCACCTGCTCTGCGCTCAGGCGGCCCTGGGCATAGGCAAGCGCCTCGTGGTGCTGGCCAGCCTCCAGGCCGGCGGGCAGGCCCGAAGGCTGGCGCGTCTGCGTAACGGTGAGGACGCGCGGCTGCTTGATGGCATCCATGTCGGAGGCGGTGTGGGCGCCCGACTCGAGAATCAGCGTCAGGCTGCCGCCGGCGGCGCCGGCCCCGCCCGATGCGCGCATCTCGCCGTCCAGCACGAGCCCCCCGCTGGAAGCAAGAACGATCGCGCCGCCGTTGCCGGACAGGATACGGGCCTCGGCGCCCGCCTGCGGGTTGCCGCCTGGGCCGGAGCTTATCGTCGCGCTGCCCGCGGATGCATCGAGCACGGCTCCCGGCCGGATGACGACCAGTGCCGCGGTGATCGAGTCCAGCAAGCCGTCCGCGTTCAACACGAGGTCGTCGGCGCCGATCCGGATGGTGCCCCCGCTCGGGACATGGGCGAAGGGCCGGCCGCGCTGATCGAATCCCGCCACCGCTCGCCCGGCGGCATCGAGCACGGCATGTTCGCCGATCCAGATCGAGCGTCCCGGCACGAAGCCCGGATTCGCTCCTAAGCTGGCGCCACTATTGATGGCGATCGTGCCGCCCCAGGCATTGAGCCGGCCGTCGATCGTGACTTGCCCTCCGGCCGATATCGCGATGGACTGGCCGGGATCGACCTCCACGAGCGCTCCCCTGCCGATGGACACGTCGCCCACGCCCGTGAACGACAGGCTGGCCCCCTTTTTCTGGGTAAAGTCGCGGGCGTCGGCATTTTCCTGGTAGAGCGGCGGCGTCCAGACTTGCAGCGCGACGTCATGGGCGCCGGTCGGCGCCGTGGCGGCCGCGTCGCTCAATCGAAACACGGGCATCCCGATATCGAGCACGGTGCCCTCGGCGACGGTCACGGCGTCGCCGCGAATGCTGCCCTTGAGCTCGTAATGCGAGAAGCCTTTGCTAAAGAAGCCAGGCGCGAGAAGAATCTGCCCTTCCTCGGGCGCATCGGCATCGTCGGCGATGAGTACAGGCATGCCGCCCACGCTGAGCTTGCCGCCCCCTTCGACGCCGTAGCCGCGTACTTCGCCGTCCAGCACCAGGCTGCCGGGAAGCGCGCTGCTCAGCCCCTTGTAGACGTTCGCTTCGACGGCGACGTCTCCGCCTTTGCCGCCCCGGCTCTTGCCGCCGGCCAGGACGGCCGCGCCGGACGAGACATCGATGAGCGATCCCGCGGCAAGCGCGACGCCGCCGGTCGAGCGCAGCGCAACATCGCCGCCGTCGATGAAGGCCAGCGCGCCGGCGTCTTCGGCATTTTCCCGTTGGTTGCCCCACATGCCGCGCAAATCGAGCACCACTCCCTGGCCTACTGTGACGATGGAGGCGCCGTCTTTCAACAAGACCGTGTCGAGCGTCCCGGCATCGGGAGTGAAGATGTTGCCCGCCTTGATGCTGCCGCTTCTTGCCACGATGTTCGCGTCGATGCCGATGGCGGGCGCGATGAGGTTCAGGGAGCCGCCGTCCGCCAGGACCAGGCCGGCGTCGATGACAATCGAATCTTTGGTGGCAAGATCGATTCCGCCGAGTTCCTGGCGGCTGAGACGGCCGGCGTCGAGCCAGATCGTCCCGGCGCGGTCCGAAGGCAGCGCAGAAAACGCATCGATCCCGGCGGTGATATCCGCCATGCCCCCGATCCGGATGTCGCTCATGTGCGCGTCCATGCGCCCGCGCGCGCCATAGGCGCCGACGAGAAGCTGCCCCGCCTTGGCGACCTGCTTCTGGCTCAGCTTGTAGCCGTCATCGAGCGCACCGTGCGGGCGCGACTGCCGCGCGCCGTTGAAGACATCCGCCACGATGCCGCCTTCGAGCACCGCCGTAGGCGCGCTCACGATCAGGCGGCCCGCGTCCCGGCCTACCGTGTAGCCGTTCTCCAGCCGCCGCTGCGGCGCAATGATCGGGCTGAAGTAGTCGTCGGTCACGCCCCAGCGATCGTGGTCGAGGTGATAGCCGGTGTACAACCCCTCGTAGGTCAGGTACGCCGGCGCGTCCTTGAGGCTGTACACCTTGCCGTCGGCGCCGCGCAGCCAGGTCTGGTAGACATACCCCGTCTGTACGTCCAGCGTGCCGCCCGCGAGGTTCACGATGGATCCTGCCTGGGTGATCACCTCGCTGCCGCCCAGCGTGACCGTCCCGCCCTGGGCCGCCCACTCGCCTATGCGGTGGCCCTGGTTGCCCAGATAGCCGCCGATCTCCAGCAAGCCGCCCGCCGCATACCAGCGGTCCGACTCATACCCGCCCGTACCGGCCGGCATGAGGATCAGGTCCCGGCGATCGATCCATATGTTCTTGTTCAACAGCTTGCCGCCGTCCCGGTTCTGCGGCGAATCGCGCAGCTCGTTGCCCTGGACGTTGACCTGGACGTTATTGCTTTCCATCGACACCTGCACGCCTATGGCGCCGGAGACGTCGAGCCGGGCCCGATCCGCGACGAACGTGCGCTGCCTCGCATCGACGACGATCTGTCCGCCGGTGGCAAGCGTCAGGCTCTCGCCGTCGAAAGCGACAGTCCCGCCCGAGACGATCTCGATGCGCGACTGGTCGCGCCGGTCGGACATCTTCGAGTAGTTGTCGAAGGCGGGGCTGCCGCCGGTCAGGCGCAAGGCGTCCTGTTCCGCGGATTCCTTGATCAATGCATCGCGCTGGCTGTCCAGCGCCGTCGTCTTGCCGTCGTCTTCGATCACGATGGCGGTCACGGCGCCCTTGCCCAGCGTGACGTTCCCGCCGGTGTCGCTTGCGGCATTCAGCAAGTGGACCGTGCCACGCGTATTGACGGTGGTCGTAGCCACTACCACGCCATCCTGCCGCACGTCGTGTCCGGCCAGGGTCACGTCGCCCTCGCGCGCGAGGATCAGGCCGGTGTTGGAGGCGGCGCCCGGCGAGCCGGTATCCGGATTGCCCACCACGGCGATCTCGCTGCCCCGCGTGGTGGAGTAGGTCGTGCCGCCGGCGGCGCTGTCCCCGGCCACCAGTCCCTTGCGGATGATGAAGCTGTCGCCGGCGGCCAGGGCCGCCTGGCCCTGCCGCGTCACGATCTCGCCCGCATTGCGCACTTCCGACCCCAGCAGCAGTACGTAACCGCCTCCCTGGGTGACCGAAGCCGGTTCGCCGGTCCGGATCAGTGCGCCGGGCTCGAGCTTGACGGCGCCCGCGGCGTCGGTGAATGTGGGTGCGTCGTTCGCGCCGTACAGCCCGCCTTGGAACTGGGAGTCGGTCATGGCGGCGGCGGCCGCCACCAGATTGCGCACGCTCACCTGCGAAGAACCTTCGAACAGAATGCCGTTGCGGTTGAGGATGAATACCGTGCCGTCGGCCTTGATCTGCCCCTGAATCCGGCTGGGCCGGGCCAGCGGATCGTTGACGCGGTTCAGCGCCGCCCAGTTCTTGTCCTGCTGGAAATCCACCGTCGTGTGGCGGCCGACGTTGAAGGTCTCCCAATTCAGGATCGCCTTGTCGGCCGTCTGCTCGATAGTGACCGTGGTCTGGCCGTCCCGGGACGTCTGGGTCGGCGCCTTGGCGTTGAGCCACCCGGCCGTCAGCGAGTCGGTATCGACTTTCAACCCGCCTTCGGTCAGGCCGTCGGCGACCCCCGGCCGATTGCGCGCCGCGTCGCGCGCCTGCTGTTGCAAGCGTTGTTGCGAGGCGATGGCCTGAGCCGCGACGCCGAGGTTGTCGATCGAACGCTGGAGCTTTTCGCGTGCGGCCTGCGATTGCTGGTGCGGGTTGTTGAGCGTATGCGTGGGCAAGCCGTTCGGCAGGCGGCCGGTCATGGCCGCGGTGTTCCGCGTCGCGTTCTTGGCCGCGAACCACGCCGGACTGAACGCCTGCTGCGCCTGTACCGCCGGCGCTCCCGCCGAAAGCAGCGCCGCTGCCATGGCAGCGGCGATCGGGCGCAAGCGCGGCGGCACGGCGAGTGCATTTCCCGGCAAGGAATCGCAATGCTGCTTGGAACGAGGAGTGGGCGCGCGAGACGTCATGTCGGGATTCCTGTACTCATGGGATGGCCGCGCTCGATCCAGTCGGAAGGATCAAGGAACGGGCGATGAGAACAAGACGAATCAGCATGCCCGACCCGCACGCTTTTTTGTAACGCCGCCGCGTCACCCCAGGAGCACGACGCCCGCGGGCAGCCGCGTCACCTTGGCGTCATAGATCTGCTGCACCTGGCGTATCGCCTCGTCCAGGTGCCCGATCTGGAACTGTCCGCTGATTCTCCTGGCGGCCAGCGACTCGTCCATTACCAGGACTCGTCCCGGCCGATAGCGGTCCACTTCTTCCATTGCCTCGCGCAAGGGCGTTGCGCGGAAGACGACGCGTCCGTGCTGCCACGCGCTGGCTATCTCCAGGTCCACCTGCGTGGCCGCCTCGATCGCGCGTTCGCCATACCAGACGCGGTCATGCTGCGCCAGTTCGGTCGCTCCGCTTGGATGTTCCAGCGTGGCGCTTCCGGCGGTGCAGGTTACGCAGTACCGCGACCCCACCCGCCGCGCCGCAACGCCGCCGTGCCCGGGCACGATCCGCCCCGCACCGGCGACGAGCTCCACGGCTCGCGCGCCCGGGCGCCGCAGCAGGGCGACCTCGCCGTCGATCAGGCGGATCCGGTCCATGGAGCCTCGGGCGGCCCCCCGCTCGATATCGATACTGGTCTGCGTGTTGAGCAGAACGTCCACTTCGCCGCTCAGCGCCAGGCGGGCCTGTTCGCCCGTGCCCGTGCGGCGGTCCGCCGCCAGGTCCCGCAGGGAAGGCCACAGATGCATGGGAGGGTGTACCGCGGCGACCACGACCGCCGCCGCACCGGCGGTGGCCGCGCCACGCAGGATCCGCCGGCGCCGCAGGTTGACCTGTTTTTCCCGCAGCAGAAACGCGTCCATCCGGGCTCGCTCGCCGGGATGCTTCCGGTCGTACAGTACCTGGCCCTCGGCCATGTCGCGCCACTCCTGGTTGGCGCGGGCCAGCGCCTGCCGGTGGGCGGGACTGCGCGCGCACCACTGCTCGAATTGCCGCGCGTCGCGGCCGGTCGCGTTCTTGCTGCGCAGCCGGTGCAGCCATGCCCACGCCTCGTGGTCGAGGGTGGAGGTGGCGTGATCGGCGGCGTTGTCCTTGGAGCCCAACATATGGTCAGTCATCGTTGCCTGGATGCCCGGTCGTATCCGCTCCCCGCGCGCCCCGGCGGGCACGGGAGATCGGCGGCACGGCTCTTCATCAGACGGACGAGCGCCATGCCAACCGCATGCTTGTTTCAATTTGACGGCGGCGACGTCCCTCGCTGCAGCCGCGTCGTCAGATACTCGTTGGCCCGGCGGATTTCCAGCTCCACCTTGCGCAGCGATATGCCATAGCGCTTGGCCAGTTCCTTCTGCGGCACCTCGTCGAAGCGCGAGGCCATGAAAAGCTGGCGCCTCAGCGGCGGCAGGCGTTCCAACGCCTGCACGAAGGCGTCCAGATCCAACCGTCCCGCAACGGCGTCGGCCGGATCGGCCGTATCCGCGGCCTGCTGCTCGATCAGGAACTCCACGTCTTCGCCCGAAAGCATCCGCCGGTCGGAACGGATGCGGTCGATCGCCAGATTGAGCGCGGTACGCAGCACGAAGCCCGAGGGGTCTCGGACCTTGTTCTCCGGGGTATGGCTCTGCAGGCGCAGATAGGTGTCCTGCATGACGTCCTCGGCCAACTCCAGCGAACCCACCCGATAGCTGACGCGGCGCTTGATCAGCTCGTAGTGCTCCAGCAGGAAACCGATCAGGTCGGCGGGCTTGGTCATGCTGCGGCCACCGCGCAATCGCCGCCTTGCTCCGGAGGACGAGGCAGCACGAGCAGCGTCAGCGGCTGCGTGATGCCGGCAGGCGCATGCGGCGGCATTTGCAGGCCTTGCAGCCGTGCCTCGATCCGCCGGTCCCTCGCGGCGTCTCCGGTCGTGTGCAGCAGCACGCGCTGGACGGCGCCGTCCATGCCGATCCAGACTCGGGCTGCCAGCCGGTAGCCGCCCGGGGCGGTCGACGGATCGCCGCACAGGACGCTGCCCACCGCGGCCTGCAATGCCGCGTAGTAGGCGGATACGGCTGTCGTGGCCTGGGAACCGCCGGCCGGCGCGGCGGCGGTCTCTCGCGCCCCGGCGGCGCGGTGGGCGTCGAGCAGCATGAACGCATTCGGCGCCGTCTGCCTGGCGATGATGCCGGTACCGGCCAGCAACGTGCGCAAGGCCGCATCGGGGGTGAACTCGCCCTTCAACGGCCCGGCCTGCTTGCCGGCCGTGATCGCGTCGTCGTACAGCAGCGACTGGCCCGTCGTACGGAAATACTGCTCCAGCGCCTGCCGCAAGGGTTGGCGCCCGATGTCGAAGGAGACGGGCCGGTCCGCAACATCCAGGCCGGGGCGATGTTCATCCGCCATCGCGCCACCGCAAAGCAGCAGCGACAGCGCCCACCCTGCCAGCCGGCGCTGGCCGCGAGACCCGGCGCGGCGCCGGACGGGAAGGGAAAGGGTCGCCATGCATCAGTAACCGCGGCTTCGAGAGGACCGCTGTGGAGTCGGAACGAGCCCCCCGATCCTGACGACCATTTGTTGCGCACCCGTGACAAGGCGGGCCCAGCGCGGCAATCCATTCCGGCGTCGCCCCTGCCACCGCCCGACAGGACGGCGGCATCGCTTGCGGCCTTCCTGCGGACGCAGTTGCAGCCTTGCCCGCGAAAGGCGGAGGGCGGCACGCCGAACTGGCGCTTGAACGCCGCTGTGCTGGGCCTGCCGCTGCGGATCGACGGCTATGAAGAGCGCAGCATGGGGGAGGGAGCCGACGCCCGAGCCTTCGCCATCGTGGAGGCCGCCTTGCCCGGCGTTCCCGGCACCCGCTTCGGCGCGGGATGCCATCCCAATACCGTGGCGGCCTCGGTGCTGGCGGTGCTGAACGCCGCGGCCGGATTCGACGCCGCGGAAGCGGCGGCCATGTAGATATCTCCCGGACCGATCGCAAATATTGCATCGGCGAGCCCGGCGCGCCGCCCCGCCCGGGCGCTGCCGGATCGGGACAAACGCCGGGCATGCGCCGCGCTTCGGCGGTTTTCCGCTCCGCGGGGGACACATCGGCATGGCGATTGCTTGCTCGTCCGCTCAAGTGATGAGAATCCGCCGCGGCCGTCCCCGGGGTCGCGGCTCACCCACGCGGATGGAGGGGTTTCATGAGCGACGGCAGGCCGGGCACGGACACGCCGGATTACGCCCCCAGATCGGGGGTCCGGGACCACGACAGCGGGCGCCGCCAGGTGCTGGCGGTCTCCCTGGCCGCCTTGCTCGGCGGCCCGTGGCTGTCGCGCTTGGCATCCGGCGCAGCCCAGCCTTCCTCTCCTGCCGCGGCGGCCCCTGAGCAAGAGGCCTTTCTGGCTTTTTCCCGGGCCATTACGGGCCACGCAGAACTCAACGCCACCACCGCCCGCCGCATCTACGATGCGATGCGCAAGGCTTCCGGCGATTTCACGGCCCAGGCGGCCAGGCTCGGCGAACTGGCCAAGGACGCTGCCACGCCCCAGGCGCTGCTTGCCGATGCCTCCACAGCGGGTTTGCGGGAGACGGCGCTGGCGGTGGTCGCGGCTTGGTACACCGGTTCGGTGGGCTCGGACAGCAACGCTACCGTGGTGGCCTACCGCGAGGCGCTGATGTATCGCACGGTAGAGGATGGCCAGACAGTTCCCACCTATTGCAACTACGGCCCCGCCTGGTGGGTAGCCGATCCGCCGCCTGTACGCGTGTCGCCGCCGGTGGAAAAACCCAGCCCCGAACCACCCACTACCGGCTTTCCGGTACCCACCACGCGCCCGCCGGCGCCGCCGGCTTCCACGCCACAAGGCACCCCGTCTCCGGAGCGCCGATGAAAAGTCCCGCCTTCGATTCCCGCGGCGACGCGACCGCCGACGTCATCGTCGTCGGCTCCGGCGTGGTCGGCGCCATGATCGCCGACCAGCTGGCTGGCAAGGGCCACTCCGTGCTGGTCCTGGAAGCCGGACCGCGCATCGATCGCGGGCAGGTGGTGGAGAACTGGCGGAACATGCCGTTCTTCAACCGCGTAGGCTCGGACTTCCAGGGATTGTTTCCACAATCGCCCCTGGCGCCTGCGCCGCTGTATTTCCCCAAGAACGACTACGTGCTCACCACCGGTCCCAGCGGCGGGAGCTTCCAGCAAGGCTATCTGCGTGTCGTAGGCGGCACCACCTGGCATTGGGCCGCCTCGTGCTGGCGCCATCTGCCCGTCGACATGCGCATGAAAAGCACATACGGCGTGGGACGCGACTGGCCGATTTCCTACGATGAGCTGGAACCCTTTTACTGCGACGCCGAAGACCGCATGGGCGTGGCCGGCCCCAACGATCCGGCGCTGCAATCGCCGTCCGAGCGCAGCCGCCCCTACCCGATGGACATGATTCCCTGGGGCTACGGCGACCGCCGCTTTGCGGAGGTAGTCAATCCCCATGGCTACCGTTCGGTTCCCATTCCCCAGGCCCGCAACACCCGGCCCTGGAACGGCCGGCCGGAATGCTGCGGCAATAACAACTGCCAGCCCATCTGCCCGATCTCGGCCATGTACAACGGCATCCATCACGTCACCAGCGCCGAGGCCAAGGGTGCCAAGGTGCTGGCCGAAGCAGTGGTCTACAAGATAGATACCGACGAGAACAACCGGGTCACCGCCGTGCACTGGTACGACGCCGGCCGGCGGACGCGCAAGGCGACCGGCAAGGTGTTCGTACTGGCCTGCAATGGCATCGAAACCCCGCGTCTCTTGCTGATCGCCGCCAACGCACGCAATCCACGCGGCATCGCCAATTCGTCGGACCAAGTAGGCCGCAACATGATGGACCATTCGGGTTTCCACTGCACGTTCCTGGCCAAGGAGCCCATCTGGACCGGCCGCGGCCCGGCGCAGAGCAGTTGCCTCGTCGGGCCGCGCGACGGCGCCTTCCGTTCCGAGTATTCGGCCAACAAGATCATCCTGAACAACATCACCCGGGTCGGGCCGGCCACCACCCAGGCGCTCAAGCTGGGCCTGGTCGGCAAGGAGCTGGACGACGAGATCCGCCGCCGCACGGCATTCGGCGTGGACCTGTCGATCAGCCTGGAGCCGCTGCCGGATCCGAACAATCGGCTGACGCTGAGCGCCACGCGGCGCGATCCGCTGGGGCTGCCCTGTCCGGACATCCACTACGACGTCGGGGAATACGTGCGCAAGGGCGCAGAGGCCTCGCGCCGCCAGCTCGAGCACATAGGGAGCCTGTTCGGCGCGGTGGAGTTCCACATCACCCCGGACCTGAACGCCAACAACCACATCATGGGCGGCACCATCATGGGCGCGAGCCCGAAGGACTCGGTGGTGGACGGCGACTGCCGGGCGCACGACCATGCCAATCTGTGGCTGCCCGGAGGCGGGGCCATGCCCTCGGGCAGCGTCGTCAACAGCACGCTGACGATGGTGGCGCTCGGGCTGAAAGCCGCCGCCTCGATCGAACGCGAACTGCAGCGAGCCTAGGGATGATGCCGAGCCCGCCCCTTCCCGTCTCCGCGACCGCCTTCGCGAAGAGTGCCGTCGCGCTGCTGCTCGGCATCCTGGCCTGGGCCGCCCCCGGCGCCGCGGCATCGCAGACGGCGCCCGGGCCGGGCACGGATGCCGCCCTGATCGAACGAGGCCGCTACCTGGCCATCGCCGCCGACTGCACCGCGTGCCATACTGTCAAGGGCGGCAAGCCCTTCGCCGGCGGCTACAGCGTCGAGTCGCCCCTTGGCACCATCTACGCCACCAACATCACTCCATCGAAGACCGCGGGCATCGGCAACTACACGGAACGACAGTTCGCGCGGGCGCTGCGCGAAGGCATACGGGCCGACGGCGCCCACCTGTATCCGGCCATGCCGTACACCGCTTACACCCTGATGACGGACGAGGACGTGCATGCGCTCTACGTCTACTTCATGCACGGCGTCGAGCCGGTGGACGCAGAGGTCGCAAAGACCGAGCTGCCCTTTCCGTTCAACGTGCGCGCCTCGATGGCCGCCTGGAACCTGCTGTTCCTCGACAACGAGCGCTTCCGGCCCGACCCCGCCGCAAGCGAGCAAGTCAACCGCGGCGCTTATCTGGCCAACGCACTGGCCCACTGCGGCACCTGCCATACGCCGCGCAATGCGCTCATGGCAGAACGTGCCGACCGCTTCCTGTCGGGAGCGCAGCTCGGCGCCTGGTATGCCCCCAACATCACGCCCGATGCCTCGGGCATAGGCCGCTGGAGCGACGCCGACCTGGTACGGTACCTGCGCACCGGCCACGCCCAGGGCAAGGGCCAGGCCGCGGGGCCAATGGCCGAAGCGGTCGAGAACAGCTTCCAACACCTGCGTCCCGAGGACCTGCAGGCCATGGTGGCCTATCTGCACACCGTTCCGCCCGTGGCCGACGCCGGCGGACAGGCGGCAGGGCCCGCCTTCTCTCGGGGCCGGCCCGCCAGCAGCGAGGCGGAACTGCGCGGCAGCTTCGGCCCCAACGAGCGTGACAGCCTGAAAACCGGCGCCGCGCTCTATAGCGCCCACTGCGCCAGTTGCCACCAGCCGGACGGATCCGGTAGCGCCAATCAACGCTATCCCTCCCTTTTCCACAACACGGCAACCGGCTCGCCGAACCCGTCCAACCTGGTGGCCGTCATCCTTTACGGCGTCGAACGCGAGGCGAGCGGACAGTACGCGCTGATGCCGCGCTTCGACGGCAAGTCCTATGTGAGCGCGCTGTCCGACGAGCAGATCGCCGCCATCTCCAACTATGTCCTGGCGCAGTACGGCAACGGCGATGTCAAGGTGTCGAGCCGCGACGTGTCCACCGCCCGGCACGGCGGCCCGCGCCCGTTGCTCGCCAAGGTCCAGCCTTTCATCGTCTGGGGCATGATCGCGGCCTTGCTCGTGATCGCAGCCCTGGCCGCCGTCGTGCTGTCGCGCCGCCGCCGGCGCCCAGCCGCCTAGCCAGCCCGAGTCCGCCCCGCCATGGATGCCCTGCTGCTTGCCCGAATCCAGTTCGGATTCACCATTTCCTTCCACATCCTCTTCCCGGCGCTCACGATAGGACTGGCCAGCTATCTGGCCGTGCTCGAGGCGCTGTGGCTGCGCAGCCGCCGGCAGGTCTACATCGATCTCTACCACTTCTGGCTCAAGGTCTTCGCCGTCGCCTTCGCGATGGGCGTCGTATCCGGCATCGTGATGGCCTACCAGTTCGGCACCAACTGGAGCAATTTCTCGCGCTTCGCGGGCAGTATCACGGGGCCGCTGCTCACCTACGAGGTCCTCACCGCGTTCTTCCTCGAGGCGGGCTTCCTCGGCGTCATGCTGTTCGGCCTCAAGCGGGTAGGTCCGGGCCTGCATTTCGTCTCGACGCTGGCGGTAGCCATAGGCACGCTGATTTCCGCCACCTGGATCCTGGCCTCCAACAGCTGGATGCACACGCCCCAGGGCCACGAGATCATCGACGGCCGCGTCGTGCCGGTCGACTGGCTCGCGGTCATCTTCAATCCCTCCTTCCCCTACCGGCTTTCCCACATGGTGACCGCGGCCTATCTGGCTACCGCGCTGATGGTGGGAGGCACGGCGGCCTGGCACCTGCTGCGGGGCCGCGACAGCCCCCCGGTGCGAACCATGCTGTCCATGGCCATGTGGATGCTGCTGGCGGCGGCCCCCATCCAGGCCATACTCGGCGACCAGCACGGGCTCAATACCCTCGAGCATCAGCCCGCCAAGCTGGCAGCGATCGAAGGCCATTGGGAGCGCACGCCGCCCGGCGAAGGCGTGCCGCTGACGCTGTTCGGCTGGCCCGATATGGAAGCGGAAACGACCCGCTTTTCGGTCGACGTGCCGCGGCTGGGCAGCCTCATCCTCACGCACAGCTGGGACGGCCAGATCCCGGCACTGAAGGACTTCCCGCCCGAAGACCGGCCGAACTCCACCATCGTGTTCTGGACCTTCCGCATCATGGTGGGCCTGGGACTGCTGATGATCGCGCTGGCCGTGTGGGGACTCTGGCTGCGGCGATCGTCGCGGCTATATACGTCGCGGCCTTTCCTGCGCTTCGCGCTGGCCATGTCGCCCGCCGGGCTGGTCGCCATCCTGGCGGGCTGGTACACCACCGAGATCGGCCGCCAGCCATGGACCGTCTATGGCCTCCTGCGCACGGCCGACGCCGTTACGCCGCAGCACACCACCGGCCAGTTGGCCTTCACCCTGCTGCTGTTCGTCGTGGTCTACCTGGCGGTCTTCGGGGCCGGCACCGCCTATGGGCTCAGGCTGATCGCCAAGGGCCCGGCGCCCGACGAGCACAGACAGCAGGTCGCGGGCGGCCCCGGGGAACAGCGGCAGCCGATGCGCCCCCTTTCCGCGGCGCACGACGACAACGGAGACGGCGACGCCACGCCTGAGGAGCCTCGCCATGGGCATTGACCTGCCACTGATATGGGCCGTGATCATCCTGTTCGGGATCATGATGTACGTCATCATGGACGGCTTCGACCTGGGCATCGGCATCCTGTTCCCGTTCTTCGGGAGCAAGGACGAGCGCGATGTCATGATGAACACGGTCGCGCCGGTCTGGGACGGCAACGAAACCTGGCTGGTGCTGGGCGGCGCGGGGCTGCTGGCCGCTTTCCCGCTGGCCTACTCGGTCATTCTCAGCGCCCTTGCCCTGCCGCTGATCCTAATGCTGGTGGGCCTGATCTTCCGCGGCGTCGCCTTCGAGTTCCGCTTCAAGGCGCGCGAGCACGAACGCCGGCTGTGGGACCGCGCCTTCGCCGGCGGTTCGCTGCTGGCCACCTTTTGCCAGGGCGCCACGCTCGGGGCGTACCTGAACGGATTGCCGGTACAGGACGGCCAGTATGCGGGCGGCGCTTTCGACTGGATCGCGCCCTTCCCCCTGTTTACGGGCCTCGGCTTGATATGCGCCTATGCCTTGCTGGGCTCGACCTGGCTGGTCATGAAGACCGAGGGCGACCTGCAGGCCCGCATGCGGCGCATCGCCGCGCGGCTGGCCTGGATCACCCTGGCGGTGATCGGCATCATCAGCGTCTGGACGCCGCTCACCCATCCGCCCATTGCCGAGCGCTGGTTCAGCTTTCCCAACATCGTCTGGTTCGCGCCGGTGCCGATATTGGTCCTGCTGGTCACCTGGCGGCTGCTGCACGCCCTGCGCGGTGAAGGCCACGCCTCGCCCTTCCTGCTGACGCTGGCCCTGGTCTTCCTCGGCTACAGCGGCCTGGGGATCAGCCTGTGGCCCAACGTGATCCCGCCCGCCATCTCGATATGGGAGGCCGCCGCCCCGCCGCAAAGCATGGGCTTCACGCTGGTGGGCACCCTGCTCATCATTCCGCTGGTCCTGATGTATACGGCCTGGGGCTATTGGGTGTTCCGCGGCAAGGTGCGCCACGGCGAGGGCTATCACTGATGGCGGGCGCGCGCCGCGCGTGGGCGCGCCGGCTGGCGTGGCTGGTAGCGCTGTGGGCGGCAGGCGTGGCGGCGGTCTTCGTCGTCGCTGCCCTGCTGAAGCTGCTGATGCGCGGCGTCGGGCTGGCGTGAACCTGCGGCGACCGTTTCGCTGCGGATCAGACTGGATCGTCCAGCCCCAGTTGCACCTGCTCCGCCGCCCGCAGCACCGCCCGCGCCTTGGCTTCCGTTTCCATCCATTCCTTCTCGGGCTCGGAATCCGCCACCACGCCGGCGGCCGCCTGCACATACAGGGTGCCATTCTTGATCACGCCCGTACGGATGGCGATCGCCACGTCCATTTCCCCGCCATAGCTCAGATAGCCGGCCGCGCCGCCATAGACGCAGCGGCGCACGGGCTCCAGCTCGTCGATCAGCTCCAGCGCCCGCACCTTGGGCGCGCCCGACAGCGTGCCGGCCGGAAAGGTCGCGCGCAGCACGTCCATCGAGGTCATCCCCTCCCGGAGCAGGCCGGTCACGTTGGAGACCAGGTGCATGACATGCGAATAGCGCTCGATGGCAAGCTGGTCGGTCACCTGCACCGACCCGGTCTCGGCGATCCGGCCCACGTCGTTGCGCGCCAGGTCGATCAGCATCACGTGCTCGGCGATCTCCTTGGGATCGGCGCGCAGTTCCTCCGCCAGCGCCACGTCCTCTTCCGGCGTGCCGCCGCGCGGGCGGGTACCGGCCAGCGGCCGGATGGTCACCCGGCTGCGCGGCTGCCCCTGCTCGACCACCGCCTCCTGCCGCACCAGGATCTCCGGCGACGATCCGACGACGTGGAAATCGCCGAAATTCCAGAAGTACATGTACGGCGACGGATTGAGCGAGCGCAGCGCCCGGTACAGCGACAGCGGCGAATCTCGGAAAGGCTTGGCGATGACCTGTCCCACCTGCACCTGCATCAGGTCTCCGGCGGCGATGTATTCCTTGGCCTTGCGCACCGCGGCCAGGTAGTCCTGCTTCTGGAAATCGCGCCGCGTCTCGGTCACCATGCTGGCCTGGCTGTAGGGAATCTCCACCGGCCGGCGCAGCTGGGTCCGCAGGTCGAGCAGGCGGGTACGCGCGCGGGCATAGGCCTCGCGCTGGGTCGGGTCGGCATAGACCATGAGGTAGAGCCGGCCGCTCAGGTTGTCGATGATGGCCAGTTCGTCGATCAGGAGCAGCAGCAGGTCGGGCACCGGGTCGCCCATGCCGGCCGGGTCGGGCTTGGTGCACGGCCCCAGCCGCGGCTCGATGTGGCGCACCATGTCATGCCCGAAGTAGCCCGCCAGCCCGCCCACGAAGCGCGGCATGCCGGGGCGCAGCGCGACCTTGAAGCGCTTCTGGTAATCGGCGATGAAGGCGAGCGGATCGCCTTCGTGGCGTTCGACGACCTGGTCGTCGGTGACCACCTCCACGTTCCTGCCACGGGCACGGATGAAGGTCCGCGCGGGCAGGCCGATAAATGAATAGCGTCCGAAGCGCTCGCCGCCCACCACCGACTCCAGCAGGCAGCTCATGGCGCCGCGGCGCGGGCCGTTCTGGGCCAGCTTCAGGTAGAGGCCGAGCGGGGTGTCCAGGTCGGCGTAGGTCTCGGACACCAGCGGGATGCGGTTGTATCCCTGGGCGGCCAGGGCCTGGAATTCGACTTCAGTCATGCGTACCTCGTATCGGGAAAGATGTTGCGGTTCCGGCGGAGACCGTGTCCGGAACGCACGAGGACGCATGCCCCGACGGTCCGGCAGGACTCGGGCGGGGGATTCGTATCGGGATGCTTGCGTGGCCGGTCAGCGCGCTGACGTACGGCCGGAGAGAATCACCACCACCCGGCAGACGAACGCCACCAGCGCCACCAGGCGCAGGTTTGGGCGAACGACCGAGTCATGGCAACCATAGGAGTGCGGGAAAGACCCTGGGAAGAAACTAGAACGAGGCCGGCGGAACCACCGTGGTCCGGGAGAGGACCTGGGATTGCGAGATCCACCGCGCCGCATCCAAAAGCGAAGAAACTATACCATCGGACTCGATGGCGCGCACGTCGCGTCCCTCGTTGTAGCCATAAGGCACCAGCAGCACCCGGCACCCGGCCGCCTTCGCGGCCGAAGCGTCGTTCATCGAGTCTCCCACCACCACCGCCTCGGCCGGCTGCACGCCCAGCAACGCGCAAGCGTGCAGCATCGGGTCGGGATCGGGTTTCTTGCGGGCGACGCTGTCGCCGCTGACCACCGCGTCGAAATAGGCGCGCAATCCTATCCGCTCGAGCAGCGGCGCCGTGAATTCGGCGGGCTTGTTGGTCACGACGGCGATGCGCAGGCCTTGCGCTTTCATGGCCTGCAGGCCCTCGACCACGCCCTCGAAGATCCTGGCCTTCTCCCCGTTCACCACGTGGTAGGCATGGCGAAAGGCTTGCAGCGCCTCCGGGAAGCGCGCCTGCTCGGCCCGGCCGTCCATGCTGCCCGACAGCGCCCGGTGCACCAGGTTCTCGATGCCCTTGCCGACGAACGTGGCGATGACGTCTTCGCGCAAGGGCGAGAGGCCGAATTCCACGCGCATGGCATTGGCGGCCCGCGCCAGGTCGGGCACGGAATCGACCAGCGTGCCGTCGAGGTCGATCAGTACGGCGCGAAAGGTCATGCCTGGCTCCTTGGTTGCATCGATGGTCCGGCCCTATGCGTAGGACGCTTCGCCCTTGGCGATCTGCATCCGCAGTTCCTTGATCACCGCGGCGTAGTCGGGTTTGCCGAAGATGGCCGAACCGGCCACGAAGGTATCGGCGCCTGCGGCGCGGATGGCGGCGATGTTGTCCACTTTCACTCCGCCGTCGATCTCCAGCAGGATTTCGCGCCCCGCCTCGGCCCGATGGCGATCCAGCCGGGCCCGCGCCTGGCGCAGCTTGTCCAGGGCCGAAGGCAGGAAACTCTGTCCGCCGAAGCCGGGGTTGACCGACATCAGCAGCACCAAGTCGAGCTTGTCCATGACGTGGTCCATCCAGTCCAGCGGCGTGGCCGGGTTAAACACCAGCCCGGCCTGACAGCCGTGGTCGCGGATCAGCCCCAGGGTGCGGTCGACGTGGCGCGACGCTTCGGGATGGAAGGTGATGACGTCGGCGCCGGCCTTGGCGAACATGGGAATGAGCGCATCCACGGGTTCCACCATCAGGTGCACGTCGATCGGCACCTGCACGTGGGGCCGGATGGCCTCGCAAACCATGGGACCGATGGTCAGGTTGGGAACGTAATGGTTGTCCATCACGTCGAAATGTATCCAATCCGCACCGGCGGCCACGACATTGCGCACCTCTTCCCCCAAGCGGGCGAAATCGGCGGATAGAATGCTGGGGGCGATGCGCGTGGAAGCAGGCCCGGAAGTGGTAAAGGCTGGCATAAGATATTCCATTCACAGGAGCAATGCGCCGGACGACCGCCGAGGCGCTGCGCCCCCGGATTCCGGCCCGGCTCGATGCATCCCATTGTAGAAGCTTGTCATACCCCTATGGCGCACGCATGAAATCTCACGAATTGACGGTTACCGTACAACCCCGCTACCTGGCCGAGCAGTCCGACCCGGCCCAGCGGCAGTACGTGTTTGCGTACACCATCCGCATCACCAATACCGGCTCCGAGCCTGCCCAGCTCATCAGCCGCCATTGGATCATCACCGACGGGAACCAGCAGCAACAAGAAGTGAGGGGCCTGGGCGTCGTCGGCCAGCAGCCGCTGCTGCAACCGGGGGAAAGCTTCGAATACACCAGCGGCTGCCCGCTTTCCACGCCGGTGGGCACCATGCGCGGCACCTACCATTGCGTAGGCGAGAACGGCATGCCGTTCGAAGTCGAGATCCCCGAATTCGTCCTGGCCATGCCCCGCACCCTGCATTGAGAACACCTACTCCCCTTGATTTGCCCCAGGACGCCGCGGATCCGGCTCCGCCGGTCCGCCAGCGTCACCCCCTGGAGGGGGAGCGGCCTCGGGCCGCCCGGGGTTGGGGCTCCCTTCCGGTCCGCCAGCGTCGCCCCCTGGAGGGCGCGCGCCTGCGCGTACGGGGGGGCGTCTCTTCGGCCACATAGTCCAGGCCACGATGAACACCAGTAAGCAAAGCGCCAGGAACGCTTCCAGCAGGAGCAACCACATAATGTCCCTTCGCGAGTTCGTTGCGAAAAACTTGCATTGTCTTCGATTTGGCCGCTTGCCTGTGCCCGCGCTCGCCTTGGCGGCCGTGGTGGCGGGTTGCGCGCAGCCGCCCGGCACCCCGCAGGCGCCGCAGGATGCCGTGACGACGCCGGCCCAGCCGCCGGTCGCCTCACCGCCCGCTGCCGTGCCGGCTCCCGTCCCCGACAGCGCCAAGCCGCTGCCTGCGCCCGTGCCACGTCCCGCCCACCGGCCGGCCCTGCAAAGCAGCAAGCATTTCGCGCGAGCGAGCTGGCAGCAACTGCCCGGCTGGAAAACGGACACGGTCGAGGCATTGTGGCGTCCCTTCCTGGCCAATTGCCGATCCATCGTCCTGCGTACCGGGCGGCCGGTTTCCAATACCGCCCCCCAGATGGCCGATCCCTACGCGTGGCAACAGGCCTGCGCCGCCGCCCGCGAACTGCCCGCCACGCCGACGGCCGACGAAGTCCGAGCCTTCTTCGAACACTGGCTGCAGCCGTGGTCTGTGCGCGGGCCCGGCGGGGAACAGGCGACGGGCCTGGCCACCAGCTACTACGAGCCGCTGGTGCACGCCTCGCGCGAACGCGGCGGCGCCTATCAATGGCCGCTCTATGCCGTGCCGGCGGACCTGCTGACCATAGACCTGGGCTCGCTCTACCCCGAGCTCGTGGGCAAGCGCATCCGCGGCAAGCTCGACGGCAAGCGCGTCGTGCCCTACGACACCCGCAGCGAGATCGACCGCCCCGAACGGCAGCCGCCCGCCATCGTGTGGGTCAACGATCCCATCGACGCCTTCTTCCTGCAGGTGCAGGGCACCGGCCGCGCCATCCTCGACACCGGCCCCGGCCAAGGCAGCACCATACGTCTGGCGTACGCCGACCACAATGGCCATCCGTACGTCTCCATAGGCAAATGGCTCATCGACAAGGGCGAACTGACCATTGCCCAGGCGTCGATGCAGGGCATACGGGCCTGGGCCCAGAAGAACCCCGCGCGCGTGAAGGAAATGCTCAACGCCAATCCGGCCGTGGTTTTCTTCCGGGAGGAAGCCGTGGCCGATCCGTCCGAGGGGCCCAAGGGGGCGCTGGGGCTGCCCCTGACGCCTCACCGCTCGCTGGCGGTGGATCCTGCGATCGTGCCATTGGGCAGCCCGGTGTTCCTCTCCACCACGCAACCGAATTCCAGGCAGCCCATGAACCTGGCGGCGCTGGCGCAGGACACCGGCACCGCCATCAAGGGACCGGCCCGGGTGGACCTGTTCTGGGGATTCGGCGACGAGGCGGGAGAGATGGCCGGCCGCATGAAGCAGCCGAGCCGGCTGTGGGTGCTGTGGCCCAAGGGCGAAGGGGTGCCGGCGCCGGCCCGCTAGCCCGTTCCGGACATGGCCGCGCCCGCGATCGCGGGCGCCGGCGCTCCAGGCAGGGAAGCGTCAGCTCGCCTTGCTCATGGAATCGAGCTTCTGCTTGAGCCGGTCCGCGGGAATCGCCCCGCCCACGCGCGTGTCATCGCCGAAGATGATGGTGGGCGTCCCGGTCACCCGCAGCTTCTTGCCCAGCGCCAGCAGTTCGTCGATGGGGGCGTTGCACGATCCGGCCTTGGGCGCCTTGCCGTTCAGCATCCAGTCGTCCCAGGCCTTGCCCTTGTCCGCCGAACACCAGACCGCCTGCGACTTGACGGTGGAGTCGGGCGACAGGATGGGATAGAGGAAGGTATAGATCGTGACGTTGTCGATGCCTTCCATCGAGCGGCGCAATTGCTTGCAGTAGCCGCAATTGGGATCCTCGAACAGGGCGATGCGCCGCGAGCCGTTGCCGCGCACCTGCTTGATCGCCAGGTTCAGCGGCAGCTCGTCGAACTTCACGGCCAGCAACTGTTCCTTGCGCTCGCGGGTTACGTTCTTCTTGGTGGCCGCGTCGATCAGGTTGCCGTCGAAGACGAAGCTGACCTTCTCGTCGGTATAGACGAGCTCGGAGCCGATGCGGACCTCGTAGAGCCCGTACGGGGTGCGGGACACCCCTTCGACGCCGACCTGGCCGAACCGCTGCACGAAACGCTGCTTGACGGCCTCCTCGGCCGCGGTGGCGTTCTTGGCCGATGGAGCCTGGGCCCACGCCACGGCCGTAGGCATGGCGATGGCCGTGGCCAGCAGAATGGACGTCAGCGTGCGTTTCATGAATTCTCCTTGCTTGGCGTACGCCGCCTGGCGCACGCCATCTCGATACTCATCTGATCGGACCTCTTCCCGGAAGGACGAGTTCCGACGGGTTCGCGCCCCGTGCTCACGCACCCGAGGCGCCGTTGACCAGCATGCGCTTGAGCAGCGGCATGCGGTCCACCAGGTCCAGCCCGGCATTGCGCAGCCAGGCCACCGGGGCCGGCTGCGCGCCGAACAGGTGAAACAGCCCATCGGTAACCACCCTCATGGCCAGTAGCGGCTCGGCGCGCGCACGCTCGTAGCGGCGCAGCAGGCGCGGATCGTCCACCGGCCGGAACGGCTCGCGGCCGCCCAGCACCTGCGCCAGCGCCTGCACGTCTCCCAGGCCCAGGTTGAGCCCCTGGCCCGCCAGAGGATGCACCACGTGGGCGGCGTCTCCCACGAGGATCACCCCCCCGTGTGTCAACTGCGGACTGTGCTGCAGCACGAGCGGGAAACCATGCAGCGGACTGCGCACGCGCAATGCCCCCAGCCTGCCCTGCGTAGCCAAGGCCAGCCGCGCCTCGAGCGCCGCCACTCGCTCGGCCTCGGGCAGGCCGAGCAGCGTGTCCGCCTGCGCACGCGGCATGGACCATACCATCGAGACCTGCGGGCCCCCGTCGGTGTCGGGCATGGGCAGCAGCGCCAGCACGCCGTCCGGCGTGAACCATTGGCATGCGCATTCCTGGTGCGGCAGTTCGGACGTCAGATGCACGACCACGCCGGTCGCGCCGTAGTCGGAGCGATTGGCGGGCAGGCCCGCCGCCGCGCGCAGGCGCGACTCCGCGCCGTCGGCGGCCACCGCCAGCCGCGCGTGCAGCGCCTGGCCGCCGGAGGTGCGCAAGGTCACGCCGGTCAGCTCAGGGCCATGCCCGAGAGCGGTGAATTCTTCCGTGGTCCAGCGGATGCCGGACCATTGCACGGCCTGCCGCAAGACTCTTTCGAGCTCTCGCGATTCGACGATCCACGCGAGATAGTCGCTCCCTGCCTGCCAGGCCGAGAGGCCTAGCCGCGCCGGACGGTTGCCCCACGCGGGCCGGTCGCCGAAAACCTCCATGGCGCGCACGCCCGTGATGCGCTCCGCCGGCAAGGCGTCCCAGATGCCCAGCTCCGCCAGCAATTGACGGCTGGCGGGCGACAACGCATAGACACGGGGATCGAAGCGGCCTGCCTCGGGGGCCGGCAGGGGGGCGCGCGGGCCCAGCAGGCCCACGCGCACGCCTTGGCGGGCGAGCGCAAGCGCGGCGGCCAGGCCGGCAATGCCGGTGCCGACCACGATGATGTCCGCGTTGGAGGAGGAAGCTGGAGTCATGGCATGAGCGACGGTACAGGCGCCAGTGTACAGCGGCCCGCTCAGCCGATCGCGGCGTCGTCCCTGAGCTGCCGGTAGTAATGGGCCAGGATTTCCTGGCCCGTGCGCAAGCGCCGGTTGCTCGGGCAGGGGAAACGCAGCACGACGTCCAGCCGCTTGGGATCGACGGGTTCGATCACGGCCAGCGGTTCGCTGGCCGGCAGTGCGATCAGGTAGGCGCCCTCGATGTGCCGGAAATGCACGTCCGCCTGCTCCAGCCAAGGCTCGCAGACCGCGCGTCCCGCTTGCAGCAGACGCTCCTGCGCGGCCGGGATGTCGTCGCCCGGCTCCATCGGCACCCTGACCGACTCCAGCACGAACGTGCCCATGGCCGAGATCGTCCGCACCGGATTGAGCAACAGCAGCATGTTGGGAAACCGGTAGATGCGGCCGGTCACCAGGCCCGACGACGCCTGTTCCAGCAGCGCCGTGGTGAACAGGTCGATGGTCAGCACCTCGCCCTTCATGCCGTTGATCTCGATGATGTCGCCCACCGAGTAGGTCCGCTGCGTGGCCCGCATCAGCGACCCGAGGGCGCTCATCACGTATTCCTTGCTGGCGATGGCCACGGCCGCGGCCAAAGCCGCCACCGACAGCGCGAAATGGCGCAGTTGCCCGCCCCAGATGAACAGCATCAGCAGCAGCGTCGTGATGACGATGACATTGCGCACCGTCAGGTAGCCCGTGCGGCGCTCTTCGGTCGAACCGGACCCCTTGCCACGGTAGTAGCGCGTCGCGGCGCGCGTGGCGAAGGTCGCGGCCAGCAACACCAGCAGCGTCAGCACGAGCTGGCCGGGCGTGTCGGAGGCGTTGAACCAGGCGGTGAGCCGGGACCAGAGCGAGGCAATGACATCCATGAAACGAAGCGTATCCGCAAGGCGCAATGGCGCCATTCTACGTTGGCAGCGGACGGATGCGCGGTGTATGGTTTGCACTTGGGCGCATCGACGCCCATGCGGCACGCCCGGCAAGCGGCGTGCCCGTCCGCGCGGGAATCGGCCCTGGCAGGCCCGCTTTCCCGCGCTCAACCGCGTCGCCGACGCACTCCCCTCGAGCCGGATCCCGACCGCCGATCGTCACGCGGCGGCTGGATCGCCGGCCCGTCCAACCGCACCCCGAATGGCAAGCCGTCATTGAGGATGCTCCGCCGCATGCATCGCACGCGGCCATACCCAGAAGGAGAAAGCACTGATGTTCCACGCCAAACGCCTCGTCCCCATCGCCCTCGTGCTCGCGGCCACCCCGGCCTGGGCCCAGACGCCGCTGAAGACGGACGGCCAATGGCGTGGCTCGGTCAACGCCGGCGCCAGCCTTGCCTCGGGCAACACCGACTCGACCTCGATCAACCTGGGCGCCAATGCGGGCCGGGCCACGGAAAGGGACCGGCTCAATTTCACGCTCACCACGCTTTACGGGACGAAGAAGGAGAATGGAGAACGTTCGGAGACCGCCAACCTGTTCCGGTTCGGCGGCAAGTACGACCGCGACATCAACGATCGCGTATTCGGTTTCGGCTCGCTCGATATCGAGCACGACAAGCTGCAGGAACTGGACCTGCGCGGGGTCGCCGCGGCGGGTGTCGGACGCCACATCATCAAGACCGAGAAAACGGTGTTCGACCTGTTCTCCGGCCTGACCTACAACCACGAGCGATTTACCGAAGAGACGCGCAATTCGACCGAATTGCTGCTGGGCGAAGAATCGACCCACATGATCTCGGACACCACGTCCTTGAACCAGCGCCTGGCCCTCTATCCCAACCTGAGCAACAGCGGCGAATACCGCATTCAGTTCGACGCCGGGCTGACGACTTCCATTACCAAGAAGATAGAACTGAAGATCACCCTGTCCAACCGCTACATGAGCAATCCGCAGCCGGGGGTGAAGAAGTCCGACACGCTGCTGCTGACGAACATCGGGTATAGATTTGGGGATTGAGCCCGCCCCCTCCGCGCTCCGCGCGTCCCCCTCAAGGGGGCGGCGCAGGCGGACCGGCAAAGCCGGATCCGCGGCGCCCTGGGTCTAGTACCGCGTTCTCCAATTGCCACATCGTGGCTACCGCTGGCAGCCAGCGAAGCCCCGGCGCTACATTCCAAGAAAGCGGTACTAGACCCAGGATGCGGTGGATCCGGCTCCGCCGGTCCACCCGCATCGCCCCCTGGGGGGCGCGCGCAAGCGCGTAGGGGGGGCCATTCTTACAATGAGCGTTCATCCAGCGGCGAAGGGCTGACGTAGGCCTTCACCGGGTGATTCAGCACGCCCGCGGGGGCCAGCGCGTTCAAGTCGAACGAACCGCGGATGCCGTCGAACTTCACGGCGAAGCTCTTGCCGTTCACGTCGAAACGCACCGTCTCGCCGAAACGCACGTTGACATAGCGCGTGCTGTCGTCCAGGGCGATGGCGCGCTCGGCGCTCTCGACGGTTACCTGCGAACCGAGCAGGTTGGCGGGGGTCGAAGCGGCGTGGGCCGACACGCTGGCCAGGCCGACCAAAGCGGCGACAACGAGGGAATAAGCATGGACTTTCATGAAACTGCCTCCGGAATCTCGGTATGCGGGCCGGCGTCCTTTTGGGAGCCGGCAGCCGCGCGGGGCGTGTCGCCCCTGCGGCCAAGTCGTTCAAACCGCTGGGATGATCAGTTGTAGGGGTACTCGCCCGGACCGCCTGCGCGGTGCGCCAGTTCGGCGCGCTTGAGCTCTTCGACCACCTGGGCGCGGCTGACCGGCGCGCCGGCCTGTTGCTTGGGTTGGTCGGGGAAGCCTTCCTGGCCGTAGACGATGCCGCCATTGGCCTTGGCCTCGGCCAGTTCGGCCAGCACTTGCGCCCGGGTCAGTTCGTGCGTGGTGGAGATCCCGGGGGGAGGGAAATCATTGCCGTAGTCGTTGCCTTGGTCGGCATGGGCGGCTGCGCCGATCAGCGACGCGGCGATCAGGGCGGTATATGCAAAAGTCTTCATGATGAACTCCGTTTCTTCTTTCTCATTAATTCCCCAGTCAAAATCAAGGGTATTCACGAATTGCTTGATTGACCGTGTAGGAATAGTGCGCCTTTCCAAGGCATAATTGAAATCAATAGCCTTGATTCTTTGTATAAGGATGCGATTATGTCTGGACGCGTGGACCTGAACCTGCTCCTGACGCTGGAAACCCTGCTGAACGAGCTCAACGTGACGCGGGCGGCCACCAAGCTCAACAGCAGCCAACCGGCGGTGTCGGCCCAGCTGGTGCGCTTGCGGCGGATGTTCAACGATCCCTTGCTCATCCCCGGCGCGCGCGGCATGACGCCTACCCCGCGCGCGCTGGAACTCGCGCCCCGGCTATCGGAACTGCTCGACGGCTTCCGCGCCATCGTCCAGCCGGACACCTTCGATCCCGCCACCGCGCAAGGCAGCATCCTGATCGGCACCACCGACGCGACCCAGTGCCGGATGGCCAAATGGTTCGGGGACCTCGCGGCAGCCGCGCCCGGCATACAGATAGGATTCGTCTCGGCGACGCGCCTGATGGTGCCCGACATCGAGCACCACATGGCCTCAGGGCATGTGGACATCATCATCTCGCGCCGGTCGGCGTTTCCGGACCGGCTGCACGTGCGTCCGCTGCACGACGAGCACTTCGTCGCCGTCATGCGCTGGGACCATCCCTACAGGAAAAAGCAATTGACGGCCAAGGCCTTCGCCGCCATGCAGCACGTCATCGTCTCGCCGTTGGGTGGAGAGTTCGACGACACCACGGACGAGATTCTGGCGGGCATGGGACTGTCGCGCAGCACGGTCGTGTCGGTGCCCAGCTTCCTGGTGGCCGAACGCATCCTGCGCAGCACGGATTTCGTCTCGGTGTTCCCGGCCTCGCTGGCACGGGGGATGACGTCCAGCCTGAAAAGCTATCCGCTTCCCTACGCGATGCCCAAGATAGAACTCGCGATGGCGTGGCACGTGCGCACGAACCTGAGCCCGTTGCACCGGTGGGTTCGCGAGCAGATCGCGCAATTGCTGTCGAGCCCCTGGGAGGAAGCCGGCGGCTCCATGGCGCAGATCGCCTGGTAGCGACGGGCCGGCCGCCCCCGCTAGCGCGCCGCGCCGTACCGCTCGAACAGCGTCCTCAGGCGCGCCGCGTCGTCCTTGGCGCCATGCTCCAGGAACGCCAGGACATACCGGTCGGGCCGGACCAGCATCGCCTGCGCTCCGGCGTCAGCCAGCACCTGCTGCAGAACGCCCTCGCAATCGCGCACGACGATGCGCCCTTCCTCCTGGGGCGCCGGCGGCCAGGGGAAGTCGTCTTCGGCCGGCACCAGCTCGATGCGCCGCATGCCCGCGGCGTCAACCAGTTGCGCGACCTCCGGCGTCAGGGGCCGCCCCACCCAGCTCAGGCAGGCGAAGCCGGGCCCCAGCGCTTCGTCCAATAGCCGCCGGCTCCCGCCGGGCCATTCGACGCGCGGCTGCGGCAGCAACTGGCCAGCCTTGATTGCCGTATCCGGCGCCCGACCCGGCTGCTCCATGAAAAACCCCTGGGCGAAACGCGGCTTGGGCTTGAATTTCAGCTGAAGGACATAGTCGCGCGCCGGCGGATACAGGCTGCACGCCTTGAGCGCCCATTGCGCCGCCATGGCTTGCAGGCGGGACTTCGGCTGCATGTAGCGGCCAATGCGTATCGCCATTTCGATCAGCGCCCAGGCGTGCGGCTTGCGTTCGGTTTCGTAGGTATCGATCAGGGCCGGACCGAACCGCCCGTGCACCACGGCTTGCAGCTTCCATGCGAGATTGGTCGCGTCGCGCACGCCGCTGTTCATGCCTTGCCCGGCGAACGGCGGCGTCAGATGGGCCGCGTCGCCCGCCAGCAGCACCCGCCCCTGGCGCCAGCGTTCCGCCAGCCGCGCGTGGAAGGTGTACACCACCTTGCGCGCGATGGGCAGCTCCGCATCGAGCGGCTCCCGGTCGCGGATCCACCCCCTCAGGCGCTGCTCGTCGAGCACGTACTCGGGAGTCTCCCCCTCCTTGAGCATGAACTCATACCGCACCGTGCCCTGCGGACCCGGAAGCCGAATGGCCGGGCGGACGGGATCGCAATAAGTGCGGGTATGGCGGAACGGCGTCGTGCGATCCAGCAGATCGACGATCAGCCACTTCTCGGCAAAGGTGTTGCCCGACAAGGCGATACCCAGTTGCTCGCGCACGCCGCTGCGTCCGCCGTCGCAGGCGACCAGCCAGTCGCAGCTCACGACCACCGGGGTGCCGTCGTGATCGACTTCCAGCACGACCTTGTCTTCATCCTGGCTGAAGTGCCGCAGTTCATGCTGGAACCTGGTCTCCACGTGGGGAAACCGCCGCAGGCCCGCGCAAAGCTGACTGACCAGCACCGCCTGCCGGAACGCGTTGCGCTTGGGAAAGCCGTATTCGGTCGATTGCGGCTCGATGCGCGCGAACTCGCGTCCGGACCAGGAGAAATAATGGACGCCATAGCCCTGGACGATGGAAGGCAGGATCTGGTCCGCCAGTCCGGCCGCCTGAACGGTGCGCAGGCTTTCATCGTCGATCGACACCGCGCGCGGCTCGTCCACCGTGGATGCGTTGCGTTCCAGCAGCAGCGTACGTACGCCATAGACGCCGAGCAGGTTCGCCAGGGTCAAGCCGGTCGGGCCGGCACCGAGGACGATGACCGGATAGTGAGAGGATGCTTGCATGGTTCCTATCTTTTGCTTCGAGCCCGCAGGCGTTCGTTTTCGAGGGCCGATTCGATAGAGGAAGCGACCGAAAAGACTTTGGAGAGCACGGTCTTGCTGCGTCCCGCCGGCAATTTGGCGAGCGGGATGACGACACTGAGGCTGCCCAGCACGCGCGGCCCGTCGAGCAAGGCCACGGCGAGTCCCGCCAGGCCGGGGTCGACTTCGCTGTGCGTGACACAGGCCTTGGCCTCCTTGAGGGGCTCGAGTTCGGCCATGAACCCGGAGAAGCTGGGCGGAAAGCCGGCGGCCGCGATCGCGGCGCGGTCCCGCTTCCACAGGCGCTCGAGTTCGCCCCTCGGCAAATGGGCCAGGATGACCTTGGAAGTCGCGCCCCGATAGAGCGGCATGGCGCGGCCGCGCTCGTAGCTCACCGGGCTTATCGGATCGGCCGGCGCCTCCTGGTGGATGCACAGCACCTTGTCGCCGTGGACCCGGCACAGCAGCACTACCCCGCCCGTCTCGGCGGCAAGCTTGCGCAGCAGCGAGCCGGACGCCTGCAGCAGCGGATCGGCCAGCCGGATCTGGCGGTCCAGCTCGACGATGAGCGGACCCAGCGCATAGCCGCGGTCCGCCACCCGCTCCAGCAGGCCGGCCGCTTCCAGGGCCTTCAGGTCGCGGTAGATGCTCGCGCGCGACACGCCCAGTTCCGCCATGAGCTGTGCCGGCTTGCGAACCGGATGGCTCAGGTCGAAGGAAGCGAGGATACGCAACAGACGGTCGGACATGTGCGCCTCAATCGCGCATGATGGCCTTGCCCCAGAGGTTGAGCGTGCGCTCCTCGTGCACCCACACCCCCGCCGGCCGGTCGGGCGCGCAAACCTCGATCTCCGCCGAGATCTCGGCCAGGTTCCCGTCGGGATCGCGCACCATGAAGAACACGTCATTGCCCGGGCCGTGCCGCCCGATGCCCCAGACGATGGTTTCGCGGATGGCGGCCATGTGGTCGCCCCAGGTTTTCATGTCGTCCCAGGAAGTGGTCTCGAACGACTGATGGTCGAAGCACTGCATGGGCGCGCGGAACAGCGCCAGCGCATGATGCAGATTCTCGGTGCGCAGGAAGCAGGCGCGCAGCGTCCCTTCGTCGTCCTGCACCCTATCCGAAAGCGTGAATCCCAGTACGCCCTCGTAGAACGCCAGCATGGGCGCCGGGTCGGTGGTCCGCAGCGCGAAATGCTGCAAATGCGCCGGAGGCAGGCCGTCCGCCGAAGGTGCCCCATCAGGCGCGCCCGGGCGCAGCGCGAAGACGATCAGATTGCCGTCCGGGTCGCGCACGGCGAGCGCATCGTCGCACGCCACGGGAAGCGGCGGCACTTCCGCCGCCGCGTGTTTTGCCACCTTTGCCCGGAATGCCCGCCACGCGCCGTCATCGGCGAAACCGAAAGCCGCGTAAGCCAGCTGGTTCGCCGGGCCGGCGGACAGCACCAGGGTGCGTCCCGGCGCGGCACACACCCAGCGATCGCCCGCCCTGGCGGCCATGAAGCCGTGCGTACGGGCATAGAAATCCGCCAGCCGCTGCGGGTCCGGCGAGGTCAAATGCAGATGATGCAGCGATGCGCCCAATTCCATGATTGTTCCACCCAATGTCTTGCCATTCCTGTTGGGCGAACTATCCCTGCCGTCGCGCTTGGCGTCAATGGAGTTTCTCACATACTGAGACGATTCGGGACGACCCCGGCCAGCCGAATCCCAATATTTCCGTCCCCCTGGCACTTATCCCAAAAGTATCGGAGAATATGCGAAAATTAGTGACTTAGATCAATTACATAAATACGATTCCAGAGTGCTATCCATGATGACATCCACCTCATATGCCTCGCGCGGCGAGGCTTTTCGTACCGGCTCGGACTCTCCCGTGGCCGTATTGGAGGAACACTTGGAGATCATTGCCAAACGAGAGCCAGGCGTGCGCGCTTTCGTCTGCCTGGATACGGATGGCGCGCGCCGCGCGGCCGCCGCCGCGGAAAAGCGCTGGCGCTCGAACACCCCTTTGTCGCCCATCGACGGCATGGTGATCGGCGTCAAGGACATCATCGAAACCCTGGACTTTCCCACCGGCCAAGGGCTCCCGGCGCTGGAGCGGTTCCAGTCCGGCCGCGATGCCGCGTGCGTGGCGGCGATGAAAGCGGCCGGCGCGATCGTCATCGGCAAGACCACCACGACCGAGTTCGCTTCTACTGAGCTTCATTACCCCACCCGGAACCCGCATGACCTCAGCCGCACGCCGGGCGGATCCTCGTCGGGCTCCGCGGCAGCGGCGGGCAGCGGCATGGTGCAGGTCGCGCTCGCGTCCCAGGTCGTAGGCTCCACCCTGCGCCCCTCGAGCTACAACGGCGCATTCGGCTACAAGCCCACGTGGGGCGGGCTGAACCGCAGCGGTGTCTACGACTACCTGAGCCAAAGCTGCCTGGGCATCATCGGCCGCCACCTGGACGACATGTGGATCAGCGTGCGCCAGATCGCCATGCGCGCGGGCGGCGACCCGGGCCATGTCGGCGTCCTCGGTCCCGATCTTCCGGGGGGCGTGCAGAAACCGCGCCGCGTGGCGATCTTGCGGACGGACGGCTGGAAAAGCGCGTCCGCGGACGTGAAAGCGGCGTTCGAGCGCAAGGTAGAAGCGCTGCGGTCGGCAGGCGTCGAGACCGCGGACGCCGGCGACGACCTCTTGGTCGCCGCGCTGGAATCGGCGATCGCCGGCGCGCTCGACAAGACATGGCGGGTGCTCGTATGGGAAATGCGCTGGCCGCTCAACGTGTACGGGGCGCAGCCCGCGCTCGGCATGTCGGACGCGATGCGCATGCGGCTGGCGCAGGGCGAAGCGATGACCCAGGCGGACTACGCCGCGGCGCTGAGCGACAGGGAAACGGCGCGCGCCCGCCTGCGCGACGTGGCAAGCTCGTATGACTGTCTCCTGACGCTGGGCGCGGTATCGGCCGCGCCGGCGGACTTTGCAACGACGGGGGATCCATCGTTCAACGTGCCGGCCTCTTACCTCGGAGCGCCTGCGCTGAGCCTGCCGCTGCTGCAAGACGGCGGCATGCCCCTGGGCCTGCAGGTGGTCGGCGGACACCATCAGGATGCCCGGCTGTTCGCCATCTCCAGGTGGCTGGTCCAACAGGCCTCTGCATCCGCGGCCGCCGGGGGTACGCCATGAATGACGTCGACAAGGTTCTCGTTGTGGGCGGAGGCATCGGCGGCCTGAGCGCCGCGATCGCCTTCGCATCGCACGGAAGGGAAGTCGAGCTGCTGGAGAAGCGCCCGGACTTCAACGTGCCGGGCGTCGGCCTGGGGCAACCGGCCTGCGCGCTGCGCGTCTATCGGCGACTCGGCGTGCTCGAGGAAATCCTGGACACCGGTTTCTCTTACAACCACATGTCGACGTTCGATCCCGACCGGGTCTTGATCGTCGAGCACCGCTTCCTGATGGGCGGCATGGGTCTTCCTGCGTTCTGCGCATTGCCGCGCGCGGTGCTGCATGACATCCTGCGCCGGCGCGCGCAGGCGCTGGGCGTGCGCTTCCGCATGGGCGCCGAAGTGTCCACCTTCGGCGGCGAGCATGGAACCTCTATCCGGTTCAGCGACGGCGCACAGGCCGAGTACGACCTCGTCGCCGGCTTCGATGGCATCCGCTCGACCGCCCGCCGCTACATCGTTGGCGACATGTTCGGCCCTCGGCACTGCGGCATCGGCGCTTGGCGCGTCCAGGTAGACCGCCCCGACTGCGTCACCGGCATGGAATTCATGCAGGGCGTGCGCGGCAAGGCCGGCGCCATCCCCATCACGCGGGACAAGATGTACTTGTTCAACATTCGCCCGGAAGATCCTTCCGAGTTCTTCGCCGCCGACGCCATGCACCTCCTGATGAAGGAAAGGCTGGCGCAGTTCGGTTCCTATGTAAAGGAAATCGCAGACAGCCTGACGCCGGAGAGCCCGATCGTATACGGAGCGCTCGAGCCCTTCATCGTGCCCTACCCCTGGCACCGCGGCCGGGTCGTGATGGGCGGCGATGCCGCGCACGTGGTCCCGCCTCACCTGACGGCAGGCGCGGCGATGGCGGTCGAGGACGCCTACGTGCTGGCACGGTGCGTGACGTCCGGCGAAGGCAGCATCCAGGATCGCCTGCACGCCTATGGCGAAACGCGCTTCGCGCGCAACGCCTTTGTCTATACCTTTGCCTGCGAGTGGATGGACATCGAGCAATCGGTACGCTCGCAAGCCGAACTGACCGCCGCCAAGGCCGAGTACGCGAGGAATCTGGACGGCCGCATCAGCGCCGCGGACCGTATCCTCGACGCCTTCACCTGCTGACGCACGCCGGGGACGCCGCCCGCCTGGGAGCGCGGCGGCCCTGCCTTCCTACCTGACCCACTGCACCGGCACCGTCGTCAACGCCGGAATGTAGGTGATCAACCCCAGCACGAACAAATAGATGGCAAGGAACGGCAGTACGCCGCGGTAGAGATCGGGCAACGGCACCTTGAACAGCGCATGGGCGGCGAAGAGGTTGATGCCGAACGGCGGCAGGAACATGCCGATGGCCAGGTTGATGGTCACGATCAAGCCGAAGTGAATAGGGTCGATCCCCGCCGCCGCCACCACCGGCGCAAACAGCGGCGTAAGGATCAGGATGGCGGGGGGCGGCTCCAGCACGCTGCCCACGCCCAGCAGCACGATATTGAAGATCAGCAGCAACTGCCAGTTACCGAGCTGCAGGCTTTCGATGAAGGCGACGAAGGCCTGCGGCATGCCCGAGGTCGTGATCACCCAGCCAAAGACGGTGGACGCCGCGACCAGGAGCATGATCTGAGCGATGAGAACGGTGGACCGCGTGACGATCCGCCAGACGCCTTGCCAGGTCAGCTCTTTGTATACGTAGACGGATACGATCGTGGCGTAGGCGCAGGCGATGCCCGCCGCTTCGGTAGGCGTGAACACACCGCCGTAGATGCCGCCGATGATGACGACGGGTGCCAGTACGGCCCACAGCGCCGCTTTCGCTGCGGCGAGCACCTCCCTTGGGCTGGGACGTTCGACGACGCGTATGTCGAGCGCCCTGGCGCGGATCATCACGAAGATCGCCAGCAGGAGTCCGATGAGGAGTCCCGGGAGAACCCCCGCGATGAAGAGCTTGGTAACCGAGACCTGGGCCGTGATCGCATAGAGAATCATCGCGATCGACGGCGGAATGATGATGTCGATCACGCCCGTCGCCGCGATCAGGCTGGTCGAGAATCGCCGTCCGTAGCCTTGCTTGACGAGCGTGGGAATGGTGAGGTTGCCGATGGCGGCGACACAGGCGACCGACGAACCCGACATGGCGCCGAAGGCCGCGGCGCTGCCCACCGCCGCAACGCCCATCGAGCCGGGCACGCCGCCCACGACGGCCGTGATGAGGTTGATCAGGCGGCGCGCGATTCCTCCCTGCGCCATGATGTCGCCGGCAAGGATGAACAGCGGAATGGCCAGCAGCGGGAAGCTGTCCAGCCCGCCGAAAACCGCCGAATGCACGGCCTTCAGGCTGGTCAGGTCGAGCGCCACCATGCCACCCACAGATACCGCGAAAAGCACGATGAAGATCGGCACGCCGAGGCAGATCAGGATGACGGGCAAGGCCGCAAGCATAGAGAGGATCATAGGTGGAAGTCTTCGCTGGAAAGATCCGTTTCATGCGGCAGCGGACCGTGAGTCCAGAGCCGCAGCATCATCATGAGCGCGATCAGCACGAGACCGGCCGGCACGAAGCCCTGCGGGATCCACATGGGAATCTCCAGCGCTTCGGTGCGCTGCCCGTAGCGATAAAGCCTGGCGACGACGTCGTAGGAGAAGTGCGCCAGCAGCAGGAGCAAGGCCACCGAGGCCAAGGTGCTGCCGACCACGATGGCTTTCTGGAAGAAAGCAGGACACTTGCGCAGCAACAGATCCAGGCACAAGTGGCTGCCCTTCCACGTCACGGCGGCCGACGCGACGAAAATAATGAAGATCATGCAATACACCATCGCTTCCTCGGCCCAGGAAAAGGCGTGCGCGAAGACATAGCGGGCGATGACGTTGACCGTGCAGATCGTCACGATCACGGCGAGCGCGATCCCCGACAGCTGCATGCAGAGGGCGCTGAGGAAATCCCCGAACCGCTGCGCCCGGCCCACGGTCCCCTCCCTTCGTTCCGATATTCCTGCGGCAGCGGTTTGCATGGCCATTTGCTTCCTTAAGTAAGGTACTTAATATTGACAAAATGTATGACAATCTGTCAATGTTGGAGAAACTCGACTAGGGAGAGCGGCAATGAAGAGAAGGGCATTCCTGGGCGCGGCGGCAGCGGGCGCCCTGGCTGGCACCGTGTCCGGGCGCGCGTTTGGGCAGCGGCAGATCGTGATGAAGCTGGGCACCTCGACCCTGCAGGATTCCCAGCATCAATGGATGATCGATTTCGCCAAGCTGGTCGAAGCGAAATCGGAGAAGCGCATCAAGGTCGAGGTCTATCCCGCCAGCCAGCTGGGCGCCACGCCGCGCCTGATCGAACAGACGCAAATGGGCACCATCCAGGGCTGCGTCGCCCCGCCCGAATTCTTCGGCGGCATCAACAAGGCGTTCAGCGTGCTGTCGGCGCCGGCCAGGTTCGCCGATCTCGAGCACACCGCCCGCACGCTGTCCGATCCGAAACTGAACGACTACATGCTCAAGGTAGGCGAGAAAAAAGGGCTGAAGGGATTGGGCCTGTTCATCTCGGGCCCGAGCGCCTTCTGCACACGCAGCCCATGGCGCAAGCCGGAAGACTTCAAGGGCGCCAAGGTACGCGTGCTCGCCGCCAAGCTGCAGCAAGACCAGATCAGCGCCCTGGGCGCCACCCCAATACCGATGCCGCCGTCCGAGATCCTGCCGGCGCTGCAGCAAGGCACGCTGGATGCCGTCATGAGTTGCATCCCGGTGATGGAAGGCCTGGGCTACATGGACGGCGCCAAGTACTTCATCGAAAGCAACCACGGCATCATTGCCTCCGTCGCCGCGATCTCGCAGGAGTGGTTCGAGGAGCTGCCGCAAGACCTGCAGCAGATCGTCCAGGCCGCGGGCAAGGAAGCGACCCAGTCGGTCAAGCAGTTCTCGATCGACGACGTGGCCGACGCCAAGGCGCAGTGGGTGAAGAAGGGTGGCGAGCTGGTCCGGCTTTCCGACGCCGAACGCCAGAGGTTTTTCGACGTGCTGCTTCCCATCGGCCCCAAGGCGGCGGCCGAGGACCGCGAGCTCAAGACCGCGTATGACTTGTTCACGCAGGCAATAGAGCGGAACCGATGATTGAAGCTTCAACGCGCTTCGCGCGTTCCCCTCAAGGGGGCGATGCGGGCGGACCGGCGCAGCCGGATCCGCCGCATCCTGGTGCGCTGCCCTAAAAATAAAAGCCCCGGGCCATGCGGCCAGGGGCTCCATCAGTATCCAAGCGTTCCGGGAAACGCCTGGAACCACTGGACGGCCATGGCAGGCCGTCCGTCACGAACGACCGATCAGACGCCGACCGAATCCGCCACATCCTTGAAGTCGGGGATCTGGTCGAAATTCATGTAGCGGTAGATGGTCTTCTCGTGCTCGGCCAGGACGCCGGCCTCGGCCATGTACTCCTCCTTGGTCGGGATACGCCCCAGACGCGAGCAGATCGCGGCCAGCTCAGCCGAACCCAGGTACACGTTCGAGTTCTTGCCCAGGCGGTTCGGGAAATTCCGGGTGCTGGTCGACATCACCGTCGCGCCTTCGCGCACCTGCGCCTGGTTGCCCATGCACAGCGAGCAGCCCGGCATCTCCATGCGGGCGCCAGCCGAACCCAGCACGCCGTAATGGCCTTCCTCGGTAAGCTGCTTCTGGTCCATCTTGGTAGGCGGCGCCACCCACAGCTTGACCGGGATGTCGCGCTTGCCTTCCAGCAGCTTGGACGCCGCGCGGAAGTGGCCGATGTTCGTCATGCAGCTGCCGATGAACACTTCATCGATCTTGGCGCCGGCCACGTCCGACAGCGTCTTGACGTCGTCCGGATCGTTCGGGCAAGCGACCAGCGGCTCGTGCACGTCGGCCAGGTCGATCTCGATCACGGCGGCGTATTCGGCGTCGGCATCCGGTTCCAGCAGCTGCGGATTGGCCAGCCAGGCTTCCATGGCCTTGATGCGGCGGCCGATGGAGCGCTCGTCTTCGTAGCCGTTGGCGATCATCCACTTCAGCAGCGTGATGTTGCTGTTGATGTACTCGATGATCGGTTCCTTGTTCAGGCGCACCGTGCAACCGGCGGCCGAGCGTTCGGCCGAGGCGTCGGACAGTTCGAAGGCCTGTTCCACCTTGAGATCGGGCAGCCCTTCGATCTCCAGGATGCGGCCGGAGAAAATGTTCTTCTTGCCCTTCTTCTCCACCGTCAGCAGGCCTTGCTTGATGGCGTAGTAGGGAATGGCGTTGACCAGGTCACGCAGCGTGACGCCGGGCTGCAGCTTGCCCTTGAAGCGGACCAGCACCGATTCCGGCATGTCCAGCGGCATGACGCCGGTGGCGGCCGCGAAAGCCACCAGGCCCGAGCCGGCCGGGAAGCTGATGCCGATGGGGAAGCGGGTGTGCGAGTCGCCGCCGGTGCCGACGGTGTCGGGCAGCAGCATGCGGTTCAGCCACGAGTGGATCACGCCGTCGCCAGGGCGCAGCGAGATGCCGCCGCGGGTGCTGATGAAAGCAGGCAGCGTGTGGTGGGTCTTGACGTCCACGGGCTTGGGATACGCGGCAGTGTGGCAGAACGATTGCATCACCAGGTCGGCCGAGAAGCCCAGGCAGGCCAGGTCCTTCAGCTCGTCGCGCGTCATGGGTCCGGTGGTGTCCTGGCTGCCGACCGAGGTCATGCGCGGCTCGCAATAGGTGCCCGGGCGGATGCCCTTGCCTTCCGGCAGGCCGCAGGCGCGGCCGACCATTTTCTGGGCCAGCGTGTAGCCCTTGCCGGTGTCGGCGGGGTTCTTGGGCAGGCGGAACAGGTTCGAGGGCGGCAGGCCCAGGGCCTCGCGCGCCTTGGCGGTCAGGCCGCGGCCGATGATCAGCGGAATGCGGCCGCCGGCGCGCACCTCGTCGAACAGCACCTCGGACTTGAGCTCGAACTCGGCGATGACCTCGCCGTTCTTCAGGGCCTTGCCATCATAGGGACGCAGTTCGATGACATCGCCCATTTCCATCTTGGAGACGTCCAGCTCGATCGGCAGCGCACCCGCGTCTTCCATGGTGTTGTAGAAGATCGGGGCGATCTTGCCGCCCAGACAGACGCCGCCGAAGCGCTTGTTCGGGACGAAGGGGATGTCCTCGCCGGTCCACCACAGCACGGAGTTGGTGGCCGACTTGCGCGAAGAACCGGTGCCGACCACGTCGCCCACATAGGCGACCAGGTTGCCCTTCTCCTTCAGTTCATTGATCTGCTTGAGCGGGCCGACCTTGCCCGGCTCCTGCGGCTCGATGCCGGGGCGGGGATTCTTGAGCATGGCCAGCGCGTGCAGCGGGATGTCGGGCCGGCTCCAGGCGTCGGGAGCGGGCGAAAGATCGTCGGTATTGGTTTCGCCGGTTACCTTGAACACGGTCACCGTCAGGCTTTGCGGCACTTCGGGGCGGCTGGTGAACCACTCGGCGTCGGCCCAGCTCTGCAGCACGGCCTTGGCGTTGGCGTTGCCCTTGTCGGCCTTTTCCTTGACGTCGTGGAAGGCGTCGAACATCAGCAGGGTCTTCTTCAGGCCGTCGGCCGCGATGCCGCCCACCTGGGCGTCGTCCAGCAGTTCGATCAGCGCGCTGATGTTGTAGCCGCCCAGCATGGTGCCGAGCAGTTCTGTGGCCTTGGCGCGGTCGATCAGCGGGCAGGCTTCCTTGCCCAGGGCGACGGCGGCCAGGTACGAGGCCTTGACCTTGGCGGCGTCGTCCACGCCGGCCGGCACGCGGTGGGTCAGCAGATCCACCAGCGTCTGCTCCTCGCCCTTGGGCGGGTTCTTGAGCAGCTCGATCAGGTCGGCGGTTTGCTGCGCCGACAGCGGCAGCGGGGGGATGCCAAGCGCGGCCCGCTCGGCGACGTGTTGACGGTAGGATTCAAGCATTGAAGGTGTCCCGGTGTGGAGGGATTGAGGGCGATACGCCGGAATTGTAGGGCCAGCGGCGGCTGGCTGCAACTGTCTTATATCTTATATAAGACATAAGCATTCCGCCCTGCCGCGGGACACCGACCTTCCGGTCCGATAGTGGCCGTCCGGACAGGCCGGCGGGCGCGCCGCTGGCATGCTGGCGACTTTTTGTTACGATGCCTTCATACAGGAAAGGACATGCCCGCCGTGCCCTACGCATTCGATACCCTCAAAGTCACCGAGCGCCTGGAAGAATCGGGCTTCACTCGCGAGCAGGCCAGGGCCCAGGCCCAGGTGCTGGCCGAGGTCGTCCAGCTTGACGGCCTCGCCCGCCTGTTCCTCGCCGTGCCGGGCTGATACGGCGTAGCCGGCCGCGCCCCGCCCCCATGGAACTCCGCCAGCTCCGTTATTTCGTCCGCGTGGTCGAACTGGGCAGCATGGGACGCGCCGCGCGCGAACTCGGGCTTGTGCCGTCCGCCCTCAGCCAGCAGATCAGCCGGCTGGAGGGGGAACTCGCCACGCGCCTGCTGCAGCGCACGGCCACCGGCGTCATTCCCACCGATGCCGGGCTCGCTTTCTGGCGGCAGGCGCAGATGGCGCTGCGGCACGCCGACAACGCGGCGGTCGCGGCACGCGAGGCGCGGCTGTCGGGCGCCGTGAGCGTGGGGTTCGCTCCGTCGACCGCCTCGCTGCTGGCCCGCCCTTTCGTCGCCGCCATGCAGGAACGCTATCCCGACGTGCGGCTGCATCTCGTGGAAAGCCTTTCGGGTCACCTGGCCGGCATGCTCAACGCACGACTGCTGGATCTGGCCGTGCTGTTCCAGACCGAGAGCGGACGTCATTGGAGCGTCATGCCGCTGCTGGACGAGAAATTGTTCGTCGTGGCCCGCCCCGGCGTGGTGGCAGGCCGCCAGCCGCTGGAACCGATGAACGTGACCGAGGCGGCCCGGCTGCCGCTGGCCATGCCGAGCAAGAACCACGGCCTGCGCATCCTGGTGGATGCCGCTTTCGACCGGGCGGGGGTCGACCCCGGCATCACGCTGGAGATCGACGGACTGACCACGCTCATGGACATCGTCCTCGCCCACCCGATCGCGACGATACAGCCAGGCGTGGCGGTGGGCCGGCTGCACGACGCGCTCTGCCTGTACCCGCTGGATGCCCCCTATCTGCATCGGCGCAACGTCGTCACCAGCGTATCGGACGACGAGCTGTCGCCGCCCGCCCTGGCCGCAAGGGTGGTCCTGGCCGACCTGATGCGGTCCCTGGTGCGCGAAGGCCACTGGCCCGGGGCCACTATTTTCGAATCGTGAACCCATTGACGATCCGCCTCTCCGGGCACGGCAGCGCTCCCGCATAGAGCGCGGTACGCCGAGGTTGGCGCGCTTCCGAACTGAGCGCTTGCTCCCGCCCTGCCCCTCACCCTGCATCGATCGGTGAACCGGGTCGCAAAGAATCTCTCGCCAAATGGAAATGCGGGCGGAAGCGACGGATGAGCCGAAGATAGAATCGTTGCCCCGACACGCGCACGAAGCGAGGGTAATCGAGATGCATTCAAAAAGCCTGGATCTGGATTGCCCTGCAGCCGGACAGTCCGCCCCGTTGGCCCGGGCCCCCTCTCCGTCGCGCCGGCACTGGATGCAGTTTGCCGGCGCCGGCGCCTTGCTCCGGGTGCTGCCCGGCTGCGGCGGCGGCGACGATCCCGCGCCCGACGCCGGACGCCTGTCCGAGGCCATACAATGGGGACGCGATGCCATCGGCCAGGCCTTGGAGAAGGAACAAGCCACCGCGGTCTCGGTCGCGCTGATGACCAGCGCAGGAGTCGTATGGCAAGAGGCCTTCGGCACGGCGGATCCGCAAGGCAAGGTGGCGGCCACCGTGGATACCCGCTTCAACATCGGCTCCGTCAGCAAGGTGATGGCCGCGCTGGCGGCGATGGTGCTCTGCGACCGGGGCAAGCTGGCGCTGGATACGCCGATCATCCGCTATCTGCCGGGCTTCACGATGCTGTCCGCCGAATACGACCGGATCACCTTGCGTCATCTGCTCAGCCACTCCTCCGGACTGCCGGGCACCAATTGGCGCAACGTTTTCGCCTTCGCGCCGATCGACGGCTACGCGCAGGACACCGCGGACGGCCTGGCTTATTTCCACCTGAAACACCTGCCGGGGGAGCTGGCCGTCTACTGCAATGACGGTTTCACGATGGTCGAAAACCTGGTCGCGGCGGTGACGGGCCTGCCCTATGCCGAGTTCGTCCAGCGCGAGATCCTCGAACCACTGGGCATGAGCCGGTCGGCCTATGCGGTGCAGGCATTCCCCGAAGGCAGCTTCGTGCACCCGGTCTACGAGGGACGGCGCATGGGCCAGGAATTCGTGTCGGCCTATGCCACCGGTGGCCTGGCGTCCACGCCGGGCGACATGATGCGGCTGGCGGCCCTGTTCCTGAACCAGGGCATGCACCAGGGCAAACGCCTCGTGTCGCAGGCGGCCATCCAGGAAATGGGCAGGGACCAGACGACGGGCCTGCGCATCAACCCCTGTCCCGAATGGCGCTGGGGCCTGGGCTGGGACGCGACGCGGCAGCCCGGCCTGGATAGCGTGGGCATCAAGGCTTGGCAGAAGAATGGCGGCACGGCATTTTTTGCGACCGAGTTCTTCGTGTTGCCCGACCAGCGCATGGCGTTGCTGCTGACGGGTTCGGGCGCCGGCTATGGGCCGCTGCGCATCGCCGAAGGCGTGCTGTTGCGAGCCCTGGCGACGGTGCGTGCGATCCCCGCCTTGCCCGCGGCGCTGACGGGCGTCCCGGCGACTTCCGCACCGTCCGTGGATGCGGCCGCACTGGCAGGTATCTATGCCAACTATGAAGCGCCGTTCAAGGTCCAGGCCGTCGACGCCCGCACGATAGACGTGCTGCGCTGGAAAGCCGGCGCCTGGGCCCCCGTCGCGCAGGGCCTGACTTCGCGCGCCGACGGCTGGTGGTGGAACGACGTCTCGCCCGAGAACAGTTATCGCTGGCAGTCCGTGGACGGCAAACAGTACCTGATCCAGCGCGTCACGGCCGGGGCGGGGCACTACCGCGCCTCTATGCCTATAGGGCAGCGCCTGGCTCCCTTGCCGGCTCCCCTGCCGTCCGCCTGGCAAGGCCGGGTCGGCACGCGGTGGCAGCCCGTCAACGAATCGGCCGACTCCGTTTCGCTGGTCCTGGGCGATGGCGTCGTATCGCTGGGCACCTTGCCCGACTTACCGGGATACCTGATGTGGAACGACGGCCAATTGCTCCGGCCGGACGGCGGCAATCGCGCCAGGATGACGGTCCAGGTACCGGTCAATCATGGGCGCGACCTGGTCGAGATCGAGATACAGACCGTGGGCGGACAGGAGCGATTGCGTGCGGGCTCGTCGCTCTATCGCCCGCTGGTCGACGATTGATCGCGCCTGGCCACGCCATCGTGGCCGTTCACAAATCGTGAACCCCCATTGCCGGCCCGCCGTCTAGCGCGCCGGCGCCGCCCCGCCTACAGTGGCCCAACACTGATAGGAAGGCGGAATGATAGATGTCCTGGTCATCGGCGGCGGCAACGCCGCCTTGTGCGCGGCCCTGATGGCGCGCGAAGCGGGCGCCAGCGTCATGTTGCTGGAAGCCGCGCCGCGGGAATGGCGCGGGGGCAATTCCCAGCACACGCGCAATCTGCGCTGCATGCACGACGGTCCCGAAGACGTTCTGGTCGACAGCTACCCTGAAGAGGAATTCTGGCAGGACCTGCTCAAGGTCACCGGCGGCATGACCGATGAAAAGCTCGCCCGCCTTGTCATCCGGGCCTCGTCCAACTGCCGGGACTGGATGCGCAAGCACGGCGTGAACTTCCAGCCGGCGCTATCCGGCACGCTGCACATCGCCCGCACCAACGCCTTCTTCATGGGCGGCGGCCGGGCGCTGGTCAATGCCTACTATCGCAGCGCCGAGCGCCTGGGCGTGCAGATCCGCTACGGCACGCCGGTGCATGCGCTGGAACTGGACGGCGACCGTTTCGTCGCGGCGCTGGCCGGGGACGAGCGCATTCCCGCGCGCGCCTGTGTCATGGCGTGCGGCGGCTTCGAGTCCAACCTGCAATGGATGCGCGAAGCCTGGGGCCAGAACGAACGGGGCGAATGGCCGGCGGACAACTTCCTGATACGCGGCACCCGGTACAACCAGGGTGCCTTGCTGAAGTTCATGATCGGCGCCGGCGCCGACATGATCGGCGACCCGACGCAATCCCATTGCGTAGCCATCGATGCGCGCTCGCCGCTGTACGACGGCGGCATCTGCACCCGCCTGGATTGCGTATCGCTGGGCATCGTGGTCAATCGCGACGCGCAGCGCTTCTACGACGAAGGCGAGGACTTCTGGCCCAAGCGCTATGCGATCTGGGGCCGGCTGGTGGCCTTCCAGCCCGGCCAGATCGCCTATTCCATCATCGACGCCAAGGCGGTCGGGCGCTTCATGCCGCCGGTCTTCCCGGGCATCCGGGCCGACACCCTGCCGGGACTCGCCCGCCAGACGGGACTGGACGAAACCCGTCTCATGCGGACGGTGCGGGAATTCAACGCGGCCTGCCGCGGCGAGCGCTTCGACCACACCGTCATGGACGACTGCCGCACAGAGGGCATCGCGCCGGCCAAGACGCACTGGGCCCGGCCGCTCGATACGCCGCCCTATTTCGCCTACCCCCTGCGGCCGGGCATTACCTTTACCTACCTGGGCACCAAGGTCGACGAGAACGCCGCCGTGCACTTCGGCGGCCATCCCAGTCCCAACCTCTTCTGCGCCGGCGAAATGATGTCCGGGAACGTGCTCGGCAAGGGCTACACCGCCGGCGTCGGCATGTCCATCGGCACGGCCTTCGGCCGCATCGCCGGCACCCGCGCCGCCGAGGCCGCGCAGAACCGCACTCACGGAGCACCCGATCTTGAAGCAGCTTGAGGACCTCGCGCGCGATGCGCAAACCCTGGCGTCCGGCGTACAAGCCGTGCCGGTGCAATGGCGCACCGACGCCGCCGCGCGGGGCGATGCCTGTACGACCGCGCTGACCGCAGAGGAAAGCGAAGCGGCCCGCGTCCTGCAGATATGCAACGCCTGCCGCTATTGCGAAGGATTTTGCGCGACGTTCCCGGCCATGATGCGCAGGCTGGACTTCGGGAAGGCCGACGTCCACTACCTGGCCAACCTGTGCCACAACTGCGGCGCCTGCCTGCATGCCTGCCAGTACGCGCCGCCGAACGAGTTTGCCGTCAATGTGCCGCGCGCCATGGCAAAAGTCCGCGTGCAGACCTACGGCGACTATGCCTGGCCGGGTTTCCTCGGACGCCTGTACCGCCACAACGGCGTCACGCTGGCACTGGCGACGGCTTTCGCGCTATCGCTGTTCCTGGTGCTGGCCGCAGCCATGAACGGCGGCCTCTGGCATGCGCCGCTCGCGGGCGACTTCTACGCCATTTTTCCGCACAACCTGCTGGTGGCGCTGTTCGGCACCGTGTTCGTGCTCGCCATCGTCGCGCTGGGAGTCGGCGTGGCGCGCTTCTGGCGGAACGTGTCTCCCGGCGCGCCTACCGGCGCCGCCGTGGCCGAGGCCACGCACGACGCGTTGCGCCTGAAGTACCTGGACGGCGGACACGGCAAGGGCTGCAACGAAGAAGACGACGCGTTCACCCTGGCGCGGCGCCGGTTCCACCACTTCACCTTCTACGGCTTCATGCTCTGCTTTGCAGCCACCTGCGTGGCCACGCTCTATCACTATGCGTTGGGCCTGCACGCGCCGTATCGGTTGACCAGCCTGCCCGTGGTGCTGGGCACCGCGGGTGGCATCAGCCTCTTGATCGGACCGGCCGGACTGTTGTGGCTGAACCTGCACCGCCATCCGGAACACGGCGATCCCGACCAGCGCCCCATGGACCGCGGCTTCATCTGCCTGCTGTTCCTGACCAGCCTGACCGGACTCGCGCTGCTGGCCCTGCGCGACACGAGCGCCATGGGTCTGCTGCTGGCGATGCACCTGGGCGTGGTCATGGCCTTGTTCCTGACCCTGCCCTACGGCAAGTTCGCGCATGGCATTTATCGATGCGCCGCGCTGCTGAAGTGGAGCATCGAGCGGCGCCAGCCGAGCAGCACGCGGTTGACGCCGGACTGAGGGACTGAAGGGACCAGCGCGGCCCTCGGCACCTAGACCTGGGTGATGAACTTGGTCACCAGGTACCCGTCGAAGGTCTCGGTCCCGCCCTCGGTTCCCATCCCGCTGTCCTTGATCCCACCGAAGGGAATCTCCGCCGGCCCCATACCGAAGTGGTTGATGTTCACCATGCCGGTCTCCAAACCATCGGCCACCCGCGTAGCCGTCTTGAGCGATTCGGTAAAGACGTACGAGGCCAGGCCGAACGGCAGGGCGTTGGCGCGCCGCACGGCTTCATCCTCGGTGTCGAAGGGAACCACCGGCGCGATGGGACCGAAAGGTTCCTCCTGCATGATCCGCGCATCGTCAGCCAAGCCCGTCAGCACCGTCGGAGCGAAGAAAAACCCCTGCCGTTCGCGGCAGGTGCCGCCGGTCACGATGCGACCGCCACGGGCGACGGCATCCTCGACCAGCGCGGCCATAGCAGCCACGCGGCGAGGATTGGCCAGCGGTCCCATCTGCGTGCCCTCGTCCAGCCCATCGCCCAGCCGGGTCTCGGCCATGGCCTGCGCGAAGGCTTCCAGAAAACGCGGATAGGCGGACCGCTGGACATAGAAGCGGGTCGGCGACACACATACCTGGCCCGCGTTGCGCAGCTTGAAGCGGGCCAGCATCGCCGCTGCCCGTTCGATATCGGCATCGGCGAACACCAGGACCGGGGAATGGCCGCCCAGCTCCATCGTCATCCGCTTCATGTGCGCACCCGCCAGCGCGGCCAGCTGCTTGCCCACGGGCACCGAGCCGGTGAAGGAAATCTTGCGCACCGCGTGCGCGGTGATGAGATGGCGCGAAATCGCCGCCGGATCGCCCCACACGATGTTAAGTACGCCGGGGGGCAGCCCGGCATCGTGGAACAGCTCGGCAATCGCGACCACCGCGCTGGGCGATTCCTCGGGTCCCTTAAGTATCAACGTGCAGCCTGCCGCCAGCGCGGCGGCCACCTTGCGGATGGCCTGGGCGAACGGGAAGTTCCATGGCGAGAAAACCGCGCACACACCTATCGGCTCTCGCACCACGAGCTGTCGCACATCCGGCTGGCGCGCCGGGATCACGCGGCCGTAAACGCGGCGGCATTCCTCTGCATGCCACTCCACGTGCTCGGCGCAGGATTCGACCTCGACCAGGGCCTCAGCCAGCGGCTTGCCCTCGTCCAGCGTGATGTCCCGCGCGATGCCGGAGGCTCGTTCACGGACCAGCGCCGCCACCTGTCGCAACAGGTCGGACCGCGCCAGCGGAGAAGTGCGCCGCCATCCTGGAAAGGCGCGCTCGGCGGCGGCGACGGCGCGGTCGAGTTCTGTGACACCCACATGGGGCAACCGACCGATGACCTGCCCGGTGGCCGGGTTGACGACCTCGCTGCCGTGACCTCCGTCGGCGTCGAAGAATTCGCCATCGATGTAGAAAGCCAGCTTGCGGTATATGTCCGCGCTCCTGGTTCGAGGTTCAGTCATTGCGCCGTCACGCCCAGTCTCTTGATCAGCGGTCCGTACACGGCGGCATCCCGCTCCATCTCCGCGCGCGTCTGCTCGGGGGCCGGTATGCGGATCTCCACGCCGCGCTTGCCGTAGTTGGCGCGCAGCACCGCATCGTCCATCGCCATACGGATTTCCTTATTGATGTGCGCGGCCAGCCCGTCGGACATGACGCCCGGCGCGAAGACCGAGAACACCGTCGACGGAATGGATGCGGGCTTGCCGCCGGCCTCGGCCAGCGTCGGTACCTCGGGCAGGAAGTCGCTACGCGTCTGCGCACCACTGACCAGCACCTTGATCTTGCCGCTCTGTATCTGTTGGCTCATCACCAGTCCGCCGGCCATCAAGGCGTCAACCTCGCCGCCCAGGAGCGCGGTCAGCGCGGGCGCCACGCCCTTGAAGGGTACGTAGGTAAAGTCCACGCCCTCGGAGGCGGCCAGCATGGCCATGCCCAGGTGGGACACATGCCCGTTCCCGCCGGTGCCCACGTTGATGCCGCCGCGCCCGGCGCGCGCCTTGTCCATGAACCCCTTGTAGTCGCTCACGCCCAGGCCGCTGCGTACGGCCACGTACAGGTCGATGTGGCCGACGTCCGCCACAGGCTTGAGCTCCTTGCGCCAGTCGTAGGGCAGATTGGCGTACAGGAAGGGATTGGCGACCAGCGCCAGCCGGTCGACCATCAAGAGGGCCGACCCGTCGCCCGCCGCCTTGGCGACGTTGCTCGCGCCGATGATGGCATTGGCACCGGGCTTGTTCTCCACGACGAACACCTTGCCGGTGCGCTTGGCGAGCTGGTTGCCCAGGTCGCGCGCGAGCACGTCGGGTTCGGTGCCCGGAGGATAGGGAACGACGATGCGTACCTGCTCCGGCCCCCAGGGCGTCTCGGCCCGGACCGGCAGGTAGACTGCGCAGGCCAGCGCAAGAAAGGCGAAAAGGGACTTCAGACTTGCCATGATGCTCTCCGATGACGATGGAGCCGGGATGCCCCGGCCACCACGAGGAAGCGGGCTTACCAGCGCCCGATGACGATGTTCATCATGCGTTCGTGCGCATGCGTGCGGGCTGCGACCTGCTCGAAGGCCTCGGTGCAGCGGCGCTGGCGGCGCCAGTTCCAGTCGCACAGCGCCTCGCCCATGCGGCGCAGGACGGGCGCGGTCCAGGCTTCTTCGGCCAGGTCCCGCAACTCGCCCGGGTCCTCGCGCAGGTCGAACAACTGCGGGCGGAAGCCCTCCCAGCGCAGGAATTTGTATCGGTCGTCCACCAGCATCATGCCGCTGCACTCGGTCACGCCCCGATCGAGGAACAACCGTGCCTCGCGATAGGCGTAGTCCAGGAAACCGACGGCGAACTCCCTCGAGGGCCGGGCCGCCTGGCCTCGCACCCAGGGCAGCAGCGACTGCCCCTCGACGCGATGCGCGGGCACATCCAGGCCCAGCGCGTCCAGAATGGTGGGCACGACGTCCACGCACTCGGCAATCTCGGCCACGGCATGGCCGCGCCGCGCATCGGCGGCAGGCGACGGGTCGTAGACGATCAGCGGCACGCGCACGGCCCCCTCGAAGAAATACTCCTTCTCTCCCAGCCAGTGGTCGCCTTGCAAGTCGCCGTGGTCAGAGCAGAAGACGACCAGCGTGTCGCGCAAACGGCCCGCGCGCTCCAGGTGACCGAGCAGGCGGCCGATGTGGTCGTCGATCTGCTTGACCAGTCCCATGTAGACGGGCCGCACGGCCCGCCAGACTTCGTCCTGCGCGAACGAAAGAGACTCCTCGTGGCGCTGATAGGCGCCGTGCACCGGATGAGGCCGCTCGCGCTCGGCTTGGCCACGCACCGGCGCGGCGGCATCTTCCGCCGCATACATGTCGTGGTAGGGCGCGGGCGCCTTGTAGGGCCAGTGCGGCTTGATGTAGGACAGGTGCAGCACCCACGGCTGCTCGCCCTGTCCCTGGATGAAATCGATCGCCCGGTCGGTCAGATACGCGGTCTCGGAGTGGCGTTCGGCGATCCGCGCCGGCAGGCCCGCGTTGCGCAGCAGCCAGCCCGTGGCGAAGCCGCCGTCCGGGCCCGTGCTGCCGATCACATCGCGCTCCCAAGGCCGGTCGCGATCATAGCCATGCTCGATCAGGTAGCGGCGATAACCGCTGCCCGCCTCCATTTCGAAGTGGCCGTCATAGCGTTCCAGCACCTTGAAGCCGCCTTCCATCAACCGTTCGCCGGCGGCGCCTTCCGCAGACAGGCCGCGCGTGGCCAGCCCACGGCGGTCCGGCACGAAATGGGTCTTGCCCAGCAACCAGCAGTCGCGGCCTGCCTCGGCCAGGTAGTCTCCCAGGCTCCACTCGTCCGCCGGCATGGGCACGCGGTTCCAGGTCACGCGATGCGAGCTGGGATAGCGGCCGGTGTAGTACGACGTGCGCGACGGCCCGCACACCGCCGAGCTGACGTAGGCGCGTTCGAAACGCGCGCCCATCGCCGCCAGCCGGTCGATGTTGGGCGTGCGCAAGGCGCCGCTCCCGCCGTAGCAGGACAAGGCATCCGTCCGCAACTGGTCGCACATGATGAACAGCACGTTGCGCGCCGCATGGGGGGGGATGTCGTTCGGCGCGTTCATGCGGCGGCCTCCAGGACGAGTGTGGCGGATTCCGGCTCGGCCGGAGTCGGCAGGAACTCGGCGACGAAACGCTCCAGCGCGCCCTGCATGTCGGCGTGCCTGCCGGCCGCCGCGACGTAGCGGTCGGGACGCAACAGCACCCAATCGGCGCCGGCCGCCGCGAACCAGCGGTGCAGCGCGTTCTCGGTATCTTCGAGCAGGCTCATGCCGGCCGGCGCCGGCGGACGCGCCCCTGGCGCGGGGCCGCTGCGGGGCAGCGCGACCGCGGCCAGCCTGCAACCCAGGCGCCTCAACTCCTTGTCCAGCCTCCCCGGCAGCGGCGCTGCTGGTGCGCGAATCAGCAGCGCGAAGCCCGGGCCGAGCGCATCGTCCAATCTCTGGAAATCGCCGCCGTCCTTCTCCACCAGCGGCTGGATGAACATACGGCCGACGCGCTCGTCGCGCGTCGCCTGGCCGCTGTCCTGCACGACTCCGGCGCGATACCGGGGCATGGGCTTGAACTTCATCTGAAGGACATAGTCGCGCACCGCCGGGATGCCGCGGATGGCGCCGAAGAACGCGTCGCGCAGCATGGCAAGCCAGCGGTTGCGTAGCGACAGCACCGCGCCAAACCTGTCGGCCAGGTCTATCATCGCCTTCGCATGCGCGTGCCGCTCGTCATGGTAGGACTGCAGCGCCTCCGGACGCAGGCGGCCGCCGACGATCCACGCGATCTTCCAGGCAAGATTGCAGGCGTCGCGCAGGCCGGCGTTGAGCCCCTGCCCGATCCACGGCGGCGTAAGATGCGCCGCGTCGCCCGCGAGGCAGACACGTCCGACCACGAAGGATCCGGCGATGCGCGAGTGATGGGTGTAGACGCGCGCGCGGATCACGTTCAAGGCTTCCGGATCCGGCACGTGCGGCGCCAGCAGTTCGCGCACCTTGGCCGGATCGAGAATCTGGTTTTCGTCTTCGCCGTCGAACAGCATGAACTCCCAGCGGCGGATGCCATAGGGCAGCTTCAGGCAGACATAGGGACGCGCGGGCTCGCAATGCAGCGCGGTATAGGGCGCGTCCAGGGGGTCTGCGTCGCACTCGATCACCACCCACTTGTGGGCGTGGGTCTGGCCGCCGAAGGGCAGCTTGAGCAGTCCTTCGCGCACGGTGCTGCGGCCGCCGTCGGCGGCCAGCAGGTAGGCGGCGCGCACCATGCGCTCGGTGCCGTCCGGGCGGCGCAGCGTCGCGGTGACGCCGCCTTCGTCCTGCTCCAACGCCACCAGTTCGATGCCCAGCTCCAGCGCGACGTGCGGGAAGCGCGCCAGGCCGGCGCGCAGGGTCTGCTCGCCCAGGGGCTGCGAAAACAGGTTGCGCCGGTACCAGCCGAACTCGCGCGTGGCGGGGAGGATCTCGGCGAAGCATTGCTTGCGGGCACCGTACATGCGCATGGGCACGTTCTGGATCATGTCGCGGAGCATGGCCTCGGCCAAGCCGGCGGCCTGGAAGGTGCGCATGGCCTCGTCGTCCAGCCCCACCGCGCGCGGATACTCCAGGATCGCCGGGCTGCGGTCGACTACCAACGTGCCGACTCCGTAGGTGCCTAGCAGATTGGCCAGCGTCGCGCCCACCGGACCGGCGCCGACGACAAGCACGGGCACGTCGCAAGACTTGTTCATCCCTGTTCTCCGACGCGCCTCAGGCCTGCACGAGGATGCGGCTTTCCTGCCTCACCAGCAGGTGCCGTACCGACTTGCGGAAAGCCGCGAACTCGGCGTCCTCGGCCAGCCGCGCGCGGCGGCTCGCGCGCTCGTCCAGCGATTCGTAGGCCCAGAGGAAGACGAGCTGGTTGAGCTCGCCGGTCTCGGACTGATAGAGGCCGGCCAGATTGCCCAGGATGCGCGTCTGCAGCGCCCGGGCGGATTGGTTGTAGATGCGCAGGTATTCCGCGCTGCCACCCGGCACCAGGGTATAGGTCCGCATTTCCATCATCATGATGTTCATCTCCTTAGGGCGTGGGCGCCGCGCCGAGAAACTCCGTGACCGCGAGCGCGACCCGCTCGGGCTGGTCATCATGGACGTAGTGACCCGCGTCGGGAATCTCCCGCCAGGCGATCGCGGGATTGCGCGCCGCCATGGCCCGGGCGGTCGCCGCGCTCAGGTAGTCCGAGCGGCCGCCGCGCAGGACCAGCGTGGGGCAGCACAGCGCCTGGACCGGCGGCCACAGGTCGACCACTCGCGCCGGATCCGGATCGAGCCGGGTGGCTTTGATGCCGGCATGGTCGTAGCGCCAGCGCAGGCGGTCGCCGTGCGGCTCCAGCATGTGGCGCAGGCGGGCGGCGATGGCCTCGGGCGTCACGGTCGGCCGGATCTCGCGCATGAAGGTCTCGGCCTCGCCCCAGTCGGCGAAGGACTCGGGCGTGCGAGAGAGCTCGGCGCGTATGCGCCGGGCGCCATCGCTATCGTCGAAGGCTCCCGGTCCGGCGTCCTCGACGATCAGCTTGCGCACCCGGTCGGGATGCGCCGCCGCATAGACGATGGCGTTGATGCCGCCCATGGAGTGCCCGAGCAGATCGAAACGGGACAGCCCAAGTTGTTCGACCACGGCACGCACGTCCTCGACGTAGGCATCGGTGTAGTAATTGCGGCCCGGGTCCCATTCGCTCTGCCCGCGGCCGCGATGGTCGAGCGCCAGTACCCGGTAGCCCGGCTGCAACGCGCCGGCCAACCCCTCGAAGGTGTCGGCGAAGCTGCGTATGCCGTGCAGCATCAGCACCGGCCAGCCACCGGTCCCGCCCCAGTCTGCGACATGCAGGCGCAGCGCTCCGCAGTGGACGATATGGTCGCGACGATCCATTTCAGTTCAGCCCGTCGCCGACGATCTCGCTCGCCTTCAAACCACCCAGACGGGCATGCAGCCGGCCGCGCGTGGCGAAGGCAAAGGCGATCAGCACTTCGTCGCGGTTGGGCGCATCGTTGAACATGGCCGATACCGTGTCGTAGTGCGATCGCACGTACAGGGCGTCCTTGTGCGCCAGTGGAATGTCGATGATCGTGCCCGGACCGCCGCGCTTGCCCGTGGACGGCACCCACGACTGGGCGCCGCCCAGCGCATCGCGCACGGGATTGGCGAACACCGTGGTCAGGAGCGCATTGCCGTGCTCGTACTCGCCGTCCGCGCCCACCAGGCAAGCCTTGCCGTAGCTCTCGACAGGCGTGCCGGCGGCGGCCTCCTGGATGCGGCGGCCGAACTCCGCGCCCAGCAGGTTCGAGGGCTCGATGTAGGCACCCAGGTTGTCTTCGTGGCGGCCGGCGTAGGGGTTGTGCAGCACCGCGCCCACGACGATCTTGCGCAGGGGGGCGCCGTCGGCGGGCATGCCAGATTCGGTGGCCAGCGCGTCCTCGATCTGGAGGTACCACTTGCGGATATGGTAGGGGCCGAAGTTGGGGGATTTCATGATGGGTTCCGTGGATCGATGTCGGTTCAGAGCGGCTGCAGGTCGATGGGATCGCTGGGCGCGTGATACTGGTGCAAGATGCGCTTGCCTTCTTCGTCGTCGTGCACCGTGTGGCAGAAGAACTCCAGGCGGTGACCGTCGGGGTCGTGGAAATAGACGCCGTAGCCGACCTTGTGGTCGGTGGTCTTGACGACCTCGACCCCCTTGCGCAGCAGCATCCCGTACAGCCGGCGCAGTTCGTCGACGTCGCCGTCTATCTCCAGGCCGTAGTGCTGCATGTTGATCTGGCCCCGTGACAGCGGCGCGCCGTCCGTGGACTCGGCGCGGATCAGCGCGATGTCGTGGTGCTTGACGCCGAACGAGAGAAACACCCACTTCTCGCCGCGCGCCGTTTCGGTCATGCCCAGCACGTCCTCGTACCAGGGGCCCGACTTGAACGGATCGGCCACGAACAGGGAAAGATGCGTGCGCGTGATCCGGGGCTTGATGTCCTGCATGGCGTGTCTCCTCAGACGATGGACTGCGGATGCGCGTGCACCGGCGCCACGTGGGGCGTCCACGCGACCGAGGTGATCTCGCTGAAGTCTCGCCAGTCCTTGAACCAGCTGCGGCCACCGTCCATGGAACGGAACAGGTGGCCATACTTGGTGCCGGCCAGCACGAAGTGCGGATCGGCGGCGTGCGTACCGAAGGCCCAGAACGTCGAGTTGGGCGCGGCATGCAGCAGCGCCCGTTCCCATGTCGCGCCCCGGTCGGCCGAGCGGTAGATGTGGCTGCGCGTGCCGGGCGTGCCGTCGCCGATGGCCAGCAGCAATGCGCTGCCATCGGCCAGGAGCTGGGCGGTGCGGGTGTAGTACATGCCGTCGAAGCGCAGGCGCGAAGGCTCGCCCGCCCACGTCCGCCCTTCATCGGTGCTGGCATAGACCGTGTTGACCGACAGCACCAGGGTCTTTTTGGGATGTCCATCCGCAGGTCCGAGAATGGTGATGCCGTGTATATCGGGGTTGGCGATCGCGCCCTCGCGCGCTCCCTCCTGGTCGACGCGCGTCCAGGTATCGCCCCGGTCGCCGCTGCGCCAAGCACCGCCCTCCTCCACGCCGAACCAGACCTCGCCCGGCACGGCCGGATCCACGCAGATGGCCAGGATGCGCGGCCGGTTCACGCCGCGGCAGAACTCGGGAATCTCCGGCGGCAGCCGGACCCAGCTCGCGCCACCGTCCAGCGACCGGAACATGGCCGCGCGCGAGGGGGCGCCAGTGCCCGCATACATCACGGCGGGATCGCGCGGATCAATGGCGAAGGCCCAGACCGTCATGCCGTCCGCGGGCGAGGCGATGCGCGAGAAATGTGCGCCGCCATCCGTGCTCAGGCAGATGCCGCAATCGGCCCCGGCGAACACGCGCCGCGGATCGGCCGGATCCACAGCCAGGCAGCGGACCACGCCGTCGAATTCGATGGCTTCCTTCAAGCCCAGCCGGTGCCAGCTCGCGCCGTCGTCCACGCTGCGCAATATGCCTTGTCCGGCCGTTCCGACCAATAACGTGCCTTGCATGGTGCTTCTCCCGCTCAAAGAAAAATGCCGCGCGTGATGCCGCCGTCCACGCCTATCGACTCGCCGGTGATGGCGGCCGCCCGCGGGGAGGCCAGGAACAGGATGGTGTCGGCGATCTCGGCGGGCGTCAGCGTGCGCCGGATGGGCGTGGCGCGGATGTAGTTGGCCTCCACCTCATCCACGCTCAGCCCCTGCTTGGCTGCTTCCTTTGCATAGAGCTCGCGGATGTGAGGCGTTTCGACCACGCCGGGATGGATCACGTTGACCGTGATGCCATGGGGTCCGAGCTGGTCCGACAGTGTCTTGGTCATGTGGCAGACGGCCACGTTGCGCATGCCCGAGAGCTGCTTGCTACCGCGCCCCGTCAGCCCGCCGATGTTGACGATGCGGCCATAGCCGCCGGCCTTCATGTGCCGCGCCGCTTCCTTGGCGCAGCGCATGTAGCCCACGACCTTGATGTTGATGTCCTGCAGCAGCCCCTCGGGATCGGCCAGCTCGATCTCGCTGCGCACCAGCCCGCCCGGATGGGCCGCGCCGTTGACCAGGATGTCCAGGCGACCGAAGTGCGCGGCCACGCGATCCATCATCGCGGTTACTTGCGCGGTGTCAGACACGTCCGCCGCCACCGGCAGCACGTCCACGCCATGCGCGGCGCGGATCTCGCGCGCGGCCGCATCGAGCTGGGCCTGGTTGCGCGAGACGATCGCCACGTTCACGCCTTCGGCCGCCAGGGCCTCGGCGGTCGCCCGTCCGATGCCCAAGCTGCCGCCCGTCACGACCGCCGCGCGGCCTTTCAGTTCTAGGTCCATCATTTCTCCAGTGAATCGTTGTCGCTGCGGCCCCGGAGGGCAGCCTGCGCTACAGCTGCATTTCGATCAGGGTCGGCCCGGGACGCGCGCAGGCGGCGGCGAACGCCTCGCCCAGTTCCTCGGCGGTCTCGACACGGCTGGACGGCACGCCATAGCCCTCGGCCAGCCGCGTCCAGTCGATGCGCGGCCGGTCCAGGCTGGTCAGCGCCTCGGCCTGCGGGCCCGGCTGCTCGCCGCGCGCCAGCTCCTTGCGCAGGATCCCGTACTGGTGGTTGGCGGCGATCAGCACGACTACCGGCAAGTTCTCGTGCGCCAGCGACCAGAGCGTCTGCACCGTGTACTGCGTGCTGCCGTCCGACAGCAGCGCCACCACGCGGCGCCCGGGGCTGGCGATCGCCGCTCCCAGCGCCACCGGCAGGCCCTGTCCGATCGCGCCGCCGGTATTGGTCAGCGCGGTGTGGCGGGCCGAAGCTGCCGAGGCGGCGTAAAACGGGTAGCCGCAGGTGCCGCCCTCTACCGAGACGATGGCGTCCTCGGGCAGCAGCCGCGCGATCGTGGCCGAGATCGCGGCGGGGGTCAGCCGGCCTTGCTGCGCCGGTAGCGGGACCGGCGCAACGCCCTCCCAGGCGGGCGCATCCAGCATCCTGGCCAGCGCCTCCAGATAATCGGCCACCGGCTCGCCCGGCGCTCCCAGCGGCAGCAGCCGGCCAGGTTCCACCATCTGGCTGGGATGGCCCTCGTAGCCGAAGTAGGTCACGGGCGGCAGCACGCCGGCCAGCACCACCACGTCCGCTTCGTCCAGCACCGCGCGGGCGGGCTCCGGAAAATACGGCAAACGGTCGAAATCGGGCAGGCCGCCCCCGCGCTCGGCGCGCGACGGGAAGGTCTCGGCATAGGCCGACGCGCCCAGCGCGGCGCACAGCCGGGCGGCGGCACGCTGGCCGCGGGCGCCCAGGCCGCTGGCCGGCCCGCCTCCACCCAACAGGAACACAACCTTGCGCGCCGACTTCAGCCGTGCGGCGCAGGCCGCCAGGTCGGGGATGGACGCGGGTTCCTCGCGGGCATGGGCGTCGGCGGCTTTGGCTTTATCGCTCCCGCCGGCCTCGCCCACCTGGAAATCGGCCGGGAAGATGACGGTCGCGCCCTGCCCACCCCGCGCCAGGCTGGCGCGCACCGCCTCCCGGCCCGCCCATGCGGCGTCCGCGGTACTGGTCACCCGGTGCACCCAGCCCGACACCGGACGCGCCAGCGACTCGATGTCGGATGTCAGCGGCGCATCGAAAGGCAGATGCCAGCTCATGTGATCGCCGACCAGGTTGACGATGGGCGTGCGGGCGCGCCGGGCGTTATGCAGATTGGCGATTCCGTTGGCAAAACCTGGCCCCAGGTGCAGCAGCGTGGCTGCCGGCGCGCCGCGCATGCGGCCGTAGCCGTCGGCCGCGCCGGTGCAGACGTTCTCCTGCAGGCCCAGCACGCAGCGCACGCCGGGCACGGTGTCGAACGCACGCACGAGGTCCAGTTCCGTCGTGCCGGGATTCGCGAAACACACTTCCACCCCTTCCGCCTGCAAGGCAGAAAGCAAAGCTTGCGCTCCAGTCGTCATATCGAACTCCTTTTTTTCAGTATTATCGCTATTCGATAAAAATGTAAATTCAATAAAAATATTGAGGCCACTGTTTTGATAGAAATTTGCTTATTTGATAAATCTGCAAAAAAGGACGTATCGGCCGAGCAGCCCGGCTTGCCAAAGCGCCGCCGTTGCGGCACCCTGGCGGGCCTCGTTTTCCCTTGCCTCGCCCCTCATGAACAGCCTTCGCCGCATGCTCGATGTCCTCGACCTCTTCAGGCCCGACCAGCCTGCCGTGGACGTCGACGTGATCTGCAATCAGCTCGGCTATGCACCGGCCACGGCCTATCGCTACATCCGCGAGCTATGTGCGGTCGGACTGCTGGTGCGGCTGCCGGGCGGCTACGCGCTGGGGCCGCGCGTGATCCAGCTCGATCTGCAGATGCGCGAGTACGATCCCATGCTGACGAAGAGCCGGGACTTGATCGAGGCCTTGGGAGAAGAAACGGGCCTGAACGTGCTGCTGAGCGAGTTGTATGGCAGCACGGTCATCACCGTTCACCATCATCCGGGACGGGACGCGGAGCCGCTGCGCTTCGGGCGCGGCCGGCCCATGGCGCTGCTGCGCAGCGCCACGGCGCGCGTAGTGCTGGCCAACCTGCCGCCCCGGCAACTACGGCGTCTCTATGATGAGCATGCGCAGGAAGCGGACATGCAGCGGCTGGGAGCAAGCTGGAAGGATTTTTCGCGCGCCATGCTGGAGATACGCCGCAAAGGCTATTGCTTGACGACCGGTGACCTCGATCCGGACAAGGCGGGGATCGCGGCTCCCATCTTCGACGAACGCAAGCGGATACTGGGGAGCATCACTGCCGTTGGGTCCGTGGAGCGCTTCCAGGCGTTCAACGAAGAATACCTAGCCAAGCAACTGCGCGAGGCCGCCGAAGAAATCACGCGTCGGATCTCTCGGGGCGCACAGGAGGCCTGAAAGTAGGGACGCCGCTAGCCCTCCGCCAACTCGTCCGCGATCCGTCCCGCCGCCTGCCTGACCAGTTGCACCACCCGCGACACGTCCACCACATCGATGCGCGGCATGTCGATCACCACCGACAAGGCGCCCCATACTCCGCCATCGGCCTTGGGAATGGGCGCCGCGATGGCGGCCAGCTGCGGTTCCAGTTCTCCGCGCGATACGTAATGGCCGGCCCGGCGGATCGCGGCGTAGTACTTGCGGAAAGCGGGCCACTCGGTGGGCAGGCCGGCGCGGGCGATGTCGGCGGGATGGGCGTCGAACAACTTGCGCAATTGCGCGGGAGGGAACGAAGCGAGGATGACCTTGGGCGCACCGCCGCTGAACAGCGGGCGAGGCCGTCCGCGCCCGTAGGCCAGCGTCGCGGGCGCCTTGCCCATCTCGCGGTGCGTGTCGAGGATCTGCGAGCCGAACCACGCGGACGTCACGCAATCGAAGCTCGTCTTCTCGACCAGATCGGCCATGTGCGGAATCGCGACCCGCAGCAGGGGATCGGCCCGCCGGATGTAATAGTCCAGCACCACGATGCGGGGGCCCAGCGCATAGCGCGAATCGCCCGCGCGCTGCAGCAGCCCCGCATCGCCCAGGGTCTTCACGTAGCGATAGCCGGTGGGCAGGGACACGTCCAGCAGCGACGCGATCTCTTCCGCGGTGCGGGTCAGGTGTTCGTCGTCGAACAAGTCCAGCACCCGCAGCATGCGCTCCAGGCTGGTGGCGGATTTTTCTTCCATGCGGTCATCGGGACAAAGCGACCTCGGCCGCGGGCAGGCGGGCCGTGATGCGCTCGAGTTCTTCGGAGGTGCGCGCCATTCCCATCACGTAGCGGTCGGGACGCAGCACGATGGCCCGCGCGCCATGCGCCTCGAGCCAGGCCGCTAGTGTACGGCCCGGACGGTCGAGCACGACCGCATCCATCGCGCGCCATCGTTCGCGCGCGGCCTCTCCCACGCCATGCACTACGTCCGGCTCGCCGATGATCGCCATGCGGTCGCCCAGCACCTCGTCCAGCAGCCTGCCGTCCTCCAGGCGGGGCTGCGGAAAGGGCTGCCCTGCGGGCGGCGGCTCATTGGCCTGGAGTCCTGGCCCCAGGGCCGGTGACGGAAACTCGAAGATCTCCGGCCCGCCCGCCTCGAAGCGCCGGTCGCGCTCGCGGGCGGCGTCGGGGTCCGTAGTCTGGATGATCGCCCCCAGCCGCACGGCCAGTTCGACGAAAGCCCGCACATGGGGTGCCCGCTCGGATTCGTAGGTGTCCAGCAATTCGGGCATGGCGCGGCCGCGCAGCACGGCCTCCAGTTTCCATGCCAGGTTGGCGGCATCGCGCATGCCGGCGCACATGCCCTGGCCCAGGAAAGGCGGCGTCTGGTGCGCGGAATCGCCGGCGAGCAGCATGCGGCCCTTGCGCCACCCGTGCGCCAGCACGGAATGGAAGGTGTAGACCACGGCCCGCTCGAGCTCCGCGTGCTCGGGGGTGATCCAGCGTTCGACCAATTTCCACAGCCTGTCGGGCCGGACGATCGCGGCGGTGTCGTCGCCGGGCATGATCATGATTTCCCAGCGCCGCCGGCGACCGACGACGTTGCAGTACGTCATGGGCCGCGCGGGATCGCAGTACTGGATGGTATGCCCGGGCAAGGGCAGGCCCTCGTCTTTCAGGATCGCATCGAACACCAGCCATGGCTGGTGCAGTCCCAGGTCTTCCATCCGGCTGCCCATGGTCTTGCGCACGAGCGAACGGGCGCCATCGCACCCCACGACATAGCGCGCGCGCGCCAGGCGCCGCTGCGGCTCGGCACCATCCCCGAGCTCCAGTTCCACGCAGGCCGGACCGTCGCGCAGCGCCATCACCTCGCAGCCCAGGCGCACCTCCACGTTGGGGAACCTAGCTGCGCCTTCGCGCAACACGCGCTCGAGTTCGGGCTGGTGGAAGTAGTAGTTGTTGGCGCATCCGTGCGGGCCCAGCTCCGCAGTGCCGCCGCGTATCAGCAGGGTTCGTCCCTCGGCATTGACGAAATGCATGCCCTGGCTGCCAGGCCGGGTCACCGCCGCCACCTCGTCTTTGAGGCCCGCGCTCTGGAAAATGCGCATGACTTCGCCATCGAAATGGATGGCGCGCGGCAGTGGATAGATGTCCGGCTCTTTGTCGATCACGAGCACGGACAAGCCCGCCTGGCCGAGCAGATTGGCCAGCATTGCGCCGACGGGGCCATAGCCGACGATAGCCACGTCGACCAACGTCGCCCCGGCTTTCCGTGGCGCGACCCGCCACCCGCATCCGGTGAGAGGACGCTGCTCGCCCAGGACGCCGCGGATCCGGCTCTGCCGGTCCGCCCCCTGGGAGGCGCGCGACAACGCGTAGGGGGGGGCTTTCAGGTCAGCCATTCTGGTCGGCTTCCATCAGCTTGGCGATCCGGGCCTGCCATTCCGCCCGCGGCTGGAAGCGCGGATAGCGGCGGGCGATGGCCTCCGCCTTGCGCATGATTTCCTCGTCGCTGTCGCGGAAGTCGACGGGCTCGCGCAGCGGCTGCTCGCAATACCAGTCGGTGTCCATGAAGATCTCCAGGCGGTTGCCCTCGGGATCGCGGCAATAGATGGAGACGGCGTTGCCATGGGTCACGGGCTGGATGTCGTCCACGCCGGCCGCCACGAGCAGCTCGTGGAAACGCCTCAGCGTTGCCAGGTCGGGCACCCGGAACGAGATCTGGTTGACCACGTTGAAGCGCAGCTCTTCGGGACGGCCCGAAACGAGAACGATCTGGTGATGCTCGGAGGGATCCCGGCTCAGGAAGATGAGCCGCGCATGGCCGAGGTTGCCGCGATCGGTTTCGGTGAAGCGCAGCACCGTCTTGTAGAAGTTCGCCACCGCGTCGATATCGCGGACGAAAAGGCCGAGGTGGCTGAACGCCAGCGGCAAGGCTGCCGGGCGGCCAGGAGCAGCGGCGGACAAGTTCGCATTCATTTTTCCTCCAATCATTCTCTTTAAAAGAGAATAGTTGTTGATTTTTATGATTTACTTGTTTTTAATATACACAAATTCTTGTAATTTGATAATAGAAATACAAACCGCGGATAGGACACGTGATGCTTACCGGAGACGACACATGAATGCTTTCTTCCGCAGTCTCGGCTTCTCGGCGCTGGGCGTCGCCATGCTGGCAACGGGCGCGCACGCGGATGACTACCCGGCCCGCGCCGTGCGCATCATCGCGCCTTTCGCGGCCGGCACCGGGCCGGACGCCAACGCCCGGGAAATCGCCACCGAACTCACCAAGGTGCTGGGGCAGACCGTGTTCGTAGATAATCGCCCGGGCGCCTCGGGCATCATCGGCACGGAGGCGGCGGCACGCGCCACGCCTGACGGCTATACCCTGTACATCGGCACGACCAGCACGCTATCGGTGGTCCCGCACCTCTATTCCAAGCTGCCGTTCGATGCGGCCAAGGATTTCACGCCGGTCAGCCTGCTGGGCATTCTCAATACGGGCCTCATCGCCACGCCCAAGCTGCCCGCCAACGACGTCCCGGGCCTCCTGGCGCTGATGAAGTCCAAGCCGGACACGGTCAACGTCGCCACGCAAGGGCCAGGCAGCTACTCGCATCTGTCGGGCGAATGGTTCGGCTTCAGCGCCAACGCCAAGCTCAACTTCGTTCCGTACAACAGCAACAGCCCCTACGCCGACCTGCTGGCCGGACAGGTGCAGCTGATGTTCGACGGACTGCCCGCCGCGGCCGGTAACATCCGCGCCGGCAAGCTCAAGCTGCTGGCGATCACGGGCAAGCAGCGGCATCCCACCTTCCCCAACGTACCGACTTTCGCGGAGGCGGGCATCACCGATTTCGAGCCCATTGCATGGCAAGGCCTGCTGGCGCCGGCCGGGACGCCCAAAGCCATCGTCGACAAGCTGAGCGAGGCCATGCGCAAGGCGGCGCAATCGCCCGAACTGGCAGAGAAATGGCGCTCGTATGGCGGAGAACTGAAAGGGAATACGCCGGCGGAGTTCGCGGCGTTCATCGAGGCAGACCGTGCCAAGTGGGGCGCGGTCGTGCGCAAGGCCAACGTCAAGCTGGATTGATCCAGGCCGCGGCCAGGTCCCGCGTCGCCCGTGCGAGCAGCGCGGTATCCACGCCCACCGCGATAAAGCTCGCCCCTTGCTCCAGGTAGCGGCGTATCGAAGCAGGCTCGGCGGTCAGCGTGCCGACCGCCTTGCCCAGGGCGAGGGTCCTGGCCATCGCCCTGGCTATGGCCGAGCCGACCTCGGGATGGCCGGGATTGCCCAGGTGTCCCATCGACGCCGCAAGATCGGCCGGTCCGATGAAAATGCCGTCCACCCCGTCCACCGCGGCAATGTCTTCGATACGTTCGGCGCCCGCGGCGGTTTCGACTTGCGCGAGCACGCAGACCTGGCCGTTAGCGGCGTGCAGATAGTCCGTGTAGCGTGCCCAGCGCGAGGCCCGGGCGATGGAACTGCCGACGCCGCGCGTACCTTGCGGCGGATAGCGGGTCGCGGCCACGATGGCGCGCGCCTGTTCGGCTGACTCCACCATGGGGACCAGGAAGTTCTGCACGCCTATGTCGAGATATTGCTTGAGCAGTACGGCATTGCCTTCGGGCACGCGAACCACCGGCGCGGCGCGGTAGGGCGCCAGGGACTGCAGTTGCGCCAGGATGCTGCGCAGGTCGTTGGGAGCGTGCTCGCCGTCCAGCAGGATCCAGTCGAATCCGGCCTGGGCGCAGATTTCCGCGCCATAGGGATCGGCCATCGCGGCCCACAGGCCGATGAGCCGTTCCCGGCAGGAGACGGCGCGCTTGAACGCATTCTCGGGCAGCATCATGATGCCCCCCTCAGGCAAAGCGAAAGCTGATCGAACCCAGCCGGCCATAGTCGGCATGGAAAGTGTCTCCGCAGGCGCCCGCCACGGGACGGGTAAAGGAACCGGCCAACACGACCTCGCCCTCGCCCAGCGCTTCGCCATGCCGCGCGAGTTTGTTGGCGAGCCAGGCAACGCCGGTGGCGGGATGGCCCAGCACCGCCGCGGCCAGCCCCGACTCCTCGATGATCCCGTTCTTGTGCAGCAATGCCCCGCACCAGCGCAGGTCCAGCGCGTCCGGGCGCACCGGCCGGCCGCCCAGCACCACGCCGGCGCTGGCGGCGTTGTCCGAGATGGTGTCGAAGACCTTGCGCGGCCGGCCCGACTCGCGATCGAGCTGCTCGATGCGCGCATCGATGATCTCCAGCGCCGGCACCACATAGTCCGCGGCGCGAAGCACATCGAATACCGTCACCCCGGGCCCGCGCAGCGGCCTGCCCAACACGAAGGCCAGTTCGACCTCCACTCGCGGCGCCAGGAAGCGGTCGCCGGGAATGTCATGGCCGGACTCGTAGAACATGTCGTCGAGCAGCGCGCCGTAGTCGGGTTCGTCGATCTGGCTGGACTGCTGCATGGCGCGCGAAGTGAGGCCGATCTTGTGTCCCCGCAACGCGCGGCCGCTCTGCAGCTTCAAGCCCAGCCATGCCCGCTGGATGCCGTAGCCGTCGTCCACCGTCATGTCGGGATGGCGCAGCGAAAACTGCCGCACCGGCACGCGGCTGCGTTCGGCGGCTTCCAGCTCCCTAGCCAGCCGCAATGAGGTGTCCGGATCGATCATGAAGCATCCTTTTCGGTTGATGGCGCGATGCGCAAGGTCCTGGCAGGGTCACGCCAGGAAAGACGAGGCCAACTCGACGAAGGCCTCGCGTCGCTCGATCTGCACCCAATGTCCGCACAGGCCGAACATGTGCAGGTCGGCGCGCGGGCACCGCCGGGCGATGCGCAGTCCGCATTCCACCGGCACGCGCTGGTCGTCGCGGCCGTGGAGCACCAGGACCGGCGCCTGCACCGACGCCAGATCCTCTTCCGGTATGCCTTTGACCATCTTGACCTCGCCGGCCTGGCCTGGCTCGGGGAACAACTTCCGGTAGGCGTCCATGCCGCCCGCCAGCAGGCTCACCTCGTGGCGCAGCCGGACCATCTCGTCGGTGACGATGGCCGGATCGTAGGGAAAGGTGCGCAGCAGTTCGGCCATGTTCTCGAGCGACGGCTGGTAGTACCACGAGCGGGCCGACGAAGCGCGCTGCTCGAACTCCCCCGCGGGCGTACCCATCAGCACCATCTTGCCGACACGGTGGCCGTTGCGCAGGGCCACGGCCAGGGCCAGCGCGCCGCCGAAGGAATTGCCCACGAGATCGGCCCGCTCCACGCCCATGGCGTCCATGAAGCCCAGGAGGTGCTGTACCCAGACCTTGATGTTGTACTTGGCGCCTGGCTGTCTCTCTGTGAAGCCGAAGCCCACGATGTCCGGCACGAGCACGCGATGGCGGCGGGCGAATGCCGGCATCACGCCGTGCCAGTTCTCCCAGCCGCTGACTCCGGCGCCCGAACCGTGCAGAAGGATCAGCGGCGGTCCCTCGCCCGCCTCGTGATAGTTGGTGCGGATGCCATTGGCCTCGACGCTGCGGCCTTGCGCCGGATGACGGGACTGCGCGGATGCTTCCATGTCGACTCCCAGGGGGCGCCCGAAGGGCGCGGGGGTGGCCTTCACCCTTTTCTCTAGATCGAGCGCGCGGCGACGCCGCCATCGCTCATGAATATCTCGCCGGTGACCGCCCTCGCGTTGTCGCGGCTGGCCAGCAGCACATAGAGGCCGGTGTGGTCCTGCGGCCGCTGCGCGAAGGCCAGTGGGACGGCTGCGGCCACCCGTTCGTCGAACGCCCGCGGATCGGCGCCGATGTGCCGCTCGCCGTGTCCCAGGGCGCGGGTGCCCCGCAGCCCGGTCAAGGTCCCGCCCGGCCCGACACCGTTGACGCGCACGCGAGGCGCAAGCTCCAGGGCCAGCTGGCGCACCATGCCCACTACCGCGTGCTTGCCCATGGTGTAGAGCACGCCGCCTCCGCCGGCATGAAAACTCGCGACCGAGGCGGTGAAGATCATGCATCCCGCGGCGGCCTCCAGCGCCTCGCGCGCCGCCATGGCGGCGTACAGGTAGCCGCGCAGGTTGATCCCGAACAGCTCGTCCATGGTGGCGGCCAGCGCCGGTGCCGTATAGCCGCGCAACGGGCGGCGGAAATCGAACACGCCGGCGTTGCCCACCAGGATGTCCAGCCGGCCGTAGACGGCCAGCGCGCGGCCTACCGCCCGCTCATGGACGGCGTAGTCGCGCACGTCGCCCGCCACGGTCTCGATGCGGCCCGCATGGCGGCCGGCCAGGTCCCGCAGTCCGGCTTCGTCGGCGTCCACGCACACCACCCCGGCCGCGCCCTCGTCGAGATAGCGCTCCGCCACGGCGCGGCCTATGCCGGCGGCCGCGCCGGTAACCAGCGCCACCTGGCCCGGCAGCCAGCCGGGCGCGATAACTTGTGAGCCCTCCTGTCGCTGCGCGACATCCTCCCCAAGGGAGGGAGCGCCCCCTTCGGGCGGCCGGGCGGGCGCGCTCACCGGACGACCCTCCTGTCGCTGCGCGACATCCTCCCCAAGGGAGGGAGCGCCCCCTTCGGGCGGCCGGGCGGGCGCGCTCATAGGAAGACCCTCCTGTCGCTGCGCGACATCCTCCCCAAGGGAGGGAGCGCCCCCTTCGGGCGGCCGGGCGGGCGCGCTCATAGGAAGACGTTCAGGTTCTTGGCCAGCAGCACGGTCTGCGTGATGACGATCTCGCGCGAGGCCAGGCGCAGGCTCCCGTCCTCGACGCGCCGTAGCAGGTCCTTGCGGCGTCCAGACAGCCAGTACTCCTCGGTCTCTCCTCGGCCGCGGCAGTTGACGAACGCGGAATAGGCGCGATACTCGTCCGGCGCCTCGGTCAGTTCCACTTCGATGTTCGAGATGACATGGCAGGACCTCGTGGGAGGGTCTTCGGCCCACGCCGTCGGGTCGAGAAAGCGCGTCACGCGCCGGCGCATGTTGAGCAGGTCGTCGTCGAAGAAGGCCATGCGCGCAGGATCCAGTCGCGGCTTCCGGTCGCGCCGGTGGCGGGCCTGGATGCCGGGCATCCAGTAATGCACGTCCTCCGTCATCAGGCCCAGCCACTCCTGATAGCGCTCGTCGTCCAGCATGCGCGCCTCGCGATACAGGAACTGCTCCACTTCGAATACCAGCTCGCGCGGCGGCAAGGGCGGCGGGGGCAAGGTAACCGGCTTGCGCAATGCGGGCGTCTCGCCAAGGTTCACGGGCATGGCTTCAGCTCCTCGTCGCGGGTGCGCGCTCGTCGCACATCATCGCCAGCCATTGGCGATAGAAGGCGCGCTGGTTCGAATCGTTGTATTTGCGCAGGTGCACCGAGCCCTTCAACTCGGGATGTTCGATGCGGCTGTCGAGCCCGAGCGCGTAGTGCAGTTTCTGGCGCCGGGTCACCACGCCCTCGTTGGTCTGGGTCGAGTTCTCCCAGTTGTCACCGTCGTCCATCTCCAGCGTGCCCGAGGGCGAGAACGTCCGCATGACACCCTTCATGTAGAGGTTCTTCAGGCTTTCGGGCGCGGATTTGTTCACCAGCACCCAGGTATGCAGCTCGATGCCCTTCGGCCCCTTGGGATGCCAGGTCCGGAAGGTGCTCTGCCCCGGCAGGAACGACATGTGGGGAAAAAGGTTGGCGGAGCTGATCGCTCCCACCATGCGCGAGCGCAGCTTGCCCAGGCGGGCGGCCACCTTTTCCTGCCTTTCGCGCAGGTAATCGACGATGTCCTGCTCGCCCAGCACCATGGCGTTGCCGATCATGTCGAGCCCGAACTGCCACCCGTGCCCGTTGACGTTGACCTGGTAGCTGTTCTCCTGGTCGGACTTGCCCACGCCCATGCCCAGCATGGCGATGGCGCCCGAGTTGTGCGTCCAGGCGGCGTGATAGGAATCGCCGGCGAAGTTCTCGGCCGGGAATTTCCAGTTGCATGCCATGCGCGACTTGATGCTGCCTTCCAGGAACTCGGTGCCACCTTCGTCGTTGTCCAGCAGCACGTCGAGGTACCAGCGGTAGTCGCCCAGGTATTCGTCCAGGCCGGGCGCCTCCTCGTCGAAGGTGGCGAATACCAGCCCCTTGTAGCTGGCGACCCGCGCGCGATGCAGGCCCAGATCCGCCTTGTCGAACCCGGGGCAGGTCCGCTGGTAGATATCTTCATGCGGAAGCGCCACCAGCGCGCCGTCCAGCCCGAAGGTCCACCCGTGATAGTTGCAGGTGAACCGGCGACGGTTGCCCACTTCCGCCAGGCTGATCCGGTTCCCGCGATGGGTGCAGGAGTTGAGGAACACGTTGATGGCGCCGCTGGCGTCCCGTGCCACGATCACCCCGTCCTCGCCCATGTAGGTGGTCAGGAAGTCGCCGGGTTCGGCGACCTGGCTCTCGTGCGCCACGAACAGCCAGCAGCGCGCGAAGATGCGTTCCAGCTCCAGCCGGTAGATGGCCTCGTCCCAGTACACGCGGCGGTCGATCGCGCCGTGCTCGAGGTCCACCAGGGCGCGCAGTTCCTCCACGCCGACAGTTTCCGGTTGCCGGAGCCGCGCCTGCGCGCGCGGGCCGTCCGTACGAAGAAGGGTCGAATTCATGCTGGCTCCAGGACTTCGGCGAACCCCAGGCCGGTCACCCATTCGTCGCCGTGCTCATAGCACAGCAGCCTTCCGGTACGGCCAGGCAGCGCGCCCATCATGCAAAGAAAATTCCGAATCTCGAAGGCGCCGTTGCCCGCCTGCTCCAGCACGTCGGCATCGCGCAGCGCCAGGAGCGGCGCGGCATCGCCGCGCACCACGCATTCGAGCACCTGCCGGTCGAAGGCCTCGTTCACCCGGCCCATCTGCGGCATGCCCACCCAGTGGCTGATGCCGCCGGAGCCGATCACCACCACACGCTCCTCGCCCGCCCAGGCCTCGACCGCGCGCCGCAGCGCGCCGCCCAGTTCGTAGGCGCGGCTCAGGGAGATCACGGGCTCGACACCGCTGGCGAGATACACCGGAATCACGCCCCGCACGGATGGATTGGACAGGGCGCATACGCGCGCCGGCAGTCCGATGGAGTGATCCACCCGCAGCACCTTGGCCACGGCCCAGTCAAAGCCGTTGGCGCGGCCGTGGAAGGCGATGTGCTCGGCCAGCGGCACGTGGTTGGGAATCGGCCCCTGGTCGATACCGGCGAATTTCTCGTATGGGCCGCTGACGTCGCCGATGCCGATCAGATAGCTGGGCAGGCATCCTGGGCCGAACAGCACGTAGTGATCGGCGCCCACCACGATCGCGGCCGTGGCGCCAAGCTCGCCTATCCTGCGCGCGATGTCGCCGTAGGCAGCCATGACGCGCCGCTGTCCGTCGGTCCAACGATCCTCCGGCATGTAGAAGATGCCGGGTTCGTGCGGCATGACGAAACCGCCTACGATCTTGGCCATGCGCCCTCTCCTTCTTGTCCGCGCAATTGGGCGAGGTAGGCCGCCCGCGTCCTGGTCGGCGCGTTGGTCATCCAGTAGCCATAGGTCAGCAAGGGGCTGACACCGGCCCGCTGCAGCGCCGCCACGTCGAACTCGGCCACCATCTTCGCCGCCGCCGCCGGCAGCCTGTAGCGGGCCAGGAATGCCTGGGCGTCCTGGGCGAAGGCGCTGCGGGCATCGCGGCGCGTGCCCAGGTCGTACAACACCTGCTCGAGCATGTAGCCGACCATGACGCCTACTCCGCTTCCACGCCGGCGGCGCGCACGATGGCGCCCCAGCGTTCGTTGTCGCGCCGGATGTAGTCGGCGAACTCGGCCGGCGACATCTCGCGCGTCACGGCGCCTTCCTGCGCCAGCCGGTCGCGCATGCTTTTTTCCTTCATGGCCTTGGCCAGCGCGACGCCCAGCGTGGCGATCACGTCCTGCGGCGTGCCCTTGGGCGCGGATAATCCGAACCACGACGTGGCCACGACCTGCGGCAACCCCTGCTCGGCAAAGGACGGGATACCCGGCGCGGAGGGGGAACGCTGCTCGGACGTCACGCCGTAGGCGCGCAACCGTCCGGAGCTCACATGGGGCAGCGTACCGGGCATGCTGCCGAAGTACAGATTCACTTGTCCGCCGACCACGTCCTGGATCGCGGGCGCCTCGCCCCGATAAGGCACGTCGCGGTACTTGGCGCCGATGGCATTGAAGAACATGGCCGCCGTCAGGTGAGAGAAGCCGCCCTTGCCCGTGGTGGCGATCGCAGCGCCCGCGCCGTCCGCCTTCAATCGGCCAATCAGCTCCGTCAGGTTGCGGGCGGGATAGGCGACCGGCGAAACCAGCAGGATGGGGGCCTCGCCGATGAAGCCGATGGGTATGAATTCGTCCAGGCGATATGGCAGCTTCTTGTAGATGTGGGGATTGACCGCGAACGACGTCGCCGTCGCCAGCAGGATGGTGTAGCCGTCGCTGGGCGCCCTTGCCGCCGCGTCCACGCCCACGATGGTGGCGGCGCCGGCGCGGTTCTCCACGAACACCTCCTGCCCCAGCGCCTCGGCCATGTCCTTGGCGACGAGCCGCGCAAGCACGTCGGTGGTGCCGCCCGCCGGATAGGGCACGATCAACCGGATCGGCCGCTCGGGATACTTCGCCCAGGCCGGGAAACCCGCCAGGACCGCCGCCAGCGCGGCTACAGCCACAGTCACTCTCATCGTCGTCTCCTCGCGGCGCATACGTTCAGATGGCCGTTGCCCGACCGGCCCAATAGGGCTCCCGCAACTTGCGCTTCATCAGCTTGCCGGAGTCGTCCCGCGGCAATTCGTCGACGAAGACGAAGCGCTTGGGCACCTTGAAATTCGCGAGCTTACGTTTGAGGAAGGCGCGCAGTTCGTCTTCCCCCACCGTGCACCCCGGCGACGGCAGCACGAAAGCCACGAGTTTTTCGCCGTACTCGGCGTCGGGCACGCCGATCACGGCGCTGTCGGCCACGTCCTCGTGCTCGGCCAGCGCGCATTCGATCTCGGCCGGGTAGATGTTCACGCCGCCGGAGATGACCATGTCCTTCTTCCGGTCGACCAGGAACAGATAGCCGTCCTCGTCCAGATAGCCGATGTCGCCGTTGGTGACGAGACCGTCGCGATCGATCTGCGCGCGCTGGTCGGCGGCGTTCAGGTATGTGAAGTTGGGTACGCCTTGCAATCCCACGTAGATCTCGCCGATCTGCCCGGGTCCGAGGCGCCGTCCGTCTTCGCCGTAGACGCGCAGCTCGCGGCCGGGCCATGCCTTGCCCAGGGTTCCCGGCCGGGCCAGCCATTCCTGCGAAGAACTGCGGCTGGCCATTCCGGTTTCCGTCGCGCCGTAGTACTCGTGGATGACCGGTCCCCACCATTCGATCATGGCCTGCTTGACCTCGCGCGCACAGGGTGCCGCGCCATGGATGACGAACTCCAGCGAGCTCAGGTCGTAGCGGGCGCGGACGGGTTCGGGCAGGCGCAGCAGCCGCACGAACATCGTTGGCACGAGATGAAGATGCGTGATGCGTTCGCGCTCGATCAGCGCCAGCAGCCCTTCGGCGTCGAAGCGCGGCATGAGCGCAATGCTGCCGCCCGATTGCAGCACCGACCGGGTATAGGTGTTGGGCGCGCTGTGATACATGGGCCCCGCCATGACCGTGCGCACGCCGGGCCGCAGATCGAACCACTGCTGCGACAGCGCGGCGAAACGGCGCGCCTCGTCCGGCTCCAGCGCCGCGCGCCGCACGCCCTTGGGCCGGCCCGTGGTGCCGCTGGTATAGATGATGCTGCCGCGCGTACCGGCCACGGAACGGTCCGCCAGTTCGCCGTGAGCGGCGATCACGTCGTCGAGGTTTTCCGTTCCCGCCGGCACTTCGCAACAGGCCGGATCGATGCCATAGGCCTCGCGGATTTCCAAGGGCGTGGCGGCCGCGATCACGCGTACGCTTGCCGGAATGGCATGCGCCACGCCCGCCAGCAGATCGGCATGGGCCAGCAGCACGGGCGCCGCGGCATCGGCAAGAATGAACGCCACTTCGTCCGCTTTCTGATGCCAGTTAACGGGAACGGCATAGGCCCCGAGCAGGTTGGCGGCCACCATGGCCTCGAGAAAGCAGAGATCATTGCGCATCAGCATGGCCAACGCGTCGCCTTCGCGCACGCCGCGCACGCGCAGTGCCTCGGCCAGTCGCGCGCCGCGCGACCACAGCGATTGCAGCGGCACGCTGCGTTCGCCCATGGAGGCATGGCCGTGGAAGTGTTCGGGGCTCGTCATCGCATCTTGCCTTGATCCTGATTCCGTTCCATACTGGTCGGTATGGAAACTACTCTATTGAACGCCTCCGTGACCGTCAACCCTGGGAGAAACCCTTGAACTCGCCGTCCCGACAATGGAATCACGCGCCTCATCCATGGCGCCTGCGCGTACCCGCGGTGGGTTCGCCCATGTTCATCGTTTCTTCCAAGGAGCTCGTGGCCGAGCAGTGCAAGGCGGGGATCATCGGCGCGTTCCCGTCGCTCAACGCACGCCCGGAGAGCGAGCTCGCGTCGTGGCTCGCCTATGTGCGGGAAGCCATCGATGCCTGGGACCGCGGCCAGCCGCCCTGGCCGGCCGCGCCCTACGCGGTCAATCTCATCGTCCATCCGAGCAACGCGCGGCTGGCCCACGACCTGGACGTGGTGTGCCGGCATGAAGCGCCCATCGTCATCACCAGCCTGAACCCGCCCGGCGACGTGGTCAGGCGCGTGCACGCCTATGGCGGCAAGGTGCTGCACGACGTCACCACCCTGCGGCATGCGCGCAAGGCCATCGACGCCGGCGTCGACGGACTGATACTGGTTTGCGCGGGCGCGGGAGGCCATACCGGCAGCATCAATCCCATGGCGTTCACCGACGAAGTCAGGCGGATCTTCGATGGCCTGGTCGTGCTGTCGGGATGCATTGCGGGGGGCCGCCAGATCGTGGCGGCACAAGCGATGGGCGCAGACCTGGCCTACATCGGCACACGCTTTATCGCCTCGCGCGAAGCCAACGCCCATGACGCGTATAAGAACATGGTGGTGGATGCGACGGCTGCCGACATTGTCTGCAGCGATGCCGTCACGGGCCTGCCCGCCAATTACCTGGCCAAGAGCTTCGAGGCGGTGGGGGTGGACATCGGGACGCTTGCTGCGCGCGAGCGCCGCAGCTTTTCATTCGGCAAGCGGGAAGACGGCGGCGAAGCCAAGGCCTGGCGCGACGTATGGAGCGCCGGGCAGGGCGTGGGCGCGATCGACGGGGTCGCCTCGGCCGCCGACATCGTGGCCAGGCTGGCGGCCGAGTATGCCGAGGCGCTGGCCGGCATGGAACGCTTGCGGAGCCAAGCGGCCTGAAGCGCGGAGACTACTTGGCGGCAGGAGGAAAGAAGATGTTGTCGAGCGCGGCCTGCCGCATGGCCAGTTTCTGCTTTTCCGGATAGGCGAAGATGAGGCGCAGCCCGGTCGAGAAACTATAGTGCAGGCAAGCCAGCAGCTCGGGATCGACCGTGGATCCGACGTCGGCGTACAGCTTGGCGAGGTAGCTCAGGCGCTGCTTGTCGACATCGGCCACGGCCTGCCGCACGTCGGGGTTGGTGCGGGCCCAATTGCGCACGGCCAGCTCGATGGCACCGCCGAATTCGTCGATGGGGGAATTGGTGCCGATGAAGGCGATCATGCGGATCTTCTCCTGCGGCGAGGTGGATGCGCTCTCGACGATCTCGATCACCCGCAGCGTGGCATGCTGCTTCCACTCCTCGATCAATGCGAGCAGCAGGTCGTCGCGCGACTCGAAGTGCCAGTAGAAACTGCCCTTGGTCACGCCCAGGTCTGTCGCCAGCCTGGGGATGAGCACGGCGTCCACGCCGGATTGGGCCAGCACGCGCAGCCCGGCGCGCACCCAGTCGGCCCGCTGCAAATCCGTCTTGCCGCCGCGCGGGGTGGTCGCGCGGCGCGCGGGTTTGGAAGCGGCGGCCTTGGCCGGCGTGGCCGCCGGCTTGCGCTTCGTTCCAGTGTCATTCTTCATATGCGATGAGCCATCCTGATGTCGTCCGCATGCCCGCCATGCCGCTCGGGCCGGCGTGTCGCGTGCCGGCCCCTATTGTGCAACATGCCCGCGGATCGCGTCAGGGTCTCATCGCCCGCCGGGCGGCGCCGCGGCGGCTCCTTCCTGCTATTGGCCTTTGAGTCCCAGCTTCTTGATCAGGGGCGCCCAGCGCTTGAGCTCGTCGTCCATGTAGCGCCGGAATTCCTGCGGCGTGGTGGCCGCCGGCTCCATGTACTGGGTCTCGAGCTTCTTCGCCGCCTCGGGGTCCTTGAGCGCCGCGACGAGGGCGTCGGACAGCTTCTTCTGGATGTCGGCGGAGACCTTGGACGAAATGACGAAACCTATCCAGGCCGAGCCCTCGATGCCCGGCACGCCCGCTTCGCCCAGGGTCGGGATATCGGGCAGCAGCGCCGAACGCTTGGAGGAGGTCACCGCCAGCGCCTTCAGCCTGCCGTCCTTCACCATGGGCATGACCGCGATGGGCGGCAGCGCGGCGAACTGGGTGTCGCCCGACAGCAGCGAAGTCAGCGCCGCAGGCGACGAGGGATACGGCGCATGCACCGCCTTGGCGCCTATCCGTTGCAGCATCAGTTCGACCGACAGGTGCGACACCGTGCCCGCGCCTGTCGACGGGAAATTGAATTTGTCCGGGTTCTTCTTCAGCGCCTCGAGCAGCTGCGCGACGCTGCCTATGCCCGAGGAGGCCGGCACCACCAGCACGTTGGGCTGGTGCACGGCCAGGGTGAGCGGCGCCAGGTCCTTGGCCGGATCATAGGGCAGCGAATCGAACAGGACGGTATTGTTGACCAGCGGGCCGGTGATCGACACCCCGAAGGTGTAGCCGTCCGGCGGCGCCTTGGCGATGGCGTTGGTGCCGATGTTGCCGCTGGCGCCCGGGCGATTCTCCACCACCACCGTCTGGCCCAGCAGGCCGCCCAGCCTGTCTCCCACCACCCTGGCCACCTGGTCGGGACTGGACCCGGGGCCGAACGGAACGATCAACTTGAGCGGATGCGCGGGCCAGGCCTGGGCCTGCGCCGCCAAGGGCAACGCACAGGCCACCAGCGCAGCCGCCATTCCCCGCGCCGCGGCGCGTCCCCACGATTTACTAGGCATCTCCATCCTCCGTGCGGGTCATCTTGTCGTGATACTGCTGCTCGGCCGCGATGAACGCGGTTACCAGCGCCCGGTAGCCGGCCTCGACCACATCCTCCAGCCCGTCGAACCCCCGGTTGTGGCGGCTGGCCAGCGCCCGCACCTTGGCGAACACTTCGGCCTGGCGCGCCGGGGCGCTGACCTGGAAGGCGTCCTTCTTGAAGCGCGCGGCGTCCTTCACGTACATGGCGCGCTGCGCCAGCAGCGCCACGATCAGGTCGTCGAGCCGGTCGATGTTGGCGCGGACCTCGGCCAGCGTGGCGCACAGCGGCTCGTAATCGGGATCGGTATAAGCCCTCAATGGGCGGCCTGCTTGATCAGGCTCCTGCATTGCATGTCTCCAAGACGCTATCAACCACGCAGCCCTAACCCAATTGCAGCCAGATCCGGCCGCCCTCGACCTTGAGGGGGTAGGTCCTGATGTCCTCGGTCAACGGCGCGCACATTGCCTTGCCGCTGCGAACGTCGAATCTGCCCTGGTGGAGCGGGCATTCGATCTCGTGCCCTTCCAGGAATCCGTCGCACAGGCGCGCGTGGCCGTGCGTACAGATGTTGTCGGTAGCGTAGAACTCGCCGTCCACGCTGTACAGCGCCAGGTCCTTGCCCGCCGCCTGCACGCCGATCACGTCGTCTTCGGGTACGTCGTCCGTCGCCGCCACATCGGTCCATTCAGCCATAGCCACCTCAAATCGGATAAATCAGGGAATTGGGAATCATCTCGGTATCGAACACGCAGATCCGCGACTCGAACTTCAGCCCGTCCGGCGTGCGGCGGATGCGGTCGATGTAGCGCCCCACGTTGTAGACGGTGGACTCGCCCGTCAGCTTGGTGCGGAACACGGCGTAGTTGGCTTCCACGTGCAGCGCCCCGCCCTCGTCCTTCAGGATGCGCGGCAGGCCGCACACGTGGCGCTGATAGTAGGGATCGTGAAACAGCGTCTCGCTGATGCCGTACACGCGGTCCTTCAGCATGGCCTTGCTGATCAGGTAGAGCGTGGCCAGCGGGAATCCCCGGTCGAAGTTCTCGCGCGGCTGGATCTTGTACTCGCACTCGTCCAGGAAGAACTCCGGCCACGCCTCCCATTGCCGGTTGTCCACGACCGCCGCGTAGTCGGCATGCAGGCGGGCCACTTCGAGATAGGTCTGCAAATCGTTCATGTTCGTCTCTCCAGGCGCCTCAGACATCCATCACCTTTCGCCAGTACTCGTACATGCCGCGGATCAGCGTTTCGGTCACCATGTGGTCGGTGTTCTCGACGCCGGTCCCGCCCAGTTCCGCCAGCGCGCGGTGATAAGGCTTCTGCTCGAAGCCGCTCTGCGAGAACTCGATTACCTCGCCGTCGTCGGCCGACACGAATCCCGCGGGACCGAACAGGTTGGCCTGGATCAGCCGGCGCTGGATCATCTCGGGCGTGTCGTCCTCGAACGCGAAGTGGGTCCAGACGAAATCGAACGAACCGTGGCCGTTGGGCTGGATGTGCCGCGTGGAGACGCTGTTGACCTGCTGCTGGAAGATCACGCTGGGAAAGATCGTCATCATCACGGCGGTAGGTTCTCCCCACCACGGCTCGTGCACGATGTCCAGCAGGCGCTTGTCGTTGATCTCCATCGTCTCCTTGAAGCTGGTCACGCCGGCGGTGACCTCGGACTTCACGCCCGCCGAGCCGCGCGTGGAAATCATGGCGGCGTGGCGGAACTGGTCGTCCATCTTCAGCTCGGACTTGTTGTCGGCCCGCCACAGTCCATAGGTGATGAACCAGGTGTGCAGGAGGCCCGGGTGGTACGGGTCCTTGATGTTCTCCTGCATCAGCTTCCAGTTGCCCGGGATGCGCTGGCGGTTGTAGCCCAGCAGCTTGAGCTTGCGGCCATTGAACAGGCGGTCGAAGTAGCTCAGGATGACGGGTCCGAGGAAATCCTCGAGCGACGGCACGTCGTGGTCGAACGACGCGAACACCACGCCGCCGCGCGTCGCGACCTTGAGCTTGTTCAGGTTGTGATCGGAGGTCTTGAAATCCGCCGGCATGCCGCCATTGACCTTGCCTCCCTGCTTGACGCCGCGCCGGAACGGCACGCCCTGCAGGTCGCCCTTCAGCGTGTAATTCCATTGATGGTAGGGACAGACGAGCTCCTTGCGGTTGCCGCTGCGCTCCCGGCAGAACTGCATGCCGCGGTGCGCGCAGACGTTCTCGATCACGTGGATGGTCTCGTCCTCGGCCCGGGTCATGATGACGGACCGCTCGCCGATCACCGTGCGCTTGAAGTCCCCGGGGTTGGGAATCTCGGCTTCCAGGCCGACGTAGTTCCAGTGGCCCGAATAGAAGAAGCGCTCGAGTTCTTTCTTGTAGAGCGACTCGTCGGTATAGGCCCAGAACGGGATGCGGCTGGAGCCGCCGCCCTTCCATTCGAGTTCGCGGGGGAAGACGGTAGTGTCGCCCATGCTTGCCTCCTGATCGTGGTGGTTGAGATCGCGCCCGGGCGCGATCAATCGCTGCTTGCGTAGAATGCGTCGGCGTAGATGTGTTCGGCGGGCAACCCCTTGCGCGCCAACACCAGCGTGGCGGCGTCGACCATGGGAGGCGAGCCGCACAAATAAGCTCGCCAGCCCGACAGCGTGGGCCAGTCGGCATCCACCGCGTCGGTCACGAGGCCGCTGCGATGCCCCGGCACTTCGGCTCCCGCCGCCACGATGACGTGCACGTGCAGATTGTCGTGCTCGGCAGCAAGCGCGTCGAGCCAGGGCTTGCCATAGATGTCCTGCTCCGAGCGCACGCCGAAATACAGGTGGATGTCGTTGCGCATGCCTGCTTCGAGCGCACCGCGCACGATCGAGAGCACCGGCGCCAGCCCGGTTCCCCCGGCGACGCACAGCATCGGGCCGGCATGCTTGCGGCGCAGGTAGGCCGTTCCCAGCGGCCCGCTCACGCGCACCTGGTCGCCCGCCTTGAGCTGCGTATCGATATAGCCCGACACCCGCCCGCCCGGCACGACCCGCACGTGGAACTCCAGCTCGTTGCCGCTGAGTCCCGCCATGGAATAGGGGCGCACGTGCCCGGGCGTGAACTGGAGCGTGGCGTACTGGCCCGGCGAGAACTCCAGCGTCTTCGCCGATTGCAGCACGACGCGGCGTATGTCGTGGGTGACGGCCTCTATCTTCGCCACGGTGGTCTTGAGCACCTTGGCCGGATGCACGACCAGTTCGTCGACTTCGGGGATCTCGATGGTGCAGTTGTCCGTCAGGACGCTCATGCAGGCCAGGACATAGCGGCCGTCGTGCGGATTGGTCAGCTTGGCCTCCCGGCCGGACTCGAGCACCCCGCCCTCCAGCACCTTGCATCGACAGGTGCCGCAGCGGCCCGCCATGCAGCTGTAGGACACGGGCACGTCATTGCTGCGCAGCGTCTGCAGCAGGTTCGCGCCCGGCTCCACCGCCAGCGATCGGCCCAGGGGCTGTACCACCAGTTCCATGTGTGTCTCGCGTCTTGGAGTAGTTGTGATCGTCGACGAAGTATAGGAACGGGGGAATTATTTATATATAGAATATGGTGAATAGACTCAATCACCACCATGAATGGTGAAGGCCATGGAACTGAAAGACATCGACCTCAACCTGCTGGTCGTCTTCAACCAGATGCTGATGGAGCGCAAGGTTTCCGGCGCCGCTGAGAAACTCGGGCTGACGCAACCGGCGGTCAGCAATGCATTGAACCGGCTGCGCAAGCTGCTGGGCGACGAACTCTTCCTGCGCACCACCCGCGGCATGGAGCCCACCCCTTACGCGCGCCAGCTGGCGGAACCCATTGCCTATGCGCTCGGCACCATCCAGGACACGCTGAACTTCCGGAGCACCTTCGACCCGGCCAGCAGCACGCGCACGTTCACGGTAGGCATGACCGACATCGGCGAGATCTATTTCCTGCCACGGTTGATGGAACTCACGGCGAGGGTCGCGCCGGGCGTCTCGATCAACACCGTGCGCAACACCGCCGTCAATCTGCGCGACGAAATGGAGACCGGCCACGTGGACCTGGCGATAGGCCTGCTGCCGCAGCTCAGCGCGGGTTTCTTCCAGCGCCGGCTATTCACCCAGAAGTACGTCTGCATGTTCCGCCGCGGCCACGAACTGGACGGCCGCAAGCTGACGCTCGAAGCCTTCCGCAAGGCGGACCACGTGGTCGCCGTGTCGGCGGGCACGGGTCATGGGGTAGTGGACGAGTTCATGAAGAAAAAAGGCATCGAGCGCAAGATCCGCCTGACCGTGCCGCATTTCGTGGCCGTCGGCCACATCTTGCAGTCCACCGACATGATCGCCACCGTGCCCGAACGCTACGCGGCCGAGTGCCTGGATCCGTTCAATCTCAAGGCAGTGAACCATCCCGTGGCACTGCCCAAGACAGGCATCAATCTTTTCTGGCACGCGAAGTTCCATCGCGAACCGTCGAACCAGTGGCTGCGCAACCTGATCTTCGAAGAATTCTCGGACAAGTGACGCCGCAAGGCGGCGCGAGGCCGCCGCGGATCACTCGCGCATGCCGCCGAACTTCACGAGTTGGGCGTACTTGGCGCTTTCGTCCGCCAGCAACTTGCCCAGGTTTTCGCGACCGGTCGCCATTTCCATGCCGGCGGCTTCCAGGTTGGCGCGCACCGCGGGATCCTGCAGCGTCTGCTGCAGCGTTTCGGCCAGCTTCGAGCGCAACGCCTCGGGCAGGCCCCGCGGCGCCATGATGGCGAACCAGCCGGCCAGTTCGTAGTTCTTCAGCTCGGGAAGTTCGTTCATGGCGGGCACGTCCGGCAGCGACGGAATGCGCTTGGACCCGGTGACGGCGAGCGGCTTGATGCGCCCCGTCTTGATGAACGGCACGGCCGCCGTGGGCGACAGCACCGCCAGGTCGAGACTGCCGCCGACGAGATCGCTGGTGAGCGGCGCCACGCCCCGGTAGGGGATGTGCGTCATGGCAAGGCCGGCCTGCTGCTTGAAGAGCTCTCCGGCGAAGTGCAGGGTGGAGCCCACGCCCGAACTGCCATAGCTGTACTTGCCCGGATGCTTGCGGGCGTCGGCCACCAGTTCCGCGAGGGACGATATGCCGGTCTTGGGTCCGGCGGCGAGGATGACGGGTGCCCAGGCCACCATGCCGATAGGCGTGAGATCCTTGCGCGCGTCGTAGCGCTGGGCAGGGTTGATCTGGCGGGTGGCGACCAGTTCGTTGCTCGATCCGGCCAGCAGCGTGTAGCCGTCGGGGGCGCTATTGACGACGCGCTGCGCGCCGATGGCGCCGGCCGCCCCGCCCAGGTTCTCGACGACCGCCACGCCATTCAGGCGACGCGCCATGGCTTCGCCGATCACGCGCCCCATCTGGTCGACCGATCCCCCGGCCGGATAGCCCACCACGAACTTGATGGGTTTGGACGGATAGCCGGATTGCGCCAGGACGGCGGCGGGCGCGACGCAGGCAAGGGCGGTCGCCGCGACCAGGAAACGGCGCCGGAAGGAGAAAACAGGCCTCATGGGGGACTCCGTTCGATGGGTAGGCAGGATCAGCGGTTCGGCGCCGCCAGGAATCGCTCGGCCAGCTTGACCCAGTAGGTCGCCGCCAGCGGCAGGATGCGGTCGTTGAAATCGTAGCCGGGGTTGTGCACCATGCAGCCCCCCGTGCCGTGGGAATCGCCTTCGCCGTTGCCCACGATCAGGTAGCTGCCCGGACATTGCTCGAGCATGAAGGAGAAGTCCTCGCTGCCGGTCAGCGGCTGCAGTCCGCCGATCAACCCGTCCTCTCCCAGCCAGTCGAGCGCGACCTGGCGGGCGAAGTCGGTGCAGGCGTCGTCGTTGACCAGCGCGGGATAGCGCCAGTGATAATCGACCTCGGCACGCACGCCCAGGGTGGCGGCCTGCGCCTGCACCAGCTCGGTAATGCGCGCGCGCAGCATGGCGCGCACCTCGGGCCGATAGGCGCGCACCGAGAGCTTCATCTCCACGCCGTCGGGAATGACGTTGGGCGCGTCACCTGCGTGGATGGCCCCCACCGACACCACCGCCATGTCGCGCGGATCGACGTTGCGCGAGACGACGGTCTGCAGCGCCAGCACGATGTGCGCCGCGGCGACCACCGGATCGCTGGCCAGATGCGGCGAGGACCCGTGTCCGCCCCGGCCCGCGACGGTGATGACCACGGTATCGGACGAGGCCATGAACGAGCCGTTCATGAAACCGAACTTGCCCACCGGATAACCGGGCATATTGTGCAAGGCGAAGACGGCGTCGCACGGAAAGCGCCGGAACAACCCGTCCTCGATCATCTTGCGGCCGCCCCCCAGCCCTTCCTCGGCCGGCTGGAAGATCAGGTGTAAGGTGCCTTCGAAGTTGCGTGTCTCGGCCAGATGGCGGGCCGCGGCCAGCAGTATCGCCGTGTGGCCGTCGTGGCCGCAGGCATGCATCTTCCCGGGTCGTGTGCTGGCATAGGGCAGGCCCGTCTTCTCGTGTATCGGCAGCGCGTCCATGTCGGCGCGCAGCCCCAGCCGGCGCGTCCCGGATCCCACCTCCAGCGTGCCCACCACGCCGGTGCCCCCCAGCCCGCGGTCGACGGCGTAGCCCCACTGGGCAAGCCGGTCGGCGACCAGGTCGCTGGTGCCGAACTCCTCGAAAGCGAGTTCGGGGTGTGCATGGATATGGCGGCGCAACGCCACCATTTCCGCTTCGATGGCGCGGATGCCTGGCAGCACGGCGGTTTCGGCGAATGCGGTCATGGGACTCCTGGCAAGGGGCCGGGCTCGGCCCGGGAAACCCAGTCTAGGCAGGGCCGGACGCCAGGGGAAGACGGTTACTTGTTGTCCCGACAAGCATTACCATTCACCTATCCCGATACGCCGCCCCTTCCCATGCTGCCGCTGAAGCTGCACCAGATCCGCTATCTCGTCGCCATCGCCCAGCAAGGCAGCATCCGCGCCGCCGCCCGGGAACTGGGCGTGACCCAGGCCGCCGTCACGCAAGCGGCGCGAGAGCTCGAGGCGCAATGCGAAGTGCCGCTGTTCATCCGCCACAGCAGCGGCATCGGCCTGACGCCCGCCGGCCGTTCCCTGCTGCAGCATGCGCAGATCATCGTCGAACAACTGAACAGCGCCGACGCCGACATGGCTCGGCACCGCAACGCCGAAGCCGCGGTACGGCTTTCGATCGGCGTCACGCCGTGGGTGGCGCAGAGTCTTCTTCCCGCCGTCCTGCAAGCCTTCCATCGGGAACTACCCAACGTGCAGCTGGAATTATTCGAAGGACTGTCGGCGGTCGCCCTGCCCAAGCTGCGCGAAGGCGCGCTGGACCTGCTGATCGGACGGACCTCGGGCCACCCGCAGCACACCGACCTGCAATCCACACCGGTGTTTGCCTACGAGGCCACCGTGGCGGGGCGCGCCGGCCACCCGCACGGGCGGGCGCGCACCCTTGGACAACTGCTCGATTGCGATTGGCTGTTGAACTACGCGCCCCAGGAAGAAGCACTGCTGCTCGATCACTTGTTCGTGCAGCACGGCTACGAGGTCCCCAGCCGCCGCATCCACCTGGCGCATTCGTCCTCGCTGATGCTGGAGCTCGTCTGCCGCACCGACATGCTCACCTTCTGTCCGTGGCCGCTGCTGGAATCGGGAGGCGGGCACGGCGCGCTAATGCCCTTCCACCTTAAGGAGAGTTTTTCGCCGCACCAAGTCGGCATCGTGCGGCGGCGCCACGATACGCTGCCCTGGGCGGCGCAGCGTTTCCTCGACCACTTCTTCGAACAGGTGCGGATCGGCATGACTTCGCGCGATCCCGTACTGCGGCGCGTGTTCAAGTCGGTGGACGTTCTGGTGTAGAAAGCACGCTAGTCGCGCGATCCGCTCGCCTTCGCCGGCGGGTCTTGCTGCGAGTCGTCCTCCCCTCCGCGATTGAAAAGCATGGGTATCCTGACCAGAAGATAGATGAAGCCCACGGTAGCCGCCAGCACGCCGATAAAGACCAGAAACGTTGCCATGGCAAGTCCTCCTTGAATGAGCATCCAGTCTAGGCGCGGGGGTCTTGCCTGGAACGTATCGACGGTTACTATCCGGAAAGGGCGAATCCGGCGCTTATGCCCGCCGTATCGGCGATGCGGCGGAAAAACGCCATTACCAAGTCGCAAGAAATGGCCGAATGCCGCCGCGGGGCCGCTCGCGGCGCCGTGTGCGGCCTCCGGCGAACGGATCCAGGCATGTCCGACTCTCTCCCTCGCATCGCCGTGCTGGGCAGCTTCATGCAAGCCTGCTGCTGGCGCGTGGACCGGCTGCCGCGCCCCGGCGAAACACTGCGCGCCGGGGACTTCTCGGCAGAGCCAGCTGGCAAGGGGCTGAGCGTGGCCGTCGGATGCCATCGCCTGGGGGCGGCCGTCGATCTCGTCATGGCAATCGGCAACGACGCGCCGGCCGGGACGCTGCTGGAATGGCTGCGGCGGGAGGGGCTGCATGCCCGCCACATCCATCGATGCGCCATGCCTTCCGGCCATGGCGCCGGCTTCATCGACGCGGCGGGCGAAAACCAGATCGTGGTCCACGGCGGCGCCAACGCCGCGCTGAGCCCGCGCGAAGTGGCCCGGGCGGCGCCGGACATCGCCGCTGCCGCCCTGCTCTACGCGCAGCTCGAGATTCCGCTTGCCGCGGTGCAGGCCGGCCTCGCGCTCGCGCGGTCACGCGGGGTGCCTACGGTGCTGAATCCTTCGCCGTGGCAGACCTTGCCGGAGGAGATGCTCGACTGCGCCGACGTGCTGGTCGTCAACGAAAGCGAAGCCCAGGCCTTGCTGGAGGACGCGCTGTCCGGCGAAAAAGAGGCGCGGCCGCGGCGGATCGTTTCGGCATTGCCGGCGCTGTGGCGCCGCTGGCGCGGCAACTGGCTCGTCGCCACGCTGGGCGCCCAGGGAAGCATGGCTTGCCATCGCGATGGAACGATACACGTAGCGCCGGCGTTCCCGGCCGATCCGCTGAAGACGCTCGGCGCGGGCGATGCCTTCAGCGCGGGGCTGTGCTGGGGGCTGGCCCGCGGCGAGGACATGGCGGCCGCGCTGCGGGCCGGCAACGCCTGCGGCGCGCTGTCCATTTCCCGTCCGGGCATTCTCGCCGCGCTCCCTGGCCGGCAAGAGCTGGAGGCGCTGCTCAGGCCTGCAGCCTGAGCCGGTAAGCGTAGGCATCGCCGCGGAACGTGCCTTCCACGTACTCCACCAGCGCATGCTGGGCCGAATGGGAACGCCGCTTGAGCAGCAGGCAGGGCGCGGGCTGCGCAAAACCGAAGACCTCGGCCTCTTCCGGCGAACTGAGCACGGCCTCGACCGACTGGTCGGCCCAGGCCAGCTCGATACCGCAGTGCTCGTGCAGATAGGCATAGGCCGAGCCCTGGCCGTCCCACTCGGCCAAGGCGGGCGCCACTGCCAGGTCGTACCAGGCCACCTCGCGCGACATGGGCACGCCATCGGCCAGCCGCACACGCACCAGCTTGAAGAATTCGGCATTCGATACCCGGCCGAAGATGGACGCCACCATGCGGTCCTGGACCACGGCGCACTCCAGCACGCGGGCCGACGGTTCGAGTCCGAGCTCCCGCATTTCCTCGGTGAATCCGCGCAGGCGCTGCATGGCGGGTGAAACCCGCGGCGCCGCCTTGACCACTGTCCCGCCCCGGCCCTGGGAGCTCGCGAGCGTCTGCGCCTCGCGCAGCGAATCGTAGCAACGCTTGACCGTCGTGCGGCTGATGTTCAGCGCCTTGGCCAATACCCGCTCGGACGGCAGCCCATGCCCGGTACGCAGTTCGCCACCGTCGATCAGGGCCTGGATCTGCCGCTGCAGCTGGACGTAGTAGGGAGTCGTGACGGCATCGTGCAGGCGCAGCCGCGAGAGCAGCAGTTCCAATACCGGGTCGCCTGAGGCGGGCACGCGTGCGGACATGGGCAGATGGATGGTGTACGAAGGAATATTGTGGCGTGTCTTGCAATGGACACAAAAAAAGAATCCAATAGACCCCAATAAAGATACCAAAAAGAGAGCCATACGCCCAGTTCGGGGAGTCAGGACGTACCATGCCAGCCCTCCGCCGCCCTCCGCCGCTTTCCTCCCGGTTCGTGGCGCCGCGCCTGCTGCGCGCAGCGGCGGCCCTGGCGCTGGCGTGCGCGGCGCTCGGAGCCCATGCCCAGCCATCGCTCAGGCTGGGCATCCTGCCGGTCGAAGGCCCCCTGGAAACGCGCAACGCCTGGGGTCCGCTGGCCGCGGGCGTGGCCCAGGCCCTCGGCAATCCGACGCAATTGCTCGCCCCCACGTCCTACGACGCCATGACGGCTGCCCTGCGTCAAGGCGACATCGACCTGGCCGTCCTGTCGGGCAGCCTGGCCGTCGATGCCGTCACTCGCCATGGCATGACGGTCATCGCGCGCGCCCTGCCCGCCGACCCCGACCGCCACCGCACGGTGCTCGTCGGCCGGCGCGGCGCGCCACCCGCCACGCTCGAGCAGATGCTGGCGCTGCCGGCAAAATGGCGATTGGCGCGGGGCGAAACCCGCTCGCTGTCGGGCTATCTCGTGCCGCAGCTGCAGCTGTTCCTGCCGCGCGGCCTGCGCATGGAGGCGTTCTTCGCCGCCGAAATTCAAGGCAGCCACCAGACGAACGTGCTGGCCGTCGCCAACGGCGAGGCCGACGTGGGATTGACCACGGGCTCGGACCTGGCCCGCTTCAGGGAGCGCTTCCCCAACGAATACGCCCGCATCGCGGTCCTGTGGCAGTCCGATCCTTTGCCCGCCTCGCTGGTGCTGGCACGTCGCGCCTTGCCGGAAGCCCTGCGCGCCCGCCTCGCCGAGCATCTGGCCGGCCTCGGCCAGACGAGTGCCGGGCGGGAGGAACTGAAACGCCGGCACGATCTGGCGGGTTTCGGGGCCGCGGGGGACTCCGCCCTGCTGGCCCATGCCTATCTGGTCTATCGCCTCGATCGCCAGAGCGCGCTACAAGGGCACTGGACCGACGAATCGGCCCGCATGGCGCGGCTGCTGCGCATCGACAGGGAATACGCCGCCTTGCGCGCTGCCCTGGAAGAGACGCCGCTGCGCAAGGCCTACGCCACGCCGGCGGCAAGCCAGTCGCCATAGGGCTTGCTTATACGCCCGGCGCAACGCATACGCCGGTTCCCAATTCCTATATAGTCTGTCGGCTGAAGAACTATCCAGGACGCCGATGGACGAGCGAGCGGCCCGGGACGTGGTTCTGGCCCATGCCATTGAGGCCACCGACCACGACCGCCAACTACTGCGCACCGACGAACTCCGCCAAGCCAGCCTCAGCGCCCGCAACATGGGTGCCTTGCAACACAGCCGCGATACGGACGCGGCCGCGGCCTTCCTGAAAACGCGGGCGGCCCTGTTGCTGGACGGCCTCGAACGGCGCATGCCGGCGCTGGGCGTCGTGCGGCGCCCCTGCCGCGTGGCGGCTCTCGCCGGGTGGATCGTGCCCGTCGTGGCGCTCCTCGCGGGCGCCCTGACCGAGCGCATCGCCAATCCTCACCGCATGGACCTGCTCTCGCTGCCGCTGCTGGGCGTGCTCGGCTGGAACGTGCTGATGTATGCCTTCTTGCTCGTCCTTGCGATACCGCCGCTGCGGCGGCGCTGGAGTACCCTGTCCATCCACGTCCGGCTGCCGGCGAGCTGGACGCGGCGTCGCCGGCCGCAACCGGCGCTCGCCGCCGCCCTCGCCCGCTTTGCCGCCGACTGGAGGCGCCTCGCGGCGCCGCTCGACCTCGCCCGCGCCAGGCGCATCCTCCATCTGTCGGCTGCGCTGTTCGGCGCCGGAATCGCGCTGTCGCTCTACGTCCGCGGTCTCATTGTCGAATACCGCGTGGGCTGGGAAAGCACTTTTCTCGATGCGAACCAGGTCCATGCGATCTTGCGCGTCCTGTTCGCCCCCGCCGCCTGGCTGTTCCAGTTGCCCGGATTCACGCCGGAAGAAGTCGCGGCGCTCAGGTTCGGCGCCACCGGAGGCGTGGCAGGCGGAGCGCGCTGGGTGCACCTGTACGCGGCGCTGCTTGCCGTGGTGGTGATCGCGCCGCGCCTGCTGCTGGCCGCCGCCGCGCGCTGGCAGGAGGTTCGCCTGCGCCGGAACTTCCCGGTCGATCTCGGCCAGCCGTATTACCGCAAGCTGCTGGGCGCCCTGAGTCCCGTGCCGCTGCGCCTGCGGGTCATTCCCTACAGCTTTGCCGTGGATGAGCGCCGCGGCGAGGCGCTTCAGGCGCTCGCCCGCTCGATGCTGGGCGAAACCGCGCAGGCGATGCTGATGCCGGGATGGGAGTATGGCGCGGACGCGGACGAAGCCGCCGGGCGCAGCCTGTCGGAAGGCGAGGCCACCGTAACCGCCGCCCTCGTCAATTTGTCCGCCACGCCCGAACGCGAGAACCACGGCGCCTTCCTCGACCACCTGGCGCACGCGCTGCCGGGCAAGCTCGTGCTGGTGGTGGACCAGTCGGCCTATGCCGCACGCCTCGATGGCCAGGCGGACGCCGCCCGGCGCATGGAAGAACGCAAACGCCTGTGGCAGGATTTCGGCGACCTGCACCAGGTGCCGGTCACCTTCGTCGATCTGCTCCGCCCTTCCGCCGATGCCTGACAAACCCGCCCGCATACAGCTCTGCCTGGTCTCCCATACCAACGCCGGCAAGACCACGCTCGCCCGCACCCTGCTGGGTGCCGACGTGGGCGAGGTGCGCGATGCCGCCCACGTAACGCAGACGGCGGACGCGTACCGGCTGCTGGCGACCGACGACGGCGACGAGCTGTATTTGTGGGATACGCCGGGCTTCGGCGATTCCGCCCGGCTGGCCAAGCGCCTGGGAATGACGGGCAACCCCCTGGGCTGGTTCCTGACCGAAGTCTGGGACAGGGTGAGCGACCGCGCGTTCTGGCTCAGCCAGCGCGCGCTCCAGGCGGCGCGCGACAATGCCGACGTGGTGCTCTACCTCGTCAACGCTGCGGAAGACCCGCAGGACGCCGGCTACGTCGCGCCCGAGATGCAGATCCTGCAATGGCTGGACAAGCCGGTGGTGGTGCTGCTCAACCAGATGGGAGCGCCCCGCCCGGCCGCGCGGGAGCAGGAAGACGTCGCCCGCTGGGCGCGCCACGTCCAGCCGTACGGCATGGTGCGCGAGGTCGTGCCGCTGGATGCCTTCGCGCGCAGCTGGGTTCACGAACGGGTATTGTTCGACGCCATCCGCGCCTGCCTGCCCGCGGCCACCCAGCCCGGCTATGCGCGGCTGGTCGCCGCCTGGGAAAAACGCAATCTGGACCGCTTCCACCAGTCGATGGCGCTCCTTGCGCAGCAAATCGTGGCGGCGGCGCAGGACACCGAACCGGTGGGAGAAGGCTCGCGCATCAAGAGCGCTCTCGGCACATTGGGCCTGGGCCAGTCGGCCTCCGAATCGGCGCGGGACAAGGCCATGGCGGCCATCACCGCCCGCCTCTCGCGCATGGGCAGCCAGACCACCGCCAGGCTGCTGGCCCTGCACGGCCTGCAGGGAAGCGCGGCCGCGCCGTTGAACCAGCGGCTGCGCGAGAACTTCGCCTTCACCGCGCCGGTGGACGTGAAGCAGGCCGGATTGCTGGGCGCCATCGCCTCCGGCGCCGCCACCGGCGCGTCGGCCGACCTGCTGGCGGGCGGCCTCACGCTGGGAGGCGGCATGCTGGTCGGGGCAGTAGTGGGCGCCGCCACATTCGCCGGCGCGGCATGGGGCATCAACAAGGCCAAGGGCACGGAACAGGCCTCGGCACGGCTGACCGACGACTTCCTGCGGGCGCTGGTGGTCGCGGACCTGCTGCGCTATCTCGCCATCATCCATTTCGGCCGCGGCCGGGGCGACTATGTCGAAGGCGAAGCGCCGCCCTTCTGGCGCGACGAGGTCACGGAAGTGGTCCGCTCGCGCGACGCGTCGCTCCTGCGGATCTGGGACCGCGCGCGCGAAGACGCCGCGCCGCAGGCGGCGGCCGCCGAATTGGCCGGCGTGCTCGAAGATGCCTGCCTGCAGATATTGCGCAAGCTCTACCCGGGCGCGACGCTGCCGTCCGCGGCGCACTAGGCCGCGGGCAGACGCCATGGAACAGCCGCCGCTCTTCGACCTGCCCCCGCCCGGCCTGCCCGAGGGCCTGGTCTACGAGCCAGGCTTCCTGACGCAGGACGAGGCGGCTGCGCTCGAAGCGCTGATGGCCGCCCTGCCCTTCGCCGCCGCCCGCTACAAGGCCTATACGGCACGACGGCGCGTGGTGAGCTACGGCGGGAGCTTCGACTACGATGCCAACCGCCTGCAGCCCGCCCAGGCGCTGATTCCCGAGCTTCATTGGCTGCGGGACCGCGCGGCCCGGTGGATCGGCATTCCGCCGCAGGCCTTCGTCCACGTCCTCGTGGCGGAATACCAGCCCGGCGCGCCGCTGGGCTGGCACCGCGACGTGCCGGACTTCCAGGACGTGATCGGCATTTCGCTGGGCAGCGACATCGTGATGCGGTTCCGGCCCTATCCTCCGATCCGCCCCAGGAAATCCGACATCGTCCGCCTGACGCTCGCGCCCCGGTCGATCTATCTCATGCGCGGCCCGGCCAGGTGGAATTGGCAGCACAGCATTGCACCGGCGCAGGCCTTGCGATGGTCCATCACCTTTCGCACCGCTTCCGCGCAATGGCGCGGAAGCGAACCGCCTCGCTAGCGCCGGGGCGCCAGACCGTCCGCCGACCCCGGCGATCGCGCGGCCAGGATCTCGTCGTCCGCGGGAACGACCACGATACGGTCGCGCCCCATGGCCTTGGCGGTGTACAGGGCGGCATCGGCTCTCGCCATGAGATTGGCCAGGGCTTCGCCCGCCCGGTAATGATCGACGCCGGCGCTGAAGGTAACGGCCAGGCGTTGTGCTTCCGGCCCGTCTTCGGCCTGCGCCACCCTGGCGCGCAAGCGATTCAGCAGCGTGACCGCATCGGCGGGGGACGTCTCGGGGCAGAGCACGGCGAATTCTTCCCCGCCGAGGCGGCCGAATACATCGCCGGCCCGCAGGTTGCCGGCGACGACGCTCGCGAAATGGGCCAGGACCTGGTCACCCTTCGCATGCCCATAGTTGTCGTTGATGCGCTTGAAGTGATCGATGTCGACCAGGGCCAGCACCAGCGGCCGGCCGGTGCGCGCGGCCGTTCGCACGGCAGCCTCGGCCTGGGCAAGGAACGCACGCCGCGCCAGGACACCGGTCAGCTCGTCGAGATTGGCAAGGCGCTCGAGGCGATGAGCCAGCCGTTCATGGGCCAGCATCACCATCCCTATCGACAGCCATGGCAGCGCAAGAATACCCACCGCGAGGAAGGCGATATTGATGGGCGTGGACTGCATCAGCTCGGTCTGCCGCGCCAGCCCGATTGCGTATATCGTCCCGCGTCCGGCGTGTCCGAATGCGCCCAGGAATGCGCCGATGCTGGCGAACCGGTAGGCGTACTGCCGGCGGGCATATGGCCGCGCCAGGTGGATGACCCAGCCGATGGAGGCATAGACGTAGGCATGAAAGGCCGATACGAGAGCGATCCGCACGTTTATGTCCGGCGCAACGTACGTCCAGTAGGCCAGTCCCGCCAGCAGCAGCAGGCAGGCTACGTACTCGGCCAGCAAAACGGGACGCCGGCCAAGAAACTGGCGGCAGCCTTGCAGGATCATCAATACCGCGACCGCAAGCAATTCGTTGGCGGCGAGAATGGTCAGCCAGCGGGGACCGTGCCCCTGCGCGGAGAATAGCGCCAGCGCCAGAATGGACACGATGCTGGCGGCGAGCCAGCGCCGGACTCCCGGAATCGCGGCGGGAAGCAGCGAACCGAGCACGGCCATGCTCATGACCGCGGAAAAAATCGTGACGAAGAGAAGGCTGATCGGATCTACCATGGTGCGCGCCGCATTGACCCGCAAGCCTCGCGGGTCTCCCTGTTGGAGTCACCAGGGCACCGTCCGATCCGGGTGTGAGCGCCGGGCATGGCCGGCGGAAGACGCGAAACGCAGCCGAATGGCTCGGCATGTCCGGTGCAGCGTCGAAAGCCGGTCGATGATAAAGCATTTTCTCCGATTGGCGCGACTGACGCCCGCGCCGCCCCGGCCAGGAGGCAAGCACGAGCCGGACCATTGGCGGCACCGACATCTGTCCCGGCGCAAAGTGGCGGCCGATGCTGATTTTGCCCACGAACCGGAACAGCGCGCTCAAGGCGGGGGGCTTCACAGCCGGTGCCGTTTTCGTTACAAAATCGATCCAGTTGAATACCCCAATTCCGGTATCGCCATGCAGCGGCCATCCCCGTCAAGACAGGACAGGAGCGGAGCGGATCAACTCCTTGGCCGCCTATACGATACCGTGCTCGACCCCTCGGCATGGAACGACGTCCTGGACCGCGTCTCTTCGGGGGTCGGGGCATGGGCCTGGCACCTGTTCAGCATGGACGCTCTATCCGACCGCGTCACCTGGAGCCTGGGCGGTTCGACGCAGGACATCGCCAAGGCCTGCGACGACTACAACAGCTATTACCGCCACATCGACCCCCGGCTGGCCTGGTCCAGGCACATGGCGCCCGGCGATTGGTTCACGTGCGCCAACCTGCTGACCGAGCGCGACGTGGCCAATAGCGAAATCTTCATCGACCACCTTCTTCCCCACGGCATCCGCTACAGCATGGGCGGCTTGCTGCGGGACGGCTCCACGCCCTGCTACCTGGGTTTCTTCCGCGAACCGGGCCGGGCGCCCTTCGGCCCCGAGGAACTGGCACGGGTGGCCGCCCTGACGCCGCACCTCAGCCGCGCCATCGTCCTGCAACAGCACGTGCGCGACCTGGGCCTGCGGAGTTTCTACGGGGCGGCGGCACTGGACGCGCTGGCCTTCGGCGCGGCCATCGTCGAAAGCGACGGACGCCTCCACTACGCCAACGCCGCGGCCGAGGACCTGCTGCGCAAGCAGGATCGGCTGACGCTGGCCCATGGCCGGTTGCTGCCCGTCTCGGTCAAGGAGCAAGAGCCGTTTGCCGCACTGCTGGACCAGGCTTGCCGCGGTATTGCCGGGCATCGCCTGTTGGCGCCCTCGTCGCCGCATCCGCTGCGCCTGATCGCGGTGCCGCTGAGAGACCCCCGGCGTGCCGGCGTGGTCCGGGCCTGGCCGCCCCTGGCCCTGCTGGCATTCGCCGCGCTCGAGGTAAACGAAGCCTTCGCCGTGGACCTGCTCCGCTCGCTGTTCCACCTCGGCTCGGCCGAGGCCCGCGTGGCGCTTGCGCTATTGGCGGGAAAGAACGTGAAGCAGATCGCCACGGCGCACGGCACGGCGTTGAATACGGTACGTACGCAGCTGCGCAGCATCATGGAAAAGACCGGCACGCGCCGCCAAAGCGAACTGGTCGGACTGTTGCATGAGCTCCTGATGGTGCACCGGCCCTGAAACGGCTCCTTGTTCAGTCCATCTTGATGTGCGCAGCCTGGACCACGGTCTTCCAGCGGTCTATCTCCTTGCGCTGGTACGCCTTGAACGCGTCCGGCGCCATGCCGCTGGGGTTGGCGCCCTGCGCCACCAGGCGCTTGCGAACGTCCGGCTGGCCGAGAATGGCGGCCACCTCGCGCTGCAGGCGCGCCACGATGTCGGGCGGCGTTCCGGCAGGCGCGAACAGGCCGTACCAGGCGTTGGCCTGGTAATCGGGCAAGCCCGACTCGGCCAGCGTGGGTACCGCCGGCAACACCGGGCTGCGTTCGCGGTCGCCCACCGCCAGCGCCCGCAATGAACCGTTCTGGATGTAGGACAGCACCAGCGGCAGGTCGGCGAACATGACCGGCACGCGACCGCTGATCAGGTCGGGGACGGAGCCAGCGCTGCCCTTGTACGGCACGTGGACCATGTCGACCTTGGCGAGATACTTGAAGAGCTCCCCGGCCAGATGCTGGGACGCGCCGACGCCGCCCGACGCGTAGCTGATCTTGCCGGGCCGCTCCTTCAGGTAGGCGATGAGTTCGCGGACATCATGCGCCGGCACCGAGGGATGCACGACCAGGACGAGCGACACCGCCGCCACCAGCGTGATGGGCGCGAAGTCCTTGATGGTGTCGTAAGGCATGGCCGCATAGATCAGGCCATTGGTGGCGTGCGTGCCGATCGAGCCTATGCCCAGCGTATAGCCGTCCGGCGCAGCCTTGGCCACGACGTCGGCGCCGATGTTGCCGCCCGCGCCGGCGCGGTTCTCGACGACCACCGGCTGGCCCAGCCGGGCGCCCAGGCCTTCGGCTACCGTCCGGGCCAGCATGTCGCTCGAGGCGCCGGCGGCAAAGGGCACGACCATCTTGAGCGGCCGGTCGGGATAGGCGCCCGCGCGTGCCAGGAGCGGGACGTTGGCCAGCAGGGCCAGGCAAAGCGTGGCGAGGTATCGATGCATGATCTGTCTCCTTCCTCGTTGTCCATCGGGTACCCGGCCCCCATCGCTTGTACCCGGATGGTGGCGCCGGGTTGCTCGTTGCTCAGTACACGCCGTCGATGACGGCGCCTTGCGCGCGCAGCCTTGCCTGGAGTTCCGTGACCGGCAGCTTGCGCGGATCGGGCTCGCCGCGTTCCGCGCACATCGCGGCCGCGGTGCCCACGGCCTGGCCCATGGCCATGCACGGGCCCATGGTCCGCGCCGTGCCCATGCCTTCGCGCGTGGCCGACAGGCAGCGGCCGGCCACCATGACGTTCTTCAACCCCCTGGGCAACAGGCAGCCGAACGGGATGTCATAGGAGCCGCCGTTGGCGATGGGTATGCGGATCTGGGTCGTGCCCGACTGGTGGATGTCGACGTGCTGCGCCCCCTTGGCGATCACGCTGTCCGGCTGCTTGCGGCCCGATACCACGTCCTCCTTGGTCAGCAGGTAATCGCCCATCACCCGACGCGTTTCCCGCACCCCCACGCGAGGCGCCATGCCGGCGAACACCGCGTTCTCGAAACCGGGCAGATGGCGCTTGACGAAACCGAAGGTTTGCCAGACCTGCTCCATCAAGGTTCCCACGGTGGCGCTGACGGCGGCCGTGTCGGTGCCGTCGATGTTGCCGCCGACGCGGGTCGCGTTGACGCACACTTCCTTGCGCGCCTCGGAGGTCGGCTGGATCATGATCAATGCGGTCGGCGCCAGGTCGCCGCGGCGGATGGCATCGCCCAGGAACGGCCCTTCGCTCTTGAAAAACAGCGACGGCTGGCCTTGCTCGACCAGCAGGTCCAGCAGCTGCTCGTCGGTCCTGTCGCCGCGGATGTAATCGCTCTCGCCCAGCGCCATCGACGCCGGATTCTCGCGCGCGAACCGCAGCAGCGTGGCGCTGTCGACGTTGCCCACGCGGAACATCAGCGATACCGGCTGCAGGTCGCCGCTGGCATCGCTCATCTCGAACGGCGCTCCCGCCTGCACGGCAAGGTCGCCGTCGCCGGAACAATCCAGGAAATGATCGGCCGTCACCAGCGTACGGCCGTTCTTGTTGACCACGATCATCCCCGTGACCACGCCATCGCGCGCCACGACGTCCTCGGCGAACGAATTGACCCAGCACGTCACGCCGTAGCGCTCGAGTACGCGCATGACGGCGATCTTCATGATTTCGGGATCGACGCACACATAGCAGATAAGCCGGTAGTCGTGCACCGGCCCGATGAATCCGTTCATGCGCCGGCATTCCTCGAACAGTTCGTCCGAAATGCCGCCCACCACGTACTCGCCACGCGCGTTCAGCACGCCATCCAGCGACATGCCGCTGAGCAACTCGCCGCCCAGCATGGGGTTGGCCTCGACGATCAAGGTCTTGCGGCCGTTCTTGGCCGCGGCGGCCGCGGCGGCCACGCCGGCGGCCCCGCCGCCCAGCACCACGACGTCGTAGCGTGCGTGGTTGAGTTTCTGCGCCATCTTTGTCTCCATCGATACTGGCTGTTAGAGGTCCTGGACTCGATGAATCATTCACTCCATAATATGGAATAGAA
>NZ_NINW01000020.1 GCF_002188465.1 Pigmentiphaga sp. NML080357 | reverse complement strand
AGTGGATGTGGTCCTACAATCACGAGCGCCCGAACATGGCCCTGGGCGGATTTACCCCGAAACAGCGGCTCGCCATGGCCGCATAGCGTTCCTACTTCTGGCAAACGCTAAAAATGGGGGGATTACCCAACGACCTGGGCGTGATCGATCGCATCGCTGCAGAGGTCGAGCAGGTCGCCAAGGGCATTCCCGGCGTGACGTCGTCACTCGCGGAGCGCTTGACGGGCGGGCGCTACGTGGATGTTCAGATCGACCGCGTAGCCGCCGGTCGCTACGGCCTGAACATCGCCGATGTCCAGGCGGTCATCGCCGGCGCGGTGGGTGGCGAAAACGTCTCGGAAACGGTCGAGGGGCTTGCCCGCTTTCCGATCAATCTGCGCTACGCGCGAGAATGGCGTGATTCACCACAACGGCTGGCAGAACTACCCATCTTCACGCCGATGGGTCAGCAGATCACGTTGGGGACCGTGGCACGCATCGCGATCACCGATGGACCGCCCATGCTCAAGAGCGAGAACGCACGGCCCTCCGGTTGGGTCTATGTCGATGTGCGCGGCCGTGATCTAGCCTCGGTGGCCAACGAACTGCGCGATGCCATCGGGCAGCAGGTCAAGCTGGAGCCGGGTGTGAGCATCACCTACTCCGGGCAGTTCGAATACATGGAGCGGGCCAATGCACGCCTGAAGGTTGTGGTGCCTGCCACCCTGTTGATCATCTTCGTTCTGTTGTACCTGACCTTCGCGCGTGTGGACGAAGCGGGCTTGATCATGGCGACCTTGCCCTTCGCGCTCACGGGGGGCATCTGGTTCCTGTACCTGCTGAATTACAACCTGTCCATCGCCACCGGCGTGGGATTCATTGCGCTGGCAGGTGTGGCGGCGGAGTTCGGCGTGGTGATGCTCATCTATTTGAAGCAGGCCTTGGCGGAACGTTGCCCCGATGGGCGCAACCCAACGCGAGAAGAACTGCTAGATGCGATCCGGGAAGGGGCGGTGCTGCGCGTGCGCCCAAAAGCGATGACCGTTGCGGTCATCCTGGCGGGCCTGGTACCCATTGTTTGGAGCAGCGGCACGGGCTCTGAAGTCATGAGCCGCATAGCAGCTCCGATGCTCGGCGGGATGGTGACCGCACCGTTGCTGTCGCTGTTCGTGATTCCGGCTGCCTATCTGCTGATGCGTAAGCCGCGCTAACGTTGCAACGCGGCAGGGTCTCATAACCGAGGCCCTGCCGTTTCCGGTGCGGCCTATCGGCACCCCAAGTGAACAACCTATTGAAACATCACACCTAGGGCAAGTTGAATACTGTAAATCGCATCTCGTACAGTCAGTTCTCGTTTCGACAGCCGCTCCCCGAAGCGCGATATTCGAGTATGTTGATTTCTCCTTTCGATTCCACATAAGACATCTGCGCCGGAATTATTCCGCACTTTCCATAGGTGGGCGTGAGCCCGATGACCTTAGCGATATCAAGCGTCATTCCGTAGCGATAATGGACGACGGGAGGCAGGATTCTTTCCTGCGTTCAAGGCATATGCACGTGTGGAAGCTTCATTTGCTTGCAGCGTTTCACCATACAGTCGATCCGTCGAGCCGTCAGCAAAGGCGGGAGCAAGAGCGATAATTGCTAGTGCGATGATGTAATTTCTGAATAACTTCATTTTTTAAATCTCCCTCAGTAGGAGATTTAATCCTAGGAATTCAGACATTTCAGTGAGATGACGACCCCATTACATCTCGCTAATTACTGCGGCGCGCTCACTAATACGACCACTACATTCTGGGACGACGTAGGGGCTGACTCAGTCCGGTTGTAGCCGCTCAGAAGTCTGTGGCCTTCAGGATGGCCGCACGCCTCATCGCGCCGCGCCGTATGCGCTGTGGACTGCAAAGGCCCGCATCCTGTAGCTCAATTCCGACGGCCAAAGCATCCATCTTTGGCCGTCGGCCAGCGTCAGGCACTTTCGAGCATTGCCGCATCATTTAGCAACCGTTGAATGCGCTGGCGAGTCTCCTCTGGAATACCTTGCACAGACGAGTCAGGTCCGGGCCTGTTTGGCTGCTGCTGGGTGCCCGCGATGACCCGCACGACCATGCCCAAATTTCCTGGTGTCACGATGTCGATGGCTGCGCGATCACCCAGGTCCGGATGTGGGCGGGTCAGCATCCGGTACAGGTCCCACGGATCCGCATGCGGGCACTGGTTCATGAGCACCTGTGCCAGCTTGTGCTTGAGGGGTACCAGCTGCCAGTCGGGCACGCGTTGCCCGCGGTTGCCCAAGCTGATAGACAGCAGCTTGCCCGCCTTCAGCTCGCGGTTGATCTGGTCCTTGGACTTCCCGGCCAACTTGCCGAACAGCGGGACCGGCAGACTGCTCGGCGATTCGTAGATGGCCAGCATTTCCTCGCGCTCGCGCTGGATGACTGACACCTCCGGCTCTGGCGCATGCGTCGGGGGCGGTGGTACCTGCGACAGTCGCTGGAAGGTGATTCCCCCGTCGTTTGGCGTCACGACGATGGGTTCGGCCACCACAGGCGGAACGGATGCCGCAGAAGCAGCAGCGACGATGGTGTTGGGCTTGTCCTCCTCTGCCATGGCCGGCACGCCCTCGATATGGATCGTGAGGTGCGCGCTGGCCGCTTCCACTTGGCCCTGTTCGAGCAGATCGAGACGATCCGCCCAGTCCTGCATCATCCGGCGGCGCGGCTCAACATACTTGGCGTGGTTGTAGGCCGAACTCACCTTGTTCGGGTCCGAGTGCGAAAGCTGCGCGTCCACCCAAATCTTGGGATAGCCGATCTCGTTGAGCGCCGTCGAGATGGTTCCGCGGATGCCGTGACCGGTCAGTTGATCCTCGTAGCCCATTCGTTTCAAGGCCGCGTTGAGGGTGTTCTCGCTGATGCGCTTCTTGAGTTCGCTGCGGTGCGTGAGCAGATGGACCTGAGCCGGCCTCATCACACCCAACAGGTAGCGCACGATCTCGATGGCCTGCACGGACAACGGCACGATGTAGGGCGGAACGTCCTGCGGGCGCTTGCCGGCCTTGCGCATCTCGTCCTGGAGTTGCTTGACGATCTGCGGCGGGATGATCCACAGGCCACGGTCGAGATCGAACTGGTCCGGGGTCGCCAGCCGCAGCTCGCCGGTACGCACGCCGGTCAGGAACAGCAGCCGGATGCCGAGTTGGGTCTGCCAACCACGAGGGTTGTAGAGCCTGAGCTTGTGCAGGAACTCGGGGAGCTCCGGAAGATGCAGGTAGGGGTTGTGGTTCACCGGGGGCTTGGGCTCGGCCACCACGTCCAGGTCGGAGGCCGGATTGGCTTCCAGCCCCTCCACGATGACGAGGGCATAGCGGAACAACTGCCCCAGCCAGGTGCGGACCTTCTCGGCAGTGGTGAACGCCTTGCGCTCCTCGATCCTCGCCAGGACGCCCAGGAGTTGGGGCCGGCGAATGTCGTAGATCGACATCTGCTTGAGGCTAGGCAGCACGTCCTTGTTGAAGATCCGCAGGATCTGCGACAGCGTGCTGTTCCTGCCCTCCTTGATTTCCTTGCGGCGATGCTCGACCCACGCATCGAAGACGGCCTTGAAGGTGTAGTCGGCCGCAAGCTTGACCGCGTGTCGCTTCTGTTTCCGATCGGTATGGGGGTTGACGCCCTTTGCCAGAAGCGCCCGGGCTTCGTCGCGCAAGGTGCGCGCTTCGCGCAAACCGATCTCGGGGTAGTTCCCCAGGGAGATGCGCTTTTGCTTGCCGAGCCAGTAATAGCGCAAATGCCACGACTTGCCGCCGGTGCGGGCGACCACCAGGCCGAGGCCATCGGTGTCGGGGATGCTGTAGGTTCTCTCGGCGGCCTTGGCTTGCCGCACGGTCAGATCAGAGAGTGTCATCATCAAGCTCCTAAGTCTTGGACTTAGGCCCGATGCTGCTTGTCATCCCGATCCAACCCCAGCAACAACCCGGAACCGGCACGACCCGCATTCTTTGGCCTTGTTTTTGGCCTCAAAAATGGTGGCTGTCAGTGGACTTCCGTGGCTTTCGCTGGAATGAAAAAAGGAGCCGAAGCTCCTCTTTTCAATGACTTACAGACGTCAGTGGAAGTCTGTAGATCATAAATTGGAGCGGGAAACGAGTCATGCACTAGAGCGCTAAGTCTCTGTTTCCCAATCACTTTCTCCACTGTGGTGATCAGCGAAGAACTCAATTATAGCCTTGTTTTTCGCCCTCGGCAACAAAGTTCATCCAACCACTTCCACCAGCGTCCAAGGATGATCCATCCACCCGTCGTTACGCCTGATGCGTCCAGCTGCTGAGCGGGTTCGCTATCGAACTCCAACTTGCGACGATCATGACTTGCGCTCGCTCCGCAGGCAGCGCGGGGTGGTGTCGCGTGGACTGCCTGGCACCTGGACGGCTGTAGGACACAACCGCCGGCATCGGAACACCGCAAGTACTCATCTTTACATCGCTGCGGCTAACTTCGCCGGAGCGCAACGCGGCGCCAGTGTAGTGGCAGCCAGCCTCAACGAAGGCGTGCAGCAATCCGGTTCATCTGCTCGATCTCCGCGCGCTGGCCATCGGAAATCGCTTGGCATAGGTTGACGAGTTCCGGATCTGAGAGCTGCGCCTCGCGGCACATGAGGATCGCTCCCGAATGGTGCGGGACCATAGACGCGATGAACTGTCGATCGCCGATTCCGGTTTGAGCACGGGTAGCGGCAAAAGAACCGAGTGTGAGAACGGCAAACAAGCCGTACAGCACGAGATTGAGCCGCCGGTTTGGAAACATGCCGGGCATTGTCGCTAGCATGAAGATGCCCATTGGCGCCCACATAGTGACCGCCATGTAGAGCATGTTGAGATTGTTTCTGAAGTCCCTGGCGCCGTCGATCATGCTGAACATTACGAAGTACATGACGACGAGGCCCAACACCATGTTCACCCAGAACTTGGCGTATGGTCGGCCGTGCTTACCCATCTGACCGGATGTGTGATGTTGATGTTCATGGGAATGTTCAGCCATCTCCGTCTCCTATGTGCTGGGGCAACCTGGCAGGGTCACTGGTACTGCGGCAGATACTTTGTCGATATATCAGCATGTGGAGCGATGCATCACTAACCGCTGATTTCCAGTCACCAACTGGACGTAGGGGCGTCGAACGCTTCAACTCGCTGGTCTTGAACCGTCTGGATATCAGACTATACCAAATCGGTCTTGATGGGCTTTGCGCCACCTATGACGCTGGTACCGTGAGCGCCAATATCGAGCTTGCGTCCTCATCGCTCGATGGGCCGGCAACTGATCGATTCTTGCATATCAAGCAAGACAAGGCCACCTGCGGCGGACGCCAATGGCCTCCTCCGCCTTCGCTTAGGGCATCGCCTCAAGCGTCCGTCGCAGGCCATAACGACACAACAGCCCTTGGGCAAGAAAGGAGCCGGTGATGTAGCGCACCCGAAAGGAGACGAAGACATGCACAAGGACATTTCAACATCAAAGGTGTTCTATCGTCCCATCGAGGCGGCCATCCGATGGGCTGGGTTGCTGCGGTATCTCCCGATGATCCTGGCCACGATCGCGTCACCGCGTGTCCTGCCTCGGTCGCTGAACTGCCCTCGATGGAATGAGTGCCGGCTGCACTCGGAACGTATCTATGACGGCATCCTCAACGGAGAGCTGCCCTACGGCAAGAACGGGATCACGCTCAATGATCCGAAGCTGCTCAATTCTCTGGATCTGACTGTTCGCCATGTCGATCTAAAACGCTGGATGCGCACCCACTATCCCGAGCACCGGCCAGGATTTCTGTTCAGCCGTGGCGAACGCATGGCGCATCCTTTCATCACCATGGAAACAGGACAGGCGATCCTCGTGGAGCGGCTGGCCCTTCAGGCCGCGCTTGAACAAGCCCGACGTGAGATGCGAGAACTGCAGGAGCAGCACGACACGCTACTCAAGCAATCCTCGGTGCTGTTGGCATCCAAGCAATGCGAGATCAGCGAACGGGCGGAAACGACCTATCTCAACATCATTGGAGGGATGTTGACGCTGATGCTGAGCCAGTCGCCTTCAGGCGTGCCCTATTCCAGCTTCAAAACGCAGGAGGCCCTTGTCTCTGCATTGGTCGCCCACTACGGCGGCACCATGGGCATCACTGAGCGCACCTTAAACGGAAAGTTCGCCAACGCTAAGAGGTACGTCCGTAGCGCAAGCGCATGAGGTTATCCAGCTTGTATGTGCAATCGCGGAGATTGCATTTGCAATGTCTTTCCGCAGCCAGGTCTATTGAATAGAGGTCACGCCAACAAACGCCACCGAGCGTTCAGGAGTGACCGCCATGTCGCAGACCCCTGTACTCCCGCCGAACGAGCGCCGCATCCTGCGGCTCGATGAAGTCGAAGCGAAGTCCGGCTTCAAACGCGCCCACATCTACAACCTGATGAAGAAGCGCCAGTTCCCTCAGGCGCTGCGCCTGGGCGTGCGCGCTGTCGGCTGGGATTCGATCGAAATCGACCAGTGGATCGCCGAGCGCCTCAACCACCGGACCTGACCCGCCCTCCCGCGGACTTCCCATTCCCAGCCGGAGAGCGCCATGCAGGTCGTGTCCATCATTTCAACGAAGGGCGGCGTCGGCAAGACCACGACGGCCGCCAACCTGGGCGGGCTCGCCGCGGACGCGGGCCTGCGCGTGCTGCTGCTCGATCTCGACGTGCAGCCCACCTTGTCCTCCTACTACGAACTGACCCAGCGCGCGCCGGGCGGCATCTATGAGCTGTTGGCCTTCAACGAGCGCGACCTTGGCCAGCTCGTGTCCCGCACGATCATCGCGGGCCTGGACCTGGTGCTGTCCAACGACCACCGGGGCGAGCTGAACACGTTGTTGCTGCATGCGCCGGATGGCCGCCTGCGGTTGCGGCATCTGCTGCCAGCACTTGCTCCCCTCTACGACCTGGTGCTGATCGACACCCAGGGCGCGCGTTCCGTGCTGCTGGAGATGGCGGTGCTCGCCTCCGATCTCGCGCTGTCGCCCGTCACGCCGGAGATCCTCGCGGCACGCGAGCTGCGGCGCGGCACCATGCAGTTGCTCGAAGACATTGCGCCGTACCGGCACCTGGGTATCGAACCGCCGCCGCTGCACTTGCTCATCAACCGCGTCCACCCGGTGTCCGCCAACGCACGGCTGATCCAGCAGGCCCTGCGCGACCTGTTCCAGGACAGCGCCGGCATCCGCGTGCTCGCCACCGACGTGCCGGCCATAGAAGCGTATCCACGCGCCGCAACGCGCGGCCTGCCAGTGCATCGGGTCGAGCACCGCCAGCCGCCCGGCAGAGTCGCCCCTGCCGCGCTCGACACGATGCGCGCGCTCGCCAGCGAGTTGTTCCCGCAATGGCAGGACCGACTGGCTCAAGTATCCGGCCGCCCGCAGCGACCTCTTGATCCTGGGAGGCCCCATGGCGAACGCACATGAGCTGGCCCGCGGCCACAAGCGGCTGCGCGCCCTGATCGAGTTCGCGGTCGGTGAGGGTTGGCACGTCAAGCGCACGCCGGGCGGGCACCTCAAGTTCACCAAGGCCGGCTGCGCGGCGATCTACACGAGTTCGACAGCGAGTGACCACCGGGCCGAATTGAACGCCCGTGCGCAGATCCGCCGCGCCGAGCGAGAGGCCCGCATGGCGCCGGCCGGCGGTCGTGGGGACTGCGAGGGGTGCGGCCATGGCTGACATGACCTCGCAGGACATGGCCGGCAAGCTGCTCGCGGCCGGCTTCGAGCGCAGCGGCCCAGCGGCTACGGCCTTGAGCGACCCGATCGCGGACACGCCCATGGTCGTGACGCTGGACCAGTTGCGGCCCTACGACCATGACCCGCGCATGAAGCGCAACCCGGCTTACGAGGAAATCAAGGCGTCCATCCGCGAGCGCGGCCTGGACGCGGCGCCGGCCATCACGCGCCGGCCCGGCGAGGACCACTACATCATCCGCAACGGCGGCAACACGCGACTGGCGATCCTGCGCGAACTCTGGTCGGAGACCAAGGAAGAACGCTTCTTCCGCATATCGTGCCTGTTCCGGCCATGGCCCCAGCGCGGTGAAATCGTCGCGCTAACCGGGCATCTTGCGGAGAACGAACTGCGCGGCGGCCTCACATTCATCGAGCGCGCGCTCGGCGTCGAGAAGGCACGAGAGTTCTACGAGCAGGAGAGCAGCGCCGCCCTGAGCCAGTCGGAACTGGCCCGTCGCCTGGCGGCCGATGGCTTCCCCGTCCAGCGGTCACACATCACCCGCATGGCCGACGCGGTGCGCTACCTGCTGCCCGCCATTCCCACTGTGCTCTATGGCGGCCTGGGGCGCCACCAGGTCGAGCGGCTGTCGGTCATGCGCACGGCCTGCAAACGCACCTGGGAGCACTATGCCAAGGACCGCACGCTGCCGCTGGAATTTGACAGCTTCTTTCAGGAGGTGCTGGCGCAGTTCGACACGCAGGGCGACGAGTTCGCGCCGCAGCGCGTGCAGGACGAGCTGATCGGCCAGATGTCCGAGCTGCTGGGCGTCGGCTACGACGTGTTGGCGCTGGACCTGACCGAATCGGAAAGCCGCCACCGGGCGCTGGTCAGCGACCCGACGCCACCTGCGGCGCCGCCGGCGTTGCCTTCGCCCACCGCCAGCACGCCGACTCCCCCGGGCGCAGCATCGTCCATCGCCACGCCTGCAGCGGCGGCCGGTCCTCCACCCGCCAGCCCAGCGGTGTCCGAGCCCACCTTGCGCCACGACGACACGGCGGCTGGCGAAGCGGCCACGGGAAGCCCGGCGGCTGCACCGAGCGATCTGCTTCGCGAGCACATCGTCTCGCCGGCACCGACGACCGAACGGCTGCAGTCGATCCAGCGCATGGTCGCCGACCAGTTGGGCGATGCGCTGCCGCCCGACTTCTCGGCGAGCGTGCTGCAGTCCATCCCGGTGCAAGCCGGCGGACTCTATCCGATCTCCGACGTCTGGTACATCGACGCCGGCCTGGACACGCCCGATCGGCTGCGCATCCACATCGCGCAGTTCGCGCGCGAGATCGCCGGGGAGGCAGGCCTGGACGAGTGCATCGAGGATCGCGCCGATGGCATCGGGTTTGCGTGCCGCGCCCGCGGCCAAGCCCCGTCGCCGCTCGGCCGCGCGGTGCTGACGCTGCTCGCTTCCCTGACGGGTCAGCCCGTCGCCGAAGCGGGCCTGGACGGCGCGCAGCTCGCCGCCGACCTGCCGACCCTGTTGCACGGCCAGAGCCAAGGCCATGGCAGCGGCGCAAGGCGCTTGAGCGACACGGCGTTGGTCAAGCTCTTTCGGCTGCTGCGCCTCGCCCGGCGTCTGCTGGACCTGGAAGCCGGCACCACGGCGCCCGGGACGTGAGCGAGGGAGGCCGCATGTCCACATCGCATCCGCTCAACCAGGCCGTGATTGCCCAGGCGCTGTATGACCTTCGCAACGGCCAACTGCGCCGCTGCAAGGCCATGGGCTTCGGCGAGGCCGAGCTGGATGCGCTCAAGCACCCCGCGCTGATCAGCGTGCTGGCCAACGCCAGCGTCTCGTGGTGCTCGGTCACGGTCAACCGCGAAGTGCTGCAGCGCCTGCTCAACCAGGCACAGGACGTGGAGAAGGAAATCGCCACGGTCGATCGCATGCTGCGGCTGGGGGCCAGCACGGAGATGGTCAGCCGCTTCTATGGCCTGACCCATCAGGAAGTCGCCCTGCGGCGGGAGATCCTCGGCCTGCCCAAGCGCAAGGGGCGCCACCCCGTCCTGGACGAGACCCAGGACACCGAACTGTGGCGGCAATGGAAAGCCGTGACCAGCAGCAGGAACGTCGATCTGGAGGACGAGACCTCGATTCTCGATGCGGCCATGGACCTGGCCGAGGGCATGTCATTGCCGCTCTCGGTGGTCTGGGCCGCGATCAGGAACTGGGTCGATCAGGGATTGGGCTAGGCCATGGCCGTGGACGACACCGCCCCACGAGCCCCGCGTCAAGGCCCCATCGCACTCGCCGACCTGTTCGACGCTGCGCTGAAGGACCTCACGCCCAAGCCAAATCCCAGCGCGCCAGCGCCCATGGCAGTGCCCACGCCTGCCGCGTCCGGCGACGCCTTCCTGTTCAGTGGCAATCGGCACGAGAGCGTGCCGCGGCGGCTGTTCCTCGACCGCCGCCTGACACCGCTGGAGCGCAACGCCTGGCAGGTGTTCCGGCTGATGCTCAACGACGACGGCGTCACGGCGTTCCCGACCTATGAGCAGTTGCGCCCCTGGCTGGCGTCCATGCCCTGCGCGGGACAAGCCTCCCACGAGACCGTCGCGCGGGCGCTGACGCTGCTGCGCCTGACGCGCTGGCTGAGCCTCGTGCGACGACGGCGCGACGCCAAGACCGGCCGCATCCTCGGCAACCTCTACGTCCTGCACGACGAACCCCTGACACCGTTCGAGGCGATGCAGCTCGACGCCGACTACCTGGCCCTGGTCAGCCAGTCGCTGGGGCATTCGGCCAAGGCCGTTCAGGTGGTGGGACTCAACACCCTCCAGGAGATCGCGGACGACCCGATGTTGTCCGGACGCACCTTGCCGTCGCGGCTGCAAGTGCTCGCCGAGCGCCTGGCCGACCAGGGCATCACCGCCACCGAAAGTTATCCACAGGAGGATGCGATCCACGATTCCGAAGAAGGGCCCGCGAGCCTTCTTCGGAATGGCGAACGCCCCTCTTCGGAATCCGAAGCAGGGCCGAAACCCGCGCCAGACGGCGCTCTTCGGAATCCGAAGCAGGACCGTACAGTACGTAGTAGTCGTATTGATGAAGTACGTACTACCGCGCAGGCGCGTGCGCTGGGCGACCTGCAATGGCCCAAGCGCTTCGCGGAACTGAAGGCGGAACAGCAGGCCGGAGCCAGGATGGCGTTGCAGCAGGTGGACGCTGCCCTGCGGCAGGCCGTGCTGGACGAATGGGCCGCACGGTGCGGCAAGCATGGCATCCGCAACCCCGCCGGATATCTGTTCGGCATCATCCAGCGCGCCATGCGCGGCGAGTTCAATGCGTGGGCCAAGCAGACCAGCCCGGCACCGCCAACACCATCGGCGGCGCGAGCGCCACCATCCGAGCCGCCGCGCAACGTCGTGCCGCCCGAGGTGGCCCGGCAGCACATCGAGCGCCTGCGCGACCTGCTGCGCAAGACCTGAGCGCAGGGCTTGGCAAAGCCGTGAAGTAGACGTCTATGGCGGTCAACAGAACGGTCCCCAGGGGACGGCTGTGCGGTGAAGCGCCGGGCGACGGCGCGACCCGCTGCGCGAAACCTGGGCAAAGCGCCTTGGCAAGGCCATGAAGCAGACCTCCATGGCGCTCAACGGAACGGTCCCCTGGGGACGGCTGCGCGGCGAAGGATCGTGTCGAACGGCAGCGCGACGTGCGGTGCAGCACGCATACCGTCAACAACCGAGGACGGGAACGCCGACGTGAGTGCCTATCTGCGGAGCGGTCCCCAGGGGACCGTTGCGCGCTGCACCGCCAGCGCGCACAGAACCGGGGCCGGCTCATTTCGGTTTGTTGACTGACTGCCTTCCGCCGCATGCGGATGCTGGCGGCTCCCTGTCCACCAGCGAGCGATCACCATGGCAACCAGCAACGAACCATTGCAACTCAACCTCGGCTCCCTGCGCAGCGCGATGTCGCTGACGCTGCACACCCACCACGCCTCGCGCATCTGGCATGGCCGCGCCGCCGCTGAGGGGCGACCTGGCATCGTCGGCCTGAACGGCTACATCGCCGTCATGAACAAGATGAAGCGCGGCTCGGAGCAGGACGACCCGTACAGCGACTGGTGGATGCTGCGCATTGAAGACAAGCTCGACCAGACCAAGACCACGCTGCAGACGCTGCGCGAACAGGTGGACCAGGCCCTGGCCGGCGTGCCCGCCGCGTTGACCCTGGGCGAGAATCTCAACGTGCAGCCCGTCAAGCTGCCGCTGTTCGTCAATGCGCAGTTGGGCTTTGCCGCCGTCTATCTCCTGGCCGACTACGACGACATCGCGCGCAAGCTGATCCTCGCCCACCACACCGCGCTGATCGACCGCAGCACTTTGGAGCGCTGGCTCAACGAGGGCGCGCACGCGCTGCGCAGCCTGTTCTCGCTGGCCCAGCAGTACCGCTACTCGGGCTGCACGCGCGACGACTTCGCGGCGAAGAATGCCGCAGCGCGGGCCGCGCTGGAGAAGTTCGGCGAGTTGCCGCAGGACGTCCTCGAAGGCACGCACCGCTCGAAGTTTGCGCCACCCATCGTGCGCCGTGGTCTACAACAGCGCGGTGAGAGTCCTGCCGCAGCCGCTACCAGCGCCGATGGTGATGCGGCCGCTGCTGCCGACCCGTCCGAAGGCGCAGCCACTGCCGGCGAGGACGAATCCGCATGAGCGATCTGTACCAGCCGACCCGCTACTTCCGGGGCCTGCAACAGGGAGCCTTCATGCGCCTGGAGCACGCGGCCTCTCTAAAAGGCCTTTTAAAGCCTTTTAAAGGTAAAGGGGACTTGGAGGCCTGGGCCAGCCAGTGCTTCGCCATGCGCGACGAGTTGATCGGCCTGGCGCAGCGACAAGTGCTGCAACAGGCCAGTGGGCATCCCTTCCACCTGCTGCCCGTGGAACTGGCCCAGCAGACCACTGGCGCGGGAACGACGTTCCTGCGCTGGCGCAGGCACGACCGCTCGGCCATGGGCGTGGCCCTGTGGCAGGAGCTGATGGCGAGCACCAGCACGCCGGTCAACCTGCTGGCCGACCTGCACGCGATCGAGCTGCAGCGCATCACGCTGAACATGCAGATCAGCCTGTTGCACACCCTGGGCAGGCAGGCCCAGGAGTGCGCCAGCAAGGCCGCCGAGGCGGAAGACGCCTACCTGCGCCGGCTCGCGTCCATACCCCCCGCAGTGCGCGATCGGTGATCGCGTCGGGCACCCCAGCACGCGCCCGGCGGCAGTGAGGCGCGGGTATTTCAACCACCACGGAGATCACACCATGAGCACGCATTTTTCCGGCGAAGGCAACATCGGCTCGCCCCCCGAGTACCGGGAGTTCCCCAACGGCAACGACGAACCGCGGCGCTTGCTGCGGCTGAACGTCTATTTCGACAACCCCGTTCCCACCAAGGGCGGCGACTATGAGGATCGCGGCGGCTTCTGGGCGCCGGTGGAAATCTGGCACCGCGACGCCGCGCATTGGAAGGACCTCTACCAGAAGGGCATGCGCGTGCTGGTCGTCGGCCGCATGGAGCGCGAACCCTGGACCGACAACGAGGAGCAGCCGCGCGAGACCTGGCAGATCAACGCGCGCAGCGTCGGCATCCTGCCGTTCCGCATCGAGTCCGTCGTCCTCAGCCCCAAACCGCAGGAGACCGCGCAGGACGCGCAGCCCAAGCCCCAGCCCGCCCAGGAACCGGCTGCGCCGAAGGAGACCAAGAGCAGGAAGTGACCCAGCATGGGGGCGGCCGCGGCTCTTCGCCGCCCCCCATGTCCTCGCGAGCTATCCCCTGGGGATAGCTCCACCGACGTCCACCGGCTTCCACGCGCTCCCGAACATCGCGGCTCCCGGCCAGCACACCACCGGCTGCACGCCATCCCCGCCGCAGCCATCCCATCTCGTGAAAGCGGTCGCCACCGCATGCGGCTTGTTTGCTGCTGCTTCCGCAGGCGCTCGGCATCCTCGATCCCGGCAACTCCATGAACAACGGGAAGCGGATGGACGGACATGCGGCTGTTTCTGTGCGAGAAGCCCTCCCAGGGCAAAGACATCGGCCGGATTCTCGGCGCCACCCAGCGCGGTGAAGGCTGCCTCAATGGCTCCGGCGTCACGGTCACCTGGTGCATCGGCCATCTCGTCGAAGCAGCAGCACCCGAGGTCTATGACGCGGCGCTCAAGCGCTGGTCGCTGGAGCAGTTGCCCATCATTCCCCAGCAGTGGCGGGTCGAGGTCAAGCCGAAGACCGCCACGCAGTTCAAGGTCGTCAAGGCGCTTCTGGCGAAGGCGACCCACCTTGTCATTGCCACCGACGCCGACCGCGAGGGCGAGCTGATCGCCCGCGAGATCATCGACCTGTGCGGCTACCGCGGTCCCATCGAACGCCTGTGGCTGTCGGCGCTCAACGATGCGTCCATCCGCACCGCGCTCGCCAAGCTGCGGCCCTCGGCCGAGACACTGCCGATGTATTACTCGGCGCTGGCGCGCTCGCGCGCCGACTGGCTTGTGGGCATGAACCTCAGCCGGCTGTTCACCGTGCTCGGGCGGCAAGCCGGCTACGACGGCGTGCTGTCGGTCGGGCGTGTACAGACCCCGACGCTCAAACTCGTGGTGGACCGTGACCGAGAGATCGCGGCCTTCGTGTCCGTGCCGTACTGGGCCATCGACGTGTCCTTGTCCGCAGGCGGTCAGACGTTCACCGCGCAGTGGGTGGCACCCGATGCCAGCGCCGACGACGCCGGCCGCTGCCTGCAGCAGCCCATCGCACAGCAGGCCGCGCAGCAGATCCGCGCCGCGGGCAGTGCCCAGGTGGTGTCGGTCGAAACCGAGCGCGTGCGCGAAGGCCCGCCGCTGCTGTTCGACCTGGGCACCTTGCAGGAAGTCTGTTCCAAGCAGCTTGGGCTGGACGTGCAGGAGACACTGGAAATTGCCCAGGCCCTGTACGAGACGCACAAGGCCACGACGTACCCGCGCTCGGATTCGGGCTACCTCCCCGAAAGCATGTTCGCCGAGGTGCCCACGGTCCTGGACAGCCTGCTAAAGACCGATCCCACGCTGGCCCCGATCATGGGCCAGCTCGACCGCACCCAGCGCTCGCGCGCCTGGAACGACAGCAAGGTGACGGCGCACCACGGCATCATCCCGACGCTCGAACCCGCGAACCTCTCCGCCATGAGCGAGAAGGAGCAGGCGGTGTACCGGCTGATCCGGGCGCATTACCTGGCCCAGTTCCTCCCGCACCACGAGTTCGACCGCACCGTGGCGGACCTCTCCTGCGGCCAGCAGAAGCTGGTGGCCACGGGCAAGCAGGTCGTCGTCAAGGGCTGGCGCCTGGTGCTGGCCGAGCCAGAACGTGAAGGCAGCGCCGACGAGGACGGCGATGCCCCGCGCAGCCAGGTGCTGCCCGCATTGCGCGACGGGATGGCATGTCAGGTCGCCGGGGCCGACATCAAGGCCCTCAAGACGATGCCGCCCAAGCCCTATACCCAGGGCGAACTGGTCAAGGCGATGAAGGGCGTTGCGCGTTTCGTGACCGACCCGCGCCTGAAGCAGAAGCTCAAGGACACGACGGGCATCGGCACCGAGGCGACGCGGGCCAACATCATCAGCGGGCTGATCGCCCGCGGCTACATCGTGAAGAAGGGACGCTCCATCCGCGCATCGGATGCGGCGCTCACGCTGATAGACGCCGTGCCCGCGGCGATTGCCGACCCCGGCACCACCGCCGTCTGGGAACAGGCGCTGGACATGATCGAGGCCGGACAACTCACCCTGGATGTGTTCATCGGCAAGCAGGCTGCATGGATTTCGCAGTTGATCGCGCAGTACGGCAGCACGTCCCTGTCCATCAAGGTGCCCCAAGGACCGGCTTGTCCGCAGTGTGGCGCGCCCACGCGCCAACGCACCGGCAAGAGCGGCCCGTTCTGGTCGTGCAGTCGCTATCCCGACTGCAAAGGCACGCTGCCGGTCGAAACCGGCACGTCCAAGCGTGGTGCCTCGCGCCCACGCAAGAGCGGCCGCAAAGGCTCCTGACCGACCCCCGTTCCCCGTGAGCCGTGCCCGCCATCGGCGGCGTGGCCCGTGTTCCGCATGCCCTGCGGGACGCCCAGCGCGCAACGCCTTCTTGTCCGTGTGCGCGTCCCGTTCAGCCGCCCCCGGCCGCGGGACCTGAAGGTAGCTTCTCCGCGAACCGCACCCCGCGCGTTCTCCCCGTCCGCATCTCTTCCGCACGCTGCGAAGGGTCCCCCGATGGCTTGCCTGTGCGAGCCACCCGGAGACCCTTCGTGGTCAGCGGTATTCGGTGCCGGTGCCCGCCGGCGCAAAAACGGGCTCCCTTTGTGCGCGGATGTGCGCCAGACGATGCCGGCCCCAGCCACGACATGGGCCGGGTGTGATTGCTTGATGAGCAGACGGTTCTAGCGACGACCGGGCCTGCCAATCAGCCCACGGGTGGTTCTTCTTTCCTCCCGAGCCGAAGGCCCCTGGGGCCTTCGGCGCCTTTCTCCTGCCTTTCAACGCCCCGGCCAGGGCGATGGCCCTGCGCCATACGAACAGGAGACCGACATGCACCCGAATCTTTGCGCACCGCCGCGCAACACGCCGCTGCTCTACGGCAGCGTCTGCAGCGGCATCGAGGCCGTGAGCCTCGCCTGGCAACCGCTCGACCTCGAAGCCGCGTGGTTCGCCGAGATCGAGCCGTTCCCGAGCGCCGTGCTCGCCCACCGTTACCCCCGCGTGCCTAACCTGGGCGACATGACCGCGATCGCCCGCCAGGTCCGCGCCGGCACCGTGCCAGCGCCCGACATCCTGGTCGGCGGCACGCCGTGCCAGTCGTTCAGCGTGGCCGGCGCGCGCCAGGGGCTGAACGACCCACGTGGTGCCTTGACCCTTGCCTATGTGGAGCTTGCAAATGCCATCGACCAAACCCGCCACCAAGACCGCCGCCCGGCGGCAACGCTCGTCTGGGAAAACGTCCCCGGCGTCCTCAGCGACCGCAGCAACGCCTTCGGGCACTTCCTGGGAGCACTGGCTGGAGAAAGCCGTGCGCTCGAACCGCCAGGGCAAAAATGGGCGCACGCAGGTTGTGTGTCTGGACCCCGGCGCCGCATCGCCTGGCGCGTGCTCGATGCTCAATATTTCGGCGTCGCCCAACGGCGCCGTCGCGTGTTTCTTGTGGCAAGTGGTGGAGGTGGCGTCGATCCCGCCGAGGTACTTTTTGAGCGCGACGGCGTGCGCGGGGATTCTTCGCCGGGCTTCGTGCCGTGGCAAGACGCTGCCGGCGCTGCTGGATCGGGCGCTGCGGCAGCAGGCGGGTACTCGGGATATGCAGGACTGAAGCAGCCCTACGGCAAGGCCACGGTGACGTTCGGATTCGGCGGGGGCAACACCGCAGGCCCCATTGACGTCGCGGCCTGCCTGACCGCGGCACCTGGCCCGAAGAACGACTTCGAGGTCGAGACCTTCGTGGCGCAGTCCATCGCGGGCAGCATCAGCCACACGCTCAGCACCGCCAACGGCGGCAAGGGCTGCAGCGAGGACGGCACCGGCAAGGGTGTGCCGATCATCGCCTTCACCGCCCAGGGCTGCGGAGCCGATGCAACGATGGCCTGGGCACCGACGCTGCGCGCGGGCGGGCATCGCCTCAGCCACGCGAATGCCGGCGTCGTGCCGGCCATCGCGTTCGCGCAGAACTCGCGCGGCGAGCTGCGGCTGGAATCCGGCCACGGCCAGCTTGCCGGGACGCTCTCCACGGGTGGCGGCAAGCCGGGCCAGGGCCGGCCGATGGTGATCGGCGTGGCGCTGCGCGGTCGCACCGAAGGCCTGGCCGCTGAACTGGGCGATGGCGTCTCGACCGCGCTGCGCACCAGCAGCGGCGGTGCCGACAAGCCCCATGTGCTGGCACCGGACTTCGAGGCACATTTCCGCTACGACTGGAACGACCCCGGCCCGGGCGACTGGTCGCAGTGGCGGGTACGTCGGCTGATGCCTGTGGAGTGCGAGCGGCTGCAAGGCATGCCCGACGACTACACGCTGGTGCCGTACCGCGGCAAGCCCGCCGCCGACGCGCCCCGCTACAAGGCGATCGGCAACTCCATGGCCGTGCCGTGTGTCGCGTGGCTGGGCCAGCGGCTGGTGCAGTGCCCGCACAAGACGGGATCGAGCGCTTCGGATTGATGCACGACGCGGCCGGCGGGCCGCGTGATCCTCCCTCCTGCATTGCCGACGCATCGGCAACAGCCAGCAGCCAGGGTGTCAAGGCTGCCGTGGGTTCCTCCCACGCCACCCGCCAGTTCGCCCCGGCATCTCTCCGGCGAACGCTGCCCACCGGGCATCGATGCCACCTTCCTCCAACCCACGGGATGTATGCCGCGTCCCGTCAGGGGCGTGTCGTCAACCCGGTCGATAACAGGACTTCCTATGGACACCATCACCCGACAAGACCGCATCACGCTCAAGAACCTCAAGGTCGCGGATTTCGCGAGCGAGGAAACGCTGTGCTTCACCGCCACCGTCATGTTCGACGGCAGGCCCATCGCCGAAGCCCGCAATGACGGACACGGCGGCTCGACGTTCGTGCGCCCGCTGCAAGGCCAGGCCGCGCTGCTGGCCCAGGCCGAGGAATTCGCCAAGAGCCTGCCGCCGGCATCGCTCGACGTCGAACGCGAGGACGACGAGCCGCTTCTCATCGACATGACGCTCGACTTCCTCGTGGACCAGTTGGCCGATGCCATGCATGCGGAGCGCAAGCTGCGCACCGCGTTCAACCGCGACATCGGCAACAAGGTGCTGTTCATCAAGGACGGCCGGCTGCTGTTCCTCAAGGGCATCAAGCTCAAGGCCATTGCCGACCGCGCGGCGTATTTCGCAAAGCTGCGCAGCCGACAGGACCAGCCCATCATCATCCTGGCCGAGCTGCCAGCGGACGAGGCATTCGCCATCTGGAAGCAGCATGTCCTGGGTGACAAGCCCCGCTGATCCAGCCTCACCGCACCGTCATGACCGCCCCGCACTCGTTGCGGGGCTTTTCTTTGTCCTGCGCACATCAATCGGGGCTGGACCAGATGCCGATTTCCAACTGACGTGGCGCGGCACCCTCACGAAGCTGTCCGCATGTCCGCTGATTCGTCAGCACATGCCAGCAGCCAGGGTTTCAGGCTGCCGCGGGGTTCTCTCCGCGCAACCCACCAGTCCGCATCGCATCCATTGCGCGGACGCGCGTTCCCAAGACGCTGATGCTTTTTTTTCAACCGCGTGCGGGAGCTGCCATCCCGTGAGGGACAGGGCCCCGCTTTTCCAAGGAGCCCATCCATGTCCCAGCAAGCCTCTTTCGGCCGATTCGGTCAATTGGCCTTGACCTACTGCGGCAAGTTCCTGCCGCTCGAAGTCCTGCACAGCGCCGCCGGCCACTACATCGGCACGCGCGATACCGAAGGTCCCGTTTCGCGGGAATCTCGTGAGTACTTCCGCAGCCATGCTGCGGCTCAACGTGCCCTCGAAAGAGGCGGCTGGTCCCAGCTCGCCATTCCCTGATCCAACTGGAGGAATCACGTCATGAACCAGCTACTGCCGCAGGAAGTCGTCGATCAGATCGTTCGGGAAGAACGGCATTTCAGCGCTGCGCCCCAAGCCTTTTTTGAGGCCTGGAAGCGTGGTGTCGAAATCGCCGGCCCGCAATGGTTTGGCGATGGCACCCGTGAAGGTCTGAACCAGGCCAAGAGCAAGTGGGATCTGCGTCCCGACATGCTGCGGCTCAACGACGCCCTCGGCGTCCTGAGCAGCGGGGAACGCATGTTCCTGTCCGCGATGGTCAGCTTCTACAACGCGCGCGAGGGCGGTGCCATGCTCAAGCGCTGCCACTTCAACGGGTTGTCGGACTTCGACGGCCTCGATCTGCCACGTCGCCAGGTGATCGCCGACCTGCTGCTGAACTACAGCGGTTGGTGAGCCGGTCCCTGGCACACCTTCATCACTGCGTTCACGGGACCCCATGAGGGACATGCGCCTCGTTCGAGGCCATGTCCCTCGCGTTTTCTCCCCGCCCAGCGCCATCCGGCATCAGGCGGTTTCCCCTGCGGATGCCATCGTCCGCAAGGGCTGGCTCCGTTCATTCATCGAAAGGAGCCTTCATGGCCAACAACTACTACGAAGCCACCGGCGTTCTCGTGCTCGACCGTGTGACGCCCGTCATCCAGGCGCTGTTCGGCGCCTTCGCGCTGGACGAGAGCCACCCCGGCAACGGGCAGGCCTACATCGCCCAGATCGCCGAGACCACCAATCCGCAATGGCCGGACGTGCTCGATGGCCTGGAAGACCTGGCCACGCAACTCGGTATTCCGATGCCGGACGACGAAGGGCTGTCGATCCCGCCGCTGCTCGAACTGCTCGCCGTGCACTTCCGTGCCGATGAGGACGAAGAGCTGGGGAACTTGATCGACCGTCATTCGTTCGAGGACACCGCCGATCTCGACGCATTGTTTCTGATCGCCACCCGGTTCGATGACGGGCACCACCTGACCGCCATCCAGTTCGAGGGCTGCTGGTACTGCAGCAAGCCGCGGCTGTTCGAGTTCGGCGGCAACGGCTGCTACCTGAGCCGCGAGGTCCGCTTCATCAGCTCCTCCTCCCAGGCCCTCCAGCTCGGCGACCAATTGCGCAAGACCATTGTGGCCGCCGACATAGAAGAGGCTTCGGCCCTGATCGCGCTGGAGACCATCAATCTGCTGGCGGGCGTCAGCGACGAGCCATTCCGCATGAATTTGCGCCGGCGCGTCGCCGAGCGATTGGCCCAAACGCCAACGATCAGCGTCACCTGACGCTGTTTCCTTTCTTTCCACCCACCGGGGTCAATTCCCGGTGGCGGGGATTTGCTCCATCATTATTCTGTTGGAGAAATCCCATGTCCCAGAATCCCAATCCCTTTCTACGCGGCTACTGGAATCTGAAAATCGTCCGCACGCTGTCCATCAGCTACGAGGACGGAAGCCCGCATGTTTGGCGAAACATCCACCCGAGCCAGCAGCACCTCTGCGACGCGGCGCTGGTTTCTTCTCCTTGCATCATCACCAGCGACTTCGCGGTGGTCAGGACTGGCACCGAACCTGTCGGCGCCGCACTGATCGCCGAATGCGACGCGGCTGAAGGGGGCAGCGGCGAAGGCATGGTGGGTGCCGTGGTGTACGCGATCCACGGCGACGACTTCGACGGCCGCCCCGTCCACATTGGCGACACCTATTCGGCCGAGGCCGCACGGGAAGTCGTGCAGCGGTTGAGCTTCGAGACCGGCTACTACAGCCGGTGCTGGGAAATCAGCAGCGCGCACATCAGCCGCGAAACCGGCCAGTACCTGGCCAACCTGGCTGACCTCGCGACGCCGGAGGCCTTTTTGTTCATCGCGTTCCGGATTCCCTACAGCCCGGCGATCGGCGTCAAGCTGATCTCCACGCCCTGGACGGACCAGCACCTGCAGGACGTCGAGGGGATCGCCGCCGAGCAGCTTCGGCAGGAGCACCGCAGCAAGGGCATGCCGGACGAGCTGGCACAGATCCTTGAACTGGCCGGCCAGGCCGACGTGCGCATCCTCATCCTCGATGCCGACGCACCCGTGTTGCCGGGCCTATCGCTGGCCGGCGAATAGCTGCCACACACATCCCCGGCCTTCCTTGTCCTCACCGCATGCCGGCCCGGTCTCCCGCCAGAGAGCCGGGCCGGCGCACTTTCACAGGAGCGATCCCATGTTCCCCGACCTCATCACACCCGCATCCGACTTCGAGCACCAACTCGGAGCCTGCGTCAACGCCATGAGCCAGGAAGATGCCATCGGCCAGATCCTGGTATTCGAGCGCATGAGCGGCACGCTGCACATGCGCCATATCGCCAGCGCCGACCTGGTGGACACCGACGTGGACGACTACGAAATGGTCGTCTTCGACGGTGGCAACACAAGCGGCGACACGTGGAAACACGTGTTCTTTCCGCGTCAGCGCGAGCACTACTTCGTGTACCAAGCCTGATTCCTCCAGCCCCTTTCGAGGGGCTTTTTCTTGCCCGCAGCACAGGAAAACGGTTGTGGTGCGGTGCCGTTTCCTGCGGGCAGGCAGACCGCCCCAGGGCCATGCTTGCCCCATGTTCGTCGGCGTTGCCGGCACATGCCCAGGCAGTCGAGACCTTCGAGGCTGCAAGCGCGGGAAACCGTGCTGGTCGTTTCTTCCTACGGACCTACCGCGTCCATCCACGCCACCCACAAGGGACCTCTCCCTTGCGGGCGGGGAATCCCTTGTTTTTCCTCAAGGAGTTTCCCCATGGATCGTTCCCTCATCAAATCCATGATGCCTTCGCTGGTCGCAGGCCATGTGCCCCGCAACGTGCGGTCGTTCAAGTACCGCGTGTTCGATGATCAGCCGCTGTCCTCAACGCTGGGCTTCGCCATCGACCCCCAACCCTTCGACGGCAAGGTGGTCGCCGCGACCGACGATGCCATCGTCGTCAAGCTCAAGCCTTCCGAGTTCGCGGTGCTCGATCCCAGCCTGGTGACCACGGTTCCTGCCGAAGGCGCCAAGGTGCATGTCCAACCCTATGCCCGTCGTCGCTTCGACGGACTGCGCGCGGACACGCCGGAGGTCATCACCGAGGAGACTTCGGACGGCACGCCGTACACCATCACGAGGCACATCCTCGGCTCGGCGCCGGCCAAGCTGCCCATTCCCACGCCGCAGTGCATGGAGTTGGGCCAGCTCATCGAGCAGTTGGAGGAGATGCCGGCCCCCGATCGCTTCCGGCGCATCACCCACATGCTGGTGGATGCCGGTGCCCGCGACTTCACCTGGGTCGATCCCACGCCCTCCAAGATCATCGAGACCCCGCCGGCGATCAGCTTCACGGTCTCGACCGCGAAGTTCGAGGGCCGGGTGACGATCCTCTACGACCGCGGCGGAGACACCTACGTGGTGGAACTGCACCGTCAGAACGGTGAATCGGTCGAACTGGTCGATCGGCACGACGAGGTGTATTTCGACATGCTCGGCGAAGTGCTGGAGAGGCTCATCGACGACGGGCGCTGGCGCCAGATCGACGTGAGCATCCTCGACGCGAAAGCGGCCCGCAAGCGCCAGGCCGTCCCGGCATGACGCCCCGCAGCGAAACCGGGCGGTCCTGCGGCTGACCCGAGGCATCCGCCACGGCGTTCCAGCCGTTCCGGCCGCGTGCACTACAGGCCCTTCATCCCATCGGATGGAGGCCTTTCTCATTCTTCCACACAGGAGATTTCATCCATGTCACTGCGATTCAAAGGCGCTGACCTGCGCCCCGTGCTGACCGAAGCCATCGCCAATCAGGGGTCGTCTCAGAAAACGGAAAAAAATCGTACGCTAAGAGCCGAAGTGGGCCCTTTAGCAGCAATGCAAAGCTGCGATCAACGGGCAGGAAACATTGCCATGGTGCGCGTTGCACTCTCTCACTAGCGTCGACAGGGCCTCTTCCATCCGCGTGAGGTCCGCCATGCGTGCGCGCACATCGGCCAGCCGGTGAGCAGCCAGTTCGGCCGCCTCGCTGCAATGGGTGCCGTCCTCCAGTTTCAGGAGCTGGCCGACTTCATCCAGGCTGAATCCCAGGCGCTGGGCTGACTTCACGAACTTCACCCGCGCCACGTCCGCCTGCCCGTAGCGGCGGATGCGACCGTAGGGCCGCTCCGGCTGGGGTAGCAAGCCCTTGAGCTGATAGAAGCGGATCGTCTCCACGTTGACCCGGGCTGCCTTGGCGAAGGCCCCGATGGTCAGATTCTCTTGAGCGTTCTCCATGGCGCTTGACTCCGTAGTTGACTACGGAAGTAACGTTACAGCATCAAGCGAAGTCCCGGAAGGAGAACCTTATGTCGGAACCCAAGAACGGCTGCGGCGCACTGGCGACCGGCGGCGTCGCGGCCGTCCTCGCCTCGGCCTGCTGCCTCGGCCCCCTTGTCCTGGTCGCGCTCGGCTTCTCTGGCGCGTGGATCGGCAACCTGACCGTGCTGGAGCCGTATCGGCCGATCTTCATCGGCGCAGCGCTCATCGCGCTGTTCTTCGCCTGGCGCAGCATCTTCCGACCAGCCCATGCCTGCAAGCCCGGCGACGTTTGCGCCGTGCCCCAAGTGCGGACTGCCTACAAGGTGATCTTCTGGATCGTGGCCGCCCTGGTTCTGGTTGCCCTCGCGTTTCCCTACGTCCTGCCGCTGTTCTACTGAAAGGAGATCACCATGAAGAAACTCACCACCCTCACCACCCTCATCGCCCTGGCCGCCGCTCTAAGCGCGCCCGCCTGGGCTGCCACCAAGACCGTCACCCTGTCGGTGCCCGGCATGACCTGCGCCGCGTGCCCGATCACGGTCAAGACGGCTCTGTCCAAGGTCGCCGGCGTCGAGAAGGCCGAAGTCAGCTTCGAGAAGCGGGAGGCCGTCGTCACCTTCGACGAGGCCAAGACCAATGCCGACGCCTTGACCAAGGCCACCGCAAACGCGGGTTACCCGTCCAGCGTCAAGCAGTGAGGGCGTAATCATGGCCGAGGCGATCACCCTCCACATCGAAGGCATGACCTGCACGTCGTGCGCCGAGCACGTCCAGCAGGCTTTGACGAACGTGCCCGGCGTGCGCGCGGCCTCGGTGTCCTATCCGCAGCGGCAGGCCGAAATCGAGGCGGATGCAGGCGTGAGCGTGGCCCCGCTGGTTGCCGCAGTGGCCACGCTCGGCTATCGCGCACGGCTTACCGACACGCCGAACAAGCCTGCCGGCCTGCTAGACAAGGCGCTGGGCTGGCTCGGTGGCGAAACGAAGCATGTTGGCGGTGAACAAGCGCTGCACGTGGCTGTGATAGGCAGCGGCGGCGCGGCGATGGCGGCTGCCTTGAAGGCCGTGGAGCAAGGCGCCCGCGTCACGCTGATCGAGCGCGGCACCATCGGCGGCACCTGCGTCAATGTCGGCTGCGTGCCGTCCAAGATCATGATCCGCGCCGCGCACATCGTCCACCTGCGCCGCGAAAGCCCGTTCGATGCTGGCCTGCCGGCCGCAGCGCCCGCTGTACTGCGCGAGCGGCTGCTGGCCCAGCAACAAGGCCGCGTCGAGGAGCTGCGCCATGCCAAGTACGAAGGCATCCTGGCAAGCACTCCGGCCATCACCGTGCTGCGCGGCGAGGCCCGGTTCAGGGACACGCGCACGCTGACCGTGGCGACCGCTGACGGCGGCACGCACGAGGTGAACTTCGACCGCTGCCTGATTGCCACCGGCGCGAGCCCGGCGCTTCCGCCAATCCCGGGCCTTGCGGACACACCCCACTGGACCTCCACCGAGGCGCTGGAAAGCAGCTCGCTCCCCGAGCGGCTGGCCGTGATTGGTTCCTCCGTGGTGGCGGTCGAGTTGGCGCAAGCCTTCGCCCGGCTGGGCAGCCAGGTCACGATCCTGGCGCGCAGCACGCTGTTCTTCCGAGAAGACCCGGCCATCGGGGAAGCCGTAACAGACGCCTTCCGCGCCGAGGGCATCGAGGTGCTGGACCACACCCAGGCGAGCCACGTTGCCTATGCGGGCGGGGAATTCGTGCTCACCACCGGGCAGGGGGAAGTGCGCGCCGACAAGCTGCTGGTCGCCACCGGTCGCGCGCCGAACACGCGCAGCCTGAACCTTGAAGCGGCAGGCGTCGAAGTCAATGCGCAGGGAGCCATCGTCATCGACCGCGCCATGCGCACGAGCGCACCGCACATCTTTGCTGCCGGCGACTGCACCGACCAGCCGCAGTTCGTCTATGTGGCGGCGGCGGCCGGCACGCGCGCCGCGATCAACATGACCGGCGGCGACGCGGCGCTGGACCTGACGGCGATGCCGGCGGTGGTGTTCACCGATCCGCAGGTGGCGACCGTGGGCTACAGCGAGGCGGAAGCGCACCACGACGGCATCGAGACCGACAGCCGGCTGCTGACGCTCGACAACGTGCCGAGGGCGCTCGCCAACTTCGACACGCGCGGCTTCATCAAGCTGGTGGCGGAAGCTGGCTCAGGGCGGCTGATCGGCGTACAGGCGGTCGCGCCGGAAGCGGGCGAACTGATCCAGACGGCCGCGCTGGCGATCCGCCACCGGATGACCGTGCAGGAGCTGGCCGACCAGTTGTTCCCCTACCTGACCATGGTCGAGGGACTGAAGCTCGCGGCGCAGACCTTCAACAAGGACGTGAAGCAACTGTCCTGTTGCGCCGGATGAGGAAAAGGGAGGTGTTCGATGAACGCCTACAGCCGCGCCAACCGCCGCATCTACGCGGCCTTGTCCGATCCCCTGTCGGCCACCCACCGGCACCGCCTCGACGATCTGCTCAAGCGCCACGACAACGGCAAGACGACCTGGCTGGCCTGGCTGCGCCAGTCGCCCGTCAAGCCGAACTCGCGCCACATACTCGAACACATCGAGCGCCTCAAAGCCTGGCAGGCGCTCGACCTGCCTTCCGGCATCGAGCGGTCGGTGCACCAGAACCGCCTGCTCAAGATCGCCCGCGAAGGCGGCCAGATGACGCCCGCCGATCTGGCCAAGTTCGAGGCACAGCGCCGCTACGCGACCCTGGTGCGCTCGCCATCGAGGGCATGGCCACCGTCACCGACGAAATCATCGACCTGCACGACCGCATCCTGGGCAAGCTGTTCAACGCTGCCAAGCACAAGCATCAGCAGCAGTTCCAGGCGTCCGGCAAGGCGATCAACGCCAAGGTGCGGCTGGCCACCTCGATCAAGCAGGGCACGGTGACGGCCTCGCTGATGCTCAGGAAACTCGGCAGCTACCCGCGCCAGAACGGCCTGGCCGTGGCGCTGCGCGAGCTGGGCCGCATCGAGCGAACGCTGTTCATCCTGGACTGGCTGCAAAGCGTCGAGCTGCGCCGCCGCGTGCATGCCGGACTGAACAAGGGCGAAGCCCGCAACGCGCTAGCCCGCGCCGTGTTCTTCAACCGGCTGGGCGAAATCCGCGACCGCAGTTTCGAGCAGCAGCGCTACCGGGCCAGCGGCCTCAACCTGGTGACGGCGGCCATAGTGTTGTGGAACACGGTCTATCTGGAACGGGCCTCAAACGCCTTACGCGGTCACGGCCAGACTGTCGATGACGCCCTGTTGCAGTACCTGTCGCCGCTGGGCTGGGAGCACATCAACCTGACCGGCGATTACCTCTGGCGCAGCAGCGCCAAGATCGGCGCGGGCAAGTTCAGGCCGCTACGACCGCTGCAACCGGCTTAGCGTACGATTTTTTCCGTTTTCTGAGACGTCCCCAATCAGTGCCGCATTGTCCTGGTCAAGGATCAGGGCGTGTACTTCCTCGCCGAGCGTGGGGAGCGTCGCCCGGATGGGCGCCAGGCACTGCTCGCCTACGCCGTCGGATGCAACCCGGACACCGACCCGTTCGATGACTGGTGGCACCTCGCCGGCCGCGAGCTGGGCGGCGATGACTTCGCGGAGTATTTCGACCCGAAGGACGGCCTGTTCACGCGCCTCCAGCACTCGGCGGACGATCTCGTGCTTTCCGCCACCGCCACGCACCTGTCCTTAGCAGTGGTGCCTCCCGCCTGACGCGGCAACCGCCTCGCAGCCCCCGCATCGGGGGCCTTCTTTTGTTCGCACCGCCGCCATCGCCGCGCGTGCGCGTTTGTCTCCAGCCGCCGAGGCACGCCCCGCCGGCCACAACGCCGGCATGCCACCGGAGACAACCGCATGAACACGCCATCGACCTCGCCGAGGCTGCACCTCCTACCGGTGTCGCTGCGCACGGCCAATGCATTCGTTCTGTCGCACCATCGCCACCACCGCCCGGTCCAGGGCGCGAAGTTCGCCCTGGCCGTCACGCTGAGCGACAGCGACCTGATCCACGGCGTGGCCATTGTCGGCCGCCCGGTCGCGCGGCACCTGGACGCTGGAAGTCACGCGGCTGTGCACCGACGGCACACCCAGCGCCTGCAGCAAGCTCTACGGCGCGGCCTGGCAGGCGGCAAGGGCGCTGGGCTACATACGCCTGCTCACCTACACCATGCCCGACGAAGGTGGCGCCAGCCTGCGCGCCGCCGGCTGGCGGCTGATCGGCGCGCGCGGTGGCGGCGCCTGGAGCCGTCCCGGCCGTCCGCGCGCCGATACCCCCGAGCACCTGCGCGGCGCCAAGTGCCTGTGACAGGCGCCGGGTGGCGCGGACAAAGGGAAGCGCCCGGGTGCCGATTGATTGCTGCCGCGCGCGCGAGGCCCCGCCATGCTGGCCCCATGCCTGCTGACGTCGTCAGCGACATGCCAGGCAACCATCGGTCTTCGAGGTTGCGGCGCAGTTCCCACTGCGTGACCGAGCCAGCTCGCACCGCATCCTTCCGCGAGCGGCCACCAGCCTCTGGTGGCGGATGCTTTCGCCTTATCAACCCACCGCGGGGTCACGCACCTTCCCCGCATGCGTGGGCCGGTGTGTCTCCGCTTCATCCCAATGGAGATTCACCATGAACACCACGTCCAACGAGAAATCGTATTTCGACCTCCACACCTCGGGCATCGGCTACATCCAGCGTGTCCGTGAAGTGCCCGTCCGGGGCGGCCGCCGTGCGCAGCCTTTCCTGGCATGCACCATCGCCGCGCTGGTCGGCCCCGCCCGGGACCCCAGCTACCGCTACTTCGACGTCAAGGTCTCGGGTGCCGAGGCCAAGAAGCTCGTTCAGCGCTACATCGGCGTTGACGATCCCAAGCAGCGCCCGCTGGTGCGCTTTCGCCTCGGTGACCTGTGGGGCGATGTGTACATCCGCGACAAGGGTGAGCAGAAGGGTCAGGCCGCCGCGTCCCTCAAGGCGCGACTGCTCAAGGCCGAACTGATCGACCGGGCCGAACTGGCTTCGATCGAGCAGCACGAGTTGATCACCCGCGGCATCGGCTATCTCAATCGTGTGAAGGACGTCACCCCAAAAGCTGGCGACTCGTTCCTCTCTTGCACCGTCGCGGCACTGGCCGGGCCTGTCGATGAACCGGAGTATCGGTACTTCGACACCATCGTCGCCACCCCGGAAGCCGAGCACCTGGTTCGCCGGTGCGTTCAGGCCGTCGAGGGTGACCGCAAGGTGCTGATCGCCTTCCGTCTGAACGACATGAAGATCGATCCGTACATCCGCACCAAGGGTGAGCACGCCGGGGAACCGGCCGCCAGCCTGGAATCGACGCTGGTCCACATCGGTCTCATCAAGATCGACGGCACCCAGGTCTATCCGACGAGCCAGGCGCAAGCCGAGGCGCCGCCGGCCGAAGACGCATCCGCGTCCGAAGCCGACGATGCCATCGACACGGCCACCGAGCCCGCCGAGCGCGAGCCCGAGGCGCAAGTCCAGGAGCAGGAGCCGGCATTGGCTGCTTCGTTCTGATCCGGCACGGCCTCTCACGGGGCCTTGTCGCTTTTCCTCCCCACGTACGCCGCGTCCCCAGGACGCGTGCTTGCGCATTTCATCCCCCGAGTTCCGCGTGGTCTCACGGCCACGCGGTTGTCGAATTTCTCAAAGGAGATCAGCCATGTCTCTGGTATCCCGCTTTGCTCCGCAATCCCCGATCCTGCGCTCTGATCGCCCACTCTCGGACGACCGCATTCGTGCCGTCGTTCCGTCGATCTTCGCCGACGCTCCACATGGGAGCCGGTCCGATCGGTATGCCTACATACCGACCTCGACCGTGCTGACCAAGCTGCGCCAGGAGGGCTTCGAGCCCTTCATGGTGTGTCAGACGCGCGTGCGCAACGAAGACCGGCGCGAGTACACGAAGCACCTCATCCGACTTCGCCATGCAAGCCAGATCAACGGCGACGAGGCGAACGAGATCATCCTGCTCAACAGCCATGACGGCACGAGCAGCTATCAGATGCTCGCCGGCATGTTCCGGTTCGTCTGCCACAACGGCCTGGTTTGCGGTGACACCACCGCAGACATCCGCGTTCCCCACAAGGGCGACGTGGCCAGCCAGGTGATCGAAGGTGCCTACGGAGTCCTCGAAGGTTTCGAGCGCGTGCAGAACGCGCGCGATGCGATGCGCACCATCACCCTCGATGAGGGCGAAGCGGAGGTCTTTGCGAACTCTGCGCTCGCACTCAAGTACGACGATCCGGCCAAGTCCACGCCTGTCACCGAGAGCCAACTGCTGGCCCCTCGGCGATGGGACGACCGCAAGAACGACCTGTGGGCCGTCTTCAACCGCGTCCAGGAGAACCTAGTCAAAGGGGGCCTGAACGGACGCACGGCCAACGGCCGCAATCAGCGCACCCGTCCGGTGCAAGGCATCGACCAGAACCTGCGCCTGAACCGGGCGTTGTGGCTGCTGGCCGAAGGCATGCGCCAGCTCAAGGCGTGATGCCACGCGGACCTCGCCCACCTCGGGCGAGGCCATTTCCTCTCATCCACCGGGTGCCGTCGGCGGCCCGTCATTCATCATCAGGAGAACCATCATGGCAACCCCATCGGCTTCCGAGAAATCTGTTGCGCCCATCGTCGTCCCCGGCCAGCTCACGCTGCGTACCATCCGCGGCAAGAACGGCCCGTTCACGGTTGGCCGCCTCGCGACGCACCTCGGTACTTTCGAGGTCAAAGACCCGGAGCTGGAGCAGTACCCCGAAGGCAAGTACGACGGGGAATTCATCATCAGGTACATCTTCCCGAAGTCCTATCCGGTCGGCGGCGGCATGCGGTTCGAGATCCGTGCCAGCCTCGACGGCATGACGCTCAACGGCATCGACAAACTCAGCCGCGACGAAGCCCGCAGCTTCGCCACCCAGGACGTCGATCCGCTCGATGAAGAGCAAGGGGCGCAGCCTGCGGCAACGCCGGCCAAGCCCACCAAAGCGTCCAGGCCCGCCAAGCCCGCACCCGTGCAGGCGTCCGCGGACCCGCTGGTCGATACCACGCCCTTCGGCGTGGATGCGCCACCGCCTGCTACGGCCGCTGCCCCCGGCAGCACCGAAGACGGTGACGCCGCGCTCTTCGGCCTGCTGTGGCCGCTGGGCGAGTCCGTGAAACTGGATTCGACCATCGACCGCCGCACCCTGCGCGCGCAGATCGCCCGCCTGGGCGAGCTGGGCTACGCGCTGGACTTCAAGACGCAGGAGTGGAGCCGCCAGGCCGAACCAAAACCTGCGTGATCGCAGACGCCGCATGCGCGGTGTTCTTCATCCACCCGCCGGGGTTCCTTTCCCATGCGGGGGAGGCCCTGGCCATTTTCTGGAGGTCTCCATCATGTCCACCATCGCTTGCGATACCCCGCGTTCAACGCTGGATGAACCCGCGTGGCGGGACCTTTGCAAAGCGGCCGCCGCACACGCCCAGCGCGGTTGCGGCTTGTCCTACGACCACTACGTGACGCTCTTCAGTTCGGCGATCGACGCACAGGCCAATCGTTTGCCGGATGAGCAACGTGCTCAGGCTCTCGAAATCGCGGCCCAGGAATGGGACTACGCAACACCTGCCGAACGGCAGGAAACCCAGGACTGGAATGCGGAGCATGGCTATTGCTCGCACGGGATCGAGTTCGGCTACTGCCCGGCCGGTTGTGATCGAGACGATGACGACTGGGATTGAGGGCGACGCATAGGTTCCTTCGCCGCAGATGCGGCATTCCATCACCCGCTGGGGGTTCTTCCCCACGGGGAGGCCTTCAGCTCAACTTTTCGAGGAGGCCTCTCATGGGCTGGTATTTCTCAAACCAATCGCGGTCCGAACTGATCGCGGAACTGATCGCACCGCAAGAGACCGAGCGCGCCAGCGTCAAGGTCATCGCTCACACCCTGCGCGGCAACGTGCTGTGGTCCGTCGCCGAAGTGACCGCCAAGGTCGAAGGCGTGCATCGTGATCTCGCACCGGGCCAGTCCCTGCGCTACATCCGCTGCGATCTGCTTGAACGAAGCGGCGGCCAGTGGGGCTACAAGTCCTTGGACGAGTCCATGCACCCGTACTACTACACGTGCCCGCTGTCCTATCTGGACCTCGCACCGGAGCAGTCCGCCGACTGGCGTGCAGGCGTTCGCGCCTACCACGCCCGGCGGCGCACACCCACGGCATCCGCGGCATCCGCCGCGGCGTCGATGGCCTGAGCCAGGAGGAACCGACATGGACCCGATCCTGGCAACGCTTCCGCCCTCGTTGCTGGCACTCGTTGAAGGGAGTTTGTCCAACGACGAAGTGTCCTCCGACGAGGAAATGCTGGCGTACTTCATCGACAACGGCCTCACCGAGGACCAGGCACGGCAGGCACTGACCTACCGCGACCAGTACCTCAACAACATCTACCTGGAAGGCTTCACGCCGATCACTTCGGCGGACGAGCCGCTTCACTTCAACCCGCACACCCGGCAGTTCGAGCCGGACTGAGCGGTTTTCTTCCACCCCCTGGGGCAGTACTTGCCCCAGCGGGCGGTGCTGTTCCCGTTCATCCGAGGACACCACCATGCCCGCAAACACTTCTTCCACGCTGTACCGCATCGACGAATGCCCGGACGTGATGGCCGACGCCTGCGTCGGCGATGACCAGGGCAACCTGATCTTCCTGTCCATCTGGGCGCGGGACACCGCCGTCCAGCAGTTCCTCGCTCGCCTGACCCTCGGGCGCGACGAGCAGGGACTGGACCAGTTCCACGTCATCACCGACCAGGGCGGCAGCGTCCCGGTATTCATCGGCAACGTCGATCGCCTGGAAAAGCGCATCACGCGCGCGTACCGGCGGACGCTGTTCGGCTCGCTGTCCAACGTGTGGCTGTTCGACCGGCGCTGCGTCAAGCCCGACAAGGCCAACGCCAGCGCATTGGCACTGCTGCCACGCGACAGCGCCCACAGGCTTGACCGCCTGTGGATGCTGGTGCGGGACACCTGCCCGTTGCCGCTGCTCGATCACTGGCGCGAGACCGTGCTGGAACTGCTGCAAACCCGCGAGATGCTGGCCCGCCTTCCGTTCGCCCTCGGGCCGCTGGAAGGCCATCGGCTCGCCATCGACGTGCCGGCGCTGACCCTGGCGCTCGGCTCCCTGATCCGCAGCGACGCGCTCACCGCCTATCCGTATCCGGCCAAGATTTGGACGCCGGAAGCGGTAGCGGCTTGACCCACCCTCGGAGGCACGCCTTGGCGTACTTCCGTGTTTCATCCCCGCCAACCAGGAGACTTCCATGGCCCTCATGTTCCCGCGGCTCGCCCGCAATTTCGTCAAGAACGGATATTTCCCGACCGACGAACCCACGCTCGAAAGAGCGCTCAACGCACTGATGCCCAGCGACGGGCCGATGTGCATCCTCGATCCCTGCGCCGGCGAAGGCGTGGCGATCGCCGAAGCCGCCCATGCCCTCGGGCGCGAGCAGGCAAAGGCGTTCGCCGTCGAGTTCGACGCGGAGCGGGCGCGCCATGCCCGCGGCCTGGTCGATCACTGCCTGCACGCGGACCTGATGGACACGATGGTCTCCAAGCAGTCCTTCGGGCTGCTCTGGCTCAACCCGCCGTATGGGGACCTGTCCAAGGACGTCAACGGCAACATCGGCTATCAGGGCCAGGGCCGTGCCCGCCTTGAAAAGCTGTTCTACCAGCGCACGCTCTCGCTGCTGCAATACGGCGGCGTGCTGGTTTTCATCGTCCCCGGCTACGTGCTCGACGCGGAGTTGGTCGGCTGGCTGACGCGCCACTACACGGACCTGCGCATCTACCGAGCGGTGGAGACGCAGTTCAAGCAGGTGGTGATCTTCGGACGCCGGGTGCGCCAGCGCGAGCAGGTGCCCGATGGCGTCAAGGCCGTGCGCAATCTGCTGTTGCAGGTAGGGCAAGGCGAAGTCGAAGCCGAGGAACTGCCGAGCGAGTGGCCGTTCCTGCCGTACATCGTCCCCGCCAGCCCGGCCGAGCCAGAGCATTTCTTCCGCGTGACGATGGAGCCCGAGCAGTTCGCCGATGAGGTTGGCAGGCTGCAAGGCTTGTGGCCATCGCAGGACACGCACCTGGGGGCTGCGCAGCAATCGCTGCGTCCACCGGCGCGGGCCTTGTCCCGCTGGCATCTCGCCCTGGCTCTGGCCGCGGGTGCGATCTCGGGGGTTGTGCGCTCCAAGACCGGGCGCGTGCTCGTCGTCAAAGGTGACACCCACAAGGACAAGACGCTCCAGCGGGAGTTCACCGAACGCGAAGACGGCTCCATCGCCGAGACCCGCATCCTCACCGACAAGTTCGTTCCCGTCATCCGCGCGTGGGACATGACACCTGGCTCCGCGACACGGGGCGAGGTGTTGACCATTCGCTGATCCACCGGACGCGCTGCCGTCCTGCTGTACCAACTCGAAGGAGAAACACCATGATCCCCAATCCGTTCAAGCGGCCTGCGCCGCACAAGCAACCGTTGTTCGCACCGAGTACGTTGAAGTTGAGCGAGAAGGTGCATTGGCTGGCCCGGCGAGGCCTGATCGACCCCTTGGCCTATGTCCAGCGCCATGTGCGCGGGGACTGGGGCGAGATCGATGAGGCCACACGCCAAGCCAACGACGTGGCGATCCAACAGGACAACCTAATGATCTCGCAGTTCAGGATCACGCCGGACCTGGCGCTGATCGTCAAGACCAGCGAGGACCACCAGACCACGGTGGTCCAGCTTCCCGAAGAGCGGGACCTGATCTGAGGCCCCACATCGTCATCCTCATCCACCTGACGGAGCCACTTCACTCCGGCAGGGGTGTCGTGGCTCAATGACTCATCAAGGAGGAGCCCATGGCATCGCATCGCATCGAAACCTACTGCCAGCGGCTGGCGTTCCCCATCGGGGCGCTCATCTTCAGCAGAGGTGTAGACCGCCTGGTCCGCGCGGGTCGCCTGGACCCGATCCCGTACTTCAGGCGCCACACCCGTGGCGACTGGGGCGACGTCAACATCCAGCAATGGCAGACGAACAGCAGCGCGCTTCAATCGGGCGCGTCGCTGGAATCGCACTACGTGATCCATCCGGGGCTCGCCATTCGCATCGTCACCGATTCGCAGCGCTGCGCAACCGTCATCGTGCTTCCGTCCGAAGACTGAGCACGGTTCACCTGCGGGCCGCCCAGGCCAGCACCTTCAACCACCCTCAGCCACGCGTCGATTCTCTTCCCACCACGGGGCATGCCATTGCCCCGCTGGGGGTGGTGCATGCCCCATTTTTCTTTGGAGCATCACCATGTCCCTCGATCTCGAAACCACTGCCGCTGAATCCGCGCCCGTACAGGGCGAACTGCTCGACGCGGAATCTTCCCCTCTGACCCTGAGCCTTCAGGATTTTGTCGGCGAGTTCGGCGACGAACTACTCGACGCCCTCAACAGCGCTAATCCGCCGGTCTATACCGGCCAACCGCAGGCGCACCGGCAACTGGTGGTCGCCAGCCTCAAGCGCAAGCTGTTCCCAGCCCAGGCCGAAGTCGTCCACGCCGCCGCCGAGCTGCTGATCGACCGTGGCGAACGTGCTGCGATCGTCAATGGCGAGATGGGCTGCGGCAAGACGACCGTCGGCATTGCCACGGCCGCCGTGCTCAACGCCGAAGGCTATCGCCGCACTCTGGTGCTGTCGCCGCCCCACCTGGTTTACAAGTGGCGGCGCGAGATCCAGGAGACGGTGGCCGGTGCCAAGGTGTGGGTACTCAACGGGCCGGATACGCTCGTCAAGCTCATCAAGCTGCGCGAGCAGTTGGGCGTGCAGCCCACGGGCCAGGAGTTCTTCGTCCTGGGGCGCGTCAGGATGCGGATGGGCTTTCACTGGAAGCCTGTCTTCACCACGCGGCGCACCCGCCACGGCGACGTGGCGGCCTGCCCGGACTGCGGCACGGTCATCACCGACCTCGACGGCGAGCCGGTCAACCCGATCGCGCTCCAAGCCGAGGAGTGCCGCAGGAAGTGCGGCCACTGCGCCGCGCCCCTGTGGACACTGATCCGCCCGCGCAGTCTGTCCGGCAGCGACCAGTCCTCGGCCGTGCTCAAAGCCTTAAAGCGCATACCGACCATCGGAGAGGTCACCGCGCAGAAGCTGATGCAAAAGTTCGGTGACGGGTTCCTGGCGTCGATGCTCGGCGACAACATCCATGAGTTCATCAACCTCATGGATGGCAACGGCGAGCTGGTGTTTTCCGACCGTCAGGCCACGCGCATGGAACGTGCGATGGCCAACATGGAGTTCGGCTTTGGCGAGGGCGGCTATCAGCCGTCCGAGTTCATCAAACGCTACCTGCCGCAAGGCACGTTCGACCTGCTCATCGCCGATGAGGCACATGAGTACAAGAACGGGGGCAGTGCCCAGGGCCAGGCCATGGGCGTGCTGGCGGCGAAGGCTCGCAAGACCTTGCTGCTGACCGGCACGTTGATGGGCGGCTACGGGGACGACCTGTTCCACCTGCTGTTCCGAGCCCTTCCGGGGCGGATGATCGAAGACGGCTACCGCCCGACCACGAGCGGCAGCATGACCTCGGCTGCGATGGCGTTCATGCGCGATCACGGGGTGTTGAAGGACATCTACTCCGAGAGCACCGGCACGGCGCACAAGACGGCCAAGGGCACCAAGGTATCGGTGCGCACGGTCAAGGCCCCGGGGTTTGGCCCCAAGGGCGTGCTGCGCTGCATCCTGCCGTTCACGATCTTTCTCAAGCTCAAGGACATCGGTGGCAACGTCCTGCCGCCGTATGACGAGGAGTTCCGTGAAGTCGCGATGGACACGGCGCAAGCCGCGGCCTACCGCGATCTGGCGGGTCGGCTGACCGCGGAGCTGAAACAGGCTCTGGCGCGACGCGATACGACCTTGCTGGGTGTGGTCCTCAACGTGCTGCTGGCCTGGCCGGATTGCTGCTTCCGGTCGGAGACCGTGGTGCATCCGCGCACGCGCAACACCTTGGCGTTTGTCCCGGCTCAGTTCAACGAGTTCGAGATCAGCCCCAAGGAGCGTGAGCTGATCGACATCTGCAAAGCGGAGAAGGCGCAGGGCCGCAAGGTTCTGGCCTACACGGTCTATACCGGCACGCGGGACACCACGTCGCGCCTGAAGGTGCTGCTGGAGCAAGAAGGCTTCAAGGTGGCGGTGCTGCGCGCAAGCGTGGATGCCAGCCGCCGCGAAGACTGGATCGCTGAGCAACTGGATCGTGGCATCGACGTGCTCATCACCAATCCCGAGCTGGTCAAGACGGGATTGGACTTGCTGGAGTTTCCGACGATCGTGTTCATGCAGTCGGGCTACAACGTGTACTCGCTCCAGCAGGCGGCACGCCGCTCCTGGCGCATCGGGCAGAAGTTGCCGGTGCGCGTGATCTACCTCGGCTACGCCGGTTCTTCGCAGATGACCTGCCTGGAACTGATGGCCAAGAAGATCATGGTCTCGCAGTCCACCTCGGGCGACGTGCCCGAATCGGGGCTGGATGTCCTGAACCAGGATGGTGATTCCGTCGAGGTCGCACTGGCCCGGCAACTGGTCGCCGCCTGAACTTCACGCAATGCCGACGACCGAGAGGTCGTCGGCTCTTTTTTCAGCGCCTCGCAGCGTCAAATTGCACCTTGCCGTACACGCCTGGACAGTGATTCAGCGCTTTCCTTGCGCTCGCTGTAACGATCCACCAGATACGGCGCCACGTCGCGCGTGAGCAGCGTGAACTTCATCAGTTCTTCCATCACGTCCACCACGCGGTCGTAGTAGGCCGAGGGCTTCATGCGTCCGGCCTCGTCGAACTCCTGGTACGCCTTGGCGACCGAGGACTGGTTCGGGATGGTCAGCATCCGCATCCAGCGGCCCAGCACGCGCATCTGGTTGACGGCGTTGAACGACTGCGAGCCGCCCGATACCTGCATCACCGCCAGCGTCTTGCCCTGGGTCGGGCGCACCGCGCCGACCGACAGCGGAATCCAGTCGATTTGGGTCTTCATCAGGCCGGTCATCGCGCCGTGGCGCTCCGGCGAACTCCACACCATGCCCTCGGCCCATTGCACCAGTTCGTGCAGTTCCTTGACCTTCGGGTGATCGGCCGGCGCATCGTCCACCAGAGGCAGCCCGGACGGATTGAACAATCGGGTCTCGCCGCCCAGCGCCCGCAAGATGCGTGCGGCTTCTTCGGCTGCGAGGCGGCTGAACGAGCGTTCGCGCAGCGAACCATAGAGCAGCAGGAAGCGCGGCGCGTGCGTGGCCCGTGCCGGCGCGAACAGATGTTCGGTGTCCGGTTGCTGGAACAGCGCCGTGTCGATGTTCGGCAGGTCGAGACGAGATTCAGACACGGCGGCCGTCCTGATCGACCACCGGCTCGCCGTCTTCCTTGTTGAACGCGCCGCGCTGCGGCTGCGGCAGCAGGTCGAGCACGGCTTCCGAAGGCCGGCACAGGCGCGTGCCTAGCGGCGTGACCACGATAGGCCGGTTGATGAGGATGGGATGCTGGAGCATGAAGCCGATCAGGTCGTCGTCGCTCCACTTCGGGTTGCCCAGGTCGAGGTCGGCATAGGGCGTGCCTTTCTCGCGCAGCACGTCTCGCACCGGCACGCCCATCGCCGCGATCAGCGCCTGGAGCGTGTCGCGGTCGGGCGGCGTTTTCAGGTACTCGATGATGGTCGGTTCCTCGCCGCTGTTGCGGATCAGGCCCAGCACGTTGCGCGAGGTGCCGCAGGCTGGGTTGTGGTAGATCGTGATGGTGCTCATGGATGCCTCTTGGAGGTTACGAAGTGGTCGCGCGGCGTTCGTACCAGCCGCGTGAGCGATTGACCACGCGCACCACCAGCAGCATGACCGGCACCTCGATGAGCACGCCGACCACTGTTGCGAGTGCTGCGCCGGAATGGAAGCCGAACAGGCTGATGGCGGCGGCCACGGCCAGCTCGAAGAAGTTGCTGGCACCAATCAACGCGGATGGCCCAGCGACGCAGTGCTTTTCGCCCACCTGGCGGTTGAGCCAGTACGCCAGACCGGAATTGAAGAACACCTGGATCAGGATCGGCACCGCCAGCATGGCGATCACCAGCGGCTGCCGGATGATGGCCTCGCCCTGGAAGGCGAACAGCAGCACCAGCGTCAGCAACAGCGCGGCGATGGACAATGGGCCGATGCGTTCCAGTGCCCTGTCGAACACGGCCTGCCCCTTGCGCAGCAGCGCCCGGCGCCAGAGCTGGGCCAGGATGACCGGAATGACGATGTACAAACCCACCGACACCAGCAAGGTGTCCCACGGCACCGTGATCGACGACAGGCCCAGCAGCAGGCCGACGATGGGTGCGAAGGCGAACACCATGATGGTGTCGTTCAAGGCCACTTGCGACAGCGTAAATACCGGATCACCGCCAGTCAGCCGACTCCAAACGAAAACCATTGCGGTACACGGTGCAGCAGCCAGCAGGATCAGGCCGGCGATATAGCTGTCGAGCTGATCGGCGGGCAGCCAGTCGGCAAAGACGTGGCGGATGAAGATCCACGCCAGCAACGCCATTGAGAACGGCTTGACGGCCCAATTGATGAACAGCGTGACCCCCATGCCCCGCCAATGCTGGCGCACCTGGCCAAGCGCGGCGAAGTCCACCTTCAGCAGCATGGGGATGATCATTACCCAGATCAGCAGGCCGACCGGCAGGTTGACCTTGGCAATCTCCATGCGGCCGATGGCCTGGAATGCGGCGGGCGCGAACTGGCCCAGAGCGATCCCCGCGATGATGCACACCGCCACCCATAGCGTCAGGTAACGCTCAAAGCCGCTCATGGCGGAGTTTGCTGGCGCGGGGCCGGCAGTATCGGTTGCGCTCATCGGGCGGGCCTCACTGGCGGCCGATGTCGCGCAGTTCACGCTGCAACGACATGGCATCGAGACTCTTGATCGGAAGCGACAGGAACAACTCGATACGTCGGCGCAGCGTCATGGCGGTATCGAAGAACGCCTTGCTTTGTCGTTCCAGGGTGCCTTCCACGGCTGCCGGGTCAGGCACGCCCCAATGCGCCGACACCGGCTTGCCCGGCCACAGCGGACACGCCTCGCCGGCTGCGTTGTCGCAGACGGTGAAGATGAAATCGAACACCGGCGCATCGGGCTTCACGAACTCGTCCCAGCTCTTGCTGCGGTAGCCCGTTGTCGGAAGGTGCAGCCGCTCCAGCGTGGCGAGTGCCAGCGGGTGAACTTCGCCTTTCGGATGGCTACCTGCCGACCAGGCGTGAAACCGCCCTTGGCCCATGTCGTTGAGGATGCCTTCGGCGAGGATGGAGCGGGCCGAATTGCCCGTACAGATGAACAAGGCGTTGTAAGTGGTATCGGTCATGGTCAGCAGCAGGTCTTGGATGGAGAAACCTCGCATACGCCACCTTGGCAGCAATGCTCGGTCAGGTAACCGATCAGACCGTCCATGCGGCCGTACTCGGCGCGATAAATCAGGTTGCGGCCCTGCTGCTCGATGCTGACGAGGCCAGCATGGGCCAGTTCCTTCAAGTGGAAGGACAAGGTGTTGCGGGCCACGTCGAGCTGGTCAGCTAGCGTGCTCGGCGTCAGTCCGCCCGGGCCAGCAACGACCAAGGCGCGGAACACGCGCAGGCGCTGGGTGTGAGCCAGGGCGTTTAAGGCGGAAATGGCTTGATCCTCTTTCATGATTCGATAATACAACATTTATAGAATTAATGTGCAAACCACAGTTGGATTTGCGGGTTGCGCTATGTGTTGGACTGCAAAAGCGGGCACCCCCCAGTTCGCATTTCTGACTGACCGCGCAGCCGCGCGCAGCCAAGGTATCGGCATCGCAACAGAAGAGCCGATGCCATGCCTGCAATCCATGTATCCCGGTGTCTGGTCGGTACCAGCCTCCTGGCCGCAGCCTTGGCCAGCGGCTGCGCGACCACGCCACCGCCGCTGGCCGCCAGCACCGTCGAGGACGTCCCACCCGCGCCCGAGGCTGCACCGCCCGAGTTCATTCCCGTCGTGCGCTATGGCCGCTACACCCTGGTGGAGCTGGCGCCGATGGCGGCGCAGCGCGATCTGCTGGTGCAGACCATCGACGTGTCCATGCCCGAGGAGGTCCGCGCCACGGTCGGCGACGGGCTGCGGCATGTGCTCAAACGCAGCGGCTACCAGCTTTGCGAGACCCCGCATGCGGTGATCGAGCTGTACGCGCTGCCGCTGCCGGCGGCGCACTTGCATCTCGGCCCCATGACCTTGCGCGATGCACTGCTCACCCTGGCCGGTCCGGCTTGGGAACTGCACGCCGATGACCGGACGCGGCAGGTCTGCTTCGAGCGGCCTGGTCGCGACACCGGTGCCGAGCCGGTGTCCGAGCCGCCTGCTGCCGAGGCCGTGCAGACGTTCCCCTTTGCGGGAGGCCAGCCATGAACGCGGCACAGCCGCTCCGGCGCCCGACCGCCGCCGTGGTGTTGCAAAGCCTGCTCTGGCTTTGGCTGCTGGGTCTCAGTGTCTTCGCGATCCTGGGCCACCAGACGATGACCGATCAGGCCGACCAGCAGCAGCTCGATGTCCGGTTGCAGCGCCTCGAAGCCCAGGTGACCGGGCTGGCCGAGACCACGCGGGCCTTGCAGCAGCAGCCCGCAGCCGCCACCGCCGCAGGCCTGCAAGACGCTCGGCAGGCAATGGAGGCGCGCATCGTTCAAGCCGAACAGGCGCTGGGTGGCTATGCCACCGCCGAGGACGTTCAGGCGCTGCGTACCGAAGTCGAGCAGATCAAGGTGCGCCAAGCGACTGCGCGTGCAGCGGCGCCTACCCAGCGGCGCACCCCGAGCCAACCGGCCACCGCCAAGTCCGAACCGCCGCCGCTGCCATTTCGTGTCGTCGGCGCTGAGCTGCGCGCGGGTCAGCGCAGCGTGTCCGTCGCCCCGAGTGCCGGAGATTTCACGCCCGATCAGCTCCAGGTGCTGCTGCCGGGTGATGCGCTGGGTCCGTGGCGCCTGCAGGCGATCGAGGGCAATGCCGCGGTGTTCCAGGCCGGCGACCAGACCCGTCGCGTGGCGATTCCTTGACCGGAGCCCACCACATGAAGCCGTCGATCATCCTGTACGCGTTCCTGCTGGGCTCCATGCAGTTGCCCGCCTGGGCGCAGCAGCCCGCCACGACCCCCGCCCGCAATGCGCAGAGCCAGGAGCGCCCGCTGGCCGCCCGCATCCTGGACGACCGGGTGGCAGGCGAATGGGGCCTGCAACCGCAGGAATGGGCGCGCTATCGCGACTTGATGGATGGGCCGCTGGGCATCTACTCGCCAAATCTGGACCCGCTGTCCGCCCTGGGCATCGAGGCGCGCACCGACGAAGAACGGCGGCGCTACGCAGAGCTGCAGGTGCAAGTCGAAGCGCGCCGCGTGGAGAAGCTGCTCGCGTACCAGCGCGCCTACGACGAGGCCTGGCAGCGCCTGAACCCCGGCATGCAGCGGGTGAACCTGTCTGACGAGAGGCCAGGCGCCGCCGCTGCGCGGGGCAGCGGTCGCACGGCAGTGTTCATCAAGGACGGCTGCGCGGCTTGCGGGCAACTCGTCCAACGCCTGCAATCCTCGGGTGCCGAGTTCGACCTTTACATGGTCGGCAGCCGCCAGGACGATGCGCGCATCCGCGACTGGGCCAAGCGCGCCCAGATCGACCCGGCCCGGGTGCGCAGCGGCGGCATCACGCTCAACCACGACGGCGGCCGCTGGCTGTCGCTGAGCCTGCCCGGCGATTTGCCTGCGGTTGTGCGCGAAGTGAACGGCCAATGGCAACGCCAGCCGTAACGGCGCTGCTGCGCGCACTGGCGCTCACTGCGGGCCTGTTCGCCTGCGCCGCCCATGCCCAGGAGGTTCCGCCACCGGCCTACCAGCTTGCCGCACAGCGCGCGGGCATTCCCTCGACGGTGCTCTACGCCGTGGCCTTGCAGGAGAGCGGCATGCGACGCAATGGACGCATCGTCCCATGGCCGTGGACCCTGAATGTCGCCGGCCAGTCGCGGCGCTTCGCCACCCGTGCCGATGCCTGCGCCGGTTTGCAGCAGGCGATGCGATCTACGCCACCCACGCGCATCGACGCGGGCCTGGGCCAGATCAACCTGGGCTACCACCCGCACCGCTACACCCATGCCTGCGACTTGTTGGACCCGTACCGCAATCTCGCCAGCGCCGCCGAGATCCTCAAGGAGCAGTACACCCCCGGTGAAGACTGGCTGCTGGCCATGGGCCGCTACCACCGGCCCGCGGGCGGTGAGCCTGCCGCCCGCTATCGACGCAGCGTATCCCGACACCTCGCCCGCGTGCAGGGCACGCACTCAATCGCCACGGCGCGAGCCGTGCGTCAGGAGTCGACCCCATGACGAAACCGCTCTGGACCCTGCGGGGCCTGCTCGCGCTGCTGGCGGCGCTGCCGTTGGTCGCGCATGCCGCCGAACCGCTGATCGTGGTCGAGGACCGCGGCGGCGCGTCGGCGCTGCCGTACTACGAAGCGCTTAACCTGCAGCCACGCGCCAACAGCGCGTTGCGGCCTCCCATTCCGACGCCGCAGATTCCCGCCACCCCCGCTGACGAGGCAGCGATGCTGCCGGTACGCAGCGCGAAGCTGATGCCCGGCTTCGTCGCGCGGCGCGTGATCGAGGCACCGGGCCTGCGGCCTTTCGTGGTCATCGGCGACGATGAGACCTCGCAAGCCTGGCTGCGCCGTCACGCGGCGTCGCTGCACGACCGCGGCGCGGTCGGCCTGGTGGTCAATGTCGAGACCGCGCAGGCTTTGGCGCGGTTGCGCGCACTGGCGCCTGGCGTGCCGATGGCCCCCGTGGCCGGCGATGATCTGGCCGAACGCCTGGGCCTGCGGCACTACCCGGCGCTGATCACGGCGACCGGCATCGAGCAATGAGGCCATGTCGGGGAAACAGCCCGTCGAAGTCCTGTTGCGCCCAGCGGTGGAGCTATACACCGTCGCGGCATGTGCGGGCGCCGCGTTTCTGTCCCTGGTGGCCCCGTGGTCGCTCGCGCTGAGCCCAGCCATGGGCGTCGGTGCCGCACTGGCGTTCGGCGCCTATGGCGCGATCCGCTACCGCGATGCGCGGGTGATCCTGCGCTACCGCCGCAACATCCGGCGCCTGCCGCGCTACGTGATGACGAGCAGGGACGTGCCGGTCAGCCAGCAGCGCCTGTTCGTGGGGCGCGGTTTCCTGTGGGAACAGAAGCACACCCACAGGCTGATGCAGACGTACCGGCCGGAATTTCGCCGCTACGTCGAGCCAACACCGGCATACCGGCTGGCGCGACGCCTGGAGGAGCGGCTGGAGTTCGCACCGTTTCCACTGTCTCGCCTCGTACGGCTCACGGGCTGGGATGTGTCATTCAACCCCGTGCGGCCACTGCCACCGGTAGGCGGCCTGCCGCGATTGCACGGCATCGAACCCGACGAGGTCGACGTCAGCCTGCCACTGGGTGAGCGCGTCGGCCATTCGCTGGTGCTGGGCACCACGCGCGTGGGGAAGACGCGGCTGGCCGAGTTGTTCGTCACCCAGGACATCCGTCGCACGAATGCAGACGGTGAGCATGAGGTCGTGATCGTCATCGACCCCAAGGGCGACGCGGATCTCTTGAAACGCATGTACGTCGAAGCCAAGCGAGCGGGTCGCGAGGGCGAGTTCTACGTCTTTCACCTCGGCTGGCCCGAGTTCTCTGCACGCTACAACGCGGTGGGGCGCTTCGGACGCATCAGTGAAGTCGCCACGCGCATTGCCGGGCAACTCTCCGGCGAGGGCAACAGTGCAGCGTTCCGCGAGTTCGCATGGCGCTTCGTCAACATCATTGCGCGCGCATTGGTGGAACTGGGGCAGCGCCCGGACTACATGCTGATCCAGCGGCACGTAATCAACATCGACGCGCTGTTCATGGAGTACGCCCAACACTACTTCGCCAAGACCGAGCCCAAGACCTGGGAGGTGATCGTCCAGATCGAGGCCAAGCTCAACGAGAAGAACATCCCAAGGAACATGATCGGGCGCGAGAAGCGTGTGGTGGCGCTGGAGCAATACCTCTCCCAGGCGCGCAACTACGACCCTGTGCTCGATGGCCTGCGCTCGGCGGTGCGCTACGACAAGACCTACTTCGACAAGATCGTTGCATCGCTGCTGCCGCTGCTGGAAAAGCTCACCAGCGGCAAGATCGCCCAACTCCTGGCGCCGAATTACTCCGACCTGTCTGACGCGCGCCCGATCTTCGACTGGATGCAAGTCATCAGGAAGCGCGCCGTGGTCTATGTCGGCCTGGATGCGCTGTCGGATGCTGAAGTCGCCGCGGCGGTCGGCAACTCCATGTTCTCCGACCTGGTGTCGGTAGCCGGGCACATCTACAAGCACGGGATCGACGACGGCCTGCCGGGTGCCTCGGCTGGCACGCGCATTCCCATCAACGTCCATGCCGACGAGTTCAACGAACTGATGGGCGACGAGTTCATCCCCCTTATCAACAAGGGCGGCGGTGCCGGGCTGCAGGTGACCGCGTATACGCAGACGCTCTCGGACATCGAGGCCCGCATCGGCAACCGCGCGAAGGCCGGCCAGGTGATCGGCAACTTCAACAACCTGTTCATGCTGCGGGTTCGGGAAACCGCCACCGCGGAATTGTTGACCCGTCAATTGCCCAAGGTGGAGGTCTATACCACCACCATCGTCTCCGGCGCGACCGATGCCTCGGACATCCGCGGGACGACGGACTTCACCAGCAACACGCAAGACCGCATCAGCATGTCGAGCGTGCCGATGATCGAGCCATCCCACGTCGTCGGCCTGCCCAAAGGCCAATGCTTCGCGCTGCTGCAGGGTGGTCAGCTCTGGAAGGTCCGGATGCCACTGCCAGCGCCTGACCCCGATGAAGTGATGCCGGCGGACTTGCAGCAACTGGCTGGGTACATGCGTCAGAGCTACAGCGAGGCCACGCAATGGTGGGAGTTCACCAGTTCCCCAGCCTTGCAGGAGGCTGCCTTGCCCGACGACCTGCTGGATGACGCCGCTCCGGCCGAGCCTGACGCGGTGGCCACCGGCGCCGACGACAGCACCGGCGAGGCCGCACCATGAAGGATGCCGCCTCGACCGCGCAGCGGGAGCAGAACCAGCGCCAGGGGCTGATCGTCGGCACCATCACCTTGCCGTTCAGGCTGCTCGGGGTGCTGATCGGTTCGCTGCTGTTCTCGATCGTGGTGGAGTGCGTCGGCATGCACCTGTTCTGGAAGGACCAGGGCTGGCGCCACTCCCAGCAGATGCTGCAGTACGAACTCGGGCACCTGTCGAACCACTTCACGCGCAGCGTGGTGGTGCAGGAGCCCGGGCGCACGGCGCACGAGCTGGTGGATACCGGGTACGGGTGGGTGTTCGTGCGCTCGGGGTTGCTGGAGCGCATGAGCCAGACCGCCGAGCGCGCCCGTGCGCCCAGCCGCGAGCCGACGCGCAACTTCCGCTATTACATCAGCCAGGCCTATGTCTGGGCCGAGAGCTACCTGATCGCCGCGGCCTTCACGACGCTCACGTTCCTCGTGCGCCTGCTGGTCCTGGTGCTCACGCTGCCGCTGATCCTCACTGCGGCATTCGTCGGCCTGATCGACGGCCTGGTGCGGCGGGACGTGCGGCGGTTCGGCGCGGGCCGGGAATCCGGCTTCATCTACCACCGCGCGAAAGCGAGCCTGATGCCGCTGGCCGTGCTGCCCTGGATCACCTACCTCGCGCTGCCGATCTCGGTGCATCCGCTGCTGATCCTGCTGCCCAGCGCAGCCTTGCTGGGACTGGCCGTGAGCCTGACCGCGGGCAGCTTCAAAAAGTACCTCTAGGCCATCAATCCGGTCGCTTCCGGGTTCCTATTGTTTGCGGCCTGAAACAGCCCTGATCTCCACGATCAACCCATTGCTGATCACACAGGAATGGCGCGATGTTGGCTTCGATCTGGCTGCGCGCCGCGCATCGCGGCGTGCCCACTTTTCTCGTGACGGCCCTCGTGCTGGGCCGGTCCCCGATGGCCTTGGCCGAGTCCCCGGCGCAGCGCCAGGAGTTGGTCGCCGCGCTGCGCCAGCTCGACGCGCTGGAACGCACCGTCGCGGACAGCGCCGCGCATACCCCCATCACACCGGGCGAGCGCTACCACTTCGATTACCCGCGGCTCCAGGCTGACTTGGCGCGCGTGCGCGCCGGCATCCAATTTCACCTGACGCCATCGCGCGCTCAACCGCGCGCCCCCTCCGAACTGGCCGGCGAATACCGCACCGAACGGGCGACCGAGCCGCTGCCGGCGACGACTGCGGAGGGCAAGCAATGAACGGCGCCCAGGTCTCGGCATTTCAAGCCAACAGCGGTATCGCGCCTTCCGCGATGGCGACCGTTCTGGTCGGCGTCGTGTTCGCGGTCCTGCTCGTGTGGGGCGTCTGGGCCATCCGAACGGCCTACGTGGGGTGGTCCGAGAGCCGCCTCAACCAGCGCCAGTTCCTCGGCGTCTGCATCCGCTTCGTCGCGATGTACCTCGTCCTGAGTTTCTTCCTTCTGTCCTGACCTGAAAGGCCCGACCATGCACAACCGCAACCTCACTTCCCGTTTTGCCCAGCGCGCCGCCGTGGCCCTGGGCGCCGCCGCGCTGCCGGCGCTGTCGTTCGCGCAAGGTCTGCCGCAATTGGAGAACCCCACGCGCGGCACCGGCAACGGCATCATGGAGACGATCCGCAACTACGGCTACGACATCATCATGCTCGTGGCCCTGCTGGTGGTGGCGTCGATGTTCATCGGCGTCTGCTACCACGCCTACGGGACCTACGCGGAGATCCACACCGGCCGCAAGACGTGGGGCCAGTTCGGCCTCACGGTCGCTATCGGCGCCGTGCTGCTTGTGATCGGCATCTGGCTGCTCACCGAAGCCACCGGCATCCTGTAAGCGAGGCCGGTATGTCCGAGCAGCAGCACGTCCGTGCGGACGGAACGGTCACCTTCCTTCCGCACCGGCTCAACCGCCATCCCGTTGTGGTGCGCGGCCTCACCGCTGACGAACTCTGGATTTGCTGCGGCCTGTCCGGTGCCGCCGGCCTGCTGGTCGGCGCGCCGCTGTCCTGGGTGTTCCGCACGATCGCGCTGGCGCCGACCTTCGTCGTCCTGGGCGTGGCGCTCGGCGTCTTCATCGGCGGCGGCATCCTGCGCCGCCTCAAGCGTGGGCGTCCCGACACCTGGCTGTATCGGCAACTGCAATGGCGCATCGCCACGCGCCATCCGCTGATGGCCGGCTGGGTGGGTGGCCATGTGCTGATCTCGCGCTCGGGCTTCTGGTCCACCCGCAGGAGCATGCGATGAGCCGCTTCAAAAACGAGATCACCCACCTGCAGGCGCACATCAAGACCTTGCGGCTGGCCGCGGGCGCGCTGGTCGTCGTCGCCCTGGTCATGGGCGGCGGCTGGTGGAGCGCGCCGCGCGACCTGACCATCCACGTCCCGCCCGACCTGCGCTCTGGCAGTACCCGCAAGTGGTGGGAAGTGCCGCCCGAATCGGTCTATGCGTTCACGTTCTACGTGTTCCAGACGCTGAACCGCTGGCCAACCAATGGCGAGGAAGACTACTCGCGCAACCTCCACACGCTCTCGCCGTACCTCACCCCGTCCTGCCAGGCCTTCCTGCGGGCGGACTATGACTACCGCCGCTCCACGGGCGAGCTGCGTCAGCGCGTGCGCGGCATCTACGAGATTCCCGGCCGCGGCTATGGCGACGACCCCACGGCGCGCGTGCGCACCGTGTCCGATCGCGACTGGGTGGTGACGCTGGACATCACGGCGGACGAGTACTACGGCGCCGAGCAGGTCAAGCGCGCCCTGGTGCGCTATCCGATCAAGGTCACGCGGGTGGACGTCGATCCCGCCCGTAACCCGTTCGGCCTGGCGCTGGACTGCTACGACGGCGCGCCCCAGCGCATCAGTGCACCGGAGCCGACGCGCCCGGCGCCGAGTGGCCTGTCTCCGCAAGCGCCTCAAGGAGGAAACACCCCATGAAGCACCCTGTACTCGCGCTGCTGGGGCTACTGGCCGTGGCCGCGGCACCCGTCGCCCATGCAGTGGAAATCCTGCGCTGGGAACGCATGCCACTGGCAGTGCCGCTGAAGGTCGGTCAGGAACGCATCGTGTTCATCGACCGCAACGTGCGCGTGGGCGTGCCCGCGGGCGTGGGCGAACGCCTGCGCGTGCAGAGTGCGGGGGGCGCGGTGTACCTGCGCGCCAGCGAGCCGATCGAGCCCACGCGGTTGCAACTGCAGGACGCCGACACGGGCGCGCTGATCCTGCTGGACATCGCAGCCGAACCACCCAAGGACGGGGAAGCCGAGCTGGAGCCGGTGCGCATCGTCGAGGGTGACAGCGCACCGGGACGCTATGGCGAGCAGGCCGACAGTGCCGAGGCCCCGGCACGCGCCCAGGGCCAAGCAGGTGCGCGGACCGCGCGGCGCGAAACTCCGGTCCCTGTCGTGCTGACGCGCTTCGCCGCGCAGAACCTCTACGCACCGCTGCGCACCGTCGAGCCGCTTCCGGGCGTCATGCGGGTCAACCTGCCCCGCGACCTCGACCTGGACACACTGATGCCAACGCTGCCCGTGCGCGCGGTCGCACTCGCGTCGTGGCGCCTGGAGGACCAGTGGGTCACTGCCGTGCGCCTAACCAACGGCAGCGGCGGCTGGATCACGCTCGACCCGCGCGTGCTGCAAGGCGATTTCCTCACCGCCACCTTCCAGCACGAGGCGCTGGGCCCGCGCGGCACGCCCGAGGACACGACCGTCCTGTACCTGGTCACGCGCGGCCGCGGTCTCGCGCAGTCGCTGCTGCCGGCGATTCACCGCTTCGACCCGGCCGTGCATCTGCCGCAGCCGGACGGCGACGAGAACACCAAGGAGGCCCGCCATGCGCAGTAACGGCCTGCTCAAGTGGCTGATGATCCCTGTTGCCATCCTGGTGCTGTTCGTCGGTATCCGGCTGTTCTCGGGTGGAGGCAGCACGGCGCCACCCGCGGCGGACAACGGCGCCCAGCTCACGCCCGATGAAATGAAGGCGCTGGGCATCGAAGGCGACACCCCGCGCGACACCGTGGCGACGCTCGTTGCCCAAGTGAAGCAGTTGCGCACCGAGCTTCAGACCGCGCTCTCGGACAACAAGTCGCAGCGTGAAGAGAACCAGCGACTGCGCCAGCGCGAGAACTCCATCGACCAGCGCATCAACTCGGCGCTCGAATCCGAGCGGTCCAACCTGCGCCGCGACCAAGAGCAGGCGGCCAGCGCGCGCCAGCAGACCGAAGGGCTGCTCGCCGACCTGCAGCGGCGTCTGGACAGCATCGGCGGGCGCGGCGGCGGCCATGCGGACCTGCCCGTGGGCCTGGGGCTGCAGGGCGGCGACGAGGCAGGCATGGAGGGCGGCGTGCGGTGGGTCGAGCCGGACGACGCAAAGCCCGCCGAGGGGCGCAACGGGGGGCGTGGCGCGAGCGGCGGCATGAGCTTCCCCACGAGCTTCGGCCCGGCGCAGAGCACGCTCGAAACCACTGCGGAAACCGTGGCCAACGCGGGCGCCCGCGCCGCCGGGGTCAAGAGTGCCAAGCCGGTCTACACCGTGCCGACCAACTCCACGCTCATGGGTTCGGTCGCCATGACAGCGCTGATCGGCCGCGTGCCGATCGACGGCACGGTCAACGATCCCTATCCGTTCAAAGTTCTGGTCGGGCCGGACAACCTGACCGCCAATGGCATCGACATTCCCGACGTGGCCGGCGCCGTGTTCAGCGGCACCGCTTCGGGCGACTGGACGCTCTCGTGCGTGCGCGGCCAGGTGCGCAGCATCACGTTCGTCTTCCACGACGGCACGATTCGCACGATCCCCGAAGACCGCGAGGGCAACCAGCAGAACAACCAACAGCGCGATGGCTTGGGCTGGATCAGCGATCCCCACGGCATTCCTTGCGTCAGCGGCGAGCGGCGCAGCAACGCCCAGCAATACCTCGGCTCGCAGGCCCTGATCACCGCGGCCGGCGCCGGTGTGGCCTCACTCATCGAGAGCGACAGCGGCCGCATGTCCTATGTCGGCTCGGACGGCTCCATCGGCACCGTGGGCATCACCGGCCAGGAAGCGGTCGGCCAGATTCTGGCGGGCGGCGTGCGGGACATGTCGGCCTGGGTCAACAAGTTGTACGGCCAGGCGTTCGCCGCCGTCTATGTCCAGCCCGGCGCCAAGGTTGCCGTCCACCTCGAAAAGCCGCTCGCCATCGACTTCGATCCCGAAGGCCGCAAGGTCGATCACCGCGCAGGAGAAAGCCATGCACTCGAACTTGACTAACCTGGCCCGTGGCCTGGCACTGGCCCTCGCCGTCGCGGTGCTTGGCGGCTGCGCCACCAGCAAGGAAAAGCTGCTGACCCACGGTGACCGCACGATGATGGACATCTGGCAGCAGGAGGCCGGCGACGGCGGTGGCGCAGCCGGACGGAACGCCGGCCGCCAGCTGCTCGATGCGCGCCAGAGCCTGCGTCGGCCCCTGACCGACGCCGACGTGCAGGTCGCACCCGTCGAGCAGATGCGCTACACGCGCACCGCGCGCAATGAGGTCCACCGCCAGTTCCAGCGTCTGCCCAATCCCGATCTCGTCATGTACGTGTATCCGCACCTGGCGGGCACGGACCCCGTGCCGGTGCCGGGCTACACGACGGTCTTCCCGCTCAACCAGCGCATCCAGTACGCCATGCCAGGCGAGCGCGTGGAGGCCTACTGATGCGGTGGAAACTTCCCTGGCCTAAGCCGGCCGCGCCGAAGCTGGCCGCATCCGGCGCTGGTGATGATGAGCAGCCGGACGGCTGGCAGCGCCACGTCGAGGCCTTGCGGCAGGTCGGCATCCCCGAACCCGGCTCGGCAGTCCGGGGCCGCAAGCCGGCGACGGAGGCCGACGAGCAGGCGCTGTACGACGTCGCACCGTCCTTCGTGGAACTGCTGCCCTGGGTGGAGTTCTTGCCCGAGTCGAAATCGATGCTCCTGGAGGACGGCCAATCGGTGGCCGCCTTCTTCGAGCTGGTGCCGCTGGGGACCGAGGGCCGGGAACCCGGCTGGCTCGCGCACGCCCGCGACGCCTTAGAAAACGCGCTCCAGGACAGCTTCGATGAACTGGACGAGAACCCCTGGGTGTTGCAGCTCTACGCCCAGGACGAACCGAGCTTCGACCAGTACATGCAGACGTTGCGCGACTACGTGCAGCCGCGCGCCCGTGGCACGGTGTTCACGGAGTTCTACCTGCGGTTCTTTGCCCACCATCTGCGCGCGGTGGCCAAGCCCGGTGGCTTGTTCCAGGACACGGTGGTCACACGCTTGCGCTGGCGCGGCCAGACGAGGCGTGTGCGCATGGTCGTCTATCGCCGCGTGACCGGACAAGGACAGGGCCAGGCAAACCGCCGGGGCCAGACACCCGAGCAGATGCTGAACATCGTCTGCGACCGCCTGTGCGGCGGGCTGGCGAACGCCGGCATCCAGGCTCGCCGCCTGGGTGCGGCAGACGTCCATGACTGGCTGCTGCGCTGGTTCAACCCGCGTCCGACGCTGCTCGGGCCTGGGGTCGAGGACCGGGAGCGCTTCTATGCGTTCGCGCGCTACCCCGCCGACACCGAGGCTGGCGAGATCGAACTGGCGAGCGGGCGGGATTTTAGCCAGCGGCTTTTCTTCAGCCAGCCACGCTCGGACGTGGAGCATGGCACCTGGCACTTCGACGGCATACCGCACCGTGTGTTGGTCACTGACCGGCTGCGCATGCCGCCCGGAACGGGACACCTGACTGGCGAAACCCGCAAGGGCGATGCGATCAACACGCTGTTCGATCAGATGCCCGAGGACACGACGATGTGTCTGACCATGGTGGCGACGCCCCAGGACATTCTCGAATCGCACCTGAACCACCTGGCGAAGAAGGCAGTCGGCGAAACACTGGCATCGGAGCAGACGCTCAAGGACGTGCAGGAGGCGCGCTCGCTCATCGGCAGCGCGCACAAACTCTACCGCGGCACGCTGGCCTTCTATCTGCGCGGACGCGACGAAGCCGAGCTTGACCGGCGCGGTCTGGACCTCGCCAACGTGATGCTCAACGCGGGGTTGCAGCCCGTTCGCGAGGACGATGAAGTCGCGCCGCTCAACAGCTATCTGCGCTGGCTACCGTGCTGCTACAACCCCGCGCAGGATCGGCGAAACTGGTTCACCCAACTGATGTTCGCCCAGCATGTGGCGAATCTCTCGCCGGCGTGGGGTCGCAGCCAGGGTACGGGCCATCCGGGCAACACGTTCTTCAACCGCGGTGGCGGGCCGATCACGTTTGATCCGCTGAACCGCTTAGACAGGCAGATGAATGCCCATCTATTCCTGTTCGGCCCCACCGGCTCGGGCAAGAGCGCCACGCTCAACAACCTGCTGAACCAGGTCACGGCCATCTACCGGCCGCGCCTCTTCATCGTGGAAGCCGGCAACAGCTTCGGGCTGTTCAGCGACTTCGCCAGGCGCCTGGGCCTGACGGTGAACCGGGTCAAGCTGGCCCCCGGATCGGGCATCAGCCTGGCACCGTTCGCGGATGCCCGCCGGCTGATCGAAACACCCAGCGACGTGCAGACGCTCGATGCCGATGCGTTGGACGAAGACCTGCCACCGGATGCCTCGGTCATGGAGGCAGACGAACAGCGTGACGTGTTGGGCGAGTTGGAGATCACGGCACGGCTGATGATCACCGGCGGCGAGGACAAGGAGGAAGCCCGGATGACGCGGGCCGACCGTTCGCTGATCCGCCAGTGCATCCTCGACGCCGCCGAACACTGCGTGGCTGAGAAGCGCACGGTGCTCACTCGCGACGTGCGCAACGCGCTGCGCGCCCGCGGTCAGGACTCGACGCTTCCCGAGATGCGGCGCATGCGGCTGCTGGAGATGGCGGACGCGATGGACATGTTCTGCCAAGGCACCGATGGCGAGATGTTCGACCGCGATGGCACGCCGTGGCCCGAGGCCGACATCACGCTGGTGGATCTGGCGACCTATGCCCGCGAGGGCTACAACGCGCAGCTCTCCATCGCCTACATCAGCCTGATCAGCACGGTGAACAACATCGCCGAGCGCGACCAGTACCTGGGTCGTCCGATCATCAATGTGACCGACGAAGGCCACATCATCACGAAGAACCCGTTGCTCGCGCCCTACGTCGTGAAAATTACCAAGATGTGGCGCAAATTGGGCGCCTGGTTCTGGCTGGCGACCCAGAACATCGACGACCTGCCGCGTGCCGCAGAGCCCATGCTCAACATGATTGAGTGGTGGATCTGCCTGTCGATGCCGCCCGATGAGGTCGAGAAGATTGCACGCTTCCGTGAACTCTCACCAGCGCAGAAAGCGCTGATGCTTTCTGCGCGCAAGGAGGGGGGGGAAATTCACCGAGGGCGTGATCCTGTCGAAGTCGATGGAAGTGTTGTTCCGCGCGGTGCCGCCGAGCCTTTACCTCGCGCTTGCGCAGACCGAACCCGAGGAGAAGGCCGAGCGCTACCAGCTCATGCAGCAATACGGCTGCACCGAGCTGGAAGCCGCCTTCAAGGTGGCCGAGAAGATCGACCAGGCACGCGGCATCGAGTCGCCCGCCTTGGAACTGTCGTAAGCCGGAGAACGCCATGGAACACAAACATCCTTCCATCCCGATGCAGGTGCAGGCGTTCCGCCGTCGGCGCTGGGGGACCCGCTGGCCGTGGGCGTTGGCTGCAGTGCTGGTTGCGCTGCTGCTGATCTGGCTCGTGTCCCGTTCGCCAGGCGGGTCCACACCTCAGACTTCGGCGCCAGTCAGCGAGACACAGGTGGCAGGGCCTCCGTGGCAGATGGGCAATCCGGAAGGTCGTTTCACACTGACGCTGTACGCGGACCTCGAATGCCCGTTCTGCCGGTCCTATTTCCCTGTGCTCAAACGTTGGGTGGCCGGCAATGCCGACGTGGCCTTGCAATGGCACCACCTGCCGTTGGCCGCACATGAACCGGCCGCTTCTGCCGAAGCGCGTCTGGCGGAATGCGCCGGCGAAGCCGGCGGGCATGCCACCTTCTGGCAAGCCGTCGAGTGGGTATATGCCCACACGCGCAGCGACGGCCAGGGCTTGCCCGAGGACCTGCGCTACCCCGACCTGACGCCAGCCATCGAGCAGTGCATCGCGAGCGAGCGGCCCGACGCGGCGATTCGTACCCAAACTGCGGAAGCCACGAACAGCGGCGTGACCGCCACGCCGTCGCTGCGGCTGCACGATCGCGAAAGCGGCAAGGCGATCCTGCTGCAGGGTCCGATCGAGGGCGATGCCTTGCTGTCAGCCATGGACATGCTCGCCGCCGGCGATCCCGCCACCACACCCACATCGGAAATGCCTGCCGACGTCGTCGGCGACATGCCCAGGTAGCCCCGGTCTTCAAGGCTACGGCGCAGTCCGCTGCGCTGACCGCAACCCGTTCGCCTCGCGTCCTGGCCGCGAACGATCACCGCTACCGCGGTGATGGATGCACCTTGTTCGTTCCCCAGGAGGGCTTGCCCTCCCAGGGCGCGCGCCCTCCGATCTCACCGTCTGGAGGTTCGCCATGTCTTTCGTCGTCAATGACTCCTACCTGGAGTCGCTTTCCGCCATCGCTACCCAACACGAGGACTGGATCATCCAGCAAGCCATCGTGCTGCTGGAGAGACGGATCTTCAAAGCTGGACCGTGCCTCAGCCGACCGGCCGCTGTGCGGGACTACCTGCGTCTGAAACTGGTCGCTGAGCCCAATGAGATATTCGCCGCTGTGTTCCTGGACAGCATGCACCAGGTGCTGGCCTACGAGCCGTTGTTCAGGGGCACGATCAACTCGACATCGGTCTATCCGCGTGTCGTCGCGCAGCGTGTGCTGGAGTTGAATGCCGCCGCGGTGGTCTTCAGCCACCAGCACCCCTCGGGCATCTCCGAACCGTCGAGCGCGGATCGCATGCTGACCCAGCAACTGCAGGTCGCGCTGGCGCTCATCGATGTGCGGGTACTGGACCACATCATCGTCGGCCAGGGTGCCCCGTTCTCCTTTGCGGAGTCCGGCCTGCTGTAAAGGTTGCACTGCTTCGTTGATCAGCGCGGAGGCTTCGGCCTCCGCTTTTTCTTCGCAGCGACGCAAGCAGGTATGCGGGGTGGCCGCGATGCGCATTGTTTGTTGGGGCCGCGTGGGGTTCGGCGTTTGACTATGGCCCTGATCAACTTCCGGGGCGCATGACATGCCAGCAGCTTTTACCCGGTTCGCACCAGGCTGGCGAACCCTTGGCCTGGCCGTGGCGCTGCCGGCATCTCTGGCCGTGTTCAGCCCGGCCACCTTCGCCGCCGACGTGGTGGTCGTCACCGACAGCCGCCACCCGGTCAAGACCGCCGGCGGCGAGCGGCTGATCGAGTTGGACGAAGCGCCCCGGATCGAGGCCGAGCTTTCCGCGGATCTGCCGGCCGACCCCGAGCGGGCAGCAGCCATCGTCCGGCAACGACTGAACCAAGGCGGCACCGATCTTCAGCGCCGCATCGGCACCGCCTACCAGGGCGTCGCCGATGCATGGAGCCTGGGCGTCGCCGCCATCCCGGCCGTCGTGGTAGATCAACGCTATGTGGTCTATGGCGAGCCGGACGTGGCCCGGGCGGTGTCCCGCATCGAGCAGTACCGGAGGACGCAGCCGTGACCCATCGCCCATTCGACTTGCTGCGCCGCCTGCGCGTCGCCGTGGCCTCGCTGCTGTTGGTCAGCGCCACCGGCAGCTACGCCCTGAACACCGCCACCATCGTGTCCTCCGTCATGTCGCCGGACTGCCTGGAATACCGGGTGGTGGGCATCTGCTACTGGCTCTACTGCACCTGGACGGGCTGCACGGTGCGCACGTCCACCAAGGTCCGGCACTACGTGCCCGATGCGGTCGTCTCCAGCTACAGCAACACCGGGGAGAACCCCTGGGTCGAAGTGCAGGCGATGAGCACGCCCAACCCATCCGCACAGGCAGGTGGGGATGGGACCACGAACGAAGACCACGAAAACAACCTCGCCAAATTCAAGAACAGCGATGTCATCGGCCATCCTGGCGGCGAGGTATTCAACCAGTTCGCATCGTCGTCGGGCTATTTCTGCCAAGGCGCGGGCACGGCCTTCATGCCGTATCTACTCAGCACGCTGGACACGCTGGCTTGGCGCTACAACGTGCCTGAAATGGCCTACCCGGAGGCGTTGATTCCGGGCATGCGCGAGGTCGGTGCGCGCACCACGATGAATCTCTGGGGCAACGTCTATCCGCGCGGCGGCTTCCTGCACCAGACCGACGACCAAAAATCCGGGGCTGTGGTGGCCCAGCGCGCGGGCGATGTCGTCACGCGCCGCGGGCAGATCCACGTGTACCAGCCGCTGCTTGCCAACGCCCGCGACGGCTACTGGCCGGCCGGCGAGCTGATGGAGGGTGATGCCTCTACGGGCAAGTGGCAGGAGCTGACGCCGCGCCTGTCCAACACCTGCGTGGTGTTCCCGCACAGCGGCACGCTGACCCAGGCCCAGCAAGGCGACTACGCCTGGGCGCTGTGGCGTCCCTATGCGTGCTGCGAACGCCGCGGTCAGGTGTTCCTGGGCAGCGTCGATTTCCTCTGAGGTGCCACGATGAAGCGTCCTGAACCGATGAACCTTTCCGCCAAGGCGTGCCGCCTGCTGCGCCCGACGGCGCTGGCCGGCACGCTCGCTCTGGTCTGCGGCATGGCGTGGGCGCAGGTCGGATACCAGAACAGCGGCCCCGTCCTCGGCGATGACGTCATGTACTCGATCGGCGGTGGCAGTGCGGTGTCCATGGGCCGCGCGGCCGGCATGCGTTCCATCGGGGTCGGCGTGGGGTGGAACAGCAACCTGATCTGCGGCGACATGAGCATCCAGACCACGCTGCGCAATCAGCTTAACGGCATCACGAACGGCTTTCAGCAGATCATGAGCAACGTGATCCAGAGCGCGACCAGCGCGGTTGCATCGCTGCCGGCGCTGATCATTCAGCGCGCCGATCCGGGCCTGTACAACCTGCTGACTAACGGCGTGCTGCAGGCGCGGCTGGACTTCGACCGCTCCAAGCTGACGTGCCGCGCCATGGCGGAGAAGATGGCCGAGACGGCGGGTGGCCAGCTTGGCTGGAGCCAGATGGCCGAAGGCATGGCCCTGCGTGACGCGGTTGGCAGCAACGATGCCGTATCGGCCGTCGAACAGGCCGAGACGCGCCGCGGCAACGACGGCGTGCCCTGGGTGGGCGGCAGCAATGCCGGTGGCGCGGGCCAGTCCGCCATCCGGGTGGTCGGCGACGTCACCCGCGCGGGCTACAACCTGGTCAACGGTCGCGGCGTGACGGACACCTCCTCCATCGCGTCCACCAGTTGCGCGAGCCTGTCCTGCCAGACCTGGACGTCGCCGCAGCAGGCGACCGAATGGGCCACGCGCGCCCTCGGAGAGCAGGTGCAGCGCACGTGCGACTCCTGCACTAAGACCGAGACGGTGCCCGGCGTCGGGCTGACGCCGCTGATCCAGGAGGAGTACGAAGCCAAGCTGGAGGTCTTGCAGGAGCTGGTTTCCGGCACGCGTAATACCACCTTCGAGAACTTGCGCGAGGCCGGCAGCACGTCGCTGCCGATCACCCGCGGCGTGATCGAGGCGCTGCGCGACGAGCCGGACCAGGACCTGCTGGCGCGGCGCCTCGCGTCCGAAGTGGCGCTGTCATCGGTGCTGGAGAAGGCGCTCCTGCTCCAACGCACGCTGCTCACGGGCAAGAAGGAGCCCAACGTCGCAGCCAACGAACTTGCGGTGCAGGCCGTGAACCATGAGAGCGACACGCTCGACCGGGAGATCCGCAACCTGAAGACGGAATTGGAGCTGCGGCGCGAACTGGCGAACAACTCGCCGATGGCCATCATCCAGCGCCACGGCACGCGGGCGGCCGGCTCGCGCGGCATCTACGAGGGCGATCCGGTACCCGACCGCCTTGACCAGTTGCAGAAGGGCAATCCCGGAGCCAGGCCATGAACGCGGAGCGCATGGCCTGGCGCCCCTTGCGCTGGCTCTTCAGCCGGCGCGCGGCGACGGCGCTGCTGTGGGCGGTGGTGCTCGTCGCCGCTGCGGTGGGTGCCAACATCGCCGGCATCTACCTGGTCGGCAGCGTGGCCGGATGGGAGCGGTGGCTCGCGGCCGCATCGGGCTACTTCTTCGTGTGGCGGCTGTGTCTGTACGGGGCCACGGTTTACGGGTGGCTCTGGATGCGCCGCCGGCTGCTGGCGCGCGAAGACCAGGACGGGGCAGATGGGCAGGCACGGCGCCGCCTGATGCGCAGCGAGATCGCGGGCGTCGTCGCCATCGTCGTGCTGGAAGCCAGCTTGTTGATGCAGGCCGCTTGAGGGGATCGAGGCCATGACGCTTTTCACGACCGACTACCTGGAGTACTACCTCACACTCGTTTCCTGGATCGTCAACAACGGCATCTGGGCGGCCCTCGTATCCAGCGGGGTATTCGCGCTGCCTTTCGTCGCCATCGTCGTGCAGGAGTGGTTGAAAGCTCGTGCTGAAGGCGCCGACGAGGGCAATAAAGGCGTGCTGAGCGCCGCCCGCATCGAGAACCGGGTCTTCGTCGCCATCGTGGTGGTGATGTTCGCCGGCATTCCGTTCATCGACGTGGACCTAAACACCATCCAGTACGACAGCTCGCGCTCGGCCCAGTGCCAGGTCAGCGTGGCGCAGCCCGCGGATACCGGCTGGTCGCAGTCCTTCAGCACCATCAACAACCAGTCGGCGAAGGTGCCGGTGTGGTGGGCGTTCATGCACGCGCTCTCGCGCGCCGTCACGGGCGCTTCGGTGGCGGCAATCCCGTGCGGCACGGACCTGCGGCAGATGCGCATGGAGATCGACGCCACGCGCATCGATGATCCGGTGCTGGCTCAGGAAGTAGCGGATTTCTCTCGGGATTGCTATGGGCCTGCACGGGCCAAATTGTTCATGCAGCGCCCTCAACTTGATGAGCAGCAGATGCACGACGTGACCTGGATCGGATCGCGGTTCTTCACCGACACGAACGGGTACTACGACACGTATCGCTCCAGCACGCCGCGCGATGACTGGCCCTATGACAGCAACCGCGACGCTGGGCTGGCCCAGGTATCCAGTGGCGGTGGCTACCCGACCTGCAGGCAATGGTGGGCTGATGGCAGCAATGGCCTGCGGGCACGGCTGCTGGGACAGGTGGACCCGAGCCTGCTCAATCGCCTGGCGGGCTGGGCTGGCTTCCTGAGCCGGGCCGAGGTGGACAATTCGGTGATCCGCGCGATCGCGTCACCGCGGCAGCAGAAGCTGAACCAAGGCAGCGTCTATACCGACTACGGCGGCCAGATCGACAAGACCTTGCCAAACATCGTGACGCGGGCTACGGGAGACGTTGGAATGGCAGTTGGCGCGATTGCCTCGTTTCCCGCGATGGACGTCGTGCGGCAGGCGCTGCCGATGGTGCTCGCCTTGCTCAAGATGGCATTGGTAATCTGCATCCCGCTCGTGCTGGTCGTGGGCACCTATGACTTGAAGACGGTCGTCACGGTCAGCGTCGTGCAGTTCGCGCTGTTCTTCACGGATTTCTGGTTTCAGCTTGCGCGCTGGATCGATTCGACGATCCTGGACGCACTTTATGGCTGGGGGTTCGGCTGGAACCGGCCGCACACCAACTTCGACCCGCTGGTGGGGCTGAACAACGCCTTCGGCGACATGCTCCTGATGTTCGTCACAGGCACGATGTTTCTGGTCCTGCCGACGTTTTGGGTCGCTGCTTTGGGGTGGGTCGGAGTTAAGGCTGGGGTGATTGCTCAGAACCTTGCTGTCGGCTCCAAGGAAGCGCGTGATAGCGCCGGGTCAGGTGTAAACAAGGTAGCCGGCAAGGTTCTGTGACAAACAGGCCAAACCTCAGTCATCGAACGGATCGTTCGGGTCGTGAGGGTCGAGCCGCTGGCCATTGGAAGAATACAGGCCAAAGCCCGCCTCGCCATTGCGCAATTCATCCTGTTGCGTCCAGCGGTCTTCATCTCTAGCCGAATTGCCAGCCATCCATACCGCCGCAACGCCCAGCAGTAGCAACACCGCCAGCCAGAAGGTGGTGTACAGCAGCACCCCGAGCGCAACCAGCTTGACCACCCACACGAGCGCGGTGGCACCGGCCGCCGCCCCCCCCTTGGACACCAACCAACTCGATGCCCGGCGTTCGCCGCGCACGTAGGCACGCCATCCGCGACCCAAGGTGCGGCCGAGGCGTTCTGCGGTGCTGATGCGTGTCGTGGTGTTCATGGTCGTCTCCTGCTACTGAGGGATGCCTATTCCAGTTTGCTCCAATCCTGCTTGCTTGCCTGTATCAGCGCGTGCCAGTCGTCTGGTGGGTTCCCGCGTCCGAGCATCTTCTCGAACACGACATACGGGTCCGATTTGCTACCCGAAGACCGCAGGGTCTGTTCATCGTTGACCCAGGCGTACACAATGACCTTCGCCTTCGAGTCGTACCGGAAGAACAGCCGGAACCGCCGTCCGATCTTGGCCCTTCGCCAGTGGCGGTGGGCAGGTCCCAAGGTGTTGCCCTGGCGGTACTCGTCGCGTGCCGGATCGCCTGGCACCACATCCAACATCAACTGGCTCAGGGCCCGGAAGAGCTTGACGTTGGCATTGGACTCGAAGCCCGCCGGGTCATTCTCCTGCGCGCGCCTCGCGGCCGCATGCAGTTTCTGCAACTGCTCGATCACGCAGTCGTGGAAGAGCAGCGTCCAGCCATGCCGTTGCATCAGAGTTCCACTTTCCCGTCGATCTCCTCGTCCAGGTTCACACCGTGGCCAGCATGCTCCAGCATGGCGCGCGCCAGATCCTCGGGCAGGCCCCGGACGTTCCGGCCAGCTTCGATGTCGCGGGCCAGCAGGCTCAGAAACGCGCCAATGGCGGGGTCCTCGTGCTCGGCATCAACACGGGTGACGACGACTTCGCTGCCCCGCAGATCGAACGCGAGCTTGCCGCCGGCATCGACGCCGAGCGCCTGCCGGATGGGCTTGGGCAGCGTGATCTGGCCTTTAGAGGTCAGCGTGGCGACTTCGTGGATGGCAGGCATGGCGACTCTCCTGATTGCGATACCTGCATGGTAAGGAAATTTCCTTACTTTGTCAATCTGAGGCCTCACAGCGTTCTCCCGAGTCCAAGAATCGGCCCATCGTAGGGCGTGAACAGCCAGCCTTCCTGTATCAATACGGCCCTTCCGCAACCCGCATTGGCGGTGGACGGTCAGCACCCGTCGCCCTATACCCAAAGGCTGTAAAGGGTCGAAATGGCGAGGGAATGGGTTGCAAGGGGAATGGCCCTACCTCGAAAAGGCAAAAAGGCACCCCGCTCGGCCCGCGACAGGACATCCGCATGCTCTCTCTGTTCCAGCGAAAACGGCCCGCGGTCGCTACCGCTCCGACGCCACCTCCCGCATCCGACCTCCCGAAAGGGTTGATGCGGCCCGAGTCGGCCGCATCGCTGCTGGCCACCCCGCGCCGGCAGAAACTGCTGGAGCACATCTGGCAGCGCACGTCGCTCTCACGTAAGCAGTTCGCCACCTTGTACCGGGCGCCACTGGAACGCTACGCCGAGCTGGTCCAGGCTTTCCCGGCTTCCGAGGCGCATCATCACGCTTACCCCGGCGGCATGCTCGACCACGGCCTGGAAATCGTCGCCTACAGCCTGAAGCTGCGGCAGTCCCATCTGCTGCCCATTGGCGCCAGTCCCGAAGACCAGGCGGCGCAGTCTGAAGCCTGGACTGCCGCAGTCGCTTATGCCGCGCTGCTGCACGACATCGGCAAGATCGCCGTCGATCTGCACGTCGAACTGGCCGACGGCTCGCTGTGGCACCCCTGGCACGGCCCGCTGCACCAGCCATACCGCTTCCGCTACCGCGACGATCGAGAATATCGGCTCCACAGCGCTGCGACAGGTTTGCTCTACCGCCAACTCCTCGACCGTGATGCCCTGGACTGGCTCAGTGGCTATCCCGACCTGTGGGGACCGCTGCTCTACGTCCTGGCCGGCCAGTACGAGCACGCCGGCGTGCTGGGCGAACTTGTCGTACAGGCCGACCGCGCTTCCGTGGCCCAAGAGTTGGGAGGCGATCCCGCGCGCGCTATGGCCGCCCCCAAGCACGCGCTGCAACGCAAGCTGCTGGACGGGTTGCGCTACCTGCTCAAGGAAGAGTTGAAGCTGAACCAGCCCGAAGCCTCCGATGGCTGGCTCACCGAGGACGCCTTGTGGCTGGTGAGCAAGACGGTTTCGGACAAGCTACGTGCGCACCTGCTGTCAGAGGGCATCGATGGCATCCCTACGAACAACACTGCGGTGTTCAACGTGCTTCAGGACCACGGCATATTGCAGCCGACGTCGGACGGGAAGGCGGTCTGGCGCGCGACCGTGACCAGTGCGACCGGCTGGTCCCACTCATTTACCCTGCTGCGTCTAGCTCCCGCGCTGATCTGGGAAGCTGGCGAACGGCCAGCATCGTTTACCGGCACGGTGGCAATCGACGCTGCGGCAATCGAGAAGGATGCTGGCTCGGAGGCTGCCCCGCCTATGACTGCCGCGAAGCCTGTCTTGGAAGAACAGACGACGCCACCTTGGGAAGGCAGCAGCCCCGCTAACTTGGCTTCACCGCCCGCAGTTCAGCCCCTGCCTGACGTCATGGAAGACATGCTGGCGATGGTGGGCTCCGGACACCTCCTTGCGACGCGACAGGATGCAGAGCCCGTCCCGGCCTTCGCAACGAGTTCGCTGGTACTGCCTGTGCCAGCGTCTAAATCTTCGGCATCGACACAGCAGCCTTCGGGCGAGCACTTCATGGGCTGGCTTAGGCATGGCTTGCAGAGCCGAAAGCTGATTCTCAACGATGCCAAGGCACTGGTGCATACCGTGGACGACACGGTGTTCCTGGTAAGCCCTGGGGTGTTTCAGCGCTATGTCCAGGAGCATCCTCAAGTTCCAGCACTCGCCAAGCAGGATGCCGTTGTCGACTGGCAATGGGTCCAGAAGCGCTTCGAGAAGCTGCAGGTCCATCGCAAGCAGCCCAGCAGCTTGAACATCTGGACCTGCGAGGTCACCGGCCCGCGCAAGTCGCGCAAGCTGCATGGCTACTTACTCGATGACCCTGGCCAACTGTTCGATGAGCGGCCACCGAACAATCCCTACTTGAAACTGGCATAGGTGCTAGATACGGGCCCATAGAGGCACTGGTTGCCTGCCGTGCGTGTAGCATGGATCAACCTCTCTGCTTCATAGAAACGAACGTTGGACACGGTTACGCCGCCGAGGCTGGCGACGTCGCCAACAATTGGCACACGTTCCGTGGCAAAAGGCTTGGCGACCACCGTCGTCGGGGTGGCTGTTCGTACAGATCGTTGTTTCATCATCGTCTCGGCGTGGATCATGTACTGCAGCAAGCACGCCTGCAGCCTCTAGAGTCGAAGAAGTCGACTCGTCTCAAAGCCGGGGGGTGCTGGTGGACAACAGCAAATCGAGGCGGTGTTCGACCAGCACCGCCTCGATGCTGCGCGGCGGCTGACCGGTCATCTGCTCGATGACACCGTCGGAGAACGGCGCCAGCCCGCGTTTGGACACCTCTTCGATGATCAGCGCCTCTCGCACCGTGGATTTCGGAAAGCCCGAGACCTGCAGATGCAGCGCCAGGGCTTCCTCACTGACGGGCACCAGGTCGATGCTGGCTCCGAAGATGATATTGATGCTGTTCACCAGCGCCTCGGCGGTGAGAGCCTGCGGGCCGGTGATCGCCAGCTCTCCGGGCGGAACAGGGGCCGCCCGCAGTACCGCCGCAGCGGTGCGCGCCACGTCCTCGCCCGCCACGTAAGGCAGTCTGCCTTGCGGCGCTGAGCTAAACCATTTCCCGCACCGAAGCGCCAGGATGATCCGCGGAAACAATCGCTCCATAGGCCAACTCACCCGCAAGACTGACAAGGCTAGGTTGCGAGCCTCGCATGCCTGTGCCACCGTCTCGCATTCCCGCGCTACAGTCATCAGCGAGGGGTCGAACACTTCGATCTGGGCCGCGTACACCACGGTGCGGACGCCGACGCGCGCTGCGGCATCGATCATGGCCTGCAGTTGGCGACGCCGCGACCACGAGCCGTCGGCAGCGCCCGGCAGGAGCAGCAGGCGGTGTGCGCCGGTGAAGGCGGCATCCAGGGACGCTGCATCGTCGGGATCCGCGCCGCGAATACGCGCCCCACGGGCAGCCAGATCCACAAGGTGCACTGGTTGGCGGCTGGTGGCGATGACCTCCGTTTCATCGCGGCGCAGCAGCAGTTCGACGACGCGCCGGCCGAGCGGATCATGGGCACCGGCAACCAGCAGGCACGGAGAAAGCAACCGGGTCACCGGATGGCTCCCCCTGGCGGAGTGTGCCGGCTGCGCAGAAATGCGATTGCCGCGATGCGCGGGCTGCGCTCGTTCATGGTCGAGCTTCCTCCTGAACGGATCCAACGGTGCGGGCGCCATCGTGCAGCAGGCCGGCGAGCACACACATTGCCAGCACGATCGAGGGCGCCAGCACGCGGCCGGGCTCGCCGTTGAGTAGCACCGTCGCACCGGCGCACGCCATGATCAGTGCCCCCAGCACCGCGCCCCATATCTTGAGGTATCTGGCCATCGTCAAAGTCGCGCAGCGGGCCGGACTATCGCTGGACGAAGTGCTCGACGCTCTCGGGCAGTATCAGCCGGGCGTTCATCTGATTGCTGCGCATTGGCGCCGTGTGGCGTCTAGGTGGCGTGAAGACCTTGACGACCGCATTACGCAGTTGATGCGGCTGCGGGACGAACTCGGGGGATGTATCGGGTGCGGTTGTCTCTCTCTCAAAGAGTGCCCGTTGCGTAATCCGGGCGACATACTCGCGGGCCAGGGGCCCGGTGCGCGTATCCTTGAGCGAGAATAGGCGGGACTTGTGAGATTGACAGTCGACTGAGTGGATCGCGCCGGCAGGGTCGACGTAGGGCGATGTATCCGCTACGCCGACCGCCGCAGTTCACGTCGTCTAAGTCGGCCGTGAGATTGCTGAAAATTCATTCGGCATTTTTGTGCAGCGAACAGTCCGCACGACCATTACCAACGAAGTGCGACAGGCCTCGTTCGCTTTCCTTGGGTCTCGTCTGTTCCTCACAGCGCGCAATCATTCGGACGTATTCAAAGGCCCCATGAGCGCAGCAATGATAGGGCAAGGAAGCGCCTCTCCCGTGTCTTCGCACCTCTCCAGCATGTCTCTCAGAGCGCCTCGCATGCGCTGAAGGTCGCCAACCTTCTCATCGATCTGGTCAAGGCGCCGCCGTGTCACCGTCTGAATAGCCCGGCGATTCCGCCCATCCTCCAGATCCAAGAGCGACTTCACCTCGTCCAGCGAGAACCCAAGGCTCTGAGCGCGCTTGATGAAGCCGATCCGCTGGATCATCGAAGCGGGGTAGCGCCGGAAGCTGCCGGCGTTCTTCGGGATCGGCAACAGGCCGCGTCCCTGGTAGTAGCGGATTGTCTCCACGCCGACGCCAGCGACCTTCGCCAGCCTGCCAACCGTCATCCAATCACCCAAACCTTCGTTCATCGAGCGATCCACTGTCTATTCACGAGCAACACAGAATAACGCAGTACCGCGTAGTTGACCCTTGCCTCCATTTGATCCAAATCAATTTCCCGCAGCTCAGTTGGGAATAGAATCACAGGTGTCAATGGGTCAATAGGCCGCACATGCGCACACTTCTCAACCACCGCAGGATTCGCGCCATCGCGTGGATGGTGCTCGGGGTATGGCTGTTTGCGCTCGGGGCCGGGGTGGCCAATGCCTGCCTTCTGGAGTCTCCGCAGCAACATCGGCATGCTGTCGGGTATGAGCATGTCCCATCGTCCGGGCATGGAAATCATGAAGGCCTCCATGGTGAGCACGAAGAAGGTTCCCACGACCCGTCGAAGGCCCCGTGCCTGAAGCTCTGCGGCGACGTCAACCAGTCCGCCATTCAGAAAGCACCAACCTTTGCGTTCGACCTCGTCGGTTTGGCGCCTCCCGCCTATGGAGACCAGCTGCTGGCTCCGACGTTGGCTCTGCGAGCCATCCCGTCGAGGGGTCACCAGCGACCACCTCCCAAGCGGCCGTCGTGGCTGCTGTTCGAGCGTCTCGCGCTGTAGCGCCTCCTTTGAGTTGCCGTGTCGGTCACACCCGGCGCACAACTCATAAGCCTTGACTCTGTACCCGACTACGGAGTTTTCATAGGGCTTTGTCCGCTTGCGGCGACATCGGTTTCGCCCCAATGGCAGGCACCCGCGGCTAAAGGAGAGAGAAATGAAATTCACGCATTCGATCGCGGCCATCGTTGGCGCCGCACTGGTCACCTTGTCTGCGTTCGCGCAGGACAACCATCAGGCCCATCACCCCGCAGGTGCGAGTCCGACCGCGGCCGAGACGCCAAGGGCGCCGACCACCGAGGGCATGGATGCGCAACTGAAGTCGATGCAGGCCATGCACGAACGGATGGTGGCTGCGAAGACGCCTGCGCAGCGCAAGGCGCTCATGGCCGAACACATGCAGGCCATGCGGGCTGGCATGGCGATGATGGGCGCAATGAAGGATGGAGCCGAGTCGGCGCCGACAGCTGAGCGGCAGCAAATGCTCGAAATGCGCATGGACATGTGCCAGTCCATGATGCAGATGATGATGGACCGGATGCCTGAGCCGGCGAAGTGAGGAGGACGACCATGACAACTTCTCACCGCACCGGTCCAAGGTTTTCGCGCTCGCGATGGTTCCTGGGCTTTCTGGTCTTCCTGGCCGTGAGCATCTACATGCTGCTGACGGAACACCGCGGGCACTACCTGGCCGCGCTGCCACTGGTCCTCCTGGCGACTTGCGTCATCGCTCATGTGCTGATGCATCGCCATGCCGTACCAGGCGACGGTAGCAAGGCGAATCCACCGTACCCGGGAGAGCGCAAATGAACCACGATGCGCCCGCTTATGGGCTTTGGCTGCTCGTCCTCGTGAACTCGGCGGTCTTCATCATGTTCGCCTTCAGCTTCTTCAAACCGCAGACCTCGCGCGACTGGAGAACCTTCGGGACATTCGCAGCGTTCATTGTTGCCTTGTTCGTCGAGATGTACGGCTTTCCGCTGACGCTGTACGTGCTGTCCGGCTGGCTTCAGACCAAGTATCCCAGTCTGGACTTGCTGTCGCACAACAGCGGCCATCTCTGGTCGACCCTGCTGGGCGAGAGCGGCGACCCTCACTTCAGCCCGCTTCATATCGCGAGCTACATCTTCATCGGGGGCGGCTTCTGGCTTCTGTCGAGCGCCTGGACGGTGCTCTACCACGCGCAACGGCACGCCCAACTTGCCGTGAGCGGCCCATACGCCAGGATTCGGCACCCGCAGTATGTGGCCTTCGTGGCGATCCTTTTCGGCTTTCTGCTGCAGTGGCCGACGCTGTTGACGCTGCTGATGTTCCCCTTCCTCGTCGTGATGTATTCGAGGCTGGCTGTCAACGAGGAGAAGGACATGCGCAAGCAGTTCGGCGCCGAGTTCGACGCCTATGCCGCGCGCACGCCGCGCTTCCTTCCCTCCCTCTCGGACACGCGCCAGCGAGGCTGACATGAAGAAGACCCGCTGGCGTCAGCGCATCAATCGACCGTACCTGGCTGCAGCCTACGGACAAGGCGATGGCTGCGGCTCCCGCTCGGATGCGGACATGAGCGCCGCGCCCCGCCGGGCGTCGACACACGCTATGCTGATCGCCTGCGACCAGACCTAACGGAGAACCCATGGCAAAGAACAAGAAGGGCGCCAAAGGCGCCAAGCACAAGGCCGATGTGGACGGCACCGGCACTGCCCACGGCTCAGCGCGCGACGAGACAGCGACACGCTCGATCGGCCGCGAGGACTACGAAGCACAGTTGCACATGCTGCAGATCGAACTGGTGAAACTGCAGCGGCATTTCATCAAATGCAACGACCGTATCCTGATCCTCTTGGAGGGAAGGGACGGCGCAGGCAAGGACGGCAGCATCAAGCGGCTGGTCGAACACCTGAGTCCTCGGGAAACACGGGTCGTCGCGCTAGGAAAGCCCTCCGACCGGGATCGCACGGGCTGGTACTTCCAGCGCTACGTCCCGCACCTGCCAGTTGGCGAAGAGCTCGTGGTGTTCAACCGCAGTTGGTACAACCGTGCGGGCGTGGAACCGGTGATGGGCTTCTGTACCGCCGAGGAGCACGAGGAATTCATGAACTCAGTGCCCAAGTTCGAGGAGATGCTGGTCAACTCCGGTATCAAGCTGCTGAAGTATTACCTCGACATCGGCAAGAAGGAGCAGAGCCGCCGGCTCGGGGAACGCCGCCGTGATCCCCTCAAACAGTGGAAGTCGAGCCCGGTGGATGCCGTCGCGCTGAAGCACTGGGACGGCTATACACGGGCGCGCGACGAGATGTTCATGCGCACCCATACGGCCGCGGCGCCCTGGTCTGTCGTGCACGCCGACAACAAACGGTTGGCGAGGCTCAACCTGATCAGAGACATCCTCTCCCGGCTGCATTACGCCGGCAAGAAGCACAAGGTCATCGCTCCCGACCGGGAGATCGTCTTCGAGTTCTCGCAGGACTGCCTGGACTCGGGCCGACTCGCTCGTTGAGACCACGAACACAGCGAACAGGAAGAACAGCCATGAAGTCGATCAACGTTGAAGTCGGAGGGCTCGTATCGAGCCTGAGCGCGGAGGGAGTACGCCGCAAGCTGCTGCAGCTTCCCGGCGTCCATCATGCAGATGTCAACTATGTTGCGGGAAGCGCAACGGTCCATCTCGATGAGGGACAACTCAGTGTCGAGGATCTGCGCCAGCGCATCGCCGAATGCGGCTATCACTGCCGTGGCGAGCAGACGCCCAAGCACGTGTGCGCGCCCGCCGCTGGCGTCTCTGCCGACCCCAGCCATGCGGTGCACGGCCATCACGGCGCACCCGCACGTCAGGCGCAAGAGATGGGGCATGAGGGGCACCACGCGCATGCCCCCGCCACGGCCGCACGCGCGAAGGCTGCGGCCACGACGCCCGCCGCCCATGCTGCGCACCAGGCCCACGCAGGCGACCCTGCGATGGACGACATGATGCACGACATGGGCCACGGGTCGGGCTCGATGCAGGACATGGCTCGGGACATGCGCAATCGCTTCTTCGTGGCCCTGGTCTTCGCCATTCCCGTGTTCTTCTATTCCCCGATGGGGAAGATGTTCGGCGACTTCCAGACGCCGTTCGGGCTGGACGACAAGCTCTTTCTTTTCTTCCTCGCAAGTGCCGCGATCATCTATCCAGGTTGGCCTTTCTACGTGGCGGCGTGGCGCGCGCTGCGCAACGGCGTCGCCAACATGGCCACGTTGGTCGTGCTGTCGGTGGGCACCGGCTACCTGTTCAGCATCGGCGCGACCTTCTTCTACGAGGGTGAGGTGTTCTATGAAGCGGCATCGGTGCTGCTGGTCTTCATCCTGCTGGGGCACTGGCTGGAGATGCGCGCCCGCGCGGGCGCATCCGACGCGATTCGCGCGTTGATGGATCTCGCCCCACCCATGGCCACGGTCGTGCGCAACGGGGTGGAGACCAAGGTACCGACCGCCGAGGTTGCAGCCGGGGAACTGGTCGTGATCAAGCCCGGCGACAAGATCCCGGTGGATGGCGAGATCGTCGAGGGCGCGTCACAAGTGGACGAGTCGATGCTGACGGGCGAGTCCATGCCGGTCAAGAAGGGCGTGGGCAGCACCGTCGTAGGCGCCAGCATCAACAAGAGCGGGAGCTTTCGCTACAAGGCCACGAAGGTCGGCGCGGACACGGCCTTGGCGCAGATTGTCAAGCTGGTCCAGGAGGCCCAGAACTCGAAGGCCCCCGGCCAGCTGCTGGCCGACCACGCATCCCAGTGGCTGGTGCTGGCGGCGATCGTGATTGGCCTGCTGACCTTCAGCGTCTGGTACTGGGTGATGGGACAGACATTACTGTTCGCACTCACCTTGACCATCACCGTGTTCGTGATCGCATGCCCTGATGCGCTGGGGCTGGCCACCCCGATGGCCATCATGGTCGGGACCGGGCTGGGCGCAATGAACGGCATTCTCTTCAAGAATGCGGCCGCATTGGAGAACGCCACCAAGTTGACGGTCGTGGTGTTCGACAAGACCGGCACCTTGACACTGGGGCAGCCCGATGTCGTCGAGATGGTGGCCGCGCCCGGTGTCGAGGAGACGCGGCTTCTGGCGACGGCCGCCGCGGTGGAGAAGTTCTCCGAGCACCCCCTCGCGCTCGCAGTGCTCAAGCGTGCGGGAGACATGCCGACGGAGGTCACCGAGAACTTCACCAACATCGATGGGCAAGGCGCACGGGCCACTATCGGGGGCGAGACGGTGCTCCTGGGCAACCGGCTGCTGATGCAGTCGGAACAGGTGGATCTGGCTCCCCTTGCCAGCGAGGCAACGCGGCTGCAAGGCGGGGGGCGCACTGTGGTCCACGTCGCGCGCGGTGGCCGGCTGATCGGCCTCATCGCGATCGCCGATGCCGTGCGGCCGACCTCGCGCGAGACGATCGCCAAGCTGCAGGCACGCGGCGTGAAGGTCGCGATGCTGACCGGCGACAACCAGGCGACCGCCGAGCGCATCGGCAAGGAACTGGGCATCGACATCGTGCTTGCGGATGTGTTGCCCGGGCAGAAGGCCTCCAAGATCAAGGAACTGCAGCAGCAGGGTCACAAGGTCGGCATGGTCGGCGACGGCATCAACGACGCTCCGGCGCTGACGCAGGCCGACGTGGGCTTTGCGATTGGCGCGGGGACGGACGTTGCGATGGAAAGCGCCCAGGTGGTGTTGATGAAGAGTGACCCCTACGACGTGGTCGGGGCCATCGAACTGTCCCGGGCGACGCTGCGCAAGATGCACCAGAACCTCTGGTGGGCCGTGGCCTACAACGTGCTCGCCTTCCCGCTGGCGGCCGGGGTGCTGTATCCGTTCACCTTGTCGCCCGAGGTCGCTGCATTGTCCATGTCGGGCAGTTCCGCGATCGTCGCGATCAATGCGCTGATGCTCAAGCGCACGCGCCTGCCGGGGATCAAGCGCGTGACGTCGCGTGCCAGTGTCCCAGCGGCCGCGTCAGCCTGAGCGGCGGGCCACCATGGTAGAGAGCCGCGCCATGCGATCACCGCGCGAATCCGGGCCCACCCGCCAGCAAGACCTCGGCGTCGCGCAGCTGGGTTGGCTCGCTGCGGCCGTATTCGTCGTCTCGGCCGGATATGGGGCACTGATGCCCTTGATCCCCGACTGGCTGCGGCCCTTGATGGGCGACGCGGATCCTGCGGCGCTTGCGCGCCATGTCGGCTACCTCAGCGGCATCTACACGGCGGGCATCCTGCTGGGTGCGCCCCTGTGGGGCATGCTGGCGGACAGGCTGGGGCGTGCCCGCGTGTTGCTGGTGGGCCTGATCGGCTACGTGGCCAGCCTGCTCCCGCTGCTGCGCCCCGAGTCCCTGGGCGTGGTCGGCATCTATGCGCTGCGCGGCGCGACGGGCTTTTTTGTGGCCGCGGTCGTGCCGGTGGTGCCGGCGCTCGTCGCGCAGTACACCCCAGAATCGATTCGCGCCAGGCGCTTTGCATGGCTGGGTGCGATGTCGCTGCTCGGGTTCCTGTTCGGCCCCGGCCTGAACACCGCTGCAGAACGGCTTGTCGGCCTGGGCTTCTTGAGCGTGCTGGTACAGGGCTCATCGACCACGCTCGTGATCGCACTCTCGGCCGCGCTCGGCGCGCTGATGATGCTGGGCCTGGCCGCAACGCTTCCCGCACCTTCCTCCCTTGGAGAGGCGGACGCAGCCGATCACGACGGAGCACCCCGGAGCCGCTCCCTGGCGCTCTGGATTCTCAACGGTGTGGTCATGTTCGTGCTTGCCGGCTTTGAACTCGGCATCGTGCTGCAGGGCCAGCGCCACCCCGATCTCTCCTCCCGAGAGGTGTCGTTGATGTTCGCCGAGTGCAGTCTGGTGATGCTGGGCGTCAACGCGGTGCTGTTCTTCACCGGCCTGCTGGAGCGCGCCGACCCACGCCGCGTACTGGCCTGCGGCATGGTCCTGGGCATCGCCGGGCTCCTGATGCTGGCCCGCCATGGCAGCGAGATGTGGCTGTACGTCGGCGTGAGTTTCATGGCTGCGGGCACGGGTCTTGTGCTCCCCACCCTGGCCTACCTCGCTGCCGGCACCTCGGCGCGGCGGCTCGGTATCGCGATGGGAGGGCTCGCCGCGGCAGCCGGCCTCGGACAAACACTGGGATCGGCCACCAGCGGATGGCTATTCGGCGCTGTGATGCAGAGCACCTTTGCGTGGCTGTCGATTCCACTGGCCGCCACACTCGCGCTGCTGCTCATTCCGCGGCATTGGTGGCCAGCCAACCCCGTCCTGGTGAGCGCTTCACCGTCCCGCACTTTTCTCACTTCCACGGAAACCGAACCATGAGACTGATCCTGATGTCCCTGCTCGCAGCGCTTGCCCTGTCGCTGAGCGGATGCGGCTACAACGACTTCCAGCGGCTGGACGAGCAGACCAAGTCCGCCTGGTCCGAGGTGCTGAACCAGTACCAGCGGCGCGCCGACCTGATCCCGAACATCGTCGCGACCGTCAAGGGCGAGACCAACTTCGAGCAGGAGACGCTGACCCGGGTGGTCGAGGCCCGCGCGAAGGCGACCTCGATCCAGGCCACGCCGGAACTCGTCAACAACCCCGAGGCCTTCCAGAAGTTCCAGGCGGCACAGGGCGAACTGTCCGGCGCGCTGAGCCGGCTGCTGGTGGTGAGCGAGAACTACCCGCAACTCAAGGCAAACCAGGCTTTTCAAGACCTGCGTGCCCAACTTGAGGGCACGGAGAACCGCATCACCGTGGCGCGTGGGCGCTACGTGAAGGCGGTGCAGGATTACAACGTGCTCACGCGCAGCTTCCCGACCAACATCACGGCCAAGCTGTTCAGCTACGACGTCAAGCCCAATTTCTCGGTCGCCGACGAGAAGGCCATGGCGGCGCCGCCACAGGTCGATTTCGGCGCCTCGGCGCCGGCGGCGCGCCCCTGACATGAGAACGCCCAGAACAGCGGTGCTCTCTCCGGCGGCCCCTCTTCGGCTGGCCCACGCTCTGGCCTGGCTGCTGCTGAGCCTGTTCCTTTCGGTCGCGTCCGCGCAGGAGTTGGTCGCCGTTCCCCCGCTGCAGGCGCGCGTCACCGATCTCACGGGAACGCTCGCCGCCGATCGTGTCGCCGCGCTGGATGCGCAGCTTCGGGCCTTCGAGCAACGCAAGGGCGTGCAGATCGCCGTGCTGATGGTCCGCTCGACGCGGCCCGAACCCGTCGAGCAGTACGCCCTGCGGGTGGTAGAGCAATGGAAGCTCGGCCGTCGCAAGGTGGACGACGGCGCGTTGCTCCTGGTGGCCAAGGACGACCGCACCGTGCGCATCGAAGTCGGATACGGCATCGAGGGTGGGCTGAGCGACGTGGTGTCGCGGCGCATCATCGACGAGGTGATCACGCCGCGCTTTCGCCAGGGCGATTTCGACGGCGGCATCGCCGCAGGCGCCGAACAGATCATGCGGGTGATCGATGGCGAGGCCCTGCCTGCGGCGGACCCACGGCGGCAGGGGCAGACCAACGACATCGGGCAGGCCTGGCCCTTCCTGTTCGTCGCGGCCCTGATGCTGGGCGGAGTGCTGCGCAACGCCCTCGGCCGCCTTCCAGGCTCCCTGGTCACGGCTGGCGTGCTGGGTGCCGCTGCGTGGCTGTTGGTGGGCACCTTCGCGGTGGCCGCGGTGGCTGGACTGGCGGGATTCCTCGTCACGCTGCTGGGCATCGGCATGGGTGGCCACGGCGGCCTGCACGGGCGCCACCGGGGAGGCGGCTGGCCGGGCGGAGGATTGGGCGGTGGTGGCGGTGGATTCCGCGGCGGCGGCGGCGGCTTCGGTGGCGGCGGCGCGTCAGGACGGTGGTGAGATGAACATGCAACGACTTCTTCGCCACCTTGCGACCACGGATCGCGCAGTCCGCCGCGCCTTCCCCCCGCGTGCCCTGGATGCGATCGAGCAGGCCATCCGCACGGGAGAGTTCCAGCATGGGGGCCAACTGCGCTTCGTGGTCGAGGGTGCGCTGGACGGATCGCCACTGTGGCGCAACCAATCGCCGGGCGAGCGGGCGCTGGACCTGTTCGCACGCCTGGGTGTGTGGGATACGGCGCACAACAGCGGCGTCCTGATCTACGTGCTGCTGGCCGACCGGGCCGTGGAGATCGTGGCCGATCGCGGCATCCATGCCTGTTGCGGTGCCGAAAGGTGGTCGGCTGTGTGCCAGCGCATGGAAGCCCAGTTTGCGCAGGGACGCTTCGAGGCCGGAGCCCTGGAAGGCATCGTGGCCGTCAGCCACCTGCTGGTGCAGCACTTTCCGCGGGGCGCGGACCACGGCAACGAGTTGCCGGATCGGCCGGTCCTTCTTTGAACGACAACATCTTTGGAGACCTACCATGCAACTTCAATTTCTGGGTGCCACCGGCACCGTGACCGGTTCCAAATACCTGCTGCGCCATGGCGACGCGACCATTCTGGTGGACTGCGGCCTGTTCCAGGGATTCAAGCAGCTGCGCCTGCGCAACTGGGAGCCGCTGCCGGTCGCGCCCAAGACCGTCGACGCGGTCGTGCTCACCCACGCCCACATCGACCACAGCGGCTACCTGCCACTGCTGGCGCGACAAGGCTTTCGCGGCCGGGTTTACTGCACGTCCGCGACGCACGAGCTGTGCAAGATCCTGCTCACCGACAGCGGCCATCTGCAGGAGGAAGAGGCGAAGTTCGCCAACCGGCACGGTTTCTCCAAACACCAGCCCGCGCTGCCGCTGTACACCCGTGAGGACGCCGAGCGCTGCCTGAAGCTGTTCGCGCCACGTCCGTTCTCTCAGGACTTCGAGGCGCTGCCCGGACTCACCGCGCGGTTGACGCCTTCCGGGCACATGCTCGGCTCGGCCTTCGTGCACCTCAACGACGGCCGGCGATCCGTGCTCTTCTCCGGCGACATCGGCCGGCCCAACGACCCGGTGCTGCGCCCGCCGGTGCAGGTCCCCGGCGCCGACTACCTGCTGGTGGAATCCACCTACGGCAACCGCAAGCATGAAGCGTCCGACGCACTGGCGCAGCTGGAGACTGTCATCAACAAGACGGCCGCCCGTGGAGGGGTCGTGGTCATCCCAGCGTTCGCTGTCGGCCGAGCGCAGAGCCTGATGTACGGCATCTACCAGCTCAAGAAGCAAGGGCGCGTCCACCAGCACCTGCCCGTGTACCTGGACAGCCCGATGGCCATCGATGCCACACGGCTGTACCACGCCCATCGCGACGAGCACCGGCTCTCGCCCGAGGAATGCGAGGGCATGTGCCATGCCGCGAAGATCGTCAACAAGGTCGAGGAGTCCAAGGCGCTCAGCGCCGGTCGTGGACCGATGGTCATCATCTCCGCCAGTGGCATGGCCACGGGAGGACGCGTGGTGCACCACCTCAAGTCATTCGCGCCCGACCATCGCAACACCATCCTGTTCGCCGGCTACCAGGCGGGCGGCACCCGTGGCGCCGCGATCGTGCACGGCGCGTCCACCGTCCGCATCCATGGCCAGGACGTGCCGATCCGCGCCGAGGTGGCCTCGCTCGACAACCTTTCCGCCCACGCCGATGCCGACGAGATCCTCGCGTGGATGCGCGGCTTCACGCAAACACCGCGCCGAACCTTCGTGACCCACGGCGAGCCGGAGGCGGCCGATGCGCTGCGCGCGCGGATCGACCATGAACTGGGCTGGTCGGTTGCCGTGCCCGAGTACCTGCAGACGGTGGATCTGGTATGACGGCGCACCTGCACGAGACCGGCACCGGAGAGGATGGCGTGAACACGCTGCAGGCGTGGCGCACCGGCATCGACACCCATCAGGAGCCGGTGGTCTACATGCGGCGCGACTGCCCTGTCTGCCGGTCGGAGGGTTTCACGACCCAGGCGCGCGTGCAGCTGACGGCCGGCCGCCGCAGCATCGTGGCGACGCTCAGCGTCGTCGATGGGAATTGGCTGGCCGAGAACGTCGCTGGCCTGTCCGAATCGGCATGGGCGTCGCTGGGGGCGCAGCCGGGCCAGCTGGTCACGGTGACCCATGCACCGCCGCTGGATTCGCTCAGCCATGTCCGGGCCAAGGTCTACGGCAATGCCCTGGGCGATGCCGAGTTCAGCGCCATCATCTCCGACGTCGCGGCGGGCCATTACTCGGACCTGCATCTGGCCACCTTCATCACCGCCTGCGCCGGCGATCGCCTGGACCTCGCGGAGACCGTCTCGCTCACGAACGCCATGATTGGCGTCGGTGACCGCATCGATTGGGGGCGCCCGCTGGTGGTGGACAAGCATTGCGTCGGCGGCCTGCCCGGCAACCGCACGACCCTGCTCGTGGTGCCCATCGTGGCCGCCTGCGGCCTCACGATGCCCAAGACCTCCTCGCGCGCCATCACCTCGCCGGCCGGGACGGCCGACACGATGGAGGTGCTGGCGCCGGTGAACCTGGATGTGCCGAGCATGCGGCGCGTGGTCGAACGCACGGGCGGCTGCATCGTCTGGGGCGGCTCGGTACGGCTCAGCCCCGCCGACGACATCCTCATCCGCGTCGAGCGGCCGCTGGACCTGGACAGCGAGGGCCAGCTCGTCGCCTCGGTCCTGTCCAAGAAGGCCGCCGCGGGCTCGACCCATGTGCTGATCGACCTGCCCGTGGGTGCCACCGCCAAAGTGCGCAGCGCGCAGGCCGCGGCGGCGCTCGGTCGGCGCCTGCAGGAGGTGGGCAGCGCCATCGGCCTGCACGTGGCCTTGCGCGTCACCGATGGTGAGCAGCCGGTCGGCCGCGGGATCGGCCCGGCACTGGAGGCCCGCGACGTGCTGGCCGTCCTGCAAGGGACGCCCGAGGCCCCGGCCGACCTGCGGGAGCGAGCGTTGCGGCTGGCGGCGGACATCCTCGAAATGGGCGGTGCAGCGCCCGCCGGCGGCGGCCTGACGCTCGCCACGCAGGTGCTGGCCGACGGCCGCGCCTGGGCCACGTTCCAGGCGATCTGCGCTGAGCAGGGCGGCCTGCGCAGCATCCCGGTGGCAACGCATCGGCACACCGTCGCATCGCCGTCCACGGGACGGGTCTCCCGAATCGACAACCGGCTGCTCGCGCGGGCGGCCAAGCTCGCCGGAGCACCGACCGCCGCTGCCGCCGGCATCGACGTGCATGCGCGCCTGGGCGACCAGGTCGAAGCGGGACAGCCGCTCTTCACGCTGCACGCCCAGGCGCCGGGCGAGCTGGCCTATGCGCTGCAGTTCGTCCGCTCGCGCCCACCGATCTTCCAGATTTTGGAGAACCTATGAAACCTCTCGTTTTTCACCTGCCGGGCGACGAAGACTTCGCCGATGGACTGATCCGGGCGTTGGGCGCGCAGCGGGCTGCCCTGCAACTGCACCGGTTCCCGGACGGCGAGTCGCTGGTGCGGCTGGACGCCGACGTCACCGGCCGCACCGTCGTGATCGTGGCCAGCCTGGCACAGCCGGACGCCAAGGCGCTGCCCTTGTTGTTCGCCGCGGACGCAGCGCGCGACCTCGGCGCCACCCGCGTGTTGCTGGCTGCCCCGTACCTGGCGTACCTGCGTCAGGACCGGCGCTTCAACACGGGCGAAGCCATCACGTCCCGCACGTTTGCTGCGCTGGTGTCGACGGTGTTCGACGGTGTCGTCACCGTCGATCCCCATCTGCACCGCTACCGCTCGCTCGGCGAGGTCTACCGGGTGCCGACCCGTGTGGTCCAGTCCGCGCCCGCCATCGCGGCCTGGGTCGCAGCCCATGTGGACCGTCCCGTGTTGATCGGACCCGATGCGGAAAGCGAGCAATGGGTCCAGGAAGTCGCGCGCTTGGCTGGCGCGCCGTTCACGGTGTTGCAGAAGATCCGCCGGGGCGACAAGGACGTGGAGGTCAGCCTTCCCGACACCGCGGCCCTGGCAGACCGCCAGCCCGTGCTCATCGATGACATCGTGTCCAGCGCGCGCACGATGATCCAGGCAATCGCCAGTGTGCGCAGCGTGGGATTGCCGCCACCGGTGTGCATCGGGGTGCACGCCCTGTTCGCCGCCGACGCGTACCACGCACTTCTTGCGGCAGGGCCCCAGCGGGTGGTGACCTGCGACACCGTGCCGCATGTCTCCAACGGCATCAGCGTGGTGGCACCGCTGGCGACAGCGGTGCAGGAACTGATGGAAGCCGGCGCGCCATGAGCCGCTGCGCCGCGCTCGCCATGACGCTCACGATCGAGGGGAGATGACTGCCCATGTGCTTTTCCGCACCCGCCAGTTTCACGGCCGCAGCGGTTCTGCTGGGCCTGGGGACCGTCACCATGCGCCGGGCCCGCTCACGGCGCGAACTGCCGTATGCCGCCATCCCGCTGCTGTTCGGGGTCCAGCAACTGCTCGAAGGCATGCTGTGGCTGACGTTCCCCGACCGCGCGCCCTTGCTGAACGTGGCGCTGACGCATCTCTACTCGTTCTTCTCGCACGTCCTGTGGCCGATCTACGTCCCGCTGGCTGCGCTGGCGCTGGAGAGCGTCCGTTGGCGCCGTCGGGTTCTGGTGGCCATTGCAGTCGCGGGCGCGCTCGTCGGTCTGTACCTGCTGGCGATGCTGGTGAAGCTGCCCATCACGGCCCGCGTGGTCGGCCAGCACATCCTCTACGACTCGCCGCACTTCTACGTGATGACCACGATGGCCCTGTATCTGATCGGCACCTGCGCAAGCCTGATGGTTTCTAGCCACCGGCGCGTGGCGGCTTTTGGGGTGGCCGCCTTTGTCTCCGCAATCGCCGCCTACATGTTCTATGCAACCTGGTTCATCTCGGTGTGGTGCTTCTTTGCCGCTGTGCTCAGCTTCATCGTGCTGTGGCAGTTCCGTGAGCCCCGAGCGAGGCTGGCCGTGCCATGACGAATCCTCCGGCCAGATTCAAGCCCGCACTGGCCTACGCGGACTGCGGTCCCACGCAGGGCCCGATGCGCCGCGCGGCGTTCTTCACGGTTCAGTTGCTCGACGGATTCGAGACCATGCGCGATGCGGTCGCCGGCCGGCTGCCGACGGTATTCGCGCAAGCGGGACTCGCGCAAGGCACCAAGATCGGGCACTTCATCGCCGCGTTCTGCATTCTGTCCCTGCACCGGGTAATCGAGGAGGGCTCATGACCGCACAGAACCGTCTGTCCGTTCTGTTCTCCGACATCGCACCGGCGGACCAGGCCGCGCTGCAGCAACGGCTTCCGACCCACTGGCACGCGCATTTCGTCCAGAACGAACGCCTGGTGGTATCCGATGTCGGCGATGAAGACACCGAGGTGCTGTGCGTCTTCGTGCGCACGCGCGTTGACGAATCGGTGCTCCGGTTGCGGCCGCGCGTGCGGCTCGTGGCAACGCGCTCCGCGGGCTTCGATCACATCGACCTGCAGGCTTGCCGCCGACGCGGCATTGCCGTGTGCCACGTGCCGGACTATGGGTCTGCCAGCGTCGCCGAACATGCCTTCGCGCTGCTGCTGGGCGTGGCTCGCCATCTGACACAAGCCCACGAGCGGGCGCGCCAAGGTTCGTTCGCTTACCGCGGCCTCACCGGCTTCGAGCTGGAAGGCAAGACGCTGGGCATCGTCGGGCTGGGCCGGATCGGGCGCCACGTGGCCCGTATCGCCCTGGGCTTCGGCATGGAAGTTCTCGCGTACGACCCGGCCCTCGCCCCATCGCTCGACATCACGGCAGCGCCCATCGCCGGCGTCCGCGTGGTGACGTGGGAGCAGATCCTGCAAAGCAGCGATGTTCTGAGCCTTCATGTTCCGGCCACGCAGGCCACGCACCACCTTCTCGATGGGCAGGCCTTCGCGCGCATGAAACCGGGCATGGTACTGATCAACACGGCACGGGGTGCGCTCATCGACGAGGCCGCCCTGCTGCACGCACTGGAGGCAGGTACCGTCGCCGCAGCAGGACTGGACGTGCTGGAACAGGAAGGGGATCTGTCTCCCGAAGTGCCCACGGGCTGCGGCGGACTGGGTTGCGATACCGGCTGGTCGGCATCCAGCCCACTGCTGACGCATCCGCGTGTGCTCGTGACACCGCATGTCGGGTTCAATACGTCGGAGGCGATCGCGCGCATCCTCGACGAGACCATCTCGAACATCGCAGCCTGGCATGCGGGCCGCCTGCGCAACAGGTTGGATGAGCCATGACGCGACCGAACCGCCCCGTTTCCACCGTGCGTCTTGCGGGCCGCCCAACGCAACGCTCGGCGCTGCGCCGGGCCACGCAGATCGCTATGGCCCTGAGCGGGCTCCTGCTCTGGGTGGCCTGGCACCGGGGCCTGATGCGCTGCGATACCCACCGGGCGGCCGACCGCTTCGCCGAAGTGCTGCAGCGATTGGGCACGACCTTCGTGAAGCTGGGCCAGCATCTCAGCCTGCGGGCCGACATTCTGGCGCCCGATGCGCAAGAGGCTCTGGCCAGCCTGCAGGCCAATGTGGCGCCGTTTCCTCCCGAGCAGGCGGTCCAGGAGGTCGAGGCGGCGCTCGGCCGCCCATGGCAGCAGGTCTTCGCACGCTTCGACATGCACGCGCTCGCCGCGGCCTCGATCGCCCAGATTCATCGTGCAGCCCTGCCGGACGGAACGGAAGTGGTGGTGAAGATCCGCCGTCCTGGCGCGGCCGAGCAGGCCGAGACCGACATGCGCATCCTGCGCCGCATCGTCCTGGTCATGCAGGGGCTCGTGCCCTCGCTGCGTCGCTGGGGGCTGGCAGCCATCGTGGACGAGGTTGCGGCCAACTTCCGCTACGAGATGGATTTGTCGCGCGAGGCAGCTTCCGTGCGACGTTTCGCCGACGCCTGGCGCGGCTCTGCCGACATCGTGATCCCCGACGTGGTGGACGGCCTGTGCACGCAGACCGTCATGGTCCAGCAGTTCAGCCACGGAGCTCACCTGCACGGTCTGCCTTCGCCCACCGCGGTGGCGGCCGCGGGCAAACTCGTGGACAGCTACGTCGCCCAGATCTTCCGCGATGGCTTCTTCCACGGCGACCCCCATCCCGGCAACGTCTTCGTGATGGACGATGGCCGCATCTGCCTGCACGACTTCGGCATCGTGGGCCGGGTCGACGGCAACATGCGGCGGGCGCTGGTGGCGTTCGCCCTGGCCTTCGTCGAGCAGGATGCCGAATGGGTGGTCGATGCCTGGCTCGACCTGGGCCTGCTCGGCGACGGCACCGATCGGGCCGTGTTCGTGCCTGTCGTGCGTGCCCTGGTCGCAGACTGCGCACAGAGGCCGCTGAAGGACTGGTCGCTCTCAGGTGCTCTCGCGCAGCTCGTGGCGGCGGGCCGGACCCAGGAAGTCCGGCTGCCCAGGGACCTCCTCGTGCTCACGCGTACCCTGTTGTTGCTCGAAGGGACGGTGCGCCTGCTGGCACCCGAGTTTTCCATCATCGAAGCCATCTCTCGCCACACGACCACGGGCGTCTTCGACGAGCCCAAGTCTGCGGCATCGCAGCGTCTGCCCTATGAACTGGGGAACGCGGCCCACGCCCTGCCCTCCCTGCTGGCGCGGCGTCTGCACAGCGTCTTGCGGCAGGGTGACCTGCTGCAACTGTCGATCAAGCCGGATGCCAGGATGCTGAGCGGGATCGACCGCCTCGGCCGTCGCGTCGCGCTGGCGCTCGTGACGCTCGGCCTGTACATCGCATCGAGCTTGTTGATGCAGCACGGCGTGGGCCCGCGCTGGGGCGACATCCCGGTACTCGCGCTGCTGGGCTATGCGCTGGCGATCCGGTTCACGTTTTCCATCGCGCGCAGCCGCGGCTGAGGCGCCTCATCAAGCAAGGAGTCAGGCATGAACAAGGTCAGAGTGGCGGTGAACGGATACGGTGTGATCGGCAAGCGGGTGGCGGATGCGGTCGCACTCCAGGAGGACATGGCGCTAGCCGGCGTCGCGGATGTGGTGCACGACTATCGCCTGCAGGTGGCCGCGCAGCGCGCTTTCCCGATTTACGCGGCGACCGCTGAAGCCGCACAATCGATGCGTGCTGCGGGGCTTCCTGTCGCGGGTGATCTGGCCGACCTGCTCGCCAACGCGGACGTCGTGGTCGATTGCACACCCAAGAAAGTCGCCGCGGTCAACAAGAGGGCGTACGACGCTGCCGGTGTGAAGTCCATCTTCCATGGCGGCGAGTCCCACGCGTTGACCGGTCATTCGTTCGTCGCGCAGGAGAACTACGCAACCGCGATCGGCCGCACCTCCACCCGGGTGGTGTCCTGCAACACGACGTCGATCGTGCGCACCCTGGGGGCGCTTCGGACAGCGGGCCTGCTCAAGCGAGCCCGCGGGACGCTGATCCGCCGGGCTTCCGACCCGTGGGAGGCGCATGCGGAGGGCATCATCAACACGCTCGTGCCGGAGAAGACGATCCCCAGCCATCAGGGACCGGACGCGCGCACTGTGATCCCGGACCTGGACGTCGTCACGATCGCGGTCAAGGCGCCGCACAACAGCAGCCACCTGCACACCTGGTGGGTCGAACTGACGAGGCCGGCCACGCGCGACGAGGTGCTGGCTGCCTTTCGCGCTGCGCCACGGATCGCGTTCGTGCGATCCTCGGATGGTCTCGTGGCCCTCAACAGCACGGTGGAACTGATGGCCGATCTCGGCCGCCCGCGCGGCGACCTGTGGGAGGTCGCGTTGTGGGAGGACGTGCTTTCGGTCGATGGCGATCAGGCGTACTACACCTACCAGGTCTTCAACCAGGCGATCGTAATCCCCGAGACCATCGATGCCATTCGCGCCTTGAGCGGCATCGAGACCGATCTCCAGGTGTCGATGGCGCGCACCGATGCTTCGCTGGGACTGCAGCGTGATTTCATCCGTGACCGCGTCCAGGTTAGACGATGAGTGAATTCGATGATCCCGCGCTGGTCGGGCTCGGGCTGGCACTCGCTTCGGGACTTCTGATCGGCCTGGAACGGGGATGGCAGCAACGCGAGCGGCCCGAGGGACATCGCGTCGCGGGCGTTCGCACCTTTGCGCTGATCGGCCTGCTCGGCGGCCTTGGCGGGCTGCTGGCCCAGCGCTGGGGAGCCGGCATGCTCATCGCGCTGCTCGTACTCGTCGGGGTGTATCTGGTGGTGGGCTACCTGGTGACGGCGCATATGCATGCCGTGATGGGACTGACCACGTCCGTCGCCGCCCTTGCGACTTTCGCCATCGGGGCGCTGGCGACCAGTGGCGCTTGGCACGTTTCGGCGGTCGCCGCCGTGGTCGTGCTGGCGCTGCTGCGTTTCAAGCAGCTCTTGCACGCCGGCGTCGGCAAGCTGTCCGAGGCGGAGATCAGCAGCGGCACGCAGTTGCTGTTGATCAGCGTGGTCGTACTGCCCGTACTCCCTGATCGTGGCTTTGGCCCCTATGAGGCGTTGAATCCCTATCGCCTTTGGTGGGCCGTTGTCCTGCTGGCAGTGCTGTCGTTCGCTGGGTTCGTCCTGATGCGCTCGCTCGGCAGGAAACGAGGGCTGGTATTCACAGCGCTGCTCGGCGGGATCGTGTCGAGCACCGCCACCACGGCCACGTTGGCGCGCTGGGCCGGGCAGACGCCAGGCTGGCGTCCACTGGCAGCGGCGGGGGCGGCGCTCGCCTGCGCAGCCATGTTTGCGCGCATGGCGGCTCTCGTCGCCATCGCAGCCCCCGGCATCGGCTGGGACCCGGTGGTCATCTTCGTGGCCATGGCCGTGGCTGGCGGTGTTCTGGGGACGTTCCTGGCGGCGCGGTCGCCCGCCGACGACTTGCCCGAACTTCAGCTTGGCAACCCATTGCAGCTGCGCTCCGCGCTCCAGTTCGCAGCCTTCCTGGCCGCGGTGATGCTGGCAGGCCGCTTTCTTGCCGATCGCTTCGGGGATGCTGGCGTCATGCTGACCGCCGCTGCCTCGGGTCTGGTGGACGTCGATGCGATCACGCTCTCGATTGGCCGCCTGGTGACCGAGGGCGCCGTCACCGCCGCTTCGGCCACCCTGGCCTTGTTCATCGCCGCATCCGTCAATCAGGTCACCAAACTTGTCCTGTTGATGTCGCTGGCCGGTAGGGCGCTCGCATGGAGAGTGCTGCCGTCGTACGCGGCCATGGCTGCTGCTGGCTTTGCCGTCGCCCTGGGCTTGACCTGAAACAGCGATCAGCTATCGAAGGCCACCGATCGCGCCAGACTCTCCTGCGCTTCAAGAGCAGACAGCCTGCCCTTGAGCGCCGCCTGGATGACGCCGAAGGCGTCACCGCCCAGCGCCACCCGAAGCGGTGGCTTCTCGCTCGTGGCCGTGTCGAAGATCCGGTGCGCGATCTTCTGCGGATCGAGCGTGTACAACTCGTCACCCGCGTTCTCGAACATCGCGCGAATCTGTCCAGCAGGCGTGTCCTGATAGGCGGGGTTCGCCAGCGCGTACTGCAAATTGCGGCTGAAGCTCGTGCGTGCGCCGCCCGGTTCAATGAGTGTGACGAAGACCCCAAACCCCTCCAGTTCCTGGCGAAGGCATTCGCTGAAGCCTTCCAGACCCCATTTCGCGGCGTGGTAAAGACTGCTGGTCGGCAGGGAGCCTTGGCCACTGGCGCTGGAGATTTGGATGATCCGACCGGCTCGCCGTGTGCGCATGGCGGGAATGAAGGCCCGCGTGACGTGCACCGGCGCCAGCAGGTTGAGGCTGATCTGCCCTTCGATGTCCGCGTCGGAAAACTCTTCGGTGGCGCCGATGATGCCGCCGCCGGCGTTGTTGACCAGGACATCGACCGGGCGGCGGGCCTCGGCGCGCTGGACCACGGGTGCGATGTCCCCCTTCACGGTCACGTCGAGCCGTTCGACAACGAGCTGGTCACCGTAGCGTGCTGCCAGGTCGTCGAGCGTCTCGGGACGCCTGACGGTGGCCGTGAGGTCATCCCCCGAAGCCAGGATGATTTCGGCAAGATGGCGACCGATGCCGCTGGATGCGCCGGTGAGGAACCAATGTCTGGACATAAATGCACTCCTGTGGTTTACTTACCAACTAGTTTGTAAGTTGATGGCACCCGTGTCAAGCGATGATGGGCGCTCGGGTGAAATGTTGTTGAGGAGTAACGGCCCATGGCCAAGAGACGTCCCGCCGAGACCCAGCAAATGCTGCTGGATGCTGCGCTGGGGGAATTTGCCGAGAACGGGCTGGCGGGGGCACGAATTGACCGGATCGCGGCGGCTGCAGGTATCAGCAAGCCGATGCTTTATGTCCATTTCGGGGACAAGGAGGCTCTCTTCGACGCCGTGCTCAGCCGGGAAATCCTCGCCGCGGCGCAGGACGAGCGCTTCGATGCGGACGATCTTCCCGGCTATGCGGGGCGCACCTACGATTTGCTCACCGAGCGGCCGCACCTATGGCGGCTCATGACCTGGTTCCACCTGGAGCGAGGCCAAGAAGTGCTCCTGCTCCCCGCCGGTCACAGCGTACTGGAAGCCAAACATGCGGCCATCACCGCTGCCCAGGCGGAAGGACGCATCACCGCGGATTTCACGCCTGATGAGATCGTGCGACTGGTAGCGACGATCGTGCAAACGTGGTGCATGGCACCGGCGGCGAGGGATTCGCAGGAGCACGAGGCGCGCAGACGGGCGATTCAGTTGGCGATTGCGCGGATGCTTTCGCCTGGCAAATCCCCTCTCCAGCGCGGGAAAATGGTTGACGCCTCGCGCTGAACGCCCGGACAAGGAAGTGCTACTTGGCACGGGAGGACGACATTCAGGCGCGACGTGGCCATCGGTCCCACAGCCATTCGTCAGACATCCGAACCCAGTGCGACCTGGCAACGCACATGAAGAGCAGAGTGCGTCGGCGCAATCAGCGTCCGGTCGTGGGTCGTGCTGGAAGGGGGTTAAGCCGAGACCGTGATGACGCGCGGGTCGCCACGCCCCTGCACGGCCGCCCACTCCTCGGCGCTCAGCAAGCTCTGCGGATCGACACCGAGCCCTTGAGCCGCCTCCGCCGCGACGTGCGCCCACGTGCAACGGTTCGCGAACAGCATGCCGGCCACATCGAGTGTCCCGCCGCGCGCCTGGTAGCCCAAGGCACGGGTCTGCCGCGCCCCTGTATCGATCCGACGCATCAGGCCCAGCGTCGGCTCGGGTCGCATGTGCGAGACGATGACGCGCACGGCGGCAGTCTCCGGGAACAGGGCGCGCAAGGCCTGGTCGCCGGCCACAAAGTCCTGCTCGCGTTCGTCGCGGGGTGCTCTGAAGCGGCCCGGCTCGATGACGCAGGTCACTGCGGTCCGATGTCCAGCGGCTTCGAGGCGCCGCGCCGCAAGCAGGGCCTGCTGTAGCTGGTATGCGCCGATGGCAACCAGCAACACGTCGGGGGCGTCGCAGGGCTTCACCACCCAACCACCCTGATCGACCAAGCGTTCGGCCTGCTCGGCACTCAACTGGCTGGCGACGGCCCGCTTGGGAACGACCAGCGTCCAGAACTGGCCATGCGAGGCGTAGGCCGCGCGCAGCGCCGCAACGGCACTGTTGGCATCGACCGGGAACAACACGCGCGAGGTGTCGGACATTTCGCCCAACAGCGCTTCGGCCAGCGTCGGATCCTGGTGCGACTGCTCGTTCTTGCCGTTCTCCCAGGTGTGGGACGTCGCAACCGTGACCACCGACAGCCATCCGGGTGGTGTGCCTGCCTGCGCCTGATGTCGCGCGAACAGGATTTCCTGGCGCAGCGCGCCCAGCATCTTGACGGCAAATGCCTCGTAAGAGACGACCAAGTTGATGCCGCCCTTGTTGCCCAGCGCCGCGCTGACCACCGCTTCTTCGTTGAGCGCCGTGATCACGGCGCCATCGACGGCCTCCGCCAGGCCCGGTTCGGGCGTGAAGACGCGGTGTTTGAGCAGGTCCAATGTCTGGCCCATGCGGTTGCTGCGCAGCTCGTCCGGATTGCCTACCCGCGGACGCAGCTGTGGGTTGGCTTGGACGAGGGCCGCGAAGGCTCCGTCGAGTGCCGCCATTGGCGAGACCTCGCCCTGGCCCGCAACATGCCACTGCGGAACCGGAAGTCTGGGGGCCGCCACCTGGCGGTGCGCCAGGGCATGGTCCCGCTCCAGGGGACGATGCTGCACTTCGTGCCGGCGCAGTAGTGCGACCGCTTCGTCGAGTTCGTGCGACGGCACGAAGAGAGCGCGAGCACCCTCGTTGAACTGCTGAAGCGCTATCTGGTCGACCCGGGGGTTCCCCTCCAGCGGCAGGTTGTGCGCGGCATTGGTTCCAGCACCGGGGAAGCCGAATCCCTTGGGCGCTTCGGCGATGGTGTAGTGGAGGGGTACCGGGTACTGAACGGTGCCCTGCGAAACTCCAGCCGCGCAGGCCGACAACCGCTCCTCCATCGCGTGAACGGCCCAGGCGAACGCGGCGGGGTCGGTGCCGTCGATCTCCATCGGGTCGAAGCCGTTCAGCCGCAGATGCTGGTGGAACCATTCTCGGCCCCCCTGCTGCTGCATGGTGCTGCGCTGTTCGATGCGGCGACCGTTGAGGATCATGAACGGTGCCACGAAGCCGCTGTCTTCTGCCCGCCACCAGCGCGGCGCCCAGTCACTGCCACGCTGCTCCTCGAAAGCGCCGTCGCTGAGGAACACCACCAGCCGCTCGCCGGGCAAGGGCATGTGCACGTACTGCAGTTCGGCAAAGCCGAGATAGCCGCCCTCGGACAGACCGCCTGCCGTATTCGGGCCGACGTGGCTGCCCAGCGGCGAGGCGGGACGCCCCTGTGCGTCGATCGCGTAGCTATAGAAATCCCGGGCAAAGCGCGTGAGGCCGCTTTCGCTGCGGTCGTATCTCTCGGCGTGGCGCGGCGTCATGTTGCCCACCAGAAGGTTGCAGGCATCGATGCCCGCGACGCAATGGCCCTGGCCCATCAACCAGCCACGCGTCAACCCACTGAGCGCGTTCGCGGCCAGGTAGCCGACATAGGCCGGCACGATGTTCAGCGCCCCACCGGTATGCCCCTCCGGCGTCTCCTTGAAATCCTCGGCTCTCATCTCCCGGCCATCGGGATAGACCCGGTCGGCATAGGTCATGTGAACCGTCAACCACATGCCTGCCACGGCCAGGCGGTCCGCCGACCAGAGCGTGCGATACACCGCGGTTGTGTCGCTCGCCTTGCCTTCGGCAACCAGCACCTGTGCGAGATCGTGGACTCGCAGTTGCGTGAGATCGTTGTGGGTGATGGGGCCGTGGCCGCGCGCCCAGCGGGCGAACTCGGGATCAGACTCGCGGAACACGCGGACGCGCTCGGCGACCCAGGGAAGCTCGTGGTTCATGTGGAAAGTCCTTGAGAGCCGGCACGCAGGTAAGCGCGACGGCGAGATTGGGAAGGCTGGCGTCTGTGATCGTCTTTCGCGCGCCAGCGGCACGGCCATCTAGCGTTCATGGCTGGTGTTCTCCATAAAGATCAGAGCGGGTCAAGGGCACGGGCCAGCTTCCGCCGTCGCGTTTGGACGCGACGATCTGGTAGATCCCAGTCCCCCCGGCCTCGAATTCCAGTGCACACGCCGCCATGTACAAGCGCCAGATGCGGAAGGTCACCTCATCGACCTCCCGCAAGGCCTCCTCCCGGCGCGCTTCGAGTCGCTGGACCCAATGACGCAAGGTCAGCGCGTAGTGGGGTCGAAGACCTTCGACGTCATGGATCTCGAAGCCGGAGCGCTCCATCCCTAGCTGGATATTGCTGACGCAGTCCAATTCGCCGTCGGGGAAGACGTAGCGGTTGATGAACTCGGTCGCGACGGTTCGGCTCCAGCCCTCCTCGTCATGGGTGATCCCGTGGTTGAGGAAGAGTCCTCCTGGCCGCAAAACCCGCTGGACCACCGCGTAGTAGGCCGGTAGGTTCGCGAGTCCCACGTGCTCGAACATGCCAATGCTTGACACCTTGTCGAAAACGGCCGTGCCTTCGAGGTCACGGTAGTCGCGCAGTTCAACGGTGACGAGATCCTGCAGGCCCTCCGAGCGGATGCGCTCGCGCGCGTATTCGAGTTGCTGTTGGCTGAGCGTGATGCCGTGCGCACGGACGCCATGTTCTCTTGCCGCCCAGCATACGAGCGCGCCCCAGCCGCAGCCGATGTCGAGCAGGCGTTCGCCTCGCTGCAGACGCAGCTTGCGGCAGATGTGCTCCAGCTTGTTGCACTGAGCCTGGTCCAGCGTGTCATCCGTCGCCTTGAAATAGCCACATGAGTAGACCCTCTCGGCATCGAGCCAGAGTCCATAGAACGCGTTGGACACATCGTAGTGAAAGGAGATCGCGGCCTGATCGGTTTGACGCGAATGGCGATGGGAGAAGCGACGTGCGACGCGCGAGGCCAGACTCCGCGAGGGCTTCAACCCGTCCTGGTCGGACACGCGCAGCAGCAGTGCGTCGCGCAACAGGGCCAGTTTGTCGCGCCAAGAGAGCGAAAACCTCTCGAAATGCGCCTTGAGCCCGAGCGCGGTGTACAGGTCTCCCTCAATGTCGATGGTGCCGCGGAAATAGGCTTCCGCCAGCAGCAGCGGATCCGGGCGCAGGACCAAGCGACGCAGCAGACCCGGGTCACGGATGATCAGGGTGTATTCCGGGTGCGATTCGAGCTCGTGCAAGAGCATATCGCCCAGACGCAACGCCGGCGGGCGCTCGATGCCGGCCAGCAGCCGGCGCAAGATCCGTAGCGCGGCGGCATATCCGTCGGGCGATACGGTTCGATCCCGTGTCGTGAGGTGGCTCATTGGGGGCGCCTCGCTCGCTCGTGTGCAGCGGATGCTGCGAAGTGGATAGACGACTCATACTTGGCGCTGGCGTGATCGGCACGACCACAACCGCTGCACCGCATGTACGTAGAGCGTCGTGATGCCGGGGAATGTCGACGATGATCAGAGCGATTCATGCGCGTACACGACGGGACTTCGCGCGCACCGAATTGCGCTGAACGTCCGCATCCGCTCCTTCGATCAAACCGCAGACGGAATGGCCATCCGGGACGCCGTCCGGCAGCCGCTTCCAGTCGCGCTCTGCCTGCTGCATGCGGCGATGCAAATCTGTCGCCTCCTTCAGCCGCCGGGCCTGCTCGTCAAGCCGTTCGCTCAGCAGCGCCCGCGCGCGCGGACAAGGCGATGCACCGCGCTGGCTCATCTCGACAAACTCTGCAGCGTCCTTGAGCGTGAAGCCGAGGGCCAATGCATTGCGTATGAAACGAACCCGGGCGACGCTTCGATCCGAGAATGCGCGGTAGCCGTTCGTGCCCCGGCCATCGGGCACCACAAGCCCCACCCGAAGGTAGTGACGCAACGTGTCCGGTGTGACGCCTGCCGCCTTGGCGCATTCAATGAGTTGCATCACCATCCTCCAGCAAGGTTGTCTTGAATCCCTTCACTTTCGAGCGAGTTTGAACCCAGGTGCTGCACATGGGTCAAGGGCCCGGTGTCTGAACCGCTCCGTTTCTTCCTTCAACGTGCGGTTGGATGGGCAACTGGACCATCATCGGCGCGAGCATCAACGGGCGTGGCTCCCGGCCCGGAGGAAGACTTATCGTGGTCTTGTCCCAGTTCATTGCCTATACCAAACCACTTGCCTGGTCATTCAGCGCTCGGAACGTCTCACGCGCGATCGCTAACTGCTCGCGTGCTTGAACCACCAGCACGGCGACGGCGGATCGGGATGACTGCAACTGGGCGACTTCAGTGTTGGGCGAGTAGGCGCGATTGCGCTCTTCGTCTAGTTCCAGGCCGATGAACTCCAGGCCATCAACGATGCGCCGACGCAACGCGGCCGAATTTTCTCCAGCTCCGCCAGTGAAGGCCACAGCATCGCAACCGCCCATCGCGGCGGCGTAGGCGCCGATGTACTTGCGCACGCGGTACGCGTGTACCTGCAATGCCAGTTGGGCGGCTGCGACTCCTTCTCCCGCGCGCTTCTCCACAATCCGCAGGTCCGAACTCTCACCCGACAATCCTTTGAGTCCACTGTCGCTGTAAAGCGCCGCCTCGATCTGCGCCAACGTCAAACCCAGTGCGCGTGCGACGAAGCCGGGTACGCCAGGGTCGAGGTCTCCACAGCGCGTGCCCATCACAAGACCTTCAAGCGCGGTCATTCCCATCGATGTATCGATCGACCTTCCGCGATCGATCGCGCAGACGCTGGCGCCGCTTCCAATGTGGCAGCTCACGATACGAAGTTCTGACGGCGGCCGTTTCAGCTCGGTGCTGACGGCGGCCAGTACACCCTGGTGGGACAGGCCATGGAAGCCGTATCTCCGTACCCCTGCCGCGCGCCACGATGGCGGAACAGCATAGGAATGGGCGTATTCGGGCATGTCGTCATGGAAAGCGGTGTCGAAGACCGCGACGTGGCGCACGCCGGGCCAACGCTCACGGGTCAGGCGTATGCCGGCCAATGCGGCAGGATTGTGATGCGGCGCCAGAGCCGAAGCCTTGCCGATCTCGCGTTCGACTTCTTCATCCACGAGCACCGCGTTGCTCAACAGTGGGCCACCGTGTGCGACGCGGTGACCAATGCCATCGATCGTTGTGACACCCGCCCTGTGCAAGTGCCGCTCGATCTCCTCGAAGGTCGCAGCATCCACCGCAGGATGATCAATCGCCGAGTCGATCAATGGCAAGGTACGAGCCGACTCGAAAACTCCGAACTTCAGGGTCGCACTGCCGGCATTGATGGCGAGGACGCGCATGTCGGAGCTCCGTCAGCGCCGGTCAGTGCCGACGTCGCCGCCATTGGCAACGTTCATCAGATCGAATTGCCAAGTTTCGCTCGGCGCTAGCAGCACGCGAGGCCGCCGATCAGGCCCATGCTTCCGATGCTGTAGCGCCGTTGCTGGCGTGGTGATACGGGAGAATCCAACTTTGATCCGTGCCTGGACGACGCTGAAAAGCGAAATCGGCCGTGGCAGGCGCATCGCCTCCGACAAGGAGCGTGCTGCTTGCGACCCGTGAGCGTCTCTTTTTGCAGCCACAGTGGAGGGTCGTTCAGTTGGCATAGGCCTGCTCGAACACAAGCTCAGCCCACAGGTCCCGGCTCTTGCGCCATGATTCCATGGCCTGCCCAATCGCGTCTGCACCAGTTCGCTCAAGCTGATACCAAGGATTTTCGACCCGATGGGGATCCTGCGCACTCCACTGCTCAAGCCATCGTTGCACCCATGGCAGCAGCGCCAGGGCCGGGGTCACCTGCTCGGACCAGACCTTGCGACTGACGCGCATGGGGTGCAGCGCGCGAAGTTCACGAGCCGAGTCGGGGGTGACGGCGAAGCGGACCCACGGCGACACCCACTGCGAATAGAAGCGCTCGGTGATCTCCGAGAGTGCTTCGACCTTGTCGAACCCCGCCGGGTTGGCGTCGTAAGGCAGGTCTTCCAGCCGCCGCGGCTGGAACTGCGCAGCGGCGGCCGACTCCGAAGAGGCGCTGTCCTCCAGAACCATCTCGTAGAGTCCAGGCTTGAGTGCCTGGATCGATTCGGCATGATGCAAGATGGCGCGGTGCTCGCGTCGCGCCACCCCCGCGGAGACGAAGATGCCAAGGTGGCCAACATGTTGGTGCAGCAGGTACACCACGCGCTGGCCCGCCGCCACCAGGTCTGCGGTCGTCGGATATACCGCTTTGAGCCAGCCGAGCGCCTGGTGGGGCGGTGTGATGTTGTCGCCGTTGGAGCAAAAGACCACCAGCGGTGCGCCAATGCGGCTGAGATCCGCGCGGCAGTGGCCATCGACCACGACCTCGCCGCTCTCCAGGTGATTACCTACGAAAAGATCGCCTGCGATCGACAACATTTCCTCGCGGGCAAGCTGGTAGAAGCCATTCCACCAACGCTCGAACTCCAGGAAGCGATCGCGCTCAGTCTCCGGCTGCGCGAAGAGCGTGTCGTATTTCTTGAACACGCCCTCGGGCCGCAACGCCTCGAAGTTCTGGACCAGCCAGGCACCGTCGAATCGCCCGGCGCCGAGGTCCGACGCCCAGTGCGCCGGCCAGATGCCGCCCGTGAGCCCACCGAGCAGCCGCATGGGGTTGATGCCTCTCTCGCCTGCCCAGTACGACAGCGGCGAGCCATTGAGCACTGCCAAGGCGGCACGGTGCTCGCAGTGCGACAGCGCCAGCGTGATCGCCCAACCGCCTTGGCAGTTGCCGTAGACGATCGGGGCCTTGCCTCGGTGGCGCTTGGCCACCATGTCGATGAATGTGGCCAGGGTCTGGACGACTGCGCCCATGGTCTGGCCCTCGACGGGCTCCGGATCGAACACTACGAAGTACACGGGATGGCCTTCGAGCAGTGCCATGCCAACTTCAGAATCGCGTTTGAAGCCGCCAATGCCAGGGCCGTGGCCGGCGCGTGGATCGACCACCAGCACCGGCGCGGCGCCTTTGCGCACATGCTTCTCCAAGGCGTCGGTGCCACAGCGAGTGACACGCAGGAGCCGGTAGTTGCTCGCCGGTTGCAAGTCGTGGCCGTCAGCCACCTGCTCTGACTCGAAGTGGAGCAGCGGCGGCATACCCGCCGCTTCGTGTTCGGTCATGTTGTTGGCGCGCTGTCTCAGCGCTTCGCCGGACGCGACGGTCCGCCACAGCATGTCGCCCCAGTAGGCAGCAAAGAGCCCAAGCGGTGCGGCGGCGATACCCTGGGAGTTCGTGCGTGCGTCCATGGCGTCGATCAGCGGCAGCAGCAGCCGCCATGCCCCTTTGAACGGGCAGCGGCCGGCGCATGGGAGGCACCGGCACCCGCCGCAATGCCCGGCGAGGAATCAGCGGATGCCTCGTAGCCCGCGGCAGCTAAGGCCGCGATCAGCTCAGGCGTCTTCTGGGCCGTCTGGTCGCCGGTGACACTCGCTGCGCCGCGAGCGAGATCGACATGCACGTCTTGCACACCAGCTACGCGCTTGAGCGCCTTGCTGACCGAGTTCGCGCAGGAGGCGCAGGTCATGCCGGCAACCTTGAGTTCGATGGTTTCCATGATGATGCTCCGGTGGTTTCAGTGGTGGTGCCCGGACTGGTCGACGGATTTCGGGCGGCTCCGGTCGTCTGATTGGCGCGCAGGCGAACCCCCTTCATCGCCCCGAGGCGGCTGATCTTGATGGTCATGACCGCCATGTGCGCCGTGACTGCCATGGCCGAAGATGTGCATCAACGGACAGGCGAGGATGAAGAGGAAGGGAAGCAGTTGCAGAAGATGGGCGTTGTGGCGGTAGAACATCCAGGCAACGGCGGCGGCGAGGCCGAGCCACAGCAGCCACTGGTTGATGCGAGACCAGTTCGGGCCGTTTCCTGTGCTCTTACTTCGATCGGGCCGAATATTCATGGCGATGCTCCTTCGTGAAGTTGACCCTTGTCGATTGGCGAGATTCCCGCATTCGAGTGCCGTGCAGGGCGCTGATCAGGCCCATCCATAAAACAAGTATGCCAGAAGAATGGGGCTGAACACCGGAGATTTCCATGGCCCCGCTAAAAAGTCCTCGATAGTTTCTGAGCATGATCGATCCGTGCCAAATGTGGCTTGTTAAGCTCAGCATAGAGCTGAGGTGAAGGCAGTACCTTGATCTTGATCAAAAAGACTCTCTGTACCCAGCTACGGGGTACATACCCCGCGCAGCGAACCAGCAGACCAGCTCACCTCAGGGGCTCAGCGCACACCGCCAAGTGAGCGCGCGACAGATGTGCCGAGCAGGCAGACGTTCGGCACCGATCGGAGGCTATCTACGAACGGTGTCCGGAACTGTGACCGGATCGCGGCCGAGCAAAGGCCCTCGCGTGTGGTGTGGACGTAGCGATGGGATACACAAGCGCATGATGTCGGCGCCTGCCGCTAGGACTGGGCACGTGGCAGTCACGGAGAAAAAATGTCCCGCTCGCGTAGCAACGTGGCCGGCCGGGTAGATCCCAGAATCAGGCAAAGAGATACGCCAGTTGGCTGGACGGACCGCAGCGCCCTCGGACTACTGCCGCAGATGGGGCAATACCAAGTCAAACCTGGTGACAAGCTCACTGGAGGTCACGGCAACGGAGCCACCATGTGCCTCCGCAATCGATTTCACGATGGCAAGGCCAAGACCGGCGCCCGCCGTATTTCGTTGCCGTGCCGGATCAACTCGGTAGAAGCGGTTGAAGAGCTTTGGTAGATCGCGCTCAGGAATTCTCTCACCGGGATTGACCACACTGATCGTTGTCCACTGCTCATCCTGCGAAAGCAAGACCGTGATGCTCTTGCCGCGAGGCGTGTGTCGAATTGCATTCGAGAGAAGATTGTTCAGCGCCCGGGTGAGCATTTCCCGATCCGCCGCTATGCTGCCGATCGCCCCTTTAACACCAAGCGTAATGCCGCTATCTTCTGCCAGCGCCTCGAAATAGTCGAACAGACTCCGCACCAATTCGGACAGATCAATGGTAGACAGACGCAAGTTGCGGGGATCATTTTCCGTTTGGGCAAGAAACAGCATGTCACCAATCATGCGTCCCATCCGATCAAACTCTTCCAAATTTGAATAGAGGATTTCTCTGTATTCCTCGTTGCTGCGCGGCTGGCCAAGCGCCACGTGAGTCTGCGTGACCAGGTTGGTGACGGGCGTGCGCAACTCGTGCGCGATGTCTGCGGAAAAGTGTGATAGCCGGGTGAAGCCTTCCTCGATTCTCGCCAACATATCGTTGAAGGCGAATACCAGTTCCGCCAGTTCGATCGGCACATCCCGAGGATCCAGCCTCACATCCAGCTTTGAAGAGCGAATCGCCCGAATCTCTTCATTGACCTTGCGAATCGGCAGGTGGCCCCACTGCACCGCCAGCCAAGCCACACCGAGCGCCAGACACATGACCAAGCCGGTTGCCCACCAGAGCATGCGCTTGAACTCCGCCAGGAAGTCGAGATGAAAGCCGATGTCCATGGCAGCGACGATGCGGTAGCCGGGCGCCGCTGAATCGTCAGCAGGCAGTTGCAGCACCACACCTCGATATGACCTCTGATCCTCCTGCCACACGATCAAATCGTCAGCGGTGATGCGGTTGACCAACTTTTTGCTACTGGCAAGTTTAGACAGGTCAGGACCGGGCGTGGCATAGATGCTATTGCCAGCCCCATCGTAGACGCCGTACGTCATCCCATGATGTCCTGCGACTGCGTTGGCCAAGTGTTGCTTCAGTTCGTCGCTTGCGATGTCACTTGCAAGCTGGTGCAAGGGCTGAGCCAAAGCGGTTGTCACTGCCTCCAGTTCGTGGGCATCCTGTTGAGCAAAGTGGTGCTCCAACGACCGGAGAATGACCCAATTGAACACAAGAAACACCAAGGTCGTGGCGATACCAACGAGGGCCGTGACCCTCAATGCAAGCGACGCTGGACGGCTTTGCCGCGGCTTATGGCGCAGGGGCATCATCGGGCGCATCGAGCGTGTATCCCATTCCACGCACGGTGTGGATGAGCTTCGGATTGAACGCATCGTCTATCTTCGCGCGTAGACGGCGGATGGCTACATCGATGACGTTGCTGTCGCTGTCGAAATTCATGTCCCATACCTGCGACGCGATCAGAGAACGTGGAAGGACCTCCCCCTGGCGACGGGCCAGGAGCTCAAGCAACGCGAACTCCTTGCTGGTGAGATTGATGCGTTGGCCAGCGCGCGTTGCGCGCCGGCGCGCCAAGTCCAGCACCAAATCGGCAACCTGGATGCGATCAGGCTGGCTCGGAGCGCTTCCGCGTCGCAGCAGCGTCCGCACCCGCGCCAGCAACTCAGAGAACGCGAATGGCTTGACGAGGTAGTCGTCCGCTCCCAGTTCCAATCCCTTGACACGGTCGTCTACACCGCCACGCGCCGTCAGAAAGAGCACAGGGACCTGTTTACCGGCATCTCGAAGGGCACGCACGATGCGCCAACCATCGACATCCGGCAGCATGACATCCAAGACCACCAGATCGTATGTCTCGCCCATGGCCAGGTGGTGTCCGTCCAATCCGTTGCGCGCCAGATCCACGACGAATCCCGCCTCCATGAGACCTTGGCGGACGTAATCCGCCGTCTTGTTCTCGTCTTCAACGACCAGCAGTTTCATCGCATGTCCCATGAAATCGCTACGGCGCGGAAAAATAGCCGCTCACGATGTACGCATTCATCCACTTTCAATCAGCAATTTACTGGTTGCCAGCTTCCACGAACATGACACGAACATTACATGAATGTAATTCAGGGGTCATTCGATGGAAAGTGCCCAACCCATAGCATGACCTGCATTGCGTCGAACTGTGCCGCTCAGGATGGGGTGGCGTTTAGAACGACTTCCGAGTCATCTATGGAGGATTTCAGGCCATGCCGCCTCGTTCACCCTTTTTTATCGTGCCCACACAGGGCCTTTCTCGTCGGCGTTTCGTCCAAGGGTTAGCCGCCGGCGGCGTTCTCGCTGGGCTGTCCACGCCGGCGTTCAAGGCATTTGCCCAGCAAGGCTCCGCGACGCGCGGTGCCGCCCCTGTGCTGAAGGGCACCGAGTTCGACTTGGTGATCGCCGAATCGCCCGTGAACTTCACGGGCAAGCCAGGCGTGGCTACGACCATCAACGGCTCGCTGCCGGCACCGACATTGCGTTGGCGCGAGGGTGACACCGTCACAATCCGTGTAACCAACAAGCTGCGTGAAGCCACATCCATTCACTGGCACGGGATCATCCTGCCGTATCAGATGGATGGCGTGCCGGGCATCAGCTTCAATGGCATCGCTCCCGGCGAGACCTTCACGTACCGCTTCAAGGTTCAGCAGAGCGGCTCCTACTGGTACCACTCGCACTCCGGCTTCCAGGAACTCACGGGCATGTACGGGGCGATCATCATCGACCCCGCTGGCGCCGAGACCATCCACGCCGACCGTGACCACGTGCTGCTGTTCTCGGATTGGACCGACGAAGACCCGATGCGGGTGTTCACCAAGCTCAAGTCCCAAAGCGACTATTACAACTACAACCAACCTACCGTCTTCGACTTCTTCCGGGACGCCTCGCGCGAAGGCACGGCCGCTGCGATCGACAAGCGCAAGATGTGGAACGAGATGCGGATGAATCCGACGGATCTCGCAGATCTGTCTGCCGCCACGCTGACCTATCTGGCCAACGGCGTCACCCCCGCCGGCAATTGGACGGCGCTGTTCCGACCGGGTGAGCGCGTGCGGCTGCGCATGGTCAACGGTGCGGGCAACACCTTCTACGACGTACGCATTCCAGGACTGAAACTCACGGTGGTGCACGTCGATGGTGTTGACGTGGAGCCGGTGACCGTCGATGAGTTCCGATTCGGTCCTGGCGAAACCGTCGACGTGATCGTCCAGCCACGGGATGACGCTTACACGATCTTCGCCCAGGCGATGGACCGGACAGGCTACGCGCGTGCCACGCTGGCCGTGCGTGAAGGTCTTCAAGCTCCCGTGCCTGCCCTCGATCCGGTCGAATGGCTGACCATGAACGACATGATGGGCGGCATGATGGGGGGCATGGACCATGGCGGGTCCGGCCAGGCCATGGAGATGACCGGGATGACCGGGATGACGGGCATGACCGGGATGACCGGGATGACCGGGATGACGGGCATGACCGGGATGACCGGGATGACCGGGATGACGGGCATGACCGGGATGACCGGGATGACCGGGATGGGCTCGGGTTCGATGTCCGGGATGGATCATGGGGCGATGGCAGGCATGAATCACGGCGCCATGAACCACGGTGGCATGGCGATGGATCACAGCCAACACGCCGCGGCTGCGGGGGGACTGGCTGTGCCCAGCACTACTGCTCGCCACGCTCGCACCGAGTATGGTGCCAGCACGGACATGCGCGTTGACATGGCGCGCACCAACCTCGATGACCCCGGCATCGGACTGCGCAACAACGGTCGGCGCGTGTTGACCCTCGCGGATCTGCATACCCCGTCGGGGCCGCTGGACAAGAGAGGCCCCGGCCGGGAGGTCGAACTGCACCTCACGGGCAACATGGAACGCTACGCATGGTCCCTGGACGGGCTGGAGTTCGGAAAGTCCACGCCGGTGCACTTCAAACACGGCGAGCGGCTGCGGGTCATTCTGCACAACGACACCATGATGACCCATCCCATGCACCTGCACGGCATGTGGAGCGAGCTGGAAAGCCCCGACGGTCGCTTCCTTGCGCGCCGCCACACCCTGCCGGTGCAGCCGGCACAACGCATCAGCTTCCTGGTGACAGCCGACGCGCTCGGCCGCTGGGCGTGGCACTGCCACCTGATGTTCCACATGGATGCCGGCATGTTCCGCGAAGTCGTGGTGTCTTGAACCCAGCGCACAAGGAAGACCAAGAATGTCCAAAGCACTCCCCACTCGCGCACTGGCCACGACGCTACTGGCCCTGGTAAGCGTCGCCGCACAGGCACAAGCACAGAACGACCATGCTGCGCACGGCCAGGCCGACTCTCAAACGGCCGCGCCATCCACTCAGACCGTGGCTCCTGCCGCCGACCCGCACGCGGGTCACGCGGCGTCGGCGAGCGGCTCGACCGCGGCCCCGGCCATGGATCACGGCAACATGCAGATGCAGGGCGGGTCGGCGCCTCCTGACGCCCGCGATCCGCATGGCTACTCCAATGGCCTGACATTGGGATCGGGCGACTACGCCGTACCCGGTGTGCCGCGGCTGATGCTGGCCGACGAACACAGGTTCTTCTCGTTGCGCGGCGAAACCCTGGAACGCCGCTTCACGCGCAAAGGGGACGATTCCACGGCCTACGACCTCCAGGCGTGGTATGGGACGACCTACAACAAGGCCGTCGTGAAGGCCGAAGGCGATATCGCCAAAGGAAAGCTCGAAGAATCGCGTACCGAGCTTCTCTGGGGGCACGCCGTCGCACCGTACTGGGACACCCAGCTCGGCGTTCGGGTGGATAACGGGGAAGGCCCGAGCCGTCAATGGTTGGCTTTCGGCATCCAGGGCCTCGCCCCCTACTGGTTCGAGCTGGAGGCGACGGGCTACGTGGGAAGTGGTGGACGTACGGCGCTGCGTGTCGAAGGCAGCTACGAGCTGCTGCTGACCCAGCGACTGATTCTGGAGCCTCGCGCCGAGTTGCAGTTCTATGGCAAGGACGACCCGGAACGCGGTATCGGCAAGGGCCTGGCCGAAGCGTCTGCTGGCTTGCGCCTGCGCTATGAATTCAGTCGCCAGTTCGCCCCCTATATCGGCGTGGAACGGGCGGGCAGCTTCGGACGCACCGCGGACTATGTGCGTGCTGAAGGCGGCCGTGCGCAGCAGACGCGCTGGGTGGCTGGCGTGCGATTCTGGTTCTAGAACCTAGCGGGTTTGATCATCTGATGAGAGGCAATCTATGAACATGCACTACGACAGAAGCCAGGGCAAAGTGCCAAGACGCCAGGCATTGATCGCTGGCCTGTTGGTGATGGCACTCGCAGGACCGAGCCTGGCGCAGAGCCGACCGATTGCCAAGGTCTGGAAGGACCCGAGCTGCGGATGCTGCAAGGACTGGGTCTCACACCTGCAAGGCGCAGGCTTCGATGTGCAGGTTCTCGACACCGGGAACACCGCAGCGCGCACACGGCTGGGCATCCCGCAGAAGTACGGTTCTTGCCACACGGCGCAGATCGGCGGCTATGCCATCGAGGGTCATGTGCCAGCCTCGGACATTCAACGCTTGCTGCGCGAAGCCCCGCAGGCCATCGGCCTCGCGGCGCCGGGCATGCCGGTCGGTTCGCCCGGCATGGATGGTCCGGCCTATGGTGGACGCAAGGACGCCTACGACGTGCTGCTGATCGGGAAAAACGGTAGCAGCACGGTCTATCAGTCGCATCGCTGACCATCCATCAACCCTTCTCCGTGGAGATATGCCATGCAGCATCAGCACACACAGACCCCCAGCGATCGCCCCCGGTGCTGGCGATCGCGCTACGGCGTGGCGTTCCTCATCATCGCCGCTGTCGCCGCGTATTTCCTGCTCAAGGAGCACACGGCACATGTTGCCGGCTATCTCCCCTTCCTGCTGCTGGCGGCTTGTCCGCTGATGCACCTGTTCATGCACCGTGGTCACAGCCACGGCGGACACGATCATGCCGCGCGTCAGGGTAAGGAAGGTGCCGCAGCCTCCAAGGAGCAGAAGCAATAAGTCGAGGCACTCGCACCGTGCGAGCACGCGACGCCGCGCTTGTCTCCTTGCGCGCCTGCGGCCTGCTGCGATCACCAGACACCAACAGTTAACGGCGGAGGGCACTTGTCACTATGAATTCACCCAGCAAGTCTTCAGGACATGAGCACGCAGGCATGGCGGCGGGTGCCACAACGTCCGGCCCGCATACCCACCACCATCACGCCAGCCATGCTGGAAGTGACGACGCGGGCGGGTCCTCAAGCCACACGCAGCCCGATGCCGCGACGCGAGATCCGGTGTGTGGCATGGCGGTCACGGCGGCGTCGGAGCACCGCTCCACGCACTTGGGGAACACGTACTTGTTTTGCAGCACCGGATGCAAGGCCAAATTCGACGCCGATCCGGCGCGATATGCCAGCGGTGACGCGGGCATAGGCACAGGCAGCGGCCATGCACCGCATCACCATGCCAGCACCGCAGTTTCACCGGCCCCGGCGGCATCGCCAACCGCGCCCGGAACCATCTACACCTGCCCGATGCACCCGGAGATCCGCCAGGATCATCCGGGAACCTGCCCCAAGTGCGGGATGACGCTGGAGCCTCTGCTGCCCGACCTCGATGACGACAACCCGGAGTTGCGTGACTTCTCGCGTCGCTTCTGGTGGACCTTGCCGCTGACGCTCGTGGTCCTGGCGCTGGCGATGCTGGGCGAGCGGCTGCACCTGATGGACATGGCTACACAGAGCTGGGTCGAGTTGGTGCTGTCGTTGCCGATCGTGCTGTGGGCCGGCTGGCCCTTCTTCTCCCGCGGCTGGCTGTCCGTGGTCAACCGCAGCCCGAACATGTGGACACTGATCGGCCTGGGAACGGGTGCGGCATTCATCTACAGCGTTGTGGCAACCGTTGCGCCGGAAGTGTTTCCAGCTTCCTTCATGTCCATGGGACGGGTCGGCGTGTATTTCGAGGCCGCCGCCGTCATCATCTCGCTGACACTGCTCGGCCAGGTGCTGGAACTCAAGGCCCGCTCCCAGACTTCGGCAGCCATCAAGTCGCTGCTGGGGCTGGCACCCAAGACGGCGCGGCGCATCAATGCGGACGGCAGCGAGGAAGACGTGCCACTCAGCCATGTGCACGTCGGCGACCTGCTGCGCATCCGACCCGGCGAGAAGGTGCCGGTGGATGGCATCGTGCACGAGGGCAGCAGCTCGATTGACGAATCCATGCTGACCGGCGAACCGCTGCCCGTCAGCAAGCGCGTGGGCGACAAGGTCATCGGGGCCACACTCAACACCAGCGGCGCGCTGATCATGCGTTCGGAGCGGATCGGCTCGGACACCGTTCTATCGCAGATCGTCCAGATGGTCGCCCAGGCGCAGCGTTCCAAGGCACCGATGCAACGCATGGCCGATGTCGTTGCCGGCTACTTCGTGATGGCCGTCGTCGCCATTGCGGTAACGACGCTCCTTGTATGGGGATTCTTCGGGCCACAGCCCACCTGGGTCTATGGACTGATCAATGCGGTGGCCGTCCTGATCATCGCCTGCCCGTGCGCGCTGGGTCTGGCCACGCCGATGTCGATCATGGTCGCAACGGGCCGTGGCGCCACGCAGGGCGTGCTGTTCCGCGATGCCGCGGCGATCGAGAATCTTCGCAAGGTCGATACCCTCGTCATCGACAAGACAGGAACCCTGACCGAAGGCCGACCTGCTTTCGATCAGGTCGTCGCAGCACCCGGCTTTACGAACGACGAGGTGCTGCGTCTTGCGGCCAGCCTGGACCAGGGCAGTGAACACCCCCTGGCCGACGCCATCGTGCAGGCCGCGCGTGCCCAGGGCCTCCAACTCGTGAAGCCTCAGAGCTTTGAATCGGGAACCGGCATCGGCGTGCGCGGAAAGGTTGAGCACCGGCAACTGGCGTTGGGCAACACAGTGCTGATGGAACAGTCTGGCGTATCGGTGGAACCGCTCGTACCCCAGGCCGAAGCTCTGCGCGGCGAAGGGGCCAGCGTCATGTACCTGGCGGTGGACGGGCAGCTCGCGGGCTTGCTCGCCGTGTCCGACCCGGTCAAGGGCAGCACCCCCGAGGCCCTGGCCGCGTTGAAGGCTGCGGGCCTGCGGGTCATCATGGCCACCGGGGACGGGCAGACCACCGCCAAAGCCGTCGGTGCACGCCTAGGCATCGACGAGGTGCATGGTGAGGTCAAGCCGGCGGACAAGCTCATGTTGATCGAGCGACTGCAGAAAGAAGGACGCATCGTCGCCATGGCCGGAGACGGCATCAACGACGCGCCGGCCTTGGCGAAGGCAGACGTGGGCATCGCCATGGGAACGGGAACCGACGTGGCGATGAACAGCGCCCAGGTCACGCTGGTCAAGGGTGACCTGCGTGGCATCGCTGTCGCTCGCACGCTCTCGGTGAGTACCGTGCGCAACATGAAGCAGAACCTCATGTTCGCCTTCCTCTACAACGCGCTGGGCATCCCCATCGCCGCCGGGGTTCTCTATCCCCTCACGGGCTGGCTGCTGTCGCCGCTGATCGCAGCATTGGCGATGAGCCTGAGTTCGGCGTCGGTCGTTGGCAACGCCTTGCGCCTGAGAGCGAGCCGACTGTGACCGGATTTTCCTTCTGAAACTACAGGAGCCTGCTATCGCCCAGCAAACCGTTTCTTTCGTTCCACGCCGTTGCAAAGGTGCAAGCCTTATCTCGGCATTTCGTTCTTAAACCACACCTCACACATCCAGGTAGAAACTTCTATGACCCGTTCACATTTCATCGCCAAGCTCGTCGCGCCGATCGCTGCTGGTCTGTTCGCCACCGCCGCATTCGCGCATCCTTCGCTGGTGTCTTCAACGCCGGCCGACAAGTCGCAGGTTTCTGCGCCAGCCACCATCGAACTGAAGTTCTCCGAGACGCTGGTGCCGCAGTTCTCCGCCGCGAGCCTTGTCATGACTGGCATGCCGGGAATGGCGAGCCATGGCCCGATGAAGATCAACGCCAGCGTCGCGGCTGCCGGCGACGGCAAGACCATGGTCATCACGCCGGCACAGGCGCTCCAGCCCGGTGACTATCGCGTCGAATGGCGTGCCGTCTCCTCGGACACGCATCCGATCACGGGTAACGTCACCTTCAAGGTGAAGTAAGCCCATGGCCGGGGATTGGTTGACCATCGTCCTGCGCCTGGCGCTGTATCTGGACCTGGCGGCGGCGTTTGGCGTCGCCATGTTCGGTCTCTATGCTTTGGGCAACGACGAGCGATCCTCGACGATCTCGCGCCGCTATCGCGTCCTCATTGGCGCATCCGCTGCCATCGGCATTGCCCTGTCGATGTGGGGCATGACGGTCATGGCCAAGGCCATGTCCGGTGCCCAGAGCTACGCGGAGCTGTCAACGCACGTCTTCGACATGCTCATTACGGGCACGCACATGGGCATCGCCTGGTGCATTCGCATCCTCGCGCTGTTGGTGTGTGTGCTCGTCGCAATGTTGAAATTGAACGCTACCTTGCGATTTGCAGTGATGGCGCTCTCCACCGGCGTGGCGCTGGCGACCCTTGCGTGGGCAGGCCACGGCGCGATGGACGACGGCGTTCGCGGCTACATCCATCTTGCGTCGGATATCACGCACCTCTGGGCAGCGGGCGCTTGGGTGGGCGCATTGGTGGCGTTCTTGATGCTGGCATCCCACAAGCAGGATGTCGCGCAAGACCCGGTAGCGGTCCTCAGTCGGACGTCGAATGGCTTTGCTCGCATAGGTACAGCGATCGTGGCTGCACTCGTCGTGAGTGGAATTCTCAATTACCTGTTGATCGCCGGACCATCGTTTGATCCGCTCATCTCGACGCTGTATGGCCGGCTGCTGATGGTAAAGCTCTTGCTTTTCGCAGGCATGCTGGCGTTGGCTGCTGCCAATCGGTATCGGTTGAGCCCGAGCCTGGAGGCTGCTTTGAAGGCAGGCAATCGCGCACAGGCAGTCATCAAGCTTAGGCAGAGTCTGTTCACGGAGGCGACCTTGGCCGTTTTGGTTCTGGCGAGCGTTGCATGGCTTGGCATCTTGTCTCCCACTGGACCCTAGTCCTTCATGGGCGGCAGATGACAGCACATGAATTGAATGTAATGCACGGGTAAGCGCTCTGTAGACGGCCTGCTTCTACATTTAACGACGCGGCGCAAGTTGTCGTCGTTTTTACAAAGGAGTCGATCATGAAATCGCAAATTGTCATTGCCGCCCTGTTGAGCGCTCTCTCCGTGCCAGCCTTCGCCGGTCATGCAGCAGCCCAAGCAGCCAAGGAGATGGTTCCCTTGGCTGACGGTGGAACGCTGTACATCTTCAAGGACGGAAAGATGGCACAGGAAAGCCGCTTCGGGCGCGCCGTCTATCTCAATGTCGGGGCTTCGGTGTCGACGAAGGATGGGCGCAACATCGCGATCACCAGCAATGAAGTCGCTCGCCTCGGGTCGCTGCTACAAAAAGAGCACGGCGGATGACGCCGCGGGTGCGCGGTGCTTTTCAAAGCTTCTGCACAGTGTGACAGAGACGCGCGCCCTGATTGGGCGCGCGCGCTTTGGACGCGTCACGAGCAACCACGAGCGCTCAGATGCCAGTTTTTGCGATGTCAAGCGCATCAACTTCCCTGGAATGGATCCAGTCTCCCCATCCACCGTGATTCGTCCACGGGACATCTGGCGCGAAGGAGAACCTGCGAGGAGCCCGATTTATGGAGTTGCGTCATCTACGATGCTTTGTCGTCTTGGCAGAGGAGTTGCATTTCACGCGGGCGGCCGAGAGGCTGCACATAGAGCAACCCCCCTTGTCTCGCGCGATCAAGGAATTGGAAGATGAGCTTGGGGTCACGCTGTTTGACCGCGACCGCAGGGGCACACGGCTGACCGTGGCGGGGGCGGCATTCTTGCAGGACACCCGCCGACTCTTCACTGTCCTGGAGCAAGCGCGTGAGAATGCCAGAGCCATTGCCGCGGGCCTGAGGGGCAGCCTGCGCATTGCAATTTCCGATGGTGCGATGGACCCACGACTATCGGCGTTCCTAGCTCGTTGCCGCGCGGAAGAGCCCGAGGTCGAGATACGTCTCTCCGAGGTACCGCTGACCGAGCAGATACGGGGCCTACGGTCTGGCGACTTCACGATCGGATTTGCACACGCGGCGGATGTTGGCGAAGGCATCGTGGCTGAACCGATCTGGCGAGACCCGATTGTGATCGCCGTGCCAGCGCGGCACTCGCTTCTTGCGCACAAGCAAGTTCCGCTCAACGAACTTCAGGGTCACCCACTGGTTCTGTGCGACAAACTGGCCTGCGAAGGCTACTGCCGAGAACTAAATCGGCTGCTACAGGTTCTGGAACACAGGCTCAACGTTGTCGAAGAAGTGTCGTCGCTGGACATGATGCTAACGCTGGTCGGCGCAGGCTATGGGATTGGTTTCATGACAGCGACCAAGATTCCCATCAGCCAGAGGCCGGACGTGGTGATTCGCCCTCTGGCGCAGGACACGGCGGTAATCACAACCTATCTGCTTCGGCCAGAAAGCAGCAACTCATCGGTTTCGCTGGATCGCTTCATCGAACGTCTGCGAGGACCTCCGGATGACTAAAGCGTCAATGCCTATCTGAATCGTGCGCCGCGGCACGAAGATTGCGTTCTGCTGCGCTGACGAGTTCCGCAGCACTAAGCTTGAGTCCGGCGGCGATTCTTAAGATCAGAGCGAGAGTGGGCATGTGCTCCCCACGCTCTATTTTGCCCATGTGCGATCGCTCGATCCCTGCTTTCGCAGCCAGTTCTTCCTGAGCAATACCTTGCGTCAGGCGGGCGACACGAACGGCCGCTCCGAATGCCAACGCTGGCTCGGCGTCGAAAGTGGTAGTGCCTGGGGGACGGCCTCGTCGGACAGTTCGCTTCTCCATCCTTGGAAGCGTCGAACAGCCCCGACACTTTAACCGCGTTAAGTTTAACTCAAACTAGCTATCATGAAGACTTTCCATCCTTGTCTTATCGCTTCTTGGGGCCTCTCATGCACGACGCCACCAGCCCACGCCCACAGCTCAGGCTCGCCATAGCGCCTGGTGTGGCCTCTTCGAACCTAGCTGCATTGCTTGCCCTGCAGCGCGCGGAGGAGCCCGATGTTTCTATGGAATTTAATGAGGTTACGACGAGCGATCTCATTACAGGCCTCTACAAACGGCGCTTCGACGTCGGCCTTTCTCTGAAGCAGGTGAGCGATTCTTCGCTGAAGAGTCTTTCTCTTTGGTTTGAGGCGACAGCTCTTGCCACGCCGCTGCGATACCCACTGCTCCGGCAGCAGTCAATCAGAATAGATGAACTTAAGGAGCACTCCGTGTTTCGATGGAAGGCCGAATATTCTCCTTCGCTGGACCAGTACCTGTCCTCCATGTCATCAACGGAAAGGCCGAATGTCCAGCATGTCAGTTCTTTTGAGATGTTGTTGCTCTGGGTCGCAGCTGGATATGGCGTAGGGATTTCTTCGCGATCACGCATCGAAACCGCTAGCCAGTGCGGAATCTGCACGCGTCCAATAGCCGATGGCCCCTACGAGGTCATTACGCACCTGCAGCGACTCTCGGGACAGACGAATCTTGTAGCTGATCGATTTGAGCTTAGAGCCTTGCGAGTTGCCGAGGCGCGTAAAGCATGACAACCACGTGCGGTGCCCGCTCTTGCCGGTGGATATGCAGTGGGTGCCGGTTCGGGCCAAGGCGCCGTCCAGACGCATCAATTCATCCTGGAAACTGACCTTGATCAATTCAACTCCCCACAACTTCCAATAGTATGTCCGCATGATCGGCTTAAGGCGCCTTCTCGCAAGATGGAGCCGCTGGATTACCAGCGGCCTAGTCGTAACCTTGCTTTTCTCGCAGGTTGCGATGGCGATGTACGTCTGTCCCAAGCCAGACCCGAGGGCATCTGTGGAAACCACGCAAATGCGTGCCACGATCTCGATGCAGCAGGCTGACAAGTTGCCAATGTCGGATTGCACCGGCATGCCTGATTCCATGGACAGCGAAGCGCCACAGTTGTGCCACGCTCATTGCAGTGGCGATCGGGAGTCGGCGCTTTCATGGCAGGGGCTGGACATTCAGTTTCTCGCAGCGCACGTGATGTGGCTCGCCAACTCGCTGCCCGGGTTGGTTCTCGACCGGGTAGCCCTCAGGCGGCACGTTACCTATATTCCTCCCAATCCCCGCGCGGGCTTTCCGCCGATCTACCTCACGTTCCAAGTCCTGCGGAATTGATTTATGTGTCCGTGCTCGCCGCGCACCGATGCGGCAGACCACGTGATTTCGTGAACACCAATTCCGAGGACAACCATGTTTACTCCCTTTTTTGGCGCCCCCGAGGGTCGCACGTCGGCGCACGGCCGAGGCACAACGCCGGCCTCGATGCGATTGCATTGTCTGAAAGCTATCAGCATCGCGTTGGCGGGCAGTGCGCTTGTTTCGCCTGTAGCCTACGCCCTCGATTTTGCTGAGGCACGCCTTATCGCGGAGCAGCAGAGCCCGCGCATAAGCGCGCAGCAGTTGCAGGTCAACGTCGCCGAATCCGTGCAGAAGGCAGCAGGCTCGCTGCCCGATCCCAAGCTCTCGCTCGGCATCGAAAACTATCCCATCAGCGGCATGGATCGCTGGAGCATGACGCGCGAATCCATGACGATGCAGCGCCTGGCGCTCATGCAGGAAGTGCCCAACAGGGCCAAGCGCGACGCCCAGGTCGCCAGTGCGCAGGCGCGTGTGGATCGAGAGCGCGCGGCGCTGGTTTTGCAGCGATTGCAGATCCGCCAGGAACTCAGCCTGGCGTGGATCGCCGCGCAGGCGGTGGAGCAACGGGAGATACTGCTGACGGAACTGCTCGCGGAGAACCAGCGCCTGCAAGACAGTCTCCCCGCTCGCGTCGCCGGCGGCACGGCCCAGGCTGGCGACCTGTTGGTCGCGCAACAGGAGGCGCTGACACTCACGGACCGCCGTGACGATCTACAGCGGGACCGGGCCAAGGCCAGGGCCGCATTGCGGCGCTGGGTGGGCTCCAGGGCCGACGAAGCACTGCAAGGCGATCCAGGCCCGCTCACTCGCCCCGTCGCGCAACTGCGCACAGAACTGGCGAATCACGCGGAGCTTGAACTCTATCCGGCGATGCAAAGCATGGCCCGGGCCGAGTCCCGCGAAGCCCAATCAGAGACCCGCGGCGATTGGGCCTGGGAGATAGCCTATAGCCGGCGTGATCGCCGATGGGGCGACATGGTGTCATTTCAGGTGACATTCGATCTGCCTTGGCAGAAGGATCGACGCCAAGTGCCCATGATCGAGGCAAAACGGCACGAGTTGGAACGTCTGGACGCCGAACGCGAAGACGTGGCGCGGCGGCATTTGCAGGAGCTGGACGACAGCGCCGCCGAACTCCAAGCGTTGAACAGCCAGATCGACCGCCTGCAGACCGCCGGCTTGCAACTGGTACGGAACCGAGCGGCGCTTGCATTGAGCAACTACCGATCCGCCAAGGGGGACCTGAGCGCCGTGCTCAGTGCACGCGCCCAGGTGCTGGAGACGCGCATGCGTCTGATCGACCTTGGAGCGCAGCGCGACAGCCTCGTCGCCCGACTGAACAGCCTGATCGCGGACTGAGTGGAGACCCTCGCCATGAATACCTCTTCGAGAAACATCCTTGCCGGCTTGACGCTGGTTGCTGCCGGTATTGCCGTTGGATGGGGCGTCGCCCAATGGCGCGCCGGCCACCTCAGCGGCTCCCCCGCTGCCAACGTCACCGTTGCAAGCGCTCCGACCGAGCGCAAGGTGCTGTATTGGTACGACCCGATGGTGCCGACCCAGAAGTTCGACAAGCCCGGCAAGTCGCCCTACATGGACATGCCGTTGATGCCGAAGTACGCGGATGAAGACACGCAAGACAGCACGGGCCTCAGCGTGTCGGCGCAAGCGGTGCAAGCCCTAGGGCTGCGTACAGCCGAAGTCCTGCAAGGCAAGATCGGCGCAGATGTGAACGTCGTGGGCACCGTGCTGCTCAACGACCGCGACGTCAGCATCGTGCAGGCGCGGACCGCTGGCTTCGTCGAGCGTGTCTACGCACGGGCTGCGGGCGACGTGATCGCAGCAGGGGCACCGCTGGCTGACCTATTGCTGCCGGAGTGGATCGCCGCACAGCGCGAGTTTCTCTCGGTTCGCGCGATGGGCGACGCACCGTTGACCGCAGCTGCCCGCCAACGGCTGCTGCTGCTCGGCATGCCGCAAGCCCTGATCGCCCAGGTGGAGCGCACAGGCGAGCCCAAGGGGCTGTACACGGTCACAACACCTCAAGGCGGCTTGGTGGCCGAACTGATGGTGCGCCAGGGCATGACGGTTTCCGCCGGGGAAAGCCTGGCCCGGGTGAATGGCTTGGCCACGGTGTGGATCGAAGCGGCCGTCCCCGAAGCACAAAGCGGACCATTGCAGGTCGGCCAAACGGCGCAGGTCCGGCTGGCGGCGTTTCCCGGTGAAGTGCTCCAGGCGCGCATCGTGAGCATCCTGCCCGAAGCCAACCGCGACACCCGTACGGTGCGAGTGCGGCTTGAAATGGCCAATCCCGGCCAGCGCCTGAAGGCCGGCATGTCCGGCCAGATCGCGCTCAAAGGCAACGAACAGCCCGCGCTGCTTGTTCCCAGCGAAGCGGTCATCCGCACCGGCAAGCGCGCACTGGCCTATGTGGTCGATGGACCCGGCAAGTTCCATCCCGTGGAGGTCCAGGTGGGCGCGGAGGTAGGCGATCAACTGGTGGTCAACGGCGGGCTCGCGGCGGGACAGCAGGTGGTGGCCTCGGCGCAGTTCCTGATCGATTCGGAAGCCAGCCTGCGGGGCGTGCTGCCTGCAGGTGCCGCGGCGTCCGCGCCTGCATCGCCGCACAACGGGCACGACACCTCGTCGCCACCGGCCGCGGCCACCAACGCTTTCGTGGTGCGCGGCGTGATCGAGGAGATGTCGCCCACCGAGCTGACGCTGGCGCACGAGGCCGTGCCAGCCCTCCAATGGCCGGCCATGACCATGGGCTTCAAGATGAGCAGCCCGCAGCTCGCCGCGGGTCTTTCGGTTCGGCAGCAGGTGCAATTCACCTTCTCCAAGCAAGGTGAGGACTACGTGATCACCGCCATCGAAAAGGTGCAGCCATGATCGCCAAGCTGATTCGATGGTCGGTGGCCAATCGCTTCCTGGTGCTGCTGGCCACCGCCATGCTCACGGCATGGGGCGTGTGGGGCGTTCGCAGCACGCCCGTGGATGCGCTGCCGGACTTGTCAGACGTGCAGGTCATCATTCGCACCAACTACCCAGGACAGGCGCCGCAGATCGTCGAGAACCAGGTCACCTACCCGTTGGCCACCACCATGCTGTCGGTGCCAGGGGCCAAGACCGTGCGCGGCTTCTCGTTCTTTGGCGACTCGTTCGTCTATGTCTTGTTCGAGGACGGAACCGACCTGTACTGGGCCCGCTCACGGGTACTGGAATACCTGAACCAGGTCCAGGGCCGATTGCCCGCCACGGCGAAGCCGGCCCTGGGTCCGGACGCCACAGGCGTCGGCTGGATCTTCCAGTACGCGCTCGTGGATCGCACGGGCAAGAACGATCTGGCGCAACTGCGTGCGTTGCAGGACTGGTTCCTCAAGTTCGAACTCAAGAGCCTGCCCAACGTGGCCGAGGTGGCATCGGTGGGGGGCATGGTCAAGCAGTACCAGGTCGTGCTCGACCCGATCAAGTTGGCGTCCTATGGCCTCAGTCAGGCTCAAGTCCGCGATGCCCTGATGGCGGCCAACCAGGAGACCGGCGGCTCCGTCCTGGAATTGTCAGGCGCGGAGTACATGGTCCGCGCGAGCGGCTACCTCAAGACCCTGGACGAGTTCCGGGAGATCCCCTTGACGGCACGCGGCGGTGTGCCGGTGCGGCTGGGGGATGTTGCGACGCTCCAGATAGGCCCGGAGATGCGGCGTGGCATTGCCGAACTCGACGGAGAAGGCGAGGTCGCCGGCGGCGTGGTGGTGCTGCGCTCCGGCAAGAATGCCCAGGAGACGATCGCTGCCGTCAAGGCCAAGCTCGCGGAGCTGCAGGGCAGCCTGCCGCCGGGCGTCGAGATCGTCACCACCTACGACCGCAGCGCGCTGATCGAGCGGGCCATTCGCAATCTCACGACCAAGCTAGGCGAAGAGTTTCTGGTGGTGGCGCTGGTCTGCGCACTGTTCCTTTGGCATCTTCGTTCTGCGCTGGTGGCCATCATCTCGCTACCTCTGGGCGTGATGACGGCGTTCTTGGTCATGCGCTACCAGGGCATCAACGCCAACATCATGTCGCTGGGGGGGATTGCCATCGCCGTGGGGGCGATGGTGGATGCAGCGGTGGTGATGATCGAGAACGCCCACAAGAAGCTGGAGGCTTGGCAGCACGCGCACCCAGATCAACGGCTGCAGGGCAAGGAACGGTGGGACGTGATCACACAGGCCGCGGAGGAAGTCGGTCCTGCGCTCTTCTTCTCGCTGCTCATCATCACGCTCTCGTTCATCCCGGTCTTCACCCTAGAAGCGCAGGAAGGCCGGCTGTTCGGCCCGCTGGCGTTCACCAAGACCTACGCGATGGCCGCGGCCGCAGGGCTGTCAGTGACGCTGATTCCCGTACTCATGGGCTACTGGATTCGCGGGCGTATCCCGGATGAGCAGAAGAACCCCATCACCCGCATCCTGATTGCAGCCTACCGGCCAGCACTGGAGTGGGTACTGCGCCGGCCCAAGGCGACGCTGCTGATCGCCGTGCTGGCCTTGGCGACCACGGCCTGGCCCTTGGCGCGGCTCGGCGGTGAGTTTCTGCCGAGGTTGGACGAAGGGGACCTGCTCTACATGCCCTCGGCCCTGCCGGGACTCTCGGCGCAGCGCGCCACGGAGTTGCTGCAGCTGAGCAACCGCATGATCAAGACCGTACCTGAAGTGGACAAGGTGTTCGGCAAGGCAGGACGGGCCGAAACTGCGACCGATCCGGCGCCCCTGGAGATGTTCGAGACCACGGTTAAGCTCAAGCCCAGGGAACAATGGCGTCCAGGCATGACGCCCGAGAAGCTCGTGGAAGAGCTGGATCGTGCCGTGAAGATCCCGGGCCTGTCCAATATCTGGATTCCCCCTATCCGCAATCGCATCGATATGCTGGCTACCGGCATCAAGAGCCCGATCGGGGTGAAGGTGACCGGCAACGGTAATCCCCCCGCAAAAGCGTTGCATCCAGAAGTAGAATTTTCTCGTTGAGGAGTTCTACAGCATGAAGAAGTCACGATTCACGGACAGCCAGATCATCGAAGCCATCAAACGGGTGGAAGCTGGC
>NZ_NINW01000045.1 GCF_002188465.1 Pigmentiphaga sp. NML080357 | reverse complement strand
AACAGGACCGTGAAACGCCTTTGCGCCGATGATAGTGGACGGACGTCTGTGAAAGTAGGTCATCGTCAGGCTAACTACCCCAAAACCCCCGCTCGGGCATCCCGGCGGGGGTTTTACTTTATGGGTCGCCCATATTGAAACGCGGAACCATGTCTGCGAAAACTCGATCAGGCTGTTCGTGAAACGTCGGTCATCGCGCGCTTCTGCAGAAGCTATCGGCCGCTAGCGCCGGATCAAGAACCCCGCCGGGATTTCCGCACGTTGGAAAGAGTGGAGATAGCTTTTGTGCACCAGGGGAGGCGGGACGATAATGCGGGAGCATTATCTATGATCGGGAGACGACGGTGACGAATCGACTCAACAGTCCGGGACGGCGCCGCGCGTTAGGCGGCCTTGGCGTGGCGGCACTGGCTGCTGGCACGGGCGGGCTCACCTACGCACAGTCGGATTATCCCAACCGGCCAATCCGCATCATCGTGCCGTTCTCTCCAGGCGCGATCAATGATGTGCTGGCGCGGACACTGGCGGAACGCCTGACTCCTGTACTCAAGCAGGCTGTCATTGTCGAGAACCGGCCTGGCGGGAACACCACTATAGGTGCGCGCGCGGTCGCCACCGCCGAACCCGACGGCCACACCTTGCTGTTGATCTCGGCTGCCCATGCCATTGGTGCGGCGCTGACGCCCCACGCCTTGCCCTATGACGCGGTCAGGGACTTCAGCTATGTCTCCTCGGTCGCGCGGGGGCCCTTCCTGCTCATTGTCAACAAAGATGTCTCCGCCTCTTCGGTCGAGGAATTCATCGAACTAGCCAAGCAGCGGCCGGGTTTCTATACCTTCGCGTCGGCCGGCAACGGCAGTAGTGCCCACCTGCTGGGTGAGATGCTCAACGCCATGGCCGGTATTCGCCTGCTGCATGTGCCCTATAAGGGAACCACGCCCGCTCTCAACGATGTGTCGGCTGGCCAGGTTCACTGCACGTTCAGCACGCTTTCCGGCGCTTCTGCCGCCTTGAAGTCCGGCCGCGTGCGCGCCTTGGGCGTGACTAGCGCCAGGCGCGCGATGGCGTTGCCCGAGATCCCGGCGATCGCGGAAGCAGGCTATCCGGACTATGACTTGGCAGGGTGGTGGGGCGTGCTCGGGCCGGCCAATCTGCCGGCCAGCGCGGTCAAAGTACTCAATCGGGCCGTCAATGACGTGCTAGCTCAGCCAAGCCTCAGGGAGCGTCTTTCGTCCGACGCGCTCGAGCCGCATGGATCCACACCCGAGGCGCTTCGATCCCATCTTGAAAAGGAAATCGAAAAATACAAGTGGGTCATCAAACAGGCTGATATAAAGGCCGATACGTGAGTTCGGGGCGCACTCCAAGTCGTTTGGGGGCGATAGCGGTTCCGCTAATGTCGGGGCGTTTTTCGTTATTCGAGCCGCCGCGAACCATCGGGCAGGTAACGCTCGGCCTTGGTCACCTTGCCGGCGGCGTCGTACTCCCTGGTAGCGAGGCGCACGCCGCGCGCGTCGTATTCGACTTCCCTCGCGAGGCGGCCGGATTCATCGTATTCGCGGTGCAGGCCGACGGGGCGGAACTGGCCCTGGAAGACGCCTGACGAGCGCAGCCTGCCCAGATCGGAGAAACGCTCGACGTATTTGCCGGGGAGCGCCTTGGGATCGCGGGTCGACTGGTCTACCCGCGTTTCCTTGACTTGGCCGTTGCGGTACCAGAACGTCGCCTTGATTTCGTTGCCGCCCAGGAAGTACTGGTCGCGCAGCGGCGTGCCGTCCTCGGTCCATTCCCGCTCGATCGCCTCAATTGTGCCTTGCGAAGTCTTGCGTTCGATGACTTCGTAGATCAATTGGCCATTGCGAGCGTATTCTTTCGTGTGCTGGCCGCCAGCTATGGGCTGGACGACGTTCTGTCCGGCGAGCGAGGCATTGCGTTCGGCGTGGGACGAGGCAGTGAAGAAGGCGAGGGCGAGCGCTGCGGCGGTAACGGCCAGATGGCGTTGCGACAGGAGCATGATGAAGATCTTCGGTGGCGTAAGCCTCAACCATACCGCGCATTGATGCCTGTGCAGGGGAGGTGAATCGTTTCGGCTTGTTGCACAATGCCGTGCCCGGCCAAATTGCCACGCTGCGCCGTTCTCATGCCCGCCATTCCCTCCTCGTCTTCCCCAGTAGCGACCGCAGTACTCGCCAGACCAGGGAAAGCGCCGACAACGGCTGCGGATCGGGGGCGAGGCTGGAGGACGGCCCTGGCAAGGCGGTGTGCGGAGCCTCGGCCTGGGATTGACGCGACCGGCCGCCGCTTTCCGTGCGCAGCTCCTCGGCCAGCCGTTCGGAGAAGTCCCGCATTATCTGCCGGCCCAGGACGGCGCCGCCAGCCGCCGCGAATTGGGCCAGGACGCCATGGAGCTCGGTACGCGAAAGGACTTCGACCACGCTTGCGTTCGCGTCAGGCCCCGAGTCCGGATGCGGATGAATACTGAAGGCGGTGTGCGAGCGTATCGTCGCCGCGCGTCCGGCGGCGCTGCCTGCGCCGGCCAGCGTACCCCGGCGTCCGTCCAGGTCGAAATCGCAGCGGACGCGACCCTGGAATTTGACGCGCTTGGGGCCAAAGGCCACCGTCATCGTACCGAGGTAATACCCCTCTTGATCGCGTCCTTCCAACGCTACGCCGGGCAGGCACTGCGCTATCCGCTCCACGTCGGAGAAGCGGCGCATGACTTCCGCTGGCGCGGCGGGCACGACGAAGCGGTCTTCGATTTCTATCACCGAGACATCTCCGCTGGAAGGCGCAGCAGGGGGGCGCGGTTTTCGGCGCCGAACTGCAGCTTGAGGTAGGGGTCGCTCACGACAGAAGGCGATACCTGGGCATCGATGACATACAGCCCCGGATGGGCAAGGGCACGCTCAAGCGCGGGCGCGACGTCGGCTTCGCGTTCGATCCGCTCCCCCTCCCCGCCGAAGGCGCGCGCCAGGGCAACGAAATCCGGGGAACTCGCCCAGCGGCCCAGGCCAGGATCCATGCCCCGCGCCCGCAGTTTGTGCGCCTCGGCGCCGAAGCCGCAGTCGTTCCAGACCAGCACCGCCATGCGCAGTCCCAGACGCACGACAGTCTCCAGTTCCTGGAGGTTCATCATGATGCTGCCATCGCCTTCGACGACGAGGTGAGGACGGCCGGGCCGCGCGGCCGCGATGCCGACCGCGAGCGGCAGGGTCTGGCCGATGGCGCCGAATTGATAGGACAGATGCAGATCGACCTCGGGGCGCACCGGCGTATACATATGGAAGAAGCACCAAAAGTGGCCCGCGCCGACGGTGACCGTCGCGTCGCCAGGGAGCGCGCATCCCAGCTCGCGCGCCAGTCTGCGTGGATCGAGGCCGTCCGGCGCCGGATCCCGGAGGGGCGTATCGGCACGCAGGATCGCCAGGGTTACATCGTCATGGAAACCGCGACGCCCGGACTCATGCTTTGCAAGCGCAGCGTTTAGCGCCGCCACCGTCTGCTTGGCGTCGCCGCATAGATACTGGCCGGGAACGGGGCCGAGCTGTTCCGGCTGCGGACTGGCGTCGATGCGGGCCACGCGCGCTTCGGGGAACAGCAGGCCGCCTTCGGTGGTGTAGTAGCCCAGTTCGGCGCCTACGCCGAGTACGAAGTCGGCCTGGCCGAGCAGGCGCTCCGCCGGAGCGCTGGAGAAGGCGCCGGCAATGCCGATGTCGTAGGGCGCGCCGGCAAACAGCCCCTTCGCCTTCAGGGTCGTGGCCAGCAGCGCGCCCGAGCGCTGCGACAGTTCAAGGAGCTCTTCGCGTGCGCCCCCAGCCTTGGCGCCGTACCCGGCAATGATGACGGGGCGCTCGGCGCGGCGCAGCGATTGGGCCAGTTCCTCCACTTGAGCGGCAGGGGCGCAGCCGGGCGGAGCCGGTGTCCATGCGTAGGATGGGGTGTATTCCCAGGCCCATTCCAGCACCTGCCCCTGGACGTCGACCGGCAGGTCCAGCACGACGGGGCATCGCTTGTGCCTGGCCGCGTGAAAGGCCTCGAGCAGTTCGGCCGCGAGATTGCCGGCACCGGTCACTGGATGGAAGGCGGCGCCGCAGGCCTGTGCGAACCGGCGTTGGTCCATCTTCTGGACATTGTGCCGGTCGGTGGACGCGACGTTTCCCACGGCTACCACCATGGGCGTGCGGTTGCGCGAGGCTGCCATTAGCGAAGTACCCGTCTGGGTCAGGCCCGGCCCCGACGTGATGGTGGCCACTCCGATCCGGCCGCTTGCGCGGGCATGGCCATCCGCCATGGCGACGGCCCCGGCTTCGTGGCGGGCGCTGTACAGCGCGATGCCCGGCGTGGTGGCCAGCGCCGCCCAAACCGGCATGTTGGCGTCGCCGAGCAGGCCGAAAACCGTGTCGCAGCCTTCCGCTGCGAATGCCGCTGCGATTGCCTCACTGACGTGCATGATAGCTCCTTTGGGTACTTGGGCTAGCGTAGCCGGCGATACGCGCGCCGGATTGCCGGTTCCATGCAGCGGAACCGGCAATCCTCCCCGGCCCGGCCGCCGTACCCTGGCGGAACTGCAATGCGGACCATGACGATGACTGCAACAACTACGGAAACTGGCGGCAGCGACGATGACGTGCTCTATGAGGTGTCGGAGGGCATCGCCACGATCACGCTCAATCGGCCGGCGCAGCGCAATGCGTTGACGGTCGCAGCCAATCGGCGGCTGTACGAACTGTGGCAGGAGATAGACTTCGATGGCGCGGTCGGTGCGGTAGTCCTGACTTCCGCGGATTGCGGCACGTTCTGCGCCGGCATGGACTTGAAGGAAGCGGCGCGCATACGGCGCGAACGAGGCGAGGATATTCTCGCCGTGCTGCGGGATCCGTTCTACGGGCGCATGCGTGAAGTCCGCAAGCCTATCGTGGCCGCCATGACGGGCCATTTCGTCGCAGGTGGGATGGTCCTGGCGCTCAACGCCGACCTGCGCGTGGGCTTGGCTGGTACGCGAGGGGGCATTACGGAAGCCAGAATGGGCAGAGGGGCACCCTGGGCCGTGCCGCTGGTATGGATGCTCCCGCAGCCGGTGCTGATGGAATTGATCCTCACTGGCGAGACCATGGACATCGAACGGTTGCACCAGCTCGGCTTCGTCAATTACGTGGAGCCCACGCCGGACGCCGTGCGGACGCGGGCTCGGGAGCTTGCACGGCGCATTTGCAGCAACGCGCCGTTGAGCGTCGCCGCAGGAAAAGCGTCCATCATGGCGGCGATGGCCGAGGGGTGCGTCCGCGGCCTGGCGATGGCGGCGAAGATCCATGAACCGGTCTATGCCAGCGAGGATGCGCAAGAAGGCCCGCGCGCCTTTGCCGAGAGGCGCCCGCCGCGCTGGCTCGGACGGTGAGCCGAGTCAGTCTTCGGCCACCGGCAATCGCAAGAGAGCGTGGCCGAGCGATTTGCCGGTCTGGTCCAGCCGCAGCGTGCGCGTGGCGCCACCGCCAAGGGCGCGGTGCATGACGACGACCACGGCACGGATGTTGTCCATCGGATGGCATTCGACCTCCCCCTGGACCCAATCGCCGTAAAGCGCCTTGACCGCCTGCGGATGCACGGACCGCTTGAGCAGGGGATAGTCCGCGGGGGTCCTGGCGATCAAGCCGGCGGTGCAGACGTCGCCCTTGTCTCCTGACCGGACGTAAGCGATATGCGCGAGATGCCTCATCGAGAGCTTCCTTCTTCGAGACTGGACGACACGCTAGGCCTGCAGCACCGCGACTGTCTGCCGTACGTACGACCGCGGGATGAGCGTGGGCCACAGGGAGATGACGGGCCGGGGCTTGATGGGGGTGCCGAAAGAGGTGCCGCCGGGGCCCATGATCCAAAGATGCGCAGCGGCGCGCCGCACTTTGTCGGCTTCATCCGCCGTGCGGGTTCTTACGGCGCAGCGCAACCCGAGTTCGGGTAACTGGTTGGCCTGGCTCGCATCGATGGCCGGTGCCGCGGGGCCGTGAAGCATATTGAGGCCGATGATGTCGAAGTGGATGTCGGTGGCCTGCAGACGCAGGCGCTCGAAGCGCTCGAGCATGGTCTGCTGGGCCTTCAGCACGCGATCATAGGCATTCGGCCAGGGGAAGAACGCCATGGACTCGCCAATCCAGCCATCGCGCAGTCCGACCACGAGCTTGAGTTCGTCGGGGGCGGGGCGGCCTCGAGCCCCGGCGACGCGGACGCGGTCGGGTCCGGCTTCCGAAATCTCGAGTGTCGTGAAGTCTGCCACGCCATCGGGCATCAGGTAGGCGCGCGGATTCGCGATTTCATAGACCAGGTGCTCGGCGACCGTGAGCGGATCGACCTTGCCGCCGCTGCCGGCGGTTTTCGAGATTTCGGCCGTCCCGTCGGATCTGAAATCGACGACAGGAAAGCCAACCCGCCCCATGGCCGGCATTTGGTCGAAGCGCGACGACATGCCGCCCGTGCAGCCGGCCGCGCACTCCACGATGTGTCCGATCGCGATGGCTGCGGCGATGCGGTCAAGGTGTGCGCTGTCGTAGCGCCAACCGAATTCATGCATGATTGGACCGACATAGAGAGCGTTGTCGGATACGCGTCCGGCAATTACGATGTCCGCATCCTGGCGCAGACCTTCGACGATGCCTGACGCGTCGACGTAGGCATGGGCGCAGACGATGTCCTGCTTGAAATCGGCCAGGTTGCGCGCGCCAGTATCCATGTTTTCCAGCGGCAGTCCATCGGCGAACAGTGTTTCCATGCGATCCGTGAGATCGTCGCCTTCGACCGCGGCGACGCGAAGCCCGGTCAATCCCAGGCTCCGGGCGTCCTCGACGATGCGCGCCGCCGCCGCATTGACATTGACGCCTCCGCCGTTGGAGATCAGGCGCGTGCCGGTCGCCCGCGCACGGGCCATCATGGCGCGCATGATGGCGACCGCATCGGGTACGTAGCCGGCGCCAGGATCTTTGGCCTTCTGCCGCTGCAGTAGTGCCATGGTCAGCTCGGCCAGGAAGTCGAAGCAAAGGTAGTCGAGCCGCTCGCGCTCCAGCAGTTCCAGCGCCGGATCCATGGCGTCGCCCCAGAACCCGGACCCGGCCCCGAGTCTAACCGTCTCTTTCATGGTTTCTCCGTTTGACCTGCCGTGCCTATTCCCCGCGTGCCCTCAGGCGCCTATTCCGCTGGCCAGATCGACGTGTTCCACGAGATGGCGGCCGAGATAGTTGCGCAGCGTCTCCGTGGTGCCGCCACCGAGGCTGCCGTATCGCGCGCCGCGGAACAACCTGGAAACCATGAACTCGTCGGTGAAGCCGTAGCCGCCATGGATCTGGACCGCCTCGCTGGTGACCCGTATGCACATCTCGTTGCAATAGGTCTTGGCAGCCGCCGTGATGACCGGCTCGGGAAACGGCGCGGCGCTGGCGGCCGCTCGATACAGCAGGCAGCGGGCGGCCTCGATCTCGATGAACATGTCTGCCGTTTTCCAGCGCAGGCCCTGGAAATCGCCTATCCGCTGTCCGAAGGCCTTCCGATCGCGCATGTATTGGATGGCCTGTTCCAGGGCGCCTTCCGCCAAGCCCAGGCAGATGGCCGCGTTCAGGCAGCGTTGTGTGTTGAAGGCGCCCATGAGCGTCTTCATGCTGTTCTCGCGCAGGATGAGGTGGTCCAGTGGCACTTCGCAGTCCTCGAACACCACGTCGCTCAATTGCTCCCCGCCCATCGTGTGGTAGGACGGCTTGGCGATCAGACCCTTGGTGCCGCGCGGCACGAGGACGCAGCCTATGCCCTGGGCACCGGCAATGCCATTCACGCGAGTGAATACGATCAGCACGTCGGCGATGTCTGCGCGGCTGATCAGGGTCTTGGCGCCGTTCACCACGACGCGGTCGCCAACGATGCGGCTGTTCGTCCGGTAGTTCGGCACGTCAGTGCCGGCGTCCGGTTCCGTCATGCAGATCGACAACGTGGCCTCTCCCGCCGCCACGCGAGGCAGGTAGCGCGCCTTCAAGTGGTCGGGCGCGAAGGTAGCGATGATGCGCGCCTGTACCCCTATTTCCCCTTCCACCGCGACGCCGGTCACATAGCAGGCCTTGCTGATCTCTTCCAGAGCCAGTACGGTATCCAGTACGCTGGCGTCGGTCCCCCCGTATTCCTCGGGGATGGCCATGCCGAGCACGCCGATTCGTGCCAGGCTGGCCAGATTCTCGTGCGGGAATTCACCGTCGAGCCAGCGGATGGACTTGGGTGCGATTTCCTTCAGGCGTACTTTCCTGATGGCGTCGATCATCTCTCGTTGCTCGGGGGAAAGGGAAAAGTCCATGAGGTCTCCAGTGGCGACATTGCGAGGGGCACAGGCGGCCGGTTCGTTGCATCGTAGGGGCTGAGAGCGCGCCGTGACCCGCGGTTCCGGTCCATGGAACCGGTCTGCGCGCGATCTGCCTTACTCCTTCAGGCCGGCTCCGGTCGCCCGGATCAGCGCCGCATATTTGTCGCTGTCCTCGCGTACGCGCCGCGAGAATTCAGCGGGGCTGGCCGGCCATGGGTCCAGGGCCTGCCTCTGCAGCGTCTTGCGTACTTCCGGCCGGTCCAGCGCCTTGCGAACCTCGGTATTCAACTTCCCGACTATCGCGGCGGGCGTATCCGTCGGGGCGAATAGCCCGATCCAAGGCGTGAAGTCGAAGTCCTTGATACCGGCTTCGGCCAAGGTCGGTACCTCGGGCACCGCACTCGATCGTCCGACCGACGTGACGGCCAGAAGCCGCACCGCGCCGGACTGCAGATGGGGCAGGACCGTGGAGAGGATGGTGATCGAAGCGTCCACTTCCTGCGCTGCCAGCGCCATGGTTTGCGGGTTGCCGCCGTTGTAGGGAACATGCAGCAGGTCGACGCCGGTGGCCGCGGCCAACATCAGCATCGGCAGATGCGAGGCGCTGGCCACGCCGGCCGACGAGTAGGACAAGCCCCGTGGCCGGCTGCGCGCCAGCTTGACGAATTCGCCGACATTGCGCGCCGGCAGCGACGCGCGTACGGCGAGTGCGCTGGGCTGGGCCGCCAGCAGCGCGACCGGCGTGAAATCGCGCAGCGTGTCGTACGGCAGCTTCTTGTAAAGGAATGCATTGGCCAAGTGAGTGGCCGAATGGACCATCAGCGTATAGCCATCGGGGCGGGCCTTGGCGACAAGGTTGGCGCCGATCAGTCCCGCCGCGCCCGCCTTGTTCTCGACCACGACGGGCTGGCCGATGGACTCGGAAACGGCTTTCATGACCACCCGGGCGGTTGTGTCATTGGACCCTCCGGCCGGCCACGGCACGATTACGCGCACGGGCCGAGAGGGATAGTCTTGTGCCTGACCCGCCCCGGCGGCCAGCGCGGCGACGAGGACCGGCAGAATGCGGAAGATAGCCATGTCGGGCTCCGTAAACGAGACGGCGGGCTCTCAGATGACTCGTGCGGTCCGCAGGGCCGCGATGTCGTCGTTCGACATGCCGAGTTGCCGCAATATCGACTCCGTGTGCTCGCCCATGCGCGGGCCGAGGGCGCGTATTCCGCCGGCGTCGCGAGACAGTCGCGGCGTCGTATCGACTAGCGTCACAGGCGTCCCGGCATCGCCAGCCACGGTCCTGAGCGTGCCGCGCCGGCGCACGTGTGGATCCTCGAACAAGTCCCGGACGCTGTTGATCGGACCTATCGGCACTCCGCACCGCAGGCCGGCCTCGATGGCCTGGTCCCGCGTCATGCCGGCTACCCATGCGCAGACGTAACGTTCGACCTCGTCGCGGTTCCGGACCCGCGCGGCGCTGGTGGGAAAGCGGTCCGCCAGTTCCGGATGGCCCATTTCCTCGGCCAGGCGCCGGAACATCTGGCTCGACGATGCCGACAGTGTGATCCAATTGCCATCTCGAGTGCGGTAATGGTTGCTCGGCACGGTATGAGGACTGCTCGCACCGGATCGTTCGCGTACATAGCCCGTCATGGCGTAGGCCGGTACCAGTTCGTCCAGCATGCGCAGCAGGCTTTCGTACAGGCTCACGTCCACGACCTGGCCGCGGCCGTGGCGGCCGCGTGCGATATAGGCCAGGAGCGCGCCCGTGGCGGCGCACTGCCCCGCGATGTAGTCGCCCAGCGCATTCGTGCCCGGATACAGGGGTGGGCCATCGGCCTGCCCGCACAGGTAGGATATGCCGGCGAAGCCATAGGCCAGGCGCGCCACGCCGGCCCGTCCGCTGTAGGGGCCGCTCTGCCCGTATGCCGACACGCGTACAAGGATCAGGCCGGGGTTTGCCGCTTCCAGCACGTCATAGCCGAGCCCCCACTTTTCGAGGGTGCCGGGGCGGAAGTTCTCCACGACCATGTCGGCATCGGCTGCCATGCGCTTGAAGATCTCCGCACCGGCCTCGGTATGCAAGTCCAGCGTCATGCTGCGTTTGTTGCGATTGTCGTTGAGAAAGTTGAGGGAAGAACCCTCGGCGGTCATAGTGCCAACCGAGCGATAGGGGTCGCCTTGTCCCGGCTGCTCGATCTTGACGACGTCGGCGCCGAACTCGGCCAGCACGCAGGAGCAGTAGGGGCCTGCGACGCGGGTCGACACGTCGAGGACGCGGACGCCTTGCAGGGGCGGGATCGGGGCGCTGGGCGAAGCGGGAGTATCCATGATGGCAGGGACTGGATGAAGGACGCCCGGTCTACCAGCCGCCGAACGACAGGCCGCCGTTGACGCTGACAGTCTGCCCGGTCACCTGCCCTGCGCGCGGCGAGGCAAGGAACGCCGCCACCTCGGCCACTTCCGATGCGGTGGGTGCACGGCCGGCGGGGAATCGGGCCAGGGCCTTGGTGAATAGATCATTCGAAAAACTCGGCGAACTGAAGATTTGTTCGTAGCGTTCGGTGTCGGCGGTCAAGGTCAGCGCCACGCAGTTGACGCGGATGCTCCACCGCGAAAATTCCTTGGCGAGCGTCTTGGTCATCAGCATGATGGCGGCGCCGGCGGCGCCGATCAGCGATTCGCCCGGTGTGGGAAAGCGGCCGGCATCCGACGCCATCAGCACGATGCTTCCGCCGCGCCGCTCGCGCATGCGCGGTGCGGCGGCGCGCACGGGCATCAGCCGGGGCAGGAGCCGGCCCTCGAGCGCAGGCATGATCTGCTCCGGGGCCAGGTCGAGGAAGGGCGTGGGACCGGGTCGTGCCGAACCGCCGCAGCAGACCAGGATGCCGATGGGGCCGAGGCGGCGTTCGACATCGTCCACGACGCGGACCATGTCGTCATGCGACGTGGCGTCGCCAGCTTGGAAAATCGCCTGTGTTTCGCCGGCCCCGAGTCGTTCGAGAGCACGCCGGCCGGCGTCTTCGCCGCGGCCGTTCAAGGCCACGCTCGCTCCGCGCCGCGCAAGCGTTTCTGCCACCCGGTAGCCGACGCTGGTGGTCGATCCGATTACCAGCGCCACCTGTCCTTGCAGGTCCTGATCCATGTTGTCTCGCTCTCCGTGTTATCGATGTTCTGGCAGGAATGTGCCGGGCGCTGCCGGCGGTGAGCGTGGGTAGCTGCATCCTATCGGTCCGGCGACGGCGCGGATTCCCGGTTCTACGGCATGGAACCGCTACCCCGGCGGCGAGCCGGCCGTCGTGCTGTCCGTCAATGCAGCCGCGCGCCGCTTTTCTTCACGAGCGCGTCCCACTGCGCGTTCTCGGTGCGGATCAGTGCCCGGAACTCGTCCCCGGCGATCTGGCGCGGCGCGATCCATAGCCTTTCCATCTGTCCGCGCAGAGTCGGGTCGGCCATGGCCTCGCGCGCCGCACGGGCAACCGTTGCGGTTACCGCCACGGGAAGACCGCGCGGTCCGAGAATGCCGAACCAGAACGAGATGTCGTATCCGGGAACGCCGGCCTCGGCCACCGTCGGTATCCGCGGCAATGCCGGCGACCGCTCGCGCGTGGTGACGGCGAGCGCCCGTAATTGCTGCCTTTCCAGATGAGGCATGGCGGAGGCGAACGAGACGATGGCGAAGTCCAGCCGTCCGGCGATGAGATCGTTGTAGGCCTCCCCTATGCCCTTATAGGGGACCTGCAGGAAATCGAGGCCGCCCATGTGACGGAATTGCTCGGTCGCCAGGTGGCCTATGGTGCCGTTGCCGGTTAGCGCGGCGGTGACTTTGCCCGGCTGCGAACGGATCCGGGCGATCAGCTCTTCCAGGGTGGCGATTGAGGAGTGCTGGGCCGACGTCACGACGATCATGGGCGTATCCCCGACCAGCATGATGGTGTCGAAGTCTTGTTCGGGGCGATAGCTGGCTTTCTGAAAGTGTGGCGCGACCGTGATGGGGCTCGAGGTAGTGAAGAGCAGGGTATAGCCGTCCGGTTCGGCGCGGGCCACCTGGGCCGCGCCTATCGTGGTGCCTGCACCGGGCTTGTTCTCGATGTAGACAGATTGACCCAGCAGACGGCCCATGGGCTCCGCGAACAGGCGTGCCACCACGTCGGCTGCGCCGCCCGGGGGAAACGGAACGACGAAGCGCACCTGCCGCGCTGGATAATCGGCCGCCTTCGCCATCCTCGCGCCGACCTGCCATGCCGCGGCCGCCGTCAAGGCCGCAGAGCACAAATGCCGCCTTCTACGCGACCGCGGATGGTCGCTGTCTATCGCCGCTGCTTGCATGTCTGTCTCCGATGTTGTGTAGGACGCGGTTCGCGTGGACCGATAACGGGAGTTTGCGCAGCAATCGGCCAAAGGCGCGGCCGGTTCCATACCACGGAACCGGCATGGCGGCATGCCGGCGCGGTGATTAAATCCGGGCATCCGGCGGGTCCGTCCGCCGCCACCATCGAACAGGCGCGATGTCTCGTATGAACTTTCATTCCAGTCCGAATCCCGCTCCGGATGCCGAGCCGGCGGCCACTGCCTTGGCCGGCGTGCGCGTGCTCGACTTGTCGCGCGTCATCGCCGGGCCGTGGTGCACTCAGATACTCGGCGACCTGGGAGCCGACGTGATCAAGGTCGAACGGCCCGGAGCAGGCGACGACAGCCGTGCGTGGGCGCCACCTTTCATGTGCGACGATGCGGGCAACCCCACGGGCGAGTCGGTGTCATTTTCGGCCTGCAATCGCGGCAAGCGCTCGGTGGAGATCGATCTGTCCGATCCCGCCGCCGCGGCCCTGCTGCGCGACCTCGCCGCCCAGGCCGACGTGTTGGTGGAGAATTTCAAGGCGGGCACACTCGCCCGCTATGGCCTCGACTACGCCGCGTTGTCGGCGCGCAATCCTGCCCTGATCTATTGCTCGATCACCGGCTTCGGCCAGACCGGCCCCTATCGGGACAGGCCTGGCTACGACACCATCATCCAGGGAATGTGCGGACTGATGAGTTTCACCGGCCAGCCCGACGACGTCGCTGGCGGCGGGCCGGTCAAGGCCGGGCTGCCTGTCATCGATCTGATGAGCGGCCTGTATGCCGCCGTCGGGATACTGGCGGCGCTGCAGCGCCGGTCCCGTTCCGGCCGCGGGCAGCATATCGACCTGGCCTTGCTCGACGTGGGCGTGGCGTCGCTGGCGCACCTCGGACTGCGCTTCCTGGCGGGCAACGGCGCTCCCCGGCGGCACGGCAATCGGTTGCCGATGGTTGCGCCGAGCGATGCCTATGGCTGCCGCGACGGCCGCATCATGCTCATCGTCGGCAACGACCAGCAGTTCCGCAAGTTCTGCCGAGCCTTCGGCCTCGCGCAGCTGGAGACCGATCCGCGGTATGCGACCAACGAGGCACGGCTGGCCCATTCGGCTGAGCTCGACGGCCATTTGCATGCGGCGTTCGCCTCGCGGACCGTGGACGAATGCGTGCGGCGTTGTTCCGAGGCCGGCGTGCCCTGCGGACCGATCAACGATGTCGAGCGCGTCTTCAGTGATCCGCAGGTGCAGGCGCGGGGCATGGTCGCATGGCTGCCGCATGCGCGGACGGCCGGCAGCCGGATCCCCACCATTGCCAGCCCGCTGCGTTTGTCCGAGAGCCCGGTGGTCTATCGCCACGCCGCCCCGGACCTGGGGCAGCACAATGCCGAGGTGTACGGCCTGGCCGCAAATTCTGGTACGGTGGCATGGCCCGTTCCTTCCACCGAACCCGCGCCGGACACCATGCAGCGATGAGCACGCCTCTTCTAGAGACGGGCGGAGAGGATCGTCGCGATGCCGGCCGGCGGGACCACGTCGCCTTGGACACGAGAGGTAGCGATATGCGTACGCTTGAAAGGGCATTCGCCATCATCCGTTGTTTCTCTCCCGAGCAGCCCAGTCTCACGCTGCAGCAGATCGCCGATCGCATCGGTCTGGCCAAATCCACAGCCTTCCGCCTGGTCGGTGCCCTCGAGCAGGCGGGGTATCTGGTCCGCCTCCCGGACTTACGCTACAGCCTGTCGCTGGAGTTCGTGCGGTTGGCCGGGATCGCGAACCGATCGCTGGACGTCGCGCGCTTGCTGCGTCCGGTTCTGGAGGAACTGGCCGCAGCAACCGGGGAGAACGTTACTTTGAATTCCGTCAGCGGCAACGAGCGCGTCTGCATCGACGTCGCGCGCTCCAAATCGCCGCTCATCGGCGTCAACAAACCCGGCGAGCGCGTCCCGCTGGGACTGGGCGCCGCATCGATGGTGTTGATGGCCTACCTGCCGGAGCGTGAGCTGCAAGTGGTGCTTCCCTCGGCCGCCAAGGTGGCGAAGTGCTCGGCCAAGGAACTCGTTTCCATCCTCGCGACGACGCGATCCCAGGGATATGCGGTTTCCCATGGCGGTGGGGTCGGCGGGCTCACCGGCCTGTCGACACCCATTTTCGCCAGCGACGGTTCGGTGCGCTACGCGCTCACGGTCGTCGTTCCCACCGCCCGAGCCAAGGGCCGGGTGGCGAGCCTGCTGGTCCAGGCCAGGCAAGCGTCCATCGCAGCGTCGCACAAGCTCGGGGGAGGCTGCGGCCGCATCGGCCCCATCGCAGCGGGCGCACCCAGGGAGGCAGCAACCGTCCACTAGAAAGCTGCTGGCTAGAAATTGGCAGCGAAGAACCAAGGAGGAGGCACTATGTTCGATTTTGCCGGGCGCATCGTGGCCGGCCTGCTTGCCCTATGCACCGGGCTGGCGCAGGCCGCGGACGCCTATCCTTCCAAGCCGGTCCGGATCGTCGTGGGATTTCCTCCGGCAGGCGGGACGGACATCATTGCGCGATTGATTGCCCCGCGCCTGGCCGAGGAGCTGGGCCAGCCGGTCATCGTGGAAAACCGGCCGGGCGCCGTGGGTACCCTGGCCGCCGGCGCGGTCGCGAAGGCCGAGGCTGATGGCCATACCTTGCTACTGGGCGCCAACAGTACCAACGCCATCGCGCCGGCTGTCTACCGGTCGCTGCCGTTCCGCGCCGACCGCGATTTCGCGCCGATCGCCATGCTTGCTTCGGTTCCCCACGTCGTCGCCGTCTGGCCCGGGCTGGCCGCGGCGTCGCTGGAGGAGCTCGTGGCCATTGCCCGGCGCCAGCCCGACGCGCTGTCGTACTCGTCTCCGGGCAATGGCAGCGCGCCGCATGTCGTGGGAGAGACGTTCAAGATGCTGACGGGCGTACGGCTGCTGCACGTGCCCTACAAGGGGGCCGGACAGTCCACCGTCGATCTGGCATCCGGACAGGTGCAGATCAGCTTCGATACCACGACTAGCTTGGCGCCCCTCATCCGGGCCGGCAAAGTGCGGGCGCTGGCCGTGACCTCCCCGGGCCGCTCGCGGCAGTTTCCCGATGTGCCTACCGCGGGCGAGGCGGGCCTGCGAGACTTCGTATTTCTCACCTGGATGGGGCTCTTCGCCCCGGCCGGAACGCCGGCGGCGGTGGTGAAGAAACTGAACGACGCGGTGCACTCGGTGCTGGCGTCTGCCGACATGCGGCAGCGGTTCCTGGACACCATCGGCGCCGAGATACCGACGCGGGGGGACCCGGCAGCTTTCGACGATTTCGTCTGGGCCGAGATCCGCCGCTATGCGGAGGTCGTGAAGGCGACCCGGATCACCATCGATTGAATCTGTCCGAGGAAAAACATGCATGCGCTCGTCTGCCGCGAATACGGTCCCATCGACCGGCTAGTCCACGAAGATATCCCCGAACCCGAGGTGGGCCCGGGCTGCGCCCTCATCCGGGTGCGGGCGGCGTCGGTCAATCCGCCCGATGTCCTTATGCCCCAAGGAAAGTACCAGGTCAAACCGCCGACGCCGTTCGTGCCCGGCGTCGAAGCCATGGGCACCGTGATCGACACCGGTCCCGGCGTGACGGGATTCGCCCCGGGCGACCGTGTCATGACTTATGCCGGCCAGGGCTGTTTCGCCGAACAGGTGGCGGTGCCAGCCAACCGGGTCAGGCACGTGCCCGAAGGCATGGACGATCTGGCCGCTGCGGGCTTCGTCCTCGTCTATAGCACCGCCTACCATGGCCTCGTGGACTGCGGTCAGCTGGCGGCGGGAGAGACAATCGTGATCCTGGGCGCTTCGGGCGGGATCGGGCTGTGCGCCATCCAGATCGCCAAGGCAATCGGCGCCACAGTCGTCGCGGCCGCGAGCACCCCTCTCAAGCAGCGCACTTGCCTGAACAACGGGGCCGATCATGTCATCGACAGCGATCCGGGCACGCTCGGCACCCGCATCAAGGAACTGACCGGAGGTCGGGGCGCCGACGTCATTCTCGACGTGGTTGGCGGCGACGCGACGGAAAGCGCATTACGGGCCATCGCTCCCTATGGTCGGTTTCTGATTGCCGGCTACGCGAGCGGGGTCATCCCGCTGATCAAGGGCAACCTAGTGCTGCTCAAGCAGGCGCGAGTGATTGGCGTCAGCTATCGTCTTCACCTCGAACGCAACCCGCGGCTTGCCATGGCCAGCCTCGATCGCTTGTGCGAACTCTGGGGCGAGGGTCGGTTGCGTACCGAGGTGACTCAGCAGTTTTCCTTTTCCCGCATCGTCGATGCCCTGCAGCAGATTGCGGACCGCAGGGTGATTGGCAAGGCAGTCGTCACGATGTAGTGCCGTCTCTCCGCGCGCCTGTACGGGCGCCCGCTTCCAATTGGTCACAATCCGGCAGGCCCCCGCCGCATGGCGGTGCGTCGCTCGCATGCGGTACGCTCGCTGGGAGGAACTGCAGCGCGGGAACGCCGGCGCCGGTTTCCGGTCAAGATCCGAATCGCGGGCAAGGAGAACGACATGAAGCTACGAGTGTGTTGCATGGCCTGGTGCGTGGCGGCGCTCATCGCGGGAGCGGGTGCCGCGCAGGCGCAGCCGGTCAGGCCGGGCAAGGATGTGCCGATGGCCAGGGCGGCGTTGCCGGCAGGGGTGACGGTTTCGACCTGGGCCGAAGGCCTGGAGCATCCGTGGGGCCTGGCCTTGCTGCCCAACGGCGGGGCGCTGGTGACCGAACGTCCGGGCCGGTTGCGGGTGGTGTCCCCGAGCGGCGAGCTGTCCCCCCCGGTAAGCGGGACACCCAAGGTCGACGCCCGCGGCCAGGGGGGGCTGTTGGACGTGGTCTTGCATCCGGACTTCGCGCGCAACGGGCTCGTCTACCTGAGCTACGCCGAAGCGGGCGAGGGGGGCAACAGCACGGCCGTGGCGCGCGGCAAGCTGGTGCAGGACGGCGATCGATGGCGCTTTGCCGATTCCAGGGTCGTCTTCCGCCAGGCGCCCAAGTTCGCCAGCACCCTGCATTTCGGCTCGCGCCTGGTCTTCGCGCGCGATGGGAAGCTGTTCGTCACCCTTGGCGAGCGCTCCAGCCGCAGGACGCGGCCGGACGCTCAGGGTTTGGACACGCACCATGGCAAGGTCGTGCGGATCAACGACGATGGCAGTGTCCCCTCGGACAACCCCTTCACCAGTGACAAGAAGGCATTGCCCGAGATCTGGTCGCTCGGCCACCGCAACCCCCAAGGCGCGGCGCTGCACCCGCGCACGGGCGAACTGTGGCTGGTCGAACATGGGCCGCAGGGCGGCGACGAGCTGAATGTCGTGCGCGCCGGGAAGAACTACGGCTGGCCGCGCTATACCTATGGCGAAGAATACGGCGGGGGCAAGATCGGCGAGGAGGCCTCGCCGCCGGGATTCGAGCCGCCCCTCTACAGCTGGGTGCCGTCGGTCTCGCCCAGCGGCCTGGCGTTCTACACCAGCCAGGCCATCCCCGGATGGAACGGCAGCGTCTTCACCGGTGCGTTGAGCGGGCAGGCCTTGATACGCCTGCAGATGGACGGGCAAAAAGTGGTGCGCGAGGAGCGCCTGCTGACCGACATGGGGCGCCGCATACGCCACGTGGTGGCGGGGCCGTCGGGAGAGCTGTATCTGCTGACCGACGCCGGGCAGGGGCAGATACTCGTGATACGCGGCGGACGCTGAAAAACAAGGCGCCCGGACCGATCCGGCCGGGCGCCCGATGGAGCCCCGCGAACCGGGGCGGCCTCTTTACTTCAGGTGCGCGTTGACGATCTTGGTCAACTCGAACATGTCGACGCTGGGCTTGCCGAAGAGCTCCTTGAGCTTGGCGTCGGCGTTGATGTTGCGCTTGGCCTTGGGATCCTGCAGCTTGTGCTTCTTGATGTATTCCCAGACCTTGCGGGTGACTTCCGTGCGCGGCAGCGGGGCCGGGCCGATGATGGCGGCCAGCGTCGCGCTGGGGGTCATGGGCTTGAGGAAAGCGGCGTTGACCTTGCGGGGAGCCTTGGTCGCGGCCTTCTTGGCCGGGGCGGCTTTCTTGGCAGCCGGGGCTTTCTTAGCCGGAGCGGCTTTCTTGGCGGGCGCGGCTTTCTTTGCCGGCGCCTTTTTGGCTGTGGCCATGCTGTACTCCTAAAAAGGGTTCAATCGTCAGATCGTTAGCAGGGCCACACCGCAGTGCGCGAGAGGCAGACTCCAGAACTGCGGAATAACCCCGCGAGCGCAGCATATCGCCTTGCTGGGCAAAGTCACAACAAAATTCCAACAGAAACGGCGTTTCCCTGGGGTTTTCGACGGGTATGCAACGCTTCCCGGGGCGATACGCCCGGTAGAATGGTCGCATCGCCGTCTTCCCCAGCGCCGGGGCGCGCTTGCCGATGTCCGTATCCGTTCCGCCTTGTTTCCGGTTTTCGACCGTTTTGCTGGCTGCCGCCGCTTTGTTGGCGGCTTGCGCCAGCCCCTCCGCGGACCGGGAGGCGACGGCGGAGGTCCCGCCGGTGGACGGCGCCGCCGCGCTGGTGTTGTCACAATCGGTGTCCGCCGTGGGCGAACCGCCCGCAGGCTGGCGGCCCTGGATCATCCGGCCGGACAAGGTCCGTACCCGCTACCAGATCACCCGCGCCCGGATCGAGGGCGAAGACCGCCCCGTCTTGCATGCGGTGGCGCAATCGGCCGCCAGCGGCATGTGGGTGCCTCTTGGCTTGCCGGCCGTCGACGCGCCTTATGTGCGCTGGTCCTGGCGCACGGATGCCATGATCGAACGGGCGGACAGTTCCCGCCCCGAAACCGAGGACGCGCCGGTGCGCCTGGTGCTGGCGTTCGACGGCGATTGGCGCAAGCTGCCGCTGCGCGAGCAGATGCTGGCCGAGACCGCGCGCATGCTGCTCGGACGCGAAGTCCCTTATGCCACGCTGATCTATACGTGGGACACCCGGCTGCCGGTCGGGGCCACCCTGGTCAATGCCCATAGTTCGCGGGTCCGCCTGAAGGTGGTCGAATCCGGTCCCGAGGGCGTGGGCCGATGGCTCGACTACGAACGCAACTACGTGCAGGACTACACCGAGCTGTTCGGCGAGGCGCCCGGCACGCTGATCGGCGTCGGCGTCATGACCGACACCGACAACACCCGGGGTTATGCCGAGAGCTGGTATGGGGACATTCAGCTTTTGACACCAAGTCGGACAGCCCTGGGGGAACTCCCGGACGGTCCGGTTATCGATTGATATTCGGGCCGCGTTCCGGCGGCCGCAGGACCGGAGAGCAGGAATGGAAGCTGGGGTGGCGCTGCGTTCGCCGCTGGAAGCAATACGCAAGTTTCACGATGATCTGACGCTGCTGCGGCGCGACCTGCACGCGCATCCCGAGCTCGGATTCGAAGAGGTGCGCACCTCGGGCATCGTGGCCAAGGCCTTGGAGCTGCTGGGCGTGGAAGTGCACCGGGGGATAGGCAAGACCGGCGTGGTGGGCGTGATCCGGGGCCGCCGCTGCGACAGCGGACGCATGATCGGCCTGCGCGCCGACATGGACGCGCTGCCCATGACCGAGGACAACGCCTTCGACCACCGATCCAGCAAGCCGGGCCTGATGCATGGCTGCGGCCATGACGGCCATACGGCGATCCTGCTGGGCGTGGCCCGCTATCTGGCCAAGACCCGCAATTTCGACGGCACCGCCGTGCTGATCTTCCAGCCAGCCGAGGAAGGGCTGGGCGGTGCGCGCGCCATGATGGAAGACGGCCTGTTCGATATCTTTCCTTGTAACGAAATCTACGCACTGCACAACTGGCCGGGCCTGCCCGCCGGCAAGGTGGGCATCAATCCCGGCCCGATGATGGCGGCTTCCGACCGCTTCGAGATCGTGATCGAGGGACGCGGCGGCCATGGCGCCCACCCTTACCTGACCATCGATCCGGTGGTGGTGGCGGGCCAGATCATCACCGCCACGCAGTCCATCGTCGCGCGCAATGTGAACCCGCTCGATTCGGCCGTGGTGTCCATCTGTTCGGTGCAGGCAGGGCATCCGGGCGCGATGAGCGTGATCCCGCGCGAGGCCCGGCTGGTGGGCACCGTCCGGACCTTCCGCCGAACCGTGCAAGAGATGGTCGAGACCCGGCTGCGCGAGCTCTCGACCTCCATTGCGGCGGCCTTCGGCGCCACGGCCACGCTCAAGTACGAGCGCATCTATCCCGCCACGATCAATACTCCGCGCGAGGCCAATTTCGTCGCGGACGTGGCCACCGCCATGCTGGGCAAGGAAAACGTTATCCGCGACCTGACGCCGTCGATGGGCGCCGAGGATTTCTCGTTCATGCTGCAAGGCAGGCCCGGGGCGTATTTCCGGCTGGGGCAGGGTGGCGCCGAAAGCGGCTGCTTCCTGCACAACAGCAACTACGACTTCAACGATGCCGTGATCCCGCTCGGCGCGGGGATCATGGCTTCGCTCGTCGAGCGGAGCATGCCGGTGGTGGACTGAGCCCCTCTAAGACTGGCCCCCCTACGCGCTGACGCGCGCCCAGTATGGAGGGCCCCCCTGCCGGTCCGCCAGCGCCGCCCCCTTGAGGGGGACGCGCGAAGCGCTAGGGGGGGCGTCCCTTGCGCCGAGGGAGGTAAAATCCTTCTATGACTACTTCCACGCTCACCATCACCCGCCCCGACGATTGGCACCTGCACCTGCGCGACGGCGAGGCGCTCGAAGCCGTCGTCGGCCATTCGGCGCGGCAGTTCGCCCGGGCCATCGTCATGCCCAACCTCAAGCCGCCCGTCACCACGACGGCGCAAGCGCTGGCCTATCGCGAGCGGATCCTGGCGGCGCTGGGCAAGAGCGGGGCGGACGCGGTGGCGTTCACGCCGCTGATGACGCTCTACCTGACCGACAATACCGCGCCCGACGAAATCGCCCGCGCGCGCGAGTCGGGGGCGGTGCACGCGGTGAAGCTCTATCCCGCGGGGGCAACCACGAATTCGGACGCCGGCGTGACCGACCTGCTCGGCCGCTGCGCGAAAGTGCTGGAAGCGATGGAGAGGATCGGCATGCCGCTCCTGACGCACGGGGAAGCCACCGATCCTGCCATCGACGTATTCGATCGCGAGAAGGCTTTCATCGATCGGGTCATGATCCCGCTGCGCCGCGCGTTTCCCGGCCTGAAGGTGGTGTTCGAGCACATCACCACTGCCGATGCCGCGCAGTACGTGCGCGACGCCGAAGGTCCCATCGCGGCGACGATCACGCCGCAGCACCTGCTGTACAACCGCAATGCCCTGTTCCAGGGCGGCATGCGCCCCCACTGGTACTGCCTGCCGGTGCTCAAGCGCGAGACCCACCGCCAGGCCCTGGTGGACGTGGCCACCAGCGGCAACCCCCGTTTTTTCCTCGGCACCGACAGCGCTCCGCATGCGCGTGGCCTGAAGGAACATGCTTGCGGATGCGCCGGTTGCTTCACCGGACTGCACGCGATGGAGCTCTACGCGAAGGCGTTCGACGATGCCGGCAAGCTGGATGCGCTGGAAGCGTTCGCGAGCTTCCACGGTCCCGATTTCTACGGCCTTCCTCGCAATACCGGCACGCTTACGCTGGTGCGCGAGCCGTTCCGCATTCCCGATGAATTGCCTTTCGGCCAGCAAACCATCGTGCCCCTGGCCGGCGGGGAGACCCTGCCGTGGCGGGTCTCGACCTGAGCCCCATCGACTGGGGGCAGCCCTGGTTCGCCGGCATCGCTCACAAGGGCGAAATGCTCGCGCGCGGGAGCGGCGAACCGTTATGCGACAGCCTGAACCGGCTGCTGACCGCGGGCGAGGCCGGAGGCGGGGCGCGCGGCGGCCGCATGCGGCTGGCCTCGGGCAAGTCGCTGTTGTTCGTTCCTCCCTCGGACCTGCCCGAGGGCCGGGCTTACGAGACGCATATCCATCAAACTGGCCGGGTGCCCACCCGGGATAATCTGCATGACCTTTTCAACGGCCTGGTCTGGTTCGCCTTTCCGCAGATCAAGGCGCGCCTGAACGCGATGCAGGCCCGGGCGCTGAAGAAGTCCGCCAGCGCGGCAACGGGCCGGGGCCCGCTACGGGACGCGGTCACGGTATTCGACGAAAACGGCCTGGTGCTGGCCTGCTCCAGCGACGACCTGGCGCAGGCGCTGCGCCGCTTCGACTGGCGCACGCTGTTCATCGAGCGCCGCACCGCGACCCTGATGCAGACCGAACCCTGGGCGGTCGGGCACGGCCTGCTGGAAAAGCTGGTGCGGCCCTACAAGTCGATCACCGCGCATACGCTCATTATTCCGGTCGACGATTCGTACTTCCGCGCTTCGCCGCACCAGCGCCGGGCGACCGTCGACCGGCTGGTGGCGGATTGGCTGGACAACTGGCCCTTCTTCAACACGCGCGACCTCTGCCCCCTGCCGGTGCTCGGCCTGCCGGGCTGGTGGCCGGACAATACCGCGCCGGGGTTCTACGACGACAAGGAAGTTTTCCGCCCCGGGCGCAGCCGCCAGCGGTAAAATAGAAAGGCAGAGCAGATCAGGCAGTCGCGGTGCCCTTGGGCGCCGAGGAAGGTCCGGACTCCACAGGACAGGATGGCGGCTAACGGCCGTCCGGCGATCGCCGCGGGCGCAAGCGCGCGGCGCGAAGCCGAGGAACAGGGCCACAGAGACGAGTCTGCGGCGAGGGCGGATCTTTCCGCACCGGCACGGCTACTTCCGTGCCGTTCGCGCGGCAATGCCGCGGCGAGTCGTTGCAGGGTGAAACGCGGCAACCTCCATCCGGAGCAACACCAAATAGGCATGCGCGCGGCTTCGGTCGCACAGGGCGGTCCGTCCGAGCATGCGGGTAGGTGGCTTGAGCCGTCCGGCAACGGGCGGCCTAGAGGAATGACTGCCCGCGGGGCGACCCGTGTACAGAATCCGGCCTATCGATCTGCTTTGTCTCCATTCCCATGCCTGAGCCGCCCGTCTTCGGGGTAAATCCCTCGTCGCCGGGCGCGGCCAGGTGTTGTACAAAGCGGTCATCGGAAACACCCGGCTCGGGGCGCCGGCCGTGGCACGAGGCCGCGCGGCCTGGGCCCGCACGTCGAGCACATGACCCCGCTTGCTTCCACGCTGTCCGACCTCGCGTTCGAGCTGGCCCCGGTGGGCCTCCTGGTCACGCGCGAGCGCGTCATCGAGCGCTGCAACCGCGCCTTCGCCAACATGTTCGGCTACAGTTCCCAGCAACTGCTCGGCCATACCACCGAAATGCTGTATCCCTCGCACGCGGAATACGAGGACATCGGCGCGCGCGGCGTGCGCAGCATGCTGGCCGAGGGCATCCACCGCGACGAGCGCATCATGCTCCACCGCAACGGCGAGATGTTCTGGTGCGCGGTGTCCGGCCAGCCGGTGGAGCCCGACCAGCCCTACGCGTGCGCCATATGGGTGTTCGAGGACCTGCGGGTGCGGCGCCCTCTGGGCATGGCGCTGACGCCTCGCGAACGGGAAATCTCGGCCCTGATACTGGCCGGCCGCACCAGCAAGCAGATCGCCCGGGACCTTTCGCTGAGCCCCCGTACCGTCGAGACCTATCGCTTGCGCCTCATGCGCAAGCTCGAGGCCAAGACGGTCGGGGAGCTCATCTCGCGCATGCTGGGCCTGCCGGTCGGGCCCTGACACCACCCCGAGGCCAGGCGCCGGGTGTCGCTAGACGGGGATGCGAATGGGAAACGGCGGCGGCGTCGGCACGTGCGGCGCCACGATGCGGTTGCGCAGCGTGCCCAGCCCGCTGACCTCCAGTTCCAGCACGTCCCCGTCCTTCAGGAAGCGGCCGAGCTCGTTGCCGCAGCCGCCTCCCACCGTCCCCGACCCCAGCACCTCGCCCGCGTACAGGGTTTCGTCGGCCGACACATAGGCGATGATGTCCAGGAAGGTGTGATGCATGTCGCGCGAATTGCCCCGCGACCATTCCTCGCCGTTCACCCGCGTGACCATGGTGAGCGCCTGCGGGTCGGCGATTTCATCCGCGGTGACCAGCCACGGCCCCATGGCATTGCCCGTGTCGAAGTCCTTGCCCTTGGCGGGTCCCAGGCCGCCCTGCATTTCGGCGTACTGCGCGTCGCGCGCCGAGAAATCATTGAAGATGGTGTAGCCGAAGATGCAGGAGGCGGCCTCGGAAGCGGGAATGTTCTTGCCGCCGCGAGCGGTGACGACGCCGATCTCGAGCTCGTAGTCGATGACCTGGGAATAGGACGGCCAGTGGACGTCGGCGCCGTCGCCCACCACGCTGAACGGATTGCCCTTGTAATAGATAGGGCGCTCGTACCAGACGCGCGGCAGCTCGATCGAGGCCGGATCCAGCCGCCGCGTGCCGATGCCGAACAGGTGGCGATTGGCGCGCGACTGGCGGAAGTGGGTCTCGAAGCACAGGCAATCCCTCAGCCGCCGCGGCTGCGGCAGCGGGGCCAGCCGGGCCAGGCCTGCAACGGGAAGGGTGGCGGCGGGCCTGGCCGCGAGCGCTCGCGCGTGGTCGAGCGCGGGCGCACCGCCATCGATCAGGTCCAGCATGCTGCGGAAGTAGGGGGCGGCGTCGCCCGCCGTGAAATCGGAGACCGCGGATTGGTCAGGCAGCAGCGCGCCGATGTGGGGCGTGCCGTCCGCGGCAAGGAAAGTGGCCAGTTTCATCAGTGGTTCCCGTCGCAGTGTTCGTGTCCGCAGGCGTGCTGCTTGCGGGCGAAGTGGCGCTTGCCCATCAGGGCCAGCATGTCCAGGACGTTGGGCTTGGGCAGGGCGTCGCCGGAGATCTCGCGGTAGCAGGCGTAGACGTTCACGCACAGGCGCTCTTCCTCGCCCCAGGCCGCCCAGCGGTCCATCGAGATGGCGTCCACCGCCTGCTCGAACGACATGCCGGCCTCGAAGCACTTGCGGGACTCGGCCAGCAGGTAGACCAGGTAGTCGCGGAAGTCCCGCACGCCGGCCTTGTCGGTAATGGGGCCGTGGCCGGGCACGATGGTTTCCACGTCCCAGCCCAGCATGCGGTCGCAGGCGGCGATCCAGTTCGAGACGGGCCCCGTCCAGATGGCCGGGTGCCCGCCCACGAACATGATGTCGCCGGTGAAGACGACGCGGTCCTTGGGCACGTAGACCAGCACGTCGCCGCGGGTGTGGGCCGGTCCGACCTCGATCAGCTGGACTTCCTTGTCGCCCACCGTGAGGTCCATCCGATGGTCGAAGGTCTCGGTCGGCAGCGTGAGGCGGATGCCGCTGAAGTCGAACCGCGAGCCGATGACCTCCTGCCAGAATTTGCCGGCCATGCCCATGTTGGGCCAGTCCTTCTGCCAGTCGAGATACTGCTCGGGCGGCCGGTGCTTCATATCTTCCACGCAGCCGTTGGAGGCGATGATGCGCGAGCCTTCCAGCAACTGGTTGCCGAAGGTGTGGTCGCCGTTGCCGTGGGTGTTGACCAGCGCGCCGATCCGCTTGGCGGCGGGTACGGCGTCGCGCATGCTGGCCAGCATTTCGGCGGTCAGGGGCAGGTCGAACAAGGTATCGACCAGCAGCGATTCGCCGCCGTCGGATATGAGGCCGGCGTTGGACCAGCCCCAGCTGCCGTCGGGCACGAGGTAGGCGTGCAGGCCGTTGCCCAGGTCGTGCAGGCCCTTGGTGTAGCGCCACTTGGCGGTGGATGTCGTCATGTCGTCTCCTTCGGGTTCTCGGGGTCCTGGCCGCGTCATCCGCGGCCGCTCAGTCCAGCCGGATGTTCGCGTTGCGGATGACCGCGCCCCATTTTTCGTAGTCGCGGCGCAGGATCGCGCCGAGCTCGGCCGGGGTCGATCCTACCGGCTCCAGGCTGGCCGTGGCCAGGCGTTCGCGTACGTCGGGCATGGCCAGCACGCGGGCGATGTCGGCGCTGAGCCTGTCGACCACCTCGGGCGGCGTGCCGGCCGGTGCGAACAACCCGTGCCAGGCATCGGCCACGTAGCCAGGCACCGTTTCGCCTATGGTCGGCACGTCGGGCAGGTTCCCGGTACGCTTGGCCAGAGTCACCGCGAGAGGACGGACCTTGCCTTCCCGGGCGGCGGCCACGCCATTGGTGTAGGGCTCCATGGCCAGGTCGATCTGACCGCTCAGCAGGGCCAGCACCTTGTTGGTATTCATGGGCACGTGCAGCATGGGGGTGTCGGTCATGCTGGTCAGCAGCTCCATCACGATGTGGTTGCCCGAGCCGTTGCCGGCCGAACCGTAGGTGAGCTTGCCCGGGTTCTTCTTCGCGTAGGCGATGAGTTCCGCCACATTGCGGGCTGGCAGTTCATTCCGGGCGAGCAGCACGTAGCCCAGGTTGACCATCAGCGACACCGGGGCGTAGCTCTTGAAGGGGTCGTAGCCGAGCTTGGCGTAGAGGTGCGGATTCGCGCACAGCACCGAGTTGACGGTGTAGAGCACGGTGTAGCCGTCGGGCTGGGCCTGCGCGACAGCCGCCGCGCCGATGCCGCCCCCTGCGCCCGGGCGGTTCTCCACGATCAGCGGCTGGCCCCAGATGTCTCCCAGTTTCTGGCCGACGATGCGTATGACCACGTCGGGCGAGGTGCCGGGGGCGAATGGCACGATCACCCGGACCGGATGGGACGGGTAGGCCTTTTCGGCGCCGTGGGCCGGCCAGGCGGCGCCGACCGCGAGCGCCAGCGCGCCCCGGCCGAGCATGCTTGCAAGAGTGGTCTTCATGTCGTCTCCTTGGGAGGTGTCGGCTCATTCCGGCCGGCGAGCGCGGCCTTGAGCTCGGTTTTCAGGACCTTGCCGTAGTTGTTCTTGGGTAGCGCGTCGACAAAGCGATAGCGCTTGGGCCGCTTGAAGCGGGCGATGTGCGCCAGGCACAGGCGATCGAGCTCGGCCTGCGTCGGTTCGGGCCCGTTGCGCGGGACGACGAAGGCCACGACCTCTTCGCCCCATTCCGGGTCGGGCGCACCGACCACGGCCACTTCGGCCACGCCGGGGTGGGTAAGCAGGACCTCTTCGATTTCCCGCGGGTAGATGTTGGAGCCCCCCGATATGATGACGTCCTTGGAGCGGTCCTTGAGGGTGAGAAAGCCCTCGTCGTCCATGAGGCCGACGTCGCCCGTCCACAGCCATCCGCCGCGCAGCGTCCTGGCGCTGGCGTCCGGGTCGCGCCAGTACCCGCCCATGACCACGTCGCCGCGGACCTGGACTTCGCCGATCTCCCCGGCCGGCAGCGGCGCGCCGTGGGCATCGGCCACGCGAACCTCGACTTGCGACTGGGCCACGCCCACCGAGGCCAGCCGGGCCGGCCAGCGCGGATGGCCGCGATCGGCCAGTTGGCGGCGCGATAGCGCGGTGATCGTCATGGGCGATTCGCCCTGGCCGTAGATCTGCACGAAACGGTCGCCCATGACCGCGAGCGCGTTCCTGATGTCTTCGACGTACATGGGGCCGCCGCCATAGACGATGGTCTTGAAGCCGGCCGGATCGTCGCCCGCCGACTCGATGCGGGACACCAGCCGCTTGACCATGGTTGGGGCGGCGAACATAGACAGCCGGTCCAGTCCGCGCGCCAGGCCGGCCAGTTCCGCCGGGTCGAAGGCTCCCGACTCCGGGATCACGTGGCGCGCCGCGGCCATCATGTGCGGCAGGCTGTACAGGCCGGCGCCATGCGACATGGGCGCGGCGTAGACCGTGGCGTCCCGGACGTCCACCGCGTCGACATCCGAGAAATAGCAGGCCGTCATCGCCAGCAGCATCCGGTTCGTCTGCATGACGCCCTTGGGCCGTCCCGTGGTGCCGGAGGTATAGAACAGCCAGGCCAGGTCCTCGGGGCGGCGGGATGCCGGAGGAAGAGGGGCGGCGCCGAGGAGGGCGCGATAGCCGCCGGTCCCCGTTTCGAATACGTGGCGTACGGAAGGCGCGCTGCCCAGCAGGGGCAGCAGGCCGGCCGACAGCTCCGGGCTGATGAACAGCGCGCCCGCCTGCGCATGGTCGAGGATGAATGCCGCCTCGCGGGGGTGGAGCTTGGCGTTAATCGGCACGATGACGAGGCCTGCCCACCATGCGCCGTACATGGCCTCGAGATATTCCGGGCTGTTGGTCATGAACAGCGCGACGCGGTCGCCGGACGCCAGGCCGGCGCGGTTGCGCAGGCCGCCCGCGATGGCGGCGGCGCGGGCCGCGAGGCCGCGGTAGTCGTGCAGCAGGGAAGTCCCGAGGTAGACGGCCGGCAGGTCGCCATGGACCCGGGCGGCGCGCGCGAGCAATTGGGCAAGATTCATGGCGTCGTTCCCTGGGCCCTAGGCGGCGCGTTCGAGCACGCTCACGTAGTTGGCGACGACGGCGCCGCCCATGTTGAAGACGCCGGCCAGGCCGGCTCCCGGCACCTGGATGGCGCCGGCCTCGCCGCATAGCTGCCTGGCGGCCATGACATGCATGGAGACGCCGGTGGCGCCGACCGGGTGGCCCTTGGCCTTGAGGCCGCCCGAGGGATTCACGGGCAGCGCGCCGTCGAACGCCACGGTGCCGTCCTCGACGCAGCGCGCGCCCTGGCCGGTTTCGGCCAGCCCCATGGCTTCATAGCAGAGCAGTTCGGCGATGGTGAAGCAATCATGGACCTCGGCCAGGTCCAGGTCGCCGACGTCCGCCCCGGCTTCTTCGAGCGCGCGCCGCCAGGCCAGGCGCGGGCCCTCGAACGCCACCGGGTCGCGCCGGGACATGGGCAGGAAATCGTTGACCTGCACCGCCGCGCGAAAGCGGACCGCGCGCCGGAACTCGCGGGCCAGGGGGGCCGCGGCCAGTACCAGGGCCGCCGCGCCGTCGGCCACGGTGGAGCAGTCGGTCTTTCGCAATGGGGCGGCGATGAGCGGGTTGCGCTCGGAAACCGTGTTGCAGAACTCGAATCCGAGGTCGCGGCGCAAGTGGGCGAGCGGGTTGCGCGCCCCGTTCGCATGGTTCTTGGCCGCGATGCGGGCCAGTGTGGCCCCGTGGTCGCCGTGGCGGGCGAAGTACTCCCGCGCGATCCGGGCGAAGATGCCGGGAAAGGTCATCCCTTGCGCGCCTTCGTCCCGGTAATGGCTGGCGCGCGCCAGGGCCGCGGTGACGGCGGGCCCGTCGGCCGCGGTCATTTTTTCGGCGCCCACCACCAGCGCGATGCGGGCGCGGCCGGCGCCGATGGCGTCGAGCGCGGCATGGATCGCGGCCGAGCCGGAAGCGCAGGCATTCTCCAGCCGCACGGCGGGCTTGAAGCGAAAGCCTTCGTCGGCGCCGAACGGCAGCGAGGACACGAAGCCGTCGGGCACCATGCCGGCGTTGAAGTGGGACACGAATACGGTATCGATGTCCCGCGCCTGCAGGCCGGCGTCGGCCAGCGCGGCATGCGCGGAATCGACCATCAGCCGCTCGAGGTCGAAGGCGTCGAGGCGGCCGAACGGGGTATGGCTCCATCCGACGATGCAAGCGTGCTCCATGGCGTCTCCTGTGGCGCTTGTCCGTGACCGGCATGCGCGCTCGTTATGGAGCCCATTATTTCCAAGGCCCGTACCCGGGCCTAGTCGTAGGAATACGCTAGTCGCGGCCCCCGGCCACCCTCAACCCCGCATCACGTCTCGCGTTTTGTTACCTTGTCGCGCCTTGCGGCGCCGCGGCACGGATTTCTTCAGACGCTACCTTCACTTCAAATTCCAATGCACTGATTTTATGGAATATTTCGCAATATGAATGTTGAGGAAGTGCGGCTAAGTCCTTGTTACTTATGAAAAAACCCGGCCGGAGCGGCTTGACCCCGCTTGAGCGCTCCTTTAGAGTGGGAAATAGTAGAATTTTGTGCAAAAAAGTGGGGTGACGAGTCGTGTTTCAGGGCAGCAGCGCGCTCACGCTCGATGCGAAGGGAAGGGTCTCGATCCCTACCCGGCATCGTGACGCGCTCATGGCGCAGGCCGAAGGCCGCCTGACCCTGACTCGGCATCCGGACGGTTGCCTTCTGATCTACCCCCGTCCCACCTGGGAGGTGAAGCGCGAGCAGATCGCCGCATTTCCGATGCAGGCGCGCGCGCTACAGCGGTTGCTGCTGGGCAATGCCCAGGATGTGGAGCTCGACAACGCGGGCCGCATCCTGATCGCTCCCGAATTGCGCACCGCGGCCGCCCTGAACCGCGACGTGATGCTGCTCGGCCTGGGCGCGCACTTCGAGCTGTGGGACGCTGCCGTTTTGGCCCAGCGCGAGCAGGAAATGCTGGCGCAGGGCATGCCCGAAGTCCTGAACCAGTTTTCTTTCTGACGCCGTGACGACCCCATTCCTGCATCGGCCCGTGCTGCTGGAGCCGACGATAGACGCGTTGGCCGTACCCGCCGACGGCGTTGGCGCCGGGGTCTGGGTCGACGCCACTTTCGGGCGCGGCGGACATTCCCGGGCGTTGCTCGCGAGGCTCGGACCGGACGCGCGGCTGGTGGTCTTCGACAAGGATCCGCAGGCGATTGCCGCGGCCCGTGCGCTGGCCGACCAGGATGGCCGGGTGACGGTGGTCCACGAAGGCTTCGGCGAACTGGCCGACGAGTTGTCCCGGCTGGGGGTCGACCGGATCGACGGCCTGATGATGGACCTGGGTATTTCTTCGCCGCAGATCGACGACGCGGAGCGCGGATTTTCCTTCATGCGCGACGGCCCGCTCGATATGCGGATGGACACCACGCGCGGCGAAACCGCCGCGCAATGGCTCGCTCGCGCGAGCATCGACGACATGCGGGAGGTCATAGCACGCTATGGTGAAGAACGGTTTGCTTTCCAGATTGCAAAGGCGATTGCAGCTAGCCGCGAGAAACGGCCTATCACGACCACAGGCGAGCTTGCCGACGTCGTGGCTGGTGCCGTCCGCACGAGGGAAAAGGGTCAGCATCCAGCGACCCGCACCTTTCAGGCTATACGGATTCACCTCAATCAGGAGCTTGAAGAGCTCCCGCGTGCGCTAGCGGCGGCGCTCGACCTGCTGGTTCCGGGCGGGCGGCTGGCGGTGATCAGCTTCCACTCGCTCGAGGACCGCATCGTCAAGCAGTTCATTGCCGCAGCTTCGCGGCCGGGGGCCGAAACCGCCAGGCTGCCGCTGCGCGAGAGCGAACGGCCGCAGCCCGTGCTGGCCTCGGTGGGGCGCGTCCTGCCCAGCGAAGCCGAAATCCAGGCCAATCCCCGCGCCCGTTCCGCCGTCCTGCGTGTGGCCGAGCGCACGCACGTGGCCCTGCCGGCCGAGGGCGGCAGGGCTTTCCTGAAGATGCCCGAGGCGCCGGCCGGCCGGCGGCGCCAGCCGGCCCGGACGCGCACGCCGCGCGCCCAATCCTTCGCCTGCGCATAAGGAGGCCGACATGGGGCGCCTGCTCTTCGTCCTGACAGTCGCCTTGGTCGGCTGCTCGCTATCGCTGGTCAGCAGCCAGTACAAGGCGCGCAGCCTGTTCGTCGAATTGGAGCGTGCCCAGTCGGTGGCGCGCGACCTCGACGTCGAATGGCGCCGCCTGCAGCTCGAGCAGACCGACCACGCCAAGCATGCGCTGATCGACAGTGTGGCCCGCACCACGCTGAAGATGGAGCCGGTCACGCCGGCGCGCACGATCTATCTGGCGCAATCGCGCGACGCCCAGACCGGCCCGGCCCTGCTGCCCTATGGCCCGCCGGGCGTGCCCGTGCCGCCCAAGCCCCCTGCGAGAGGTGCACGATGAAGCGCGTGCGTTTTTCGTCCGAAAACCCCGTCCTGAACCTGAAGCTGCCCGCCTGGCGGTCGCGTTTCGTGCTGTTCCTGCTGTTCGCCGGCTTCGCGGCGCTGGTGGTCCGGGCCCTGTACCTGCAAGGATTGTCGAACGAGTTCCTGCAGAAGCAGGGCGAGTCGCGCTATGCGCGCACGCTGGTCCTGCCCGCTTCCCGCGGCAAGATCACCGACCGCAACGGGGTGGTGGTCGCATCCAGCATCCCGGCGCGCGCGGTGTGGGCGATCCCCGAGGACGTCAAGGCGCCTCCTTCCAAGCTGGCCGAGCTCGCCAAGCTGCTCGACACGCCGTTGCGCGACTTGCAGCGCAAGCTGGCCAACGAGGACAAGACATTCGTCTACCTGAAGCGCCAGGTGCCGGTGGAGGTGGCCGAGAAGGTGGCGGCCCTTGGGCTGGATGGTATCCACCAGCAGCGCGAGACGCTGCGCTACTACCCCGAGGGCGAGGTGCTCGGCCATGTGCTGGGTTTCACCAACGTCGAGGACCGCGGGCAGGAAGGCATCGAGCTGGCCTACAATTCCCAGTTGGCAGGCCGTCCTGGCAGCCGCCGGGTCATCAAGGACCGCCTGGGAAGGGTAGTCGAGGACGTACAGGCGGTTCGTGCGCCGGCCAATGGTCACGACCTGACCCTGTCCATCGATACCCGAGTGCAGTACCTAGTGTTTTCGCAGTTGCAAGAAGCAGTCGAGCGCCACAAGGCCAAGGGCGGCGCCGCCATCGTGGTGGATACGCGCACCGGGGAGATCCTTGCCTTGGCGAACCTGCCCACCTACAACCCCAACCACCGCGAGACGCTGACCGGCGCCCGCCTGCGCAACCGCGCGCTGACCGATACCTTCGAACCGGGTTCCACGATCAAGCCGTTCTCGATCGCGCTGGCGCTCGACCTGGGCCGGGTGCAGCCTTCGACGGTGGTGGATACCGGCGGCGGCCGCATGAACTTCTACGGCCGCACCATCAGCGACACCCATGGCTACGGCAAGCTGGACGTGGCCGGCGTGGTGCAGAAGTCGAGCAACATCGGCACCACCCTGATTTCGCAGCGCCTGGAAAACAAGGAAATGTGGGAGAAGTACACCGAGCTGGGCCTGGGCCAGGCGCCCAAGCTCGACTTCCCCGGCGCGGTGGCGGGGAGGCTGCGCCCCTATGACAAGTGGAAGCCCATCGAAAAAGCCACCATGTCCTATGGCTACGGCCTGTCGGTATCCCTGGTGCAGATGGCCCATGCCTATACCGCCTTCGCGCGCGACGGCGACACCGTGCCGCTGACTTTCCTCAAGACCGAGCGTCCGCCCGCGGGCACGCGCATCTACTCGGCTAAGACGGCGCGCACCATGCGGCAGATGCTCGAGGCCGTGGTCGGCCCCGGCGGCACGGCCTCGCAGGCGCAGGTCATGGGCTACCGCGTGGCGGGCAAGACCGGCACCGCGCGCAAGATCGTCAACGGCGCGTACGTGTCCAAGTACGTCGCGTCCTTCGCCGGGTTCGCGCCGGTTTCCAATCCGCGCATCGTGGTGGCGGTCATGATCGACGAGCCCACGGTGGGCAGCATCTACGGCGGCGCGGTGGCCGGACCGGCGTTCTCCAAGATCACCGGCGGCACGCTGCGCATGCTCGGCGTGGAGCCCGACGCACCGTTCAAATCGCTCGTCATTCCCGAGCATCCCCTGGAGGACAGCCTGTGACGGCGGCAACGTCCCCCGCCTCCGCGATCCTGGAGTGGCTGCGCCAGCACGCCTCTCCAGGTTCGCATTTGCGCCTGGATTCCCGGGCGGTGCAGGCGGGCGACATTTTCCTGGCCTATGTCGGCGCGCGCAGCGACGGCCGCGATTTCATCGGCCAGGCGCTCGATCGCGGGGCGAGCGCGGTGGTGTTCGACGATGCCGACCCGGGGCGCACGGCCGCGCTGCTGCGCACCCTCGGCGAGCGCGGCGTGCCGGCGCTGCCGGTATCCAGCCTGAAGCCGGCGCTCGGCGCCGTGGCCTCCGGCTGGTACGGCGAGCCGTCCCGCGACATGCGGGTGATCGCCGTGACGGGCACCAACGGCAAGACGTCCTGCACGCAATGGCTTGCCCACGCGCTGACGGCGGGCGGCATGCCTTGCGGCGTGATCGGCACGCTTGGCATACAGATACCTGCCTCCGACGGCGGCTCGCGCTCGCTGGCCACCGGCCTGACCACGCCGGACGCCGTGGCCCTGCACCGGGCGCTGGCCGACATGCGCCGGGACGGTGTAGCGGCGGTCGCGATCGAAGCGTCCTCGATCGGGATCGCCGAAGGGCGCCTGGACGGACTGCACGTCGACATCGCCGTATTCACCAACCTTACCCGCGATCACCTGGACTACCACGGCGACATGGCCGCCTACGAAGCCGAGAAGGCGCGGCTGTTCTCCTGGCAAGGCGTGTCGGCTGCGGTCGTGAACCAGGACGACGAGGCCGGCCGGCGGCTGATCGCCGCGCTGCAGGCCGGCAGCCGGCCGGTGGCGCTGACCACCTATGGCCTCGATGCGGCGCCGCAGGCCGCGGGATCGCGCGCCCTCATCGCCTCCGACCTGCACGCGACCGGGCACGGCATGGTGTTCACGTTGAACTGGCAGGGCCGCGCGGTGCAGATCGCGACACCGCTGCTCGGCGAGCACAACGTGTCCAACCTGCTGGCCATGGCGGGTGTGCTTTTCGAACTGGGATGGAGCGTCCAGCGCGTGTCGGCGGCGCTCTCGTCGGCCCAACCCGCGGCGGGCCGGCTACAGGCTGTCGCGGTGGCGGGACGCCGCCCCGGCGAAGGCGGCCCGCTCGTGGTGGTCGACTACGCCCATACGCCCGATGCCCTGGCGCGCGCGCTCGAGGCGCTGGTGCCGGTGGCCCAGGCCCGTGGCGGCCGGCGCATCTGCCTTTTCGGATGCGGCGGTGACCGCGATCCCGGCAAGCGGCCGCAGATGGCGCAGGTCGCATGCACGCATGCCGACCAGGTCATCGTAACCAGCGACAATCCCCGCGGCGAATCACCCCAGTCCATCATCGACCAGATCCTGGCCGGCGTGCCCCGGGGCTTCGTCGTGCGGACCGATCCCGACCGCGGGCGCGCCATCCGGGATGCCGTGCTCCAGGCCGGCCCCGAAGACCTCATCCTGGTGGCGGGCAAGGGGCATGAGGCCTATCAGGAGATAGGCGGCGTCCGCCATCCGTTTTCCGATGTCGAGCAGGCCGAACTCGCCCTTGCCGCCTATCGCGTCGATCCCGCTGCGGCGGGCCTGATGACGCTGGCCGACGCGGCGCGCGCCATGCGCGGCGTCGTGCACGGCGAGACGGGTGCCGATTACGTGGTTTTCGGCTGCGTGGGCAGCGACTCGCGCAACGTCGCCCGGGGCGAGTTGTTCGTCGCCCTGAGCGGCGAGCGCTTCGACGGCCATGCTTACGTGCGGGCCGCGCGGGATGCCGGCGCCGTGGCTGCGGTCGTGCAACGTCCGGTCGAAGATGCGGGCATGCCGCAGATCGTGGTGGCCGATACCCGGCGCGCGCTGGGCGATCTTGCCGCTGCCTGGCGCGGCCGTTTCGCCATTCCGGTGGTAGGCGTGACCGGCAGCAACGGCAAGACGACCACCAAGGAAATGATCGCCGCGATTTTCGCGGCGCGCCATGGCGCCGAGGGGCGCCTGGCCACGCAAGGCAACCTGAACAACGAGATCGGCGTGCCGCTCACGCTGATGCGGCTGCGCGATGCCCATCGCTGCGCGGTGATCGAACTGGGCATGAACCATCCCGGCGAGATCGCCGAGCTGGCGCGCATTGCCGCGCCTACGGTGGCGCTGGTCAACAACGCCCAGCGCGAGCACCAGGAATTCATGCATACCGTCGAGGCCGTGGCGCGCGAGAACGGCGCCGTCATCGCCGCGCTGGCCGCAGACGGCATCGCCGTCTTCCCGGGCGATGATCCTTACACGCCGGTGTGGGTCGAGCTGGCCGGCACCCGCCGCTGCCTGCGCTTCGGCCTGGGCGGCGACGTCGAGGTGGGCGCGCGGGACGTCCGCCTCGATCCGTTCGAGACCCGCTTCCAGCTCAGCACGCCCGACGGCGAGGTCGAGATCGTCCTTGCCGCGGCCGGGATGCACAACGTGCGCAACGCGCTGGCAGCGGCCGCCTGCGCTCTGGCGGCAGGCATCGACCTGGCCGCCATCGCGCGCGGCCTGGCGGAATTCGCGCCGGTCAAGGGGCGCATGCAACGCCATCGGCTCCCTGGCGGCGCGTTGCTGATCGACGATACCTACAACGCCAATCCCGATTCGGTCCGGGCCGCCATCGACGTGCTCGCGAGCCTGCCGCAACCGCGCGCGCTCGTGCTGGGGGACATGGGTGAAGTGGGGGACCAGGGGCCGGCCATGCATGCCGAGGTCGGCGCATATGCGAAGGAGCGGGGCATCGATGCGCTGTTCGCGCTGGGGGATGCCACCCGGGCTACCGCCCAGGCGTTCGGTGGCGGCGGCGTGCATGCCGATGCGGTCGAGCAGGTGGCGCCTGCCGTGATGGCGATCCACCCCGCATCGGTATTGGTGAAGGGCTCGCGCTTCATGCGCATGGAGCGGGTAGTGCAGGCATTGCAGGCCGGCCTCCCGTCGGATCATTCTTCTATTGGTAATAATAAGCATGCTGCTTGAACTGGCCCAATGGTTATCGGAGGATTACCGGGCTTTCTCGGTGTTCAGCTACATCACGTTGCGCGCGGTGCTCGCGTGCGCGACGGCGCTGCTCATCGGGCTGATCGCGGGTCCGTGGGTGATCCGCAAACTGACCGCGCTCAAGATCGGCCAGGCCGTGCGCAGCTATGGTCCCGAGACCCATTTGATCAAGAGCGGCACGCCCACCATGGGGGGCGCGCTCATCCTCATCGCCATCGGCGTCTCCACGCTGCTGTGGGCGGACTGGAGCAACCGCTTCGTCTGGGTGGTGCTGCTGGTCACCTTCGGTTTCGGCTGGATCGGCTGGTCGGACGACTATCGCAAGGTCGTGCGCCGCGATCCCGAGGGCATGCCGGCGCGCGAGAAGTTCTTCTGGCAGACGCTGATCGGTCTGGTGGCCTCGGTCTACCTGGCTTTCGCCATCTCGGCGCCGGACGCGGCCGGCACCTGGTCGCTGCTGGTCGACTGGGTTTCGGGCGGGTTCGGCTACCACCTGCCGCAACGGGCCGACCTCATCGTGCCGTTCTTCAAGAGCGTGAGCTATCCGCTGGGCGTGATCGGCTTCATCGCCCTGACGTGGGCCGTGATCGTGGGAAGCAGCAACGCCGTCAACCTGACCGACGGCCTCGACGGGCTTGCCATCATGCCGACCGTGCTGGTGGGAACCGCGCTGGGCGTGTTCGCCTACGTGGTCGGCCGGGTCGATTATTCCAAGTACCTGCTGTTCCCGTACATACCGGGCGCTTCGGAGCTCATGGTGATCTGCGCGGCGCTGGGCGGAGCCGGGCTGGCTTTCCTGTGGTTCAACGCCTATCCGGCCCAGGTGTTCATGGGCGACGTCGGCGCGCTGGCGCTGGGCGGCGCGCTCGGCACCATGGCCGTGATCGTGCGGCAGGAGATCGTGCTTTTCATCATGGGCGGCGTGTTCGTGGTGGAGACGCTGTCGGTGATCCTGCAGGTGAGCTGGTTCAAGTACACCAAGAAGCGCTACGGCCAAGGCCGTCGGATATTCAAGATGGCGCCGCTGCACCACCATTTCGAGGTCAGCGGCTGGAAGGAAACCCAGGTCGTCGTCCGGTTCTGGATCATCACCATGATGTTGGTGCTGGTCGGGCTGGCGACGTTGAAGTTGCGTTAAGTGTCGGACGAATCGTTGAACATGCAAACACCGCTCGAGCCCGTCGCGCAAGCGCCGTTCACCCTGGTTCTGGGCCTGGGCGAATCGGGCGCGGCCGTCGTGCGCTGGTGCGCCCGGACGGGAGGGGCGCTGCGCGTGGCCGACTCGCGCGCCGCGCCGGCGGGGATCGAGGTCCTGCGCGAAGTCGCGCCGCATGCCGAGTTCCGGCTGGGCGAGGCGGCGCTGCTGGAACGGGACGGCGAGCGCTGCTTCGACCCGGATCTGCTGGCCGGTGTCGAGCGCGTGGTCATCAGCCCGGGGCTGCCGCCGCACGCGGCGCCTGCGCGGGAACTGGTCGCCGCCGCGCGCGAGCGCGGCATTCCCGTGATCGGTGAAATCGAATTGTTCGCCCAGGCCCTGGCCGACCTCGCGGCCACGCGGTCCTATGCGCCGCGCGTGCTGGCCGTGACCGGCACCAACGGCAAGACGACCGTATGCGCGCTGGCCGGCCGCCTGGTGGAAGCCGCCGGCCGTTCCGTGGGCGTGGCGGGCAACATCGGTCCCGCCGCCCTGACGGCGCTGATGGCGGCGCTCGAAGAAGACAGGCTGCCCGAGGTCTGGGTGCTGGAGCTCTCCAGCTTCCAGTTGGAAACCACCAGCACGCTCAAGCCGCATGCCGGCGCGGTGCTGAACCTGACCCAGGATCACCTGGACTGGCACGGCGACATGCAGGCCTATGGCGCGGCCAAGGCCCGGCTGCTGGCGGCTTCCGCCACGGCCATCGTCAACCGCGACGATCCGGCGGTGGCGGCAATGGTCGACCGGCTGGACGGCGAACGGGTGCGCAGTTTCGGACGCGAGACCCCGGTTTCCACCGGCGATCTGGGACTCGATCACAGCCATGGCGTCGCCTGGCTGGCTGAGGCCGCCGCGGACGACTTCGAGGCGCCGCCCGTCAAGCGCAAGAAGGGCGAGGTCGTGACGCGTCCGGAAGGTCGGGTCAACCGGCTGATGCCGGTCGATGCCCTGCACATACGCGGCGTGCACAACGCCTTGAACGTGCAGGCGGCGCTGTTGCTGGCCCGCAGCCTGGGCCTGCCCTGGGCACCGCTGCTGCGGGCGGTGAGCGAGTACCGCGGCGAGCCGCACCGGGTGGAGTTCCTGCGCAGCATCGCCGGCGTGGATTTCATCGACGACAGCAAGGGAACCAACGTCGGCGCTACCGTTGCCGCCCTGGAAGGGCTGGGGCAGCGGTGCGTGCTCATCGCCGGCGGCGTCGGCAAGGGCCAGGATTTCTCGCCGCTGGCGCGCGCCGTGGCGCTGCACGCCCGCGCGGTGGTGCTGATCGGACGCGATGCGCCGGCGATTGCCGAGGCGCTGGGCGCTTCGGGCGTGCCGCTGGAGCAAAGCCCGGACCTGGGCGCCGCCGTGAACGCGGCCATGGCGCGGGCCGAGCCGGGCGATGCCGTGCTGCTGTCGCCAGCGTGCGCGAGTTTCGACATGTTCCGCGACTACAAGCATCGTGCCGACGTGTTCGCCGACGCCGTGCAGACGCTCGCGGCCGACCGGGGGGAGGTGTGACGCCATGAGCCTGTTCGCCGAACTGACCGGTAGCGTCAATGCCGTGCGGCCCAGCCGCACCCGCATGCTGAACTACGACGCGGCGCTCGTGACGTCCGCCATCGCCCTGCTGCTGCTCGGGCTGGTCATGGTGTATTCCGCCTCCGTTACGCTCGCGGACTCGCCCAAGTTCGCCAACTACGGCAATTACTATTTCCTCGTCCGCCACACGGCCTACCTGTTGCTGGGCGTGGTGGTGGCCGCCGCCACGTTTACGATACGCATGGACGTCTGGCAAAAGTTCTCCATGCCGGTGTTCGGCGTGGCGCTGTTCCTGCTGGTGCTGGTGCTGATCCCGGGCATAGGCAAGGAGGTCAACGGCTCGCATCGCTGGCTGCCGCTGGGCTTCGTCAACTTCCAGCCCTCCGAGCTGATGAAGCTGGCGGTATTGATCTACGCGGCCGACTACACGGTGCGCAAGCAGGCGTACATGCAGAATTTCACGCGCGGCTTCCTGCCCATGGCCTGCGCGATGGCGGCCAGCGGCCTCCTGCTGTTGCTCGAACCCGACCTGGGCGCCTTCGTGGTCATCGTCGCGATCTCGATGGGCATCCTGTTCCTGGGAGGCATCAACGGCAAGCTGTTCGGCGGCCTGACCGCGGTGCTGGTATCGACCTTCCTGCTCCTGATCTGGGCCGCGCCGTGGCGGCGCGAGCGCCTGTTCGCCTATCTCGATCCCTGGACCGAGGCCAACGCGCTCGGCAAGGCCTACCAGCTCTCGCACTCGCTGATCGCCTTCGGCCGCGGCGAATGGTTCGGCGTAGGGCTCGGAGCCAGCGTGGAAAAGCTCCACTACCTGCCCGAGGCGCACACCGACTTCCTCCTGGCCGTCATCGGCGAGGAGCTGGGGTTCGTCGGCGTGCTGGTCGTCATTTCGCTGTTCTTCGTCATCGTGCGCCGTGGCTTCGAGATCGGTCGCCAGGCCATCGCCATGGACCGGGTATTCAGCGGCCTGGTCGCCAAGGGCGTGGTCCTCTGGATAGGCGTGCAGGCGCTGATCAACATGGGCGTGAACCTCGGCCTCCTGCCCACCAAGGGCCTGACGCTGCCATTCATGAGCTTCGGCGGTTCCGGCATCATCGCCAACATGGCGGCGCTCGCCGTGCTGATGCGCGTGGACTACGAGAATCGCATTCTGATGCGCGGGGGGCGGCTATGAACGCGCCGCGCACGCTGATGGTGATGGCCGGCGGCACCGGCGGCCACATCATGCCAGGGCTCGCCGTGGCCGGCGCCTTGCGCGCGCGCGGCTGGAGCGTGGTCTGGATGGGCAACCCGGAGGCCATGGAAGGCCGGCTCGTGCCGCCCCACGGCATCCCCATCGCGCCGGTGCGTTTTTCCGGCGTGCGCGGCAAGGGACCCGCCACGCTGCTCAAGCTGCCGTTCACGCTGGCGCGCGCGGCCGCGCAGGCCTCGTCGGCCCTGCGGCGCCATCGGCCCGACGTGGTGCTCGGCATGGGAGGCTATGTGGCCCTGCCCGGCGGCATGATGGCGCGCCTGCGCGGCACGCCCCTGGTGGTGCACGAACAGAACTCCGTGGCGGGCATGACCAATCGCTTGCTGGCGCGATGGGCGAACCGGGTGCTGACCGCCTTCCCGAACGCCCTGCCGGGCGAACTGACCGGCAACCCGGTGCGGCCCGAAGTGGCCGCGGTGATGCCGCCCGCCGAGCGTTTCGCGGGCCGCGAGGGGCCGCTGCGGCTGCTGGTGGTAGGCGGCAGCCTCGGCGCCCAGGCACTCAACGACGTCGTGCCGCGCGCGATCGCGGCCCTGCCCGCGGACCAGCGTCCGCAGGTCGTGCACCAGGCGGGCGAGAAGCACATCGACGCGCTGCGGACGGCCTACGCCCAGGCGGGCGTGCATGCCGACTGCCGCGCCTTCATCGCCGACATGGCGGCCGCCTATGCCGACGCGGACCTGGTGATCTGCCGTTCGGGCGCGATGACGGTGGCCGAAGTGTGCGCGGCGGGCGTGGCGGCGTTGTTCGTGCCGTTCCCGCATGCCGTGGACGACCACCAGACGACCAATGCCAGATATCTGAGCGATGCGCAGGCCGGATGGCTGCAGCCCCAATCGGCCCTGACGGCCGAGTGGCTGGCCGGCTGGCTGCGTCAACGCAACCGGGCCGAACTGGCCGAAACCGCGACCCGCGCGCGAGCGCTGGCGCATCCGTTCGCCACCGAGCGGATAGCCGACATCTGCGAGGCGGCGGCGCGACGCTGAATACCATGAGACATCGAATCAGACACATTCATTTCGTCGGCATAGGGGGCTCGGGCATGAGCGGCATCGCCGAGGTGCTGCTCAACCTGGGGTACCGCATCAGCGGTTCCGACCTGGCCGACACCGCGACCACCCGCCGACTGGCGGAGCTGGGCGCGCGCATCACGCAGGGCCACAGCGCCGAGAACATCGAGGGCGTGGACGCTATCGTCACCTCCACCGCGGTGGCGGGCAACAATCCGGAAGTCATCGCCGCGCGCAACAAGCGCATTCCGGTGGTGCCGCGCGCCGTCATGCTGGCCGAGCTGATGCGCCTGAAGCGCGGCATCGCGGTGGCCGGCACCCATGGCAAGACCACCACCACCAGCCTGGTCGCCAGCGTGCTGGCTGCGGGCGGACTCGATCCGACGTTCGTCATCGGTGGCCGGCTCAATTCGGCCGGCGCCAACGCCAAGCTGGGGCAGGGCGAGTTCATCGTGGTCGAAGCCGACGAATCCGACGCTTCGTTCCTGAACCTGTTGCCGGTCATGTCGGTGATCACGAACATCGACGCCGACCACATGGATACCTACGGCCATGATTTCGCCCGGCTCAAGAGCGCCTTCGTCGAGTTCACGCAGCGCATGCCGTTCTACGGCACGGCGGTCCTGTGCATCGACGACGCCAACGTGCGCGAAATCCTGCCTTTCGTCTCGCGGCCGGTGACCACCTACGGCTTTGCCGCCGACGCCCAGGTCCGCGCCGTGGACGTCCGTGCCGACGGCCCGCGCATGTGCTTCACGGTAATGCGGCGCGACCGGCAGGTCGAGCTGCCGCCGCTGGACATCACGCTGAACCTGCCGGGCGAACACAACGTGCGCAACGCGCTGGCCACCATCGCCGTGGCCACCGAGCTGGGCGTGCCGGACGATGCCATCCGCGAGGCCCTGGCGGCCTTCCGCGGCGTGAACCGCCGCTTCACCCACGCGGGTGTGTTCCCGGTGGCGGCCGAGCATGGCGGCGGCAGCTTCACGCTGATCGACGACTACGGACACCATCCGGTCGAAATGGCCGCCACCCTGGCGGCCGCGCGCGGTGCCTATCCCGACCAGCGCATCGTGCTGGCTTTCCAGCCCCATCGTTACACACGCACACGGGATTGCTTCGAGGATTTCGTCAAAGTGCTGGGTACGGCGGATGCCTTGCTGCTGGCCGAGGTCTATGCGGCCGGCGAGCCGCCCATCGTGGCGGCCGATGGCCGGTCGCTGGCCCGCGCGGTGCGGGTGGCGGGCCGGGTCGAGCCGGTATTCGTCGAAGACATTGCCGACATGCCGCGGACCATCGTGGATTTCGCGCGCGACGGCGATGTCGTCATCGCGATGGGCGCCGGCTCCATCGGCAGCATGCCGGCAAGGATCGGGGCGCTGTTCGCCCCGGCATCGGATCAGAAAGGGACACAGCAATGAGCGCGCAGTTCGGCAAGGTCGGGGTTTTGTACGGCGGCAAGTCCGCCGAGCGCGAGGTGTCCATCATGTCCGGCACCGGCGTGCACCAGGCGCTGCGCAACGCCGGGGTCGAGGCGCATCTGTTCGACACGGGGATGCGCTCGCTGGCCGAACTGGCCGAAGAGCGCTACGACCGCGTGTTCATCGCCCTGCACGGCCGCTATGGCGAGGACGGCACGCTGCAAGGCGCGCTCGAGCTGCTGGGCGTGCCTTACACCGGCAGCGGCCCGCTCGCGTCGGCCCTGGCCATGGACAAGACCATGACCAAGCGCATCTGGGTCAACGAGGGCCTGCCCACGCCGCGCTTCGAAGTGCTGGACCGGACGTCCGACCTGGCCGCGGTGGCGGCCAGGCTGGGATTACCCCTGATCGTCAAGCCGCCGCACGAGGGCTCCACCATCGGCGTGACCAAGGTGGCCGACGTCGCCGGCATGCGCGCCGCCTATGGCCTGGCGGCCGAGTACGACGAGCAGGTGCTGGCCGAGTCCTTCGTGCAGGGCCGCGAGCTGACAGTCGCGATTCTGGGGACGGGCGCGGCGGCACGCGCGCTGCCCGTAGTCGAGATCGTGGCGCCCGAAGGCAACTACGACTACGAGCACAAGTATTTCACCGACGACACCCGGTATCTGTGCCCGGCGCCGCTGCCTCCCGCAGTGACGCAGCGCGTCCAGGAAGTCAGCGAAGCCGCCTATCGCGTCCTGGGATGCGAGGGCTGGGGCCGCGTGGACGTCATGCTCGACGCCGACAACCAACCCTATTTGCTGGAGGTCAATACATCGCCCGGCATGACCGGCCACTCGCTGGTGCCCATGGCGGCCGCCGCCAGCGGCATGAGCTACGAAGCCTTGTGCGTGGAAATCCTTCGGGACGCACGCTGCAAGATCTCGGGCCGGTCTTCGTAAGCCTTGAATCGGACACTCTGTGTGGAACGACTCCCGAACCCTGAACCTCATCGCCAATGCGCTGTACCTCGCCGCGGCACTGGTACTGGGCGCATGCGCGCTGCTGTGGCTGGCGCAGCGGCCGGTGTTCGCGCTGCAGACGATCTGGATCGAGGCCGAGGACGGCACGCTCCGGCACGTGACGCCCGCAAGCGTGCACACGGCCATCACGGGGCGGCTGGTGGGCAATTTCTTCACCGCGGACCTGGAACGGATGCGCCAGGTGTTCGAGACCGTGCCCTGGGTGCGGCAGGCATCGGTGCGCCGGCAATGGCCCAATTCGCTGGTCGTGACCATACAGGAGCACCGCACGCTCGGCCTGTGGAACGAGAACCGCTTGCTCAATACCTATGGCGAATCGTTCACCGCCAACCTGGGCGAAGCCGAGGACGAGCGGGAACTGCCGGTCTTCGGCGGCCCCGACGGCTCGGAGAAGCTGGTGGCCCAGCGCTATGCGGAGCTGGTGCGCTGGTTCGCGCCGGTCAAGCTCGATCCCGAGCGGGTGGTGCTGACCCCGCGCTACGCCTGGCAAGTGGAGCTGTCCAACGGCGCCGTGATCGACCTGGGGCGCGAGCCGACCACCGCGCCGGGCAGCGACACGGCGTCGCTGGAGTCGCGCGTGCAGCGCTTCGTGCAGGCCATCCCGGTCATCGAGGCGCGCATCGGCCGATTGGAACATGCGGACCTGCGCTATCCGAACGGCTTCGCGGTCACCACCGCCAAGCCGCCCGCCAGCGCCAAACCCAATACCAGGAAACCTGCATCAACCATGCAACCTAACCAGAAAAGACCATGACTCGTGAAACCAAGGATCTGATCGTTGCCCTCGACATCGGCACCAGCAAGGTGGTGGCGGTCGTGGCCGAGATGCTGCCTGAAGGGCGCTTCGAAGTGCTCGGTCTCGGGCAGCATGAGTCGCGCGGCATGCGCAAGGGCGTGGTCGTCAACATCGAGACCACGGTCAACTCCATCCAGCGCGCGCTGGAGGAGGCCGAGCTCATGGCCGACTGCAAGATCCGCGACGTGTTCACGGGCATCGCCGGCAGCCATATCCGCAGCTTCAATTCCAGCGGCATGGTGGCGATCAAGGACAAGGAAGTCACCGCCACCGACGTGGCGCGCGTCATCGAGACCGCCAAGGCGATCAACATTCCGACCGACCAGCAGGTGCTGCACGTACTGACGCAGGAATTCATCGTCGACGGCCAGGAGGACATCCGCGAACCCATCGGCATGAGCGGCATCCGTCTCGAAGTGCGGGTGCACATCGTCACCGGCGCGGTGAGCGCGGCGCAGAACATCGTCAAGTGCGTGCGCCGCTGCGGCCTCGAGGTACAGGACCTGATCCTGCAGCCGCTGGCCTCGAGCCTGGCGTGCCTGACGCCCGATGAGAAGGAACTGGGCGTGGCGCTGGTGGACATCGGCGGCGGCACGACCGACATCGCGATTTTCACCGGCGGCGCGATCCGCCATACCGCGGTCATTCCCATCGCCGGCGACCAGATCACCGGCGACATCGCCGCGGCGCTGCGCACGCCCACGCCCGACGCGGAGGAAATCAAGCTTCGCTACGGGGTGGCCAAGCAGGTGCTGGCCAGTCCCGACGAGCGCATCGAAGTGCCGGGCCTGGGTGACCGCGGTCCGCGCCAGCTATCGCGCCAGGCGCTGGGCGCCGTGATCGAACCCCGCGTGGAAGAGCTGTTCACTTTCGTGCAGCAAGTGATCCGCGAGTCGGGCTACGACGAACTGCTGTCGTCGGGCATCGTGCTGACGGGCGGGACCTCGCAGATGCCCGGCATGGTGGAGCTGGCCGAGGACATCTTCCTGAAGCCCGTGCGCCTGGGCGTGCCCGAGTACACCGGCAGTCTGGCGGACGTGGTCCGCAGCCCGCGGTTCTCGACGGTGATGGGCCTCTTGGCCGAGGCTCGGCTGCAGCGCGTGCGCGGCCGCAAGGTGGCGCAGCAGACCGGGAATGTCACACAGGTTTTCTCTCGTATGAAAGAGTGGTTTCTGGGGAATTTTTGACGCGATGCCCCGTCGCATACGTTCTTTGAATCCGTGCAGTCCTTCGAGTCCAACGCAGTCCCTTGAAGCAGTGCCCGTTCTTTGAGCCGTGCAGTTGCAAGTCAGTACCGGTCGTCGCAAGCCGGCCGGAGCAGTTCAAGTCCCTTGTTTCAGAAGTTCGTCATCAACCCTTATTTACTTGAGTCGAGGAGGTGCGTGACCGGGGAAGGTGAAACGTGAAGCGCGATCCCAAGGCGGGGTCCTGGTCGATTCGGCCCGATCACATTTCACATTTCACATTTCCCAGCCGCCACTAATCCGCCAGAAACTCCGGAGGTTCCTATGAAATTCGAAATGCTAGACACCGATTCCCGCGGAACGGTCATCAAGGTGGTGGGCGTGGGCGGCGCCGGCGGTAATGCCGTCGCTCACATGATCCGCCGCGGCGTGCAAGGCGTGGACTTCGTCTGCGCCAATACCGACGCGCAAGCGCTGTCGCATACCAATGCGCCGGTGCAGATCCGCCTTGGCCGCAGCGGCCTGGGCGCCGGCGCCAAGCCCGAGCAGGGCCGCGCCGCCGCCGAAACCGCACGCGAGGAAATCCGCGACGCGCTGCATGGCGCCAACATGGTGTTCATCACCGCCGGCATGGGCGGGGGCACGGGCACCGGCGCCGGTCCGGTGGTGGCCGAAGTCGCCAAGGAGCTCGGCATTCTGACCGTTGCCGTGGTGACCAAGCCCTTCCACTTCGAGGGCAGCAAGCGCATGCGCATGGCCGAGGAAGGCATCGACGCCCTGTCGCAGCACGTGCATTCGCTGATCGTCGTGCTCAACGAAAACCTGTACGAGCTGCTGGGCGAGGACGCGACCCAGGAAGACTGCTTCAAGGCCGCCGACGACGTCCTGCACAACGCGTGCGCGGGCATCGCCGAGATCATCAATGTGGACGGCAACGTCAACGTCGACTTCGAAGACGTCAAGACCATCATGAGCGAGCAGGGCAAGGCCATGATGGGTACGGCCATCGCCAGCGGCGTGGACCGTGCCCGCGTGGCGTCCGAGCAGGCCATCGCGTGCCCGCTGCTGGAGGGCATCGACCTGAACGGCGCCCGCGGCGTGCTGGTCAACATCACCGCCAGCCGTTCGCTGAAGATGCGCGAAACGCGCGAAATCATGGACACTATCCGCAGCTACGCCGCGGAAGATGCCACCGTGATCTTCGGTGTGTCGTACGACGATGCCATGGGCGAAGACCTGCGCGTGACCGTGGTGGCGACCGGCCTGGGCCGCAACAAGGCCAAGCCTCAACTGGTGCAGAATTCCATGCCCCAGCTGCGCACCGGCACCGACAACGTGCCGGCCTACAACGCCCAGGTTGGCGGCACCAACTACCACGACTACGACACGCCCACGGTCTTCCGCAACCCGCGCGACGCGTCCATGCGCGTGCAGGCGCTGGAAAGCTCGGGCATGGAGCATCTCGACATCCCGGCGTTCCTGCGCAAACAGGCTGATTGATAGGCCCCCCTACGCGCTTACGCGCGCCCCCCAGGGGGCGATGCGGGTGGACCGGCGGAGCCGGATCCACCGCATCCTGGGTCTAGGGCCGCTTTCTTGGAATGTGGCGCCGGTGCTTCGCTGGCTGCCAGCGGTAGCAACGGTGCACAAACCAAGAAGCTCGTACTAGATCCAGGGCGCCGCGGATCCGGCTTTGCCGGTCCGCCGGCGCCGCCCCCTTGAGGGGGACGCGCGAAGCGCGGAGGGGGTGGGCTTCCCCTCGAGGCTCTACTTCCGGACACCTTTTTTGCCGGGTGGTCAGTGTACTGGGGGCGGTACGAGACCTATACTGCCCTCCGGTGTTTCCCTTTTCTATTTTCTACTGACCAGATCAGAAGGAGTCTTCCAATGACCATCAAAGTAGGCGATCGCGTGCCCGACGGTACGCTGACCGAGTTCATCGCGGTGGAGACCGAGGGCTGCACGCTCGGGCCGAACGCGTTCCAGGTGGCGGATCTGGCCAAGGGCAAGAAGGTCGCGGTGTTCGCCGTGCCGGGCGCGTTCACGCCCACGTGCTCGGCCAAGCACGTGCCCAGCTATCTGCAGAACCACGACGCGCTCAAGGCCAAGGGCGTGGATGAGATCTGGTGCGTGGCCACCAACGACGCGTTCGTCATGGGAGCCTGGGCCAAGGAGCAGGGCAGCCAGGGCAAGATCCGCATGCTGGCCGACGGCTCGGCCAAGTGGACGAAGGCGCTGGGCCTGGAGTTCGACCTGACCGAGCGCGGCATGGGCGTGCGTTCGCAGCGCTACTCCATGCTGCTGGACGATGGCGTGGTCAAGCAGTTGAACGTCGAGGCCCCCGGCAAGTACGAAATCAGCGACGCCGAGACCCTGCTCAAACAGCTGTAAAGCCAGACGCCGCTCGCGGCCGGACGCCTGCCGGCGGCCGCCGCCTGCGTCACGCCTCGGCTGGTCGGGCGGCGCACCCGCCGCCCGTCTGCCGGGTCAAGCCCTGCCGGCGGTCCGGACCGCCATGCATGCGCGGCGGGCCCGCATAGGAACCACTTCTCGCGCGCCCGTTCTAACACAGAAACGTTACAATATAGTATTAACCCGGATCCCTCTCCGCCATGCTTTGCCAGCGCACCATACGAAGCGTCACCCGCACGACCGGCGTCGGCCTGCATTCCGGCCGGAGGGTGGAGATCACGCTGCGCCCGGCGGCACCCAATACCGGCATCGTTTTCCATCGCATCGACCTGCCCGAACCAGTCGACCTGCCCGCGTCGGCCATGACGGTCGGCGATACCCGCATGGCGTCGGTGCTGCAGAAGGGGGATGTCCGGGTATCGACCGTCGAGCATCTGATGTCCGCCTGCGCCGGTCTGGGCATCGACAACCTGCACGTGGATCTGACCGCCGAGGAAGTTCCGATCATGGACGGCAGCGCGGGCACGTTCGTGTTCCTGCTGCAATCGGCGGGCATCGAAGAGCAGAACGCTCCCAAGGAATTCATCCGGGTATTGAAGCCGGTCGAAGTGCGCGAAGGCGAGGGCGCCGCGGCCAAGTGGGCGCGGCTCGAACCCTACGACGGCTTCGCGCTCGCGTTCTCCATCGACTTCCACCATCCGGCCATCGATGCCACGTCGAACTTCGCCGAGATCGACTTCGCCGAGCACTCCTACATCAAGGAAATCGCCCGGGCACGGACGTTCGGCTTCATGCAGGACGTCGAGAACCTGCGCGCGGCGGGCCTGGCGCGCGGCGGCAGCCTGGACAACGCCATCGTGATGGATGAATTCCGCGTCCTGAACAGCGACGGCCTGCGCTACGAGGACGAGTTCGTCAAACACAAGATCCTCGACGCCATCGGCGATCTCTACCTGGTCGGCAAGCCGCTGATCGCCCGCTACGTGGCGCACAAGTCCGGCCACGGCATGAACAACCAGCTGGCCCGTGCCCTGCTTGCGCAGCGCGACGCCTGGGAACTCGCGACCTTCGAGTCCAAGGCCGGCGCTCCCAAGGCCTTCCGCGAAGACTGGGTGACAGCGTAGACCACCCCCTCCGCGCTGCGCGCGTCCCCTCAAGGGGGCGGCGCTGGCGGACCGGCAAAGCCGGATCCGCGGCGCCCTGGATCTAGTCCGGCTTCCTCCGTTTGCAGCATCGTTGCTACCGCTGGCAGCCAGCGAAGTTCCAGCGTCACGCCCCAAGAAATCGGGCCTAGACCCGGGATGCGGTGGATCCGGCTCCGCCGGTCCACCCGCATCGCCCCCTTGAGGGGACGCGCGCAGCGCGGAGGGGGTGTTCCCCTAGCGCGTAGGGGGGGACCTCTTCATCAGCCTGCCCACCGCGTCGGCCAGCGGGCCATCGCGCAGTTGCTGGTGCAACTCCGCGATGGCCTTCCGGCCTTGCTCGCCCAATTGCCGGGGAGGATCGCGGCGTGTCGCCGATTGTGACAGTTCTGTCTGGGAGAGCCGGGTAAGCGTTGCTTGAACGCGGACGGCGATTCCGTTAACCTGCCACCCTTGCTTTTCCAAGGCCGCGACCAGCCGCGGCGCCAATTGGCGCAGCTTGGCGGAATGGGTCGCCGCCGGTACGCCCAGCGTCAATTTGCCGTCCTCGAAGCGCAGCACGCGGCACGACGACCCCAGGGGACTCGGCAGGGCATTGCAGACCTGCCGCTCAAGCTCTATCAGGCGCCTGGCGGTGCCCAGCAGGCTTGATCCCTTGCCGTCGCGCCCCAGGCACGACAGCGCGGCGGTTTCCTGCGCCGGGTCGGTGTAGGTCCGTGTCCGCCGCTTCCTTGCTATCGCGGCGGGCCGGGTGCGAAAAGTGTCGATCACGAACTCCCTGGAGTCTCGGGAACATTCAAGAGGATACGGGGCGCCGAGCAGGGCGCGTCTTTAACGGCAGGAGGCACGTTCCGTGCAGATCATCATAGTGCATCCGCGCCTGCCCGAGGCCCGGACGCTGACTGTAACCCCCAGGCTCATCGCGGGGATGATCGCGGCAATCGCTGCCATCGTGGTCGTGGGCGCCCTGTTGTTGCACTACGCGGCTTCCGGCATTTCCTGGTTTTCCGGCGGTCCCAGCGTGGCCGAGCGCAGCCGCGAGGAAGCCCGGCAGCAGGCGGTCCTGCGCGAGAACATCAACCTGCTCGCCAAGCGCGTGGGCGAGATGCAGGCCAAGCTGATGCAGCTCGATGCGCTGGGCGAGCGCGTCGCCGGCCTGGCGGGCGTCACGCCGGCTTTCTCCGTCAAGGGCGTGCCGGGCCGCGGCGGCCTGCTGGTTTCGCCCCAGCCCATGTCGGCCCAGGATGTCAGTTCCGAACTCGACAAGCTCGAAGCCCAACTGGTGGAGCGGGCCGATTATCTCAGCGTGCTCGACGCGCAGCTCACGACCCTGTCGGTACGCAAGGCCATGACGCCCACGGTCCTGCCGGTGTCGCAGGGCTATAACGGCTCTTCCTTCGGCTGGCGGGTCGATCCCTTCACCGGTACCCGCTCGCTGCACGAAGGCATCGATTTCGCCGCGCCCGTCGGCACGCCCATCGTGGCGGCCGCGGGAGGCGTGGTGCAGGCGGCGGAATACCATGCGGGCTACGGCTACATGATCGACATCGACCACGGCAACGACCTCATCACCCGCTACGCCCATGCGTCCAAGCTGCTGGTCAAGCCCGGCGACCTGGTCAAGCGCGGCCAGCGCGTCGCGCTGGTAGGCAGCACGGGGCGTTCCACCGGCTCGCATTTGCATTTCGAGGTGCGGCTGGGCGGGGTGGCGGTCAATCCGAACAACTTCCTCGCCCACGGTCCCGGCAAGCAGCCGGTCGAACCGTTCTCCAAGGTGGTGACGCTGCCGGCTCCCGGCGGGGCGCTCGACTAAGGGCCGGCGGAACCCCAACCCGTAGCACTAATCCTATAGTTTCAGGCCGGCAGCCACTTCGCGCAGGCATTGCATCAGCAATTCGCTGGCCGGCGACAGCGCGCGCTGCTTGCTCCAGGTCAGCCCGATGGGCCGCAGCAGGCGAGGCAGTTCCAGCGGAAGGACGGCCAGCATGCCCAGGTCGCAATAGTGGCGCGCGGCCACGGGGGAGAGCAGCCCGACCGCCTGGGTCGATTGCAGGTAGGTCGCGATGACGGGCACCGAGAGTGTCTCGATGTAGTCGCTCGGCATGGGAATGTCGTTGTCTTCGAATGCGGCTTCCAGCGGCTCCCGCGGCAGCGAGGCCACCGGCGGCAGCACCCAGGGGTAGCCTGCGAGATCGCGCCACTTTACCTCGCCGGCGCCGGCCAGCGGGTGCTCGCGGCCCACCACGACCATGCTGGATCCCTCGAACAGTACGGTTTCCGCGAAGTCGGTGGAGGGGCGGCTGCTCAGGCGGCCGACGAGAACGTCCAGATTTCCCCGGCGCAGCTCCGGCAGCAGCGTATCCATCGACCCTTCTTGCACATGCACCGTCGTCGTCGGCGAGCTGCGCTTGAGCGTTGCCAGCGCAAGCGGCACCAGGGCCGAGGTCATGGCCGGCATCGCGCCCAGGGCGGTGCGGCCGGAGGCGCCGGACAGCAGGGCGCGCAGTTCGTCGCGGGTCTGCGCCAGGGTGTTGAGCATGACGCGGGCCTGTCGTACCAGGCATTCGCCGTACACGTTGGGCTGCACGCCCCGCGCGGTGCGGTCGAACAGCTTGAAGCCCAGCCCCTTCTCCAGTTCCGCCAGCGCCAGCGAGACCGCCGGCTGGGTAATGTTGAGGCTGGCCGCGACCTTGCCCAGATTGCGCAATTCGTCCAGCGCCACCAGCAGTTGCAGGTGGCGCGGCTTCAGATTGGCGCGGATGTACCAGTCGAGTCGAGCCATGGCGGATGTTCCAGTCAAAACATAATCAAATGCTTATGATGGGTGCGGTATTTTTAAGTAGTTTACTTATATCGGCACGGGCATGATGTGGGCCTTCGATCAGGAGCCCCCGTGTCTTTTCCCAAGCCGACATCGATCATCGATCTCCATACCCACGTCATTGCCGACGACCAGGACGCCTATCCGCTGGCGCCCCTCGCCGGCAAGCAATCGGACTGGTCGCGCGAGCGGCCGGTCACCTACCCGGCCATGCTCGCCGCCATGGACGATGCGGGCATCGCCAAGGTCGCCCTGGTCCAGGCGTCGACCTGCTATGGCCACGACAACCGATATGTCGCCGATTCGGTGGCGGCGCGGCCCGACCGCTTCATAGGGATCTATTCCATCGGCCTGACGGACGAGGATGCGGCCGAGCGCATCGCCTACTGGCACGGCCGCGGCCTGCACGGCATGCGCGTCTTCATCGCCGGCCATACGGCGGCCGACCGCGGCGCCCGGCTGGACGACCCGCGCGGTTTCCCCGCCTGGGAACGGGCGCAGGAGCTGGACATTCCGGTCTGCGTGCAACTGCGGGCGGACGGCCTGCCGCAGCTGGAGAATGTTCTCCAGCGTTTTCCGCGGGTGCGCGTGCTGCTGGACCACTTCGCCCGGCCGCGGCTGGACGACGGGCCGCCCTACGCCGCCGCCGCCAGTCTGTTCGGGCTGGCGCGCCATGCCAACCTTTTCTTCAAGCTGACCACGCACAATGTGCGCGAAGCGAAAGAGGGTGCCGCCACGCAGGCCAGCTTCCTGCGCCAGGCGGTCGATGCCTTTGGCGCCGACCGCATCGCCTGGGGGTCGAATTTCCCCGCCTCGGCGGGCAGTCTTGTCGCCCTCCTGGGCGAGGCGCTGGAGGCGACCGCCTCGCTGTCGGACGAGGAGCGCGAGTGGATCTTCCACCGTACCGCCAAGGCGCTGTATCCGGCACTGGGCGCCGCCGGGGGGAGGGCGTGATGCAAGCCATGCGACTGCGCACCCTGCTGGGGGACTATCCCAATACGCTGGCGCTCAAGCGCGGCGAGGTGGCTTCGCCACTGGTCGGTTTCGAGTTCGATCCGGTCAAGGTCGCCAACCGGGCGTTCAAGCGCGTGGTCCGCGAAGGCGCGTTCGACGTGGCCGAACTGGCGCTGGTCACCTTCCTCCAGGCCAAGGCCTACGGCAAACCGTTGGTGTTGATGCCGGCGGTGGTGGGCGCCGGCCGCTACCAGCACCACTGCCTGGTGCACAACGTCGAGCGCGGGCGCTTGCGCGTGGCCGAACTGGCCGGCAAGCGCATCGGCATCCGCGCCTACGCCCAGACCACGGTGGCCTGGGTGCGCGGCATCCTGGCCGACGATTATGGCGTGGACCTGGACGGCATACGCTGGGTGACTTTCGAGGACGGCCACCTGGCCGAGTTCCCCGATCCCCCGGGCGTGGCCCGCGCGCCGCAGGGCAAGAACATGGTGGAAATGCTGCTGGCCGGGGAACTCGATGCCGCCATCATCGGCACCGACTTGCCCGACGATCCGCGCCTGGCCCCGGTGCTGCCGGATCCGCATGCGGCGGCCGCCGCCTGGGGCGCAAGGCACGGCATGGTGCCGATCAACCATATGATGGCGATCGACCGTTCCCTGTGCGAGCAGCGTCCGGACGTGGTCCGGGAAATCTACCGCCTGCTGCAGGAAAGCAAGGCCGCCGCCAGGCTGGGCGCCGCTTCCCCGGACCTGACGCCGTTCGGGGTGGAAGCTAACCGGCATGCGCTCGAGCTGATCGTCCACTACGCCTATGACCAGCGATTGATTCCGCGCCGCTATGCCGTCGACGAATTGTTCGACGACGTGACTCGCGTCTTGTGACTGTGTCCGGCCGCGGCCGGAAAAAGACATGGGCGGGCTTCTGCCGCCGCTTCGATACCTCAGGAGACACCATGAAATGGTTCGCAATCCTGGCCGCCTGCATGGCGGCCGTCGTTTCGCCATACCCTGCCCAGGCCCAGATGGGCGGCCCGGTGACGCGCATCGTCGTCCCGTTCGCCGCCGGCGGCGCACGGGAGCTGCTGGCGCGCACCTTCTACCAGGAGCTGGGCCAGGCGCTGGGCCAGACCATCATCATCGAGAGCCGTCCGGGAGCGGGCGGCGCCATCGGCACCGCCAACGTCGGGCGCGCGGATCCGGACGGCCGCACGCTGCTCATGGCCGCCTCCAGCCACTTCGTCACGGCCGAGCTGGGCGCCAAGCCGCACTATGACCCGATCAAGGACTTCAAGCCGGTGGCCAACATCGGCACGCAAAGCTACGTGCTGATGATCAGCAGCGACCTGCCGGCCAAGAACGTGGCCGAGTTCATCGCCTATGCCAAGAAACGCCCCGGCGAGCTCAACTACGGGTCGGCCGGCATCGGCAGCTCCACCCACCTGGCCATGGCGTACTTCCTGAGCACCGCCGGACTCGACATGTTGCACATTCCCTATAAATCCACCCAGGAAGCGGCCAACGACGTAGCCGGCGGGCGGGCGCAGGCGGTCATCGTGCCCAATGCCGGCGTGGGCGCCTACCTGCAGGATCACCGGCTGCGGATCATCGGGGTGACCTCGCGCCAGCCCTCGCCGCTGCTGCCCGGCGTGCCGCCGATCGCGCAGGCCGGGTTGCCTTCCTACGTGTTCGAGTCGTGGTTCGGCCTGCTGGCCCCCGCCGCCACGCCGCCGGCCGTGGTGCAGCGGATCAACGCCGCCGTCGCCAAGGTTCTGGAGATGCCGGTCATCAAGGAGCGGCTCGCCACCCAGGGCGTCGCGCCCGATGCCATGAGCGTTGATGAGTTTGCAAAACTGTTCGCCCAGGACAGGCAGCTCATGGCCCGCATCGTCAAGGAGGCCAGGCTGACCCGGGAATGACGGGTGGCCGGCCAGCGGGCGGGAGGGGGTGCCGCGGGCGCGGGGCCGGGCAGGGATGTCCGGCCCGGCGGGATGCGCGATTCAAGGTCCTCCCACGGTGCTAAACTGGCTGGCTTATCCCATATCCCCGGCTGGGATGCCAGGCTTGCGCCCGGTGTCCCGGTTGCTTGCAAAAATCGCGCATGGTTTCCTCTCTGCTCAAGAAAATTTTCGGCAGCCGCAACGACCGGCTGCTGAAGCAGTACGGCAAGTTGGTCGATCGCATCAACGCGCTGGAGTCCCAGACGGCCGCACTCAGCGACGAGCAACTCGCGGCCCGCACGCAAGAGTTCAAGCAACGCCACCAGAACGGCGAGTCGCTCGACGATCTCCTGCCCGAGGCCTTTGCCGTCGTTCGGGAAGCCGGCAAGCGGGTGCTGGGCATGCGCCACTTCGACGTCCAGCTGCTGGGCGGGATCGTGCTGCACAGCGGCCGCATCGCCGAGATGCGCACCGGCGAGGGCAAGACGCTGGTGGCCACGCTGCCCGTCTACCTGAACGCGCTGGCGGGCCGGGGCGTTCACGTGGTGACGGTCAACGATTACCTGGCCCAGCGCGACGCCGCCTGGATGGGCCGCCTGTACCGTTTCCTGGGCCTGAGCGTGGGCGTGGTGGTCTCGCAGCAGCCCAACGAGGAAAAGAAGGCCGCCTACCAGGCCGATATCACCTACGGCACCAATAACGAGTTCGGTTTCGACTACCTGCGCGACAACATGGAATACCGCGTGGAGGACCGCCGCCAGCGCGCGCTGTTCTACGCGGTGGTCGACGAGGTCGACTCCATCCTGATCGACGAGGCGCGCACGCCGCTGATCATTTCGGGCCAGGCCGAGGACCATACCGAACTCTACATCCGGATGAACGCGGTGCCGCCGCTGCTCACCCGCATGGTGTCCGAGCCCAAGTCCAACGAACCCGAGCCTCCGGGCGACTTCTGGGTGGACGAGAAAAGCCACCAGGTCTACCTGTCGGAAGCCGGCCACGAGAAGGCCGAGCAGATCCTCGAGCGCCAGGGCCTGCTGCCCGAGGGCGAATCGCTGTACGAACCGCGCCACATCAGCCTGATGCACCACCTGATGGCCGCGCTGCGGGCGCACAACCTGTTCTTCCGCGACCAGCACTACGTGGTGCAGAACGGCGAAGTCATCATCGTCGACGAGTTCACCGGCCGCCTGATGGTCGGCCGCCGCTGGTCGGACGGCCTGCACCAGGCGGTGGAGGCCAAGGAAGGCGTCAAGATCCAGAACGAGAACCAGACCCTCGCCTCGATCACCTTCCAGAACTACTTCCGGATGTACGAGAAGCTGGCCGGCATGACCGGCACGGCCGACACCGAAGCCTACGAGTTCCAGGAAATCTACCGGCTCGAGACCGTGATCATGCCGACCAACCGGCCCATGATCCGCGTCGACCAGAACGACCAGGTCTTCAAGACCACCCAGGAGAAGTACAACGCTATCCTGGAAGACATCCGGGATTGCCAGAAGCGCGGCCAGCCGGTGCTGGTGGGCACCACCAGCATCGAGAACTCCGAACTGCTGTCGGCCATGCTGACGAAGGCCGGGCTCAAGCACGAGGTGCTCAACGCCAAGCAGCACGCGCGCGAGGCCGAGATCGTGGCCGAGGCCGGCAAGCCGGGCCACATCACCATCGCCACCAACATGGCGGGCCGCGGTACCGACATCGTGCTGGGCGGCAGCGTCGACAAGCAGGTGGACCTGATCCGCGCCGACGACTCGCTGTCCGAGGCCGAGAAGGAGGCCCGCATCGCCAAAGTGCGCGAGGAATGGAAACCGCTGAACGAGCAGGTCAAGGCCGCCGGCGGCCTGCGCATCATCGGTACCGAGCGCCACGAGTCGCGCCGCATCGACAACCAGTTGCGCGGCCGCGCCGGCCGCCAGGGCGACCCGGGTTCGTCGCGGTTCTACCTGTCGCTGGAAGACTCGCTCATGCGCATCTTCGCGGGCGACCGCGTGCGCGCCATCATGGAGCGCCTGAAGCTGCCCGAGGGCGAGCCTATCGAGGCCGGCATGGTCACCCGCTCCATCGAGTCGGCCCAGCGCAAGGTCGAGGCCCGCAACTTCGACATCCGCAAGCAACTGCTCGAATACGACGACGTCGCCAACGACCAGCGCAAGGTCGTCTACGCGCAGCGCAACGAGGTGCTGGAAGCCGCGTCGATCGCCGACGTGATCGCCAACCTGCGCGACGCCACCTTCACCGAGGTCTTCCGCCAGTACGTGCCGGAAGACTCCGTCGAGGAACAATGGGACGTCCCGGGCCTGCAGAAGACGCTGGAGCTGGATTGGCAGATCGAACTGCCGCTGGCCGCCATGCTCGAGAGCGAGCCCAACCTGACGGACGACGACCTGCTCGAGCGCGTGCTCAAGGCCGCGACCGAGGCCTACGACGCCAAGGTCGCCCTGGTGGGCACCGAGATGTGGGGCCAGTTCGAGCGCTCCATCCTGTTGCAGTCCATCGATACCCACTGGCGCGAGCACCTGGCGATGCTGGATCATCTGCGCCAGGGCATCCACCTGCGCGGCTACGCCCAGAAGAATCCCAAGCAGGAATACAAGCGCGAAGCCTTCGAGCTGTTCTCCGGCATGCTGGACCGCATCCGCAACGACGTGGTCAAGGTCCTGATGACGGTGCGCGTCCAGTCGGCCGAGCAGGTCGAGCAGGTGGAGCAGGACGCCGCACAGTCCCACGTGCAGAACGTCCAGTACCACCATTCCGACTACGACGAGGCGCTGGCCTCCGCCAATGCCGCCGCCGGCCAGCAGGCCGCCGCCGCGACGGTGCGCAACGTGGTGCCCAAGGTGGGACGCAACGACCCCTGCCCCTGCGGCAGCGGGAAGAAATACAAGCAGTGCCACGGCAAGCTCGGGTAGGGGGCACCTACACCACCTCGAACAGCGCCTCTATCTCCACGACCACGCCGTGCGGCATGCTGGCTACGCCTACGGCGGTGCGCGTATGGGCGCCAGCCTCGCCGAATACTTCCACCATCAGGTCCGACGCTCCGTTGACCACTTCCGCGATCCGGACGAAATCCGGCGTGGAGGCGACGAAGCCTCTGAGGTTCACGACCGAGACGACGTCGTCCAGCCCGTGGGGCAGGGCGGCGCGGGCTTGGGCGAGGACGTTCAGGGCGCTGGCGCGGGCGGCCTGCTGAGCCTGGGCCAGGCTGAGGGTGTCGCCGACGCGGCCGAGATGGTGCAGCTCCCCGTCCCAGCCCGGCAATTGGCCGGATACGAACAGCAGGTTGCCGAGCTTGCGCGCCATGCGGATGCGGGCGGCGCGCGGCGCTGGGGCGGGCGGCAGGACGATGCCCAGTGCGGCCAGGCGGGCGTCGATGATGGACACGATGTCTTCCCCGTAGCGGTCTCGAGGCAGCCATTCTCGCGCCGGCGCCGCGCCCGCGGCCTGATTTTTTCCGCCCCGGCCATAACCGTCCGGTTGTGGCCGCCAGCGAAACGGGAATGCGGCGCCGCCCGCGCCGCTCCTATCATGGCTGTTTTGAAGGGGACGCGCATGCTGTACATCATCTACCAGGAAGACAAGGACGAGGGCGCCGCCGAAATCCGCGAACGGGTCAAGCCTGCCCACCTGGACTATCTGGCTCGGTTCGAGTCCAAGCTGGTGCTGGGCGGCGCGATGCTGGCCGAGGATGGCGTCAAGCGTACCGGCAGCGTGCTGATCCTCAATGTCGACAGCTACGCAGAGGCCGAGGCGTTTTCGCTGGAGGAGCCTTTCCGCAAGGCCGGACTGTTCAAGAACGTGCGCATCTCGCGCATGCGGCGCGGCCAGTGGAATCCGGCGGCCGCGCCCGCCACTGCCGAAGGGAACTGAGGCCAGGCGCTATTGCGCCGGCGGCCGGTGATAGAGCTCCCCGGCGGCTTGCCGCAGGCTCTCGACCATGCGCAGCGCGGCGGCCGAGAGGTTGTCGTGGGCATTGGTGATGATGCCAACGGGCAGGGCGGGATAGCCGATGTCCATGGGCAGCTTCACCAGCGCGCCCTGCTCGATGTCGGCCTGCACGATTTGCCATGGCAGGGCGGCGACCATGTCGCGTTGCAGGAGCAGGGCCCGTATCAACGGAAACGACAGCGTCTCCACGACGCGGCTGGGAAAGTCGAGGCCCTCGCGCGCGAAGAACATCTGGATGGGGGCGCGCGCCACGCTGCTGGCGTGGGGCATGATCCATTCCTGCGCAGCCAGGTCGGCGGGCGTGGGCGCGGGCTTGCCCGCCAGCGGATTCTGCCGCCCCGCCACCAGCACGATAGGTTCGAAGTACAGCGGGATCTGCCGGATCTGGCCGTGTCCTTCCTGCTCCGACATGCGTCCCACGACGAGATCGATCTCTCCGGCCTGCAACCCGCTCAGGAGCTTTTCCTTGCTGCCGTCCACCACCGAGATGCGCGTGGCGTCGCCGCTGCCGAAGAATATCGACAAGGCCCGCGGTAGCAGCGATGGCAGGGCCACCATGTAGCTGCCGATCGCAAGCTTGCCGGCCGCGCCTTGGCGTAAAGCCGTCAGTTCCTCGGCCGCGCGCTTGAGTTCCGCATGCAGTGAGTTGGCATAGCGCAGCACGTGGCTGCCGAACACCGTGGGAACGACACCCTTGGCGGTGCGTTCGAGCAGCCGCTCGCCCAGCAGCGACTCCAGTTCATGGATGGTCTTGGAGACTGCGGGCTGGGACATGTGCAGGGCCTCGGCCGCACGCGACACCGCGCCGCGCTCGGCAACGGTCTTGAACATGAGCAGGTGTCGCAGCTTGACCTGGGTGGTCAGCACGCGCTCGATCGAACGCTCGATTTCCATGCGGGCCTCAACGACGGATGACGGTGCGCCGGCCCATAACCGTTTGGTTTGGCCGGGCGCCCGAATCCGAATGATCGCACGGCTTGCGCGCTGATAGAGTGGGCCGTGTCCATGTGTCGCCGGAGCGCGCCTTGCAGATCAAATCTTTCGCCATCGAGCGCCTGACCTTGCCCGATGAGGACCCCAACTGGAAATTCGCTGGCCAGGCCTATCCCACCAACGACGCCTGCGTTCTGACCTTGACCGCGGAGGATGGCACGCAGGGGTGGGGCTACGCGGCCGCCTTTCCCCACCTGGCGGCGACCGCGCCCGGCGTGGAAGGGGCGTTGCAGCGCATGTGTCCCGCCGTGGTAGGCCAGGATGCAATGGCGATCGAGGCCAATCTGGCGCGCGTGCATGCCGCCTTGGCGGGCAACAATCCGGCCAAGGCCGCCATCGACTGCGCCCTGCACGATCTGAAGGCGCGGCTGCTGGGGGTGCCGCTGTACGAACTGCTCGGCGGCAAGACCACCGACCGCATCGCGATCTGCCGCATGCTGGGATTGAAGGTCCCGCCCGAGATGGCCGAGCGGGCGCAGCGTCTCGTGGACCAGGGCTATCGGCACCTGAAGCTCAAGGTGGGCGGCAATGTGCGCGAGGACATCGAGCGGCTGCGCGCGGTGCGGCGGCAGGTGGGGGACGAGGTGCGGCTGGTGGCCGATCCGAACCAGTCGTATCGCGCCAAGGACGCCATCGTCTTCGCGCAGCGGGCGGTGGAGTTCGATGTCGACATCATCGAGCAGCCGGTCCGGGCGGACGATGTCGACGGGCTGCAGGACGTCACACGCGCGTCCAGCATCGCCATCGAGGCCGACGAGAGCGCATACGATGCCTCGTCGACCTACCGGCTGGCCGCCAGCCGTTCCATCAACGCCGTGAGCCTGAAGTTGCCCAAGATGGGCGGATTGCGAGCGGTGCAGGCCGCCGCGCGGATCTGCGAGGTGGCGCACCTGGGATGCCGGATGGGAGCGAACGTCGGCAGCCAGCTGCTCGCCGCCCACGCCCTGCACCTGGCCGCCGCGCTGCCCAACATCACATATGCCTGCGAACTGGCCGAGTTCCAGAAATTGCTGAACGATCCCTTCGAAGGCCTGAAAGTCGAGGACGGATACCTGTACGTGCCGGACGCCCCGGGCGTAGGCGTGATCCGCCGCTCGGCCTGACCCCTCCCCGTTGTCGCCTTGCCAAGGAGATCTCCATGGAATACCGCAGCTTCACGCCGGTCCGCATGCTCGGGACGGCCCTGCTCGTTCTGACCGCGGTGTTCGCCGGCGCGCCGGCAGCCCAGCCGCTGCCCCGGCAGGTCAGGATGGTGGTGCCGTTCTCGCCCGGCGGGCCGGCCGACCTCATCGCCCGCAAGCTGGCCGAGCGCCTGGGACCGCAACTGGATGCGACCGTGATCGTCGACAACCGCCCCGGCGCCAACGGCGCGATCGGCGTGCAGGCGGTGGCCAAGGCTGCGCCCGACGGGTCGACGCTGCTGTTCGCCACCTCGGGCATGCTGACCATCAGCCCGGTGCTGTACAAGGACCTGAGCTACGACCCGCTGAAGGACCTGAGCCCCATTGCCCGCGTCGTGGCCAACGGCACCGCGCTGCTGGTGGGCAAGCAACTGCCCGCCGACGACATGCGCGAATTCGTCGCCTATGCGCGGCAATCGGCCAATCCGGTGCCTATCGGCTCGGCGGGCACCGGCAACATCACGCACCTCTACATGGAGTTGATGAAAGAGGCGACGCGCGGCAACTTCGTGCATGTGCCGTACAAGGGCGTGGCGCCCGCGCTGACGGACGTCATGGGCGGCCAGATCGCCGGCGTGTTCGTCGATCTTCCGGCGGCGCTGCCGCTGCTCAAGGGCGGCAAGGTAAAGGCCCTGGGGCTGGTCGGAACGGCGCGCAGTCCTTCCGCGCCGGACATCCCCACCATCGAGGAACAGGGCTACAAGGGCGTGGACGGCGTGAGCTGGTTCGGCGTGCTGGGGCCGGCCGGCATGCCCGGCGCCGTGGTGGACGGCATCCATGCCGGCATTGCCCGGGCGTTCGCCGATCCGGACATGGTCCGCAGCCTGAAAGAGATCGGGTCGGTGCCGGCGTTGAACCAGCCCGCACAAATGACGGAGCTGATGCGTGCCGAGCAGGTGCGCTGGGCACAGCTCATCAAGGCGCGCAACATCCAGGTCGAGTAGCGCGCAAGCGGGGCGGCCGGGGGGGCTGCCCCGGCTTGTCAGTTGCCCGCTGGGCTCTTGCCGGCGGCGCCGTGCTTGGCACGCACCTTCGCTACGTGCTCGGTCACCAGTTGGCGGGCCAGGCTGCCGTCGCGCGCGGCGATGGCGGCCAGTACCTTGCGGTGCCGCTGCACCAGGCGCTTGCCCACCGCCGGCGTGGTGTACGGATTGACCGACCGGTACAGCACGTACGAGATCGCCTTCATGATCGACGACAGGAACTGGTTGTGCGAGGCATCGACGATCGACTGGTGAAAGGCCAGCGACGCACTGGTGAGTTTCTCGGGCGTGAATTCGTCCGGATTGGCGACCAGTTCCTCAACCTCGGCAAGGCGGGCTTCCATGCGGGCGATGTCCTCGGCGGTGGCCATCTTGGCCGCCATTTCCGCGGCGCTGGATTCGATGATGACCTGGGCATCGAAGACTTCGCCCGAGCCGACGCCGATCAGCTTGAGCTGGATGGCCAGCGCTTCGACCACGGGGGCATCGTTGCCGTTGGCGATGCGGGTGCCGCCACCCGCGCCGGTGCGCACGTCCACCACGCCCAGCGCCTGCAGGCGGCCCATCGCTTCGCGTATGGGCAGGCGGCTGACCTGGAATTGCTCGGCCAGGTCGTTCTCGGAGCCAAGGAAGTCGCCCGGCAGCAGCTTGCCGTCGAGCACGGCTTCCTTGATCTGTTTTTCAACGCGCATTGCCGTAGACTCGGTGCGCCCGGCGCGCCACACGGGTAGATCGGCTCTCGTACGTGCCATATGTATGGGTTCCACCGTTTGTAAGTCGCAGACTGTATGACGGATTATATCTGGATACTCTGCGTCGGCCCCGCATTACCGACCGGCGGCCCGGCTCAGTATAAACACTAAAGCACATCACACGCAGGTGGAAAAGCGCCGCGTACCAAGGCTTGAGCCGCGGGCGCGGGAGGTCCCGCGCGATGCTCGGGCCCGGGCTTCGGCTTGACAGTCCAATTTATCACTCATACAGTATGAGTATTAGAATAATCTGCCGAAGCTGGGAACATGGAGACACATCGACGAGGCGGGCGCCCGGCCCGCCGGCTCTCGCGCGCTGTACGATGAGCACCGCCCTGACACCGGCCGCGGCGGCCGAGTTCCTGTACCGCGAAGCGCTGTTGCTGGATCGCCAGCGCTTCGACGATTGGGTCGGCCTGTACGCCGACGATGCGGTCTACTGGATTCCCGCCTGGAAGAGCGAGCATCAGCCGACCGACAATCCGGACACGGAGCTGTCCTTGCTCTATTGCGCTTCGCGCAGCGCCCTGGTCGACCGCGTCTGGCGCCTGACGTCCAACCTGTCGGTGGCGTCGATGCCGCTGGCGCGCACGTCCCACTCGGTGACCAACGTCCTCGTGGAGCGCGCGGAGGGCGATTGCGTCGAGGTTTGCTCGAGCTGGTCCTCGCACGTGTACAACCCGAAGTACAAATCGCAGCACGTGTACTTCGGCTCGTACGAGCACACGCTCAGGCGCGAGGACGCCGGTTGGAAGATCGCCCGCAAGAAGATCATGCTGCTGAACGATTTCATCCCGACGGTGCTGGACTTGTACATGGTCTAGCCCGGCGCGCGGGGCGGCGAAGGGCGTGCGCCATGGCGCACGCCTGCGGCTCAGAACCGGTGCATGAAGCCGATGCCGACGAGTTGCGGATCGGCGCCTACCGGGAGGCCAGATGGCGCCGAACTCATGCTGTTTCCGTTCCAGTCCATGTTGTAGTTGCGGTCGTTCAGGATTTTCTGGTAGTTGACGTAGAAGTTGGTCCGCTTGGACAGGATGTAGCGCAGCGCCAGCAGGTAGCCGTGCGCGCCCGTGTCGTCGCAGCGCGATGAAACGTTGCAGCCGCTGACGTTGCCCACGCGCATGTATTCGGCGATGAAGTGAAAGCGGCGGCCTTCGCCGAAGTACTGCGACATGCCCAGCACCAGGCCGCGCTGGCGCAGGCGGGAAGCGCTCGGATCGGCCGTGGCGTTGACGTTGAGCGATGCGCCGCCGTGCCTGACTTCGCTCTGCAGCAGGATCAGGCTGACCTGGCCGGTATCCGAGTACGAATAGCGCAGCCGCAGTACGACCTGGATCAACCCGGCTGCAGGTCGCCCTCGGTCAGGCCCATTGCGGCGCGGAATTCCGCCTTGACCTCCTCCGGCTGGCCGGCCTGGAAGGGGTAGTCGTCCAGGTGCTTGCCGAGGATGGGGTGCGCCAGCAACTGCGCGCGGGTGAGCCCTTCGGTGAACAGATGGCGGGCGGCAACCGGCAGTTCCACGCACTCGTTGGCCCGCGGGTCCCTTATCAAGCCGCTGGGATCGCGGCCGTCGGCGACGGCATCGAGATCTTCGGCGAAGCGCTTGCGCAGCAGGGCGATCCCGCGATCGCTGGAGGCCAGGTTCTCCTTGGTGCGGTCGGCTATCCGTCCCTGGCCGACCCAGGCAACGAAGTCCTGATTCATCACATGGCTGGATATCCACCGTCCGGTGTCGGGGTCCACCACCGGTCCGTGCCAGGCGGGTATGCGTTTTTGTTCGTAGGGTTCCTGTTCCTTGGGCACGCGCGAGAAGGCCCAGGTGATGCTGAGTGTGTTCTCGTCGTCCATGGGAATGCGCCACTCGATGTGATCTCCCAGGCAGAATGCCTGTGGCCAGAGGCATACGCGGCCCACGGTCCAGAGCGGATGATGCTCGCTGGTGTCTTCGCGCAATCGTTTGTAGACGATGCCGTACTCGAAGTTCTCGAAGTCGACCTTCAGGTGAGTGGGCGAATAAGGACCGGTTTCTCCCTTCAGCCGTATGCTCCAGTTCGAATGCATCCACTCGAAGTGCACCGGGTCGATGGAGTTTTCCTGGCATTGCAGCCAGTTGCAGGGGATTTCGGAAATGACGATCTGCACGAAACCGTTCTTCCAGGTGAAGGGTTCCCAGTTGGGAACGAGCGGGGCCGGCTGCGGGCCCAGGTAGGCCCACAGCATGCCGGCCTTTTCCTCTACGGGATACGCGGTAATGCGCAGCCGCTCCTTCATGCGAGCCTGGGGCGCGGCGATGTCCTCGTAGGGCTGCTCGATGCAGCGGCCGTCCTTGCCGAACAACCATCCATGGTAGTTGCAGCGCAAGCCGGTCTGTTCGACGAAGCCGTAGGAGAGATCCGCGCGCCGATGCGCGCAGCGCCGGTCGATCAATCCGAAGTTGCCGCTCAAGTCCTTATACAGGACGAGGTCTTCTCCCAACAGCCGTACCGGCTTGGTTTCAGTGGTGTCGAATTCGCTCACCGCGGCGATGGGGTGCCAGTAGCGCCTGAGCAACTCGCCCATCGGCGTGCCAGGACCTACTTGGGTCAACTGGCGGTTCTTCGCTTCACTCAGCATGGTGTCTCCCTTTGCCCGGCAGCACCTTGGCCTGCCGGGGTGTGTCGTGTCGGTATGAAATAAAGTCTGCTATTTAACATACAGTATGCGTGTTAGAGGGTTTTTGTCAAGATGAATGCCGGCGTTGGAGAGGCTGGGGAGCCTTGGCCGGCTCCTTGAAAAGCCCGGATCATGCGGACTGGGGCCGGACGGCGGAGCGGGCTGCCGGCATGCCGCTGGATGCGGGGTCCGGGAAATCCCTGGCCAGCCTCACGTCCTCGTTCTGTATAATGGTATGACAGTTTGTGCGGAGGCATTTCACTTCTGAAGTCGACACCCTCGAGGCGACAGATCGCCCCGGCACGACCGAACATCCACCAGAATCCAGGAATCGAGATGGGACAAGATCAAGCGAAGGGCACGCCGGCCGCCGGCCAGGAGGTTATCCCCGCGCTATCGGTGGGCGAGGCCTACCTGGCGCTGCTGAAGAAGCGCGGCATCGAATACTTCTACGTGGGAGCCGGGACGGACACGGTATCCATCGTCGAGGCTTATGCGCGCGCCGGCGAGTCTGGTATCGATTTTCCGACTCCCGTCCTGTGTACGCACGAGAATCTGGCCGTAGGCATGGCCCATGGCTACTACATGATTTCGCAGAAGCCGCAGGCAGTAATGCTGCACGTGAGCGTCGGCGCAGCCAATGCCGTTTGCGGCATCATGAACGCGGCGCGCAGCCAGGTTCCCATGCTGTTCACCGCCGGCCGCACGCCGCTGTTCCAGGACGGCAGGCGTGGTTCCCGCAACGGCGAGATCCACTGGGCGCAGGAGATGCTGGACCAGGGCGGCATGGTGCGCGAGCTCGTCAAGTGGGACTACGAGCTGCGCGACGGCTGCAACATGGAGCAGGTACTGGATCGTGCCATCGGCATCAGCATGGCCGAACCGAGGGGCCCGGTCTACCTGATGCTGCCGCGGGAAATCCTGGCCCAGGAGATCGACGGCTTCCGGCCATCCAAGCCGATCGCCATTCCGGCGCCCCCTCATCCCGATGTCCTTGCCGTCCGCGAGCTGGCGCGCAGGTTCGCCGCGGCACGCCACCCCGTGATCGTCAGCACGGCGAGCGGCTCGGACCCCTCGACCGTGGACCTGCTGGTCAACCTGGCCGAACGTTTCGGGATAGGCGTGGCCGAGGCCAAGAGCCGCCACGTGAACTTCCCTTCCAGCCATGCGCTGCACCTGGGTCACGACATGGACGCGGTGTTCGCCAAGGCGGACGCGCTGCTGTTCCTGGAAACCGACGTGCCGTGGATTCCCGGCAAGACGCGGCCCCGCGAGGAGGCCTTCGTCTCCCATGCCGGCACGGATCCATTGTTCAATCGCTACGCCATGCGCAGTTTCCGCTCGGACCTGACCTTGACAGCCAATGCGCGCGCGCTGATCGAAGCCCTGCATGCGGCGCTGGAGGAGGAAGGCGCGGCGCGGACCGCCGCGGCACGACGCGCGGAACTCGAGGCCAGTGCCGCCGCCGTGCGCCAGGCAGCGCAGGCCGCGATGCAGCGTGTGCTGGCCAAGGACGGTCCCATTACCAAGCTGTTCCTGACCCATTGCCTCGACCAGGTACGGCCGCAGGACGCGATACTGGTAAACGAGTACTCTGCCATTCGCCCGCAGATGACGTTCGACGTCGCGGGCACGTACTTCGGCAATCCCTCGGCCGCCGGCCTGGGCTGGGGGCTGCCGGCGGCGCTGGGCGCCCAGCAGGCCGCGCCCGACAAGACGGTCATCTGCGTGGTGGGCGACGGCGCCTATATCTTCGCCAATCCCGCCGCCTGCCACCACGCCGCCGCGGCTCACAAGCTGCCGGTGCTGACCGTAGTGTTCAACAATGCGCGCTGGGAGGCCGTCTATCGCTCGACGCTCACGGTCTATCCGGATACGCATACCGCCCGCTATGCCGAAGAGCACGCGTCCCGGACCGGCCCCCTTTCGTCCCTCGAGCCGGTGCCGGATTTCGAGAAGTATGCCGAGGCGTCGGGCGGCTGGTCCGAGCGCGTGACGCGGCGCGACGAACTGATTCCCGCGCTGCGCCGTGCGCTGGACGTAGTGACGCGGGAAAGGAGGCACGCGCTGCTCAACGTCATCGGTGCCTGAACCGCCTTGAGGGCCGGCCCGGCTACGGGCTGGCGAGCTACTCCGGACTGATCCCCTCGGTCTTGATGATGCGGCTCCAGCGCTCGAATTCCGTGCGGGTGAGGCGGCCGAGATCCTCGGGCGTGCCCAGCACCACTTCGAATCCTGTGTCCGCCAGCGAAGCCCGCATCGCCTCCGTGTCGAAGGCCGCCTTCAGCTCGCGGTTGAGCCGTGCCACGATGGGGTCGGGCGTGCCCGCCGGTGCATACAGCCCCACCCAGACCGCGAGCTGATAATTGGGGTAGCCCAGCTCGGCCAGTGTAGGCACGGCGGGCAAGAGGGGCGAGCGCGCGCCGCCGGTCTGGGCGATGGCCTTGAGCTTGCCGGAGGCGACCAGGGGCCGCGCCGCCTCGATGGGAGCGATCATCATGTTCACGCTGCCCTGGACCACATCCATGATTGCCGTATTGAGGCTGCTGGCGGGAATGTGCCGCATCTTCACGCCAACCATGTTCTGCAGCACCGTGGTGTACAGGTGCGCCGTGGACGCGATGCCCGGCGATGCGTAGGAGGCGTCGTCGCCGCGCGATTTGAGATGAGCGACCAGCTCCTTGAAGTCCCGCGCGGGCGTGGCCGCCCCGGTAATGACGACCTGGGCGCTCTCGGCGATCTGGCCGACGGGGACAAAGCTCTTGACCGGATCGTACGGGGTGGGGCGGAAAGCGGGCGTGATGACGAGTGTCGTCGGTCCGACCATCAGCGTATGGCCGTCCGGCGCCGCGCCCGCCGCGTAGGAGGTGCCGATCACGCCGCTGGCACCGGGCCGGTTCTCCACGTAGACGTTCTGGCCCAGCCGCTGCGAGAGCTGCTCGGCCGCGCGCCGCGCGATGGTGTCGGCGCTCGTTCCGGGGCTGTAGGGGACCACGATCTTGACGGTTCGCCGGGGATAGGACGGCATATCCTGGCTTGCCTGGGCGTGCGCGCTCCCGCAACAGGCGAGCAGCAACGCCGCGGCCAGCGACGGGGCGGCGAGGGGGAATGCGTGTTTCATGCTTGTCTCCTGGTTTTCTCTTTTCCTGCGGCAAGGCTGGCGCAGGTCCACCCGTGGCGGTCCGGTCGGGCAATGCCCCGCCTCCGGGGGCAGCAGGTGCCGTCCGCCATTTAACTATGATATATAATATATATAAATTACAGGAAGGCCAGCGCGTTTGTAAAGCGCGCGCGAGCGCCGGCGGGCCGCCTCCAAGAAGTGGCCCGCCGGCAACTGAAAAAAACGCTAGGGCCCGTGCGAGGCTCTTTTGAATGTGGGAAGACCCTAGTCCGGCACCTGGGAGGCAGGGTCCGCTTCCTGCGACAGCGTCTTGCTGCGCTGATACGCCAGCCGTTCCCGCATGAGGCGCGCTGCTTCGGTGCCGTCGCCCGATTCGATCGCGGCCAGCAGCATCTTGTGATGGCGGACGATGCGCACGGCCGATGAAGGCGTAAGGTTGGGACGCAGCACCGGTTCGAGGACGATGCTCAGGGCATGGAATTGCGCAAGCAGGATGCGGCTGTGGGAGGCTTGCACGATTGCCTCGTGAAAACGCATCGAGGCGTCCGCGAAGCGGTTGAGCTCTCCCTTGAGCGAGGATAGCTCGGCAAGCACCGCGTGCAGGCGTTCCAGGTCGGCGTCTTCGCGCCGCTCGGCGGCCAGTTTGGCGGCCATTTCTTCGATCGCCATCTGGGCATCGAACACTTCGCCCGAGGTGATGCCTATGAGTTTCAGGTGTATGGCCAAGGCATCGGCCAGGCGATCCGGGTTGCCTTGGGCCACCCACACGCCGCCGCGCGCGCCCATCCGGATCTCGACGATGCCAAGCCCTTCCAGCGTGCGAAGGGCATCGCGCGCCGCCATGCGGCTGACGCCGAACTGTTCGGACAGCGCCGCTTCGCTGCCGAGAAATTGACCCGCCACGATCTCCCGGTTGAGAACCGCAGCCCGTATCTGCGCCACGATGCCCCCGGAGAGCGTTTCATTGGGGACGGCTGCCCAGGCACGGGTCGATGGGGAGAACTTGCTGGCCAATCCTGATCCTTTGCGCGCGGTGGTGACGACGTATAGGCCGCATTATAGGTCGCCCCCCGCTGCTGGTTCCTGCCGTCTTGCGCTTCGATCGCCGCGCATCGAGGGAGGGAAGGGTGTGGCCTCGGCACCCTAAGTATGATATATAATATATATAGGCGTTGCGATGTTCAGTGTCGCCCCTGCCGTGTTCCCTTCTGATCTCCGAGTGATTGGCCATGCTGAATCAAGAAAAGAACGAATTGCTGACCCGGGTGGGGCCGGGCACGCCCATGGGCGAGCTGCTGCGGCGCTACTGGATGCCGGTCGCGGGCGTGACCGAATTCGACGGCCGCGCCACCAAGGCCGTGCGCATCATGGGCGAAGACCTGGTGCTCTATCGCGACCTGAGCGGCAACTGGGGCCTCGTCGACCGGCACTGTCCGCACCGCCGGGCGGACCTGAGCCATGGATTCCCCGAAGCCAGGGGACTGCGGTGCAACTATCACGGCTGGTGCTTCGATGGCGACGGCGCCTGCCTGGAGCAGCCCTACGAGGATGTCGCCCATCCGGAGGCCCGCATGAAGGACCGGATACGGATCAAGGCCTACCCCGTCGCCGAAAAGGCCGGCTTGCTGTGGGCGTACATGGGTCCGGCCCCCGCGCCGCTCCTGCCCGACTGGGAGGCGTTCTCGTGGCCCAATGGCTTTCGCCAGATCGTGCTTTCCGAGATTCCCTGCAACTGGTTCCAATGCCAGGAAAATTCCATCGATCCGGTTCATTTCGAATGGATGCATAACAACTGGAGCCTGCGTCAGCGGGGGGTGCTGCATCCCTATTCGCCGTCGCACAAGGAGGTCGGGTTCGAGGAGTTCGAGTACGGCTTCCTCTACAAGCGGATCCGTGGCAACGCAAAGAAGGAAGACCCGCTCTGGGCGGTTGGGCGTGTCTGTCTCTGGCCCAATGCGGTTTTCCTGGGCGATCACTTCGAGTGGCGCGTACCGGTGGACGATGAACGCACGCTCAGCGTCTGCTGGTCTTTCACGAGGGTGCCGAAGGAGCGCGAGCCATACGTGCAGGAGACGATCCCGACCTGGCATGGGCCGATATGCGATGCCGACGGAAACTGGATCACCTCGCACGTCATGAACCAGGATTTCGTGGCCTGGGTGGGGCAGGGCACTATCGCCGATCGCAGCCTCGAGAACCTGAGCGCCAGCGATCGCGGCATCACGATGATCCGCAAGAAGTTCTTCGAGGAACTGGAGGCAGTGGCCGGCGGCGCCGATCCCAAGGGCGTGCTGCGTGATCCGGAGAAAAACCGGCGCGTCGAGTTGCCGCTGGCCTTCCGGGAAGTGCTGACAGAGGGGATGACGTGGGCGGAATTGAAAGCGCATCCGATATTCGGCCGCCATTTGCACGATTACATCTTCCAGGCCGGGCAGCCGGAAGCGGTTGCGCAGGCTTACCGCGAGGCCATGGGTCTGGACGGCGACTCCGGCCTAGGCGGCGGCCATTGAGCCCTCGGCCGCATCGCCGGTGCCGCCGCGAAGTCTACAGGCAGCCCCGTCGCGCCGGTGGTGTCCTGGTGCACGATATGTATAATACTGTATGAGTGTTATCTGACAGGTTCAGCCACATGGAACCCGAAGGCGGACACGGAACGCAGAACGCACGCAGGCGGCGCGAACCCGCCTGACCACGAGGAGACACGACTATGATCATCGATTGCCACGCCCACGTGAGCGCCCCAACCGAACTCTGGGCCTACAAGGCCAGCTTGCTGGCCAGCCGAGGCAGCCACGGGCGCGGGAAGGTCAAGGTCACGGACGACGAGATCCGGGCCGCCGCCAACAAAGCGGAGACCTGGCCCATGGGCCATCTCGACTACCTGAAAAAGCACGGCACCGACCTGCAATTGGTATCGCCGCGGCCCTTCCAACTCATGCAGTCCGAGCGGCCGGCGCGCATCATCGACTGGTTCACCGAGGAGTGCAACAACATCATCTACCGGCAGACCCAGCTCTTTCCCGACACCTTCGCCGGCGTGGCGGGTTTGCCGCAGGTGGCGGGCGAGCCGGTCGAGCGCGTGCTGCCCGAACTCGAGCGCTGCATCCGCGAGCTGGGATTCGCCGGTTGCCTGCTCAATCCCGACCCGTTCGAGAACGGCACCGAGGAGGCGCCGCCGCTGGGCGACCGGTACTGGTATCCCCTGTACGAGAAGCTGTGCGAGCTGGATGTGCCGGCGCACATCCATGGCACGGGGTCCCGATCGGAGCGGGTGCCGTACTCGCTGCATTTCATCAATGAAGAAACGGTGGCGGTGTTCGGGCTGCTCAATTCCAACGTCTACAAGGACTTTCCCGACCTGAAGGTCGTGGTCAGCCACGGCGGCGGAGCCATTCCCTACCAGCTCGGCCGCTTCCAGGCGCCTTCGCTGCGCCGCCCCGAAGGGGAGCGCTTCACGGACCGGATGCAGAAGCTCTATTTCGACACAGTGCTGTACACCGAGGAGGCCTTGCGCCTGCTGATCAAGACCGTGGGCGTTGACCGCTGTCTGTTCGGCACGGAGTGTCCCGGGGTCGGATCGGCGGTCGACCCGGCCACGGGCCGCTCCATGGACGACGTCAAACCGCTGATCGAGGGCTTCGATTGGCTGAGCGCCGGAGACAAGAAGAAGATTTTCGAGGACAACGCCCGCAAGGTCTTCAAGCTGCGGCCGGTCTGAGCGGGGCGAGCCGGCCCGGGATCTGCGAAGTATGGACATGAGCGCAACAGGACGCGAGCCGCCGCAGCGCATTCCGGTCTCGTTGCTGACGGGGTTCCTGGGCAGCGGCAAGACCACGCTGCTCGGCCGCCTCGTCCGGCATCCCGGCATGGCGGATACCGCGGTCGTCATCAACGAGTTCGGCGAGATCGGCCTGGACCACCACCTGGTCGAGGCGGTCGATGGCGAGGCGGTCCTGCTCGCCAGCGGCTGCCTGTGCTGCACGATGCGCGACGATCTGGCCGCCACTTTGTGCGAGCTGCACGACAAGCGCGAACGCGGCGAGATTCCCGCATTCCGCCGCGTGGTGATCGAGACGACCGGCCTTGCCGATCCGGCGCCCGTCATTCATTCCCTGCTCAGGCATGCCGGAGTACGCCAGGCATACGTGCTGGACGGCGTCATCACGACCGTTGACGCGGTGCATGGCGGCACGCAGCTCGACAGGCAGCCCGAGTGCGTGAAACAGGCCGCCGTGGCGGACCGGCTGGTGCTGACCAAGACCGACCTGGCCGATCCGCGGCAGACGGCGGCGCTATTGCGCAGGCTGGCGCACCTGAATCCCCAGGCGGAGGTCATCGTGGCGGAGCAGGGCCAGGTGGATCCGGCGCGGCTGTTCGACGTGGGCGTGCTCCCTTCGCGCAAAGGCCTGGAGGAGCAGCGGGACGAACAGGACGGATCCGAGGGAAGCTATCTTGGGGATTCGGTGCGCCACGTCTGCGGACCGGACTGTGAAAAGGCGCTGGGCGCAGCGCATCACGACGCCGACATCCGCACCTACGCTTTTCGTTTCGAACAGCCCCTGGAGTGGGAGCAGGTCAGCGCCTGGCTCGGGGGGCTGGCGTATTTCCATGGAGATGCGCTCTTGCGGATGAAAGGCATCCTGAACCTCAGGAACGAGACCGCTCCCGTCGCGGTCCATGCCGTGCAGCACCTGTTCCACGAACCCGTGACGCTGTCGGACTGGCCCGACGACGATCGGGCTTCGCGTGTGGTCTTCATTACCAGAGGCCTGGACAGAGAGGTAATCGCCGAAGCATTCGCGGCCTCGGCGATGGCGTAATGATGAGGCGGGCCTTCCTTCGCGCGCATGGCCAGGCCGGTGGGCGCCGGCGGAAAAGGACGGCCGGGCCGGATATCCCGCGCCGCCTAGCCCCCCGCCAGGCGTTTCTCCACCAGCCCCTGCACCGCCTTGTCGTACTCCTGCGCAAAGCCGGAGAACATGGCGTCCGCGCTGATGGTCTTCCACCATTTGCCGAACCTGCCGTTGCCCAGCGTGGGATCCTGCAAGCCGAACATCGGCGCCGCGACGCGCTTAATCTGGACGATGGGAGGCAACAGCGCGCAATCGGCGAGCGATGGCCGGGCGCCGGCCGCGTAGGCCGCATCGGCCATCAGGCGTTCGACATGCCCGAGCCCGGCCGCCAGGCCCGCGAGCGCCGCTTCGCGCGCCTTCGGATCGGCATCGGCAACGCCTATCTGCCGCATCAGGGTCGTGCTGCGCGCCGCCGCGTACAAATCGTAGACGCGGGCGATCAGCCGCGCGCGGGCCTTGTCCGGTGCCGAGCCGGGCAACCCCGGCACGGCCGGATGGACGTCTTCCAGGTATTCGCAGATGACACTCGACTCGGGCAGGAGCTGGCCGTCGTCGGTCTGCAGCACCGGGATCTTGCCGATGGGATTGATGGCCTTGAACTCCGGCGAGTGCAGGCCGCCCGGAGGCGATTCCCGGACCAGGTCGAGTCCCTTGAGCCGCGCGAACAGCATGACGCGCGCGGTGTAGGGAGAAGGCGGAAAGCCGATCAGTTTCATGGAGGTCTCCTGGGAGGCGTGCCTGCCGCGTTGGCTTGCACTTTGTTATATAAACTCATACAGTATGCGTATTAGAACGAAGAAGTCAAGGTAGGGGACAGCCATGCACATCGAGTCCGCCTCGTGCATAGACGACCTGCGGCGCGCGGCGCAGGCCCGCATTCCGCGGTTCGCCTATACGTTCCTGGCCGGCGGCGCGGGCAACGACGCGGGCGTGCGGCGCAACGAGTCGGCGCTGGCCGCCTTGCTGTTCGCACCGCGCAGCATGGCCACCGGCCGCATCGATACCCAGGTCGAACTGTTCGGCAGGCGCTATGCGCAACCCATCGGATTCTCCCCGGTGGGCATGGCCAACCTCGCCTGGGCCGGCTGCGACCTGATGCTGGCCGAGGCGGCCCAGCGCGAAGAGGTGCCCTACGTCATCAGCACGGCCGCGTCCACCGAGATTGAAAGGCTGGCCGAGCAGGCGCCCGATGCCTGCTGGTTCCAGCTCTACATGCTGCGCGACGACGCGTTGAACGCCGCGTTGCTGGACCGGGCGGCCGCGGCCGGAATAGAAGTGCTGGTAGTCACGGTCGACACGCCCGCGCGCTCGCGCCGCAACGGATCCATTCGCGAGCGCTTCGAGCAGCCCTTCCAGGCACATCCGCGCTTCATACTCGACGTGATGCGCCATCCGCACTGGGCCTTGCGCACCGCGCGTCATGGCATGCCCAATCTGAGGAACTACGTCCGTTATGTGGACGGAGACGTCCACAAGGTAGCGGCCTTCATGAAGGAGCAGGCGCGCGGCGGCGTGGGCTGGGACGACATCCGGATGCTGCGCCGGCGCTGGAAGGGGCCGCTCGTCGTCAAGGGCATTCTGGATGCCTGCGATGCGCAACGCGCCGTCGAGGAAGGCGCAGACGCGGTATGGGTGTCCAATCACGGCGGGCGGCAGCTCGAATCGGCGCCGGCGGCCATCACCATGCTCCCGGCGGTGCGGCAGGCCGTCGGAACGAGGCCGGTTCTGTTCGACAGCGGTGTGCGCGGCGGCGAGGACATCGTCAAGGCCGGCGCGCTGGGCGCCACCATGGCGTTCTGCGGGCGTGCGCCCATCTTCGGTGCCGCGGCGTTCGGAGCCGCCGGCGTGGCCAAGGCATTCGCGGTGCTGGCCGACGAGGTCCGGACGACGCTGGCGCAGATCGGCTGCCGCCGGTTCGCGGACCTGTCGCCGGCATTCATTCTCGACCCCGTCGCCGCGGGCCGCATGCCGGAGACGGCCACGCCCGCCGTCCGCGCGGCATGAACGCCGCAATGAAAACAGGAGATAGACATGGCTGAATTGGTGTGCGCGCTGGCGTGTTCGCACGGCCCCCTGCTGGCGACGCCGCCGCAGATGTGGGACCTGCGGGCCGGAGCCGACCGCGAGAACAAGCGGCACTGGTACCGCGGCCGGCAAATGGATTACGCGTCGCTGCTGGCGGCACGGCAGCCGGGGTTTCATGAGGAGGCCAGCCTGGCCGAGCGGCAGCGCCGCTATGACGCCTGCCAGCGGGCGCTGGACGAGATGGCCCGGCGTTTCCGGGCTGCACGGCCGGACGTGGCCATTATCCTGGGCAACGACCAGCGCGAGGTGTTCCGCGAAGACCTCACCGCGGGCTTCACCGTTTATGCCGGCGAGCAGATCCCGAACATCCCCCTGTCCGAGGAGCAGGTACGGCGCCTGCCGCCGGGCGTGGCGGTGGCCGAGGAGGGGCACTGCCCACCCGGCGGCGCGGTCTACCCGGGGGCTCGCGAGGTGGCGGAGGGGCTGGTGGAAACGCTGGTCGGCGAATCCTTCGACGTAGCGGTTTCGTACCGGCTGCCGGGGGGCGTGGATCGCCAGCACGGCATCCCCCACGCCTTCGGTTTCATCTATCGGCGCATCATGGAGGATGCGCCCCCGCCGTCGGTGCCCCTGTTCACCAACGTCGGCGTGCCACCCAACCGGCCGCGCACCCGGCGCTGCCTGCAGATGGGCCATGCCCTGGCCAAGGCCATCCGGGCCATGCCCGAGGGCCTGCGGGTGGCGGTGGTCGCGTCCGGAGGCTTCACCCACTTCGTGGTGGACGAAGAGCTGGACCGGCGGATTCTCGATGCCATGCAGCGTGGCGACGAGGCGGCGCTGGCCGATGTGCCGGAGGCTTACTTCGAAGGCAATACCTGCGAGATCAAGAGCTGGTATCCGCTGGCGGCGGCCATGAACGACCTCGGCAGAAAAATGGAGTTGATCGACTACGTGCCCTGCTACCGGACAGAGGCGGGCACGGGCAGCGGAATGGCATTCGCGTCGTGGCGATAGGCGCGGCGGCATCAGGACAATCGGCGAAGGAAGAATCATGGATAGCAGAGACATCGTGCGGCGCATGCGGCAGATCGACAGCTGCGCGTTTTCGGATGCGCTCGACAAGCTGGGCCTGAAAGGCACGGTCACGGGGTTGCCGCGGCGCTCCGCCCACCGGCGTATTGCCGGCCGGGTCGTCACGCTCAAGCTGGTCGAGGCCAGCCAGGCGCCCAGGCACGACGGACCGCCCCGGCACCTGGGCACCACGGCCATCGAGACCGCCCAGCCCGGCGACATCGTCGTCGTCGAGCAGCGCACCGGACTGGATGCGGGCTCCTGGGGCGGGATCCTTTCGCTGGGCGCGAAGGTGCGGGGCCTGGCCGGCGTGATCGCCGACGGGCCGGTGCGCGACGCGGACGAGGCGCACGAGTACGACTTCCCCATCTATGCCCGGGCCACCACCGCGTTCACCGCGCGCGGCCGCGTGGCCGAGGCAGGCACCAACATACCCGTGCAGATCGGCGACGTGACGGTGGCCCCGGGCGATTATGCGGTGGCCGACAGCAGCGGCGCGGTGTTCATCCCCGCGGCCCAGGCCGAGGCCGTGCTGCGCGTGGCCGAGGACATCGCGGCGCGCGAGGCCGCGATGTCGCGCGCGCTGCTGGCGGGGCGGCCCATCACCGAGGTGATGGGGGCCAATTACGAGAACATGCTGGCCCGCTGAGCGGGCCGCGAGACCGCGAGGTCCTTCCGGCCCGCCATCGCCGCACCGGCGGAAAGGCGGACGAAGGTCTTCGTCGCCAACGACGATCAATCGGGAGACGACATGGATCAAAACGTAGAACGCATCGCGAAACTCGATACCGCGACCCTCAGCGATGCGCTGGACAGGCTGGGCATCGCCGGCCAGTGCCACGGCATCAAGCCGAGGACGACCGATTTCAGGCTGGCCGGCCGCGCATTCACGATTCTTTACGGGCCGGCGTCCAATCCGCCCGGCACGGTGGGCGATTTCATCGACGAGGTGCCGGAAGGCCACGTCATCGTGCTGGACAACGGCGGCCGCGAGGACTGCACCGTGTGGGGCGACATCATGACCGAGATCGCCCATCGCCGCGGGCTGGGAGGCACCGTGATCGACGGCATCTGCCGCGACGTATCGCTGTGCATGCAGCTCGGGTATCCGGTCTTTAGCCGTGGCCACTGGATGCGCACGGGCAAGGATCGGGTACAGGTGGAGGCCAGCAACGTGCCGGTCAACATCGGCCAGGCCCGGGTCGCGCCCGGCGACCTGCTGCGCGGCGATGCCGACGGGCTGGTAGTGGTGCCGCAGGCGCACGAAGCCGCCGTGCTCGACGCCGCGGAAGAGATCGCCATGGTGGAAGACCGCATCCGCGAGGCAGCCCGGGGCGGCATGCGCCTGGACGAGGCGCGCCGCCAGTTCGGTTACCACACCTTGCAGACGAGGAAGAAATGAGCGCCGCCCGTTTTCCGTTCATGTCGCTGCCCACGGTCACCATCGATATCGACCGGCCGACCCCCGAGCAGCTGCGGCAAGCGGCGCAACTGCCCAGCTCGACGCTGCACGAGGCCGCCGGCAAGATCGGCGCACTGCCGTCGGCGATCAAGCCGGTTCATCCTTCGTTCCGCATTTGCGGCCCGGCCGTGACCGTGCAATCGCCGCCGGCGGACAACCTGTGGCTGCACCGCGCCATCGTGGCGGCGCAACCGGGCGACGTGCTGGTCGTGCATGTGGGCGGGCATTACGAAGCCGGCTACTGGGGGGAGGTCATGTCGCAGGCGGCCCGCGCGCGCGGGCTCGCCGGCCTGGTCATCGACGGTTGCGTGCGCGATGGCGCCATCCTCGAGCGCTTCGGGTTTCCGGTCTACGCACGCGGCCTCTGCATACGCGGCACGGGCAAGGACTTCGAGGCCAGGGGCTGGATCAATGCGCCGACGCTGTTCAACGACGTCGTCGTACACCCGGGCGACCTGATCGTGGGCGATACGGACGGCGTGGTGGCGATCCCTCGCACGCGCATCGACGAGGTTCTGGCCAAGGCGCGCCAACGCGAGGAGGACGAGGCACGCATTATCGAACGATTGGCGGCGGGAGAGAATTCGCTGGATATCTACGGCTGGAATAGGTGACCCCCCTACGCCCTGACGGGCGCCCCCCAGGGGGCGATGCGGGTGGACCGGCGGAGCCGGATCCACCGCATCCTGGGTCTAGTAGGGTTATCTTGGGTTGGGGCACCTGTGCTTCGCTGGCTGCCAGCGGTAGCAACGGTGCCATTATCCATGAAAGCCGTACTAGACCCAGGGCGCCCGAAGGCCGCTTGGGGGTGGGCCCTACATCAAGAATACGGTCGCCAAGCCCAGGAAGATGAAAAAGCCCATCGTGTCCGTGGCGAAAGTCAGGAGCACCGACGAGCCGATGGCGGGGTCCTTGCCGAAGCGGCTCCGGGTCAGCGGCACCAGCATGCCTATGCTGGCGCCGACCAGCAAGTTCAGCACCATGGCGGCCATCATGACCAGTCCCAGCGAGTAGCGGCCGGAAATCGCCCACGCGAACAGCGCGGCCACCGCGCCGCCGCCCAGCCCCACCAGAAAGGCGATCTGCAACTCACGCCGCACCAGCTTGCCGACGTTGGCGGCGTTGATGCGGCCCACGGCCAGCGCGCGGATGATGAGCGTCATGGTCTGGTTGCCGGAGTTGCCGCCTATGCCGGCGACGATGGACATCAGGAAAGCCAGGATGACGATGTGCCCGACGGTGTCCTCGAAGCGTGAGGCGACGAAGGCCGCGATCGACGCCGTGCACAGGTTGACCAGCAGCCACGGCGCCCGGTTGCGGATGGCCTGCGCGATCGGCGCGAAGATGTCTTCCTCCTGCAGGCCGGCCTTGGACAGCACCTGCTCGTCGGAGGCTTCGCGGATCACGTCCACCACCTCGTTCACCGTTACGCGCCCGATCAGGCGGCCGACGGCGTCCACCACCGGCGCCGACACCAGGTCGTAGCGCTCGAACGCGGCAGCGGCTTCGTCGGCCTCGTCCAGCGGGGCCAGCGTCAGGATCTCGGTATCCATGACGTCGGTCACCTGCGTCTCGGGATCGCTGACGATGAGGCGATTGATGGGCAGGCTGCCCATCAGCTTGTCGAGCCTGTCCACCACGAAGATCTGGTCGGTGTGGTCGGGCAGTTCCTGCAGGCGGCGCAGATAGCGCAGCACGACTTCCAGCGTCACGTCGTTGCGTACGCGGACCATTTCGAAGTCCATGATGGCGCCCACCGAATCCTCGGGGTAGCTCATGACTTCGGTCAGCCGCGCCCGTTCCTCGTCGGTCAGGCCCTTCTGGACCTCGGCCACCACTTCAGGCGGCAGGTCGGGGGCGAGGTCGGCCAGTTCGTCGGCTTCCAGGTTCTCGGCCGCCGCCACCAGCTCCTGCTGGTCCATGGTGGCGATAAGCGATTCGCGCACCCAATCGGCCACCTCGAGCAGGATCTCGCCTACGCGCTCGGGACGAACGAGTTGCCATACCGCCTGCCGGTCTTCCTTGGGCAGGGATTCGAGGATGAAGGCAATGTCCGCAGGGTGCAGGTCATCCAGCAGCGCGCCGAGTTCGGCTTCGTGCTGTCGATGGACCAAGGCTTCGATCAGGGGGGCCCGGGTATCGCCGGCTTCCTGCCGGTGGACCAGTTCTTCGACCAGGTGCTGGCGTCGCAGCAGCTCCTGGACGTGTTCCAGGGCTTCCTGGGCGTCCTCGGGCTCGAGCCGGTTGCGCTCGAGGGATTTGGGTTGCGTTGCTTGTTCGACCATCGCGCGGGAAAACACAAAACGGCCCCGCACGGGCCTGGGGTCTGGCGCCTGACGCGGGCGGACTCAGATGTGGCTCGAACGGGTGCCGGAAGACAAGGGGCCGGCTGGTAGTAAGGGTCTAGGTCGTGGCTGTGAGGCCATACCGGAAAAACAGTGCGCAGGCACTGCGGAGTTGACGACGCCGCAATTGTACGCGCGCCGAAAGGCATTCGTCAGCGCGCCCGCGCCGCTTGCCGTCTTTGGTTGCAATTGCGTCACGGAATGGCGGTGCCCGGCATCCAGCGCAGCAGCCTGTCGGTGCGCGAGGCGAGGTAGGCCGAGCCCCGGTTCTTGTCGTAGAAGCGCGGCCGGGGCAGCATCGAGGCAAGCCGCGCCGCCTGGTAGGCCGAGAGGTTGGCGGCCGAGGTACGGAAATAATGGCGCGCGGCGGCCTCGGCGCCGAAGACGCCTTCGCCCCACTCCGCGATGTTCAGGTACAGCTCGAGGATGCGCTGCTTGCTCATGACCAGCTCGATCATGTAGGTGATGACCACTTCCTGGCCCTTGCGCAGGTAGTTGCGCGAGTTGGACAGGAACAGGTTCTTGGCGACCTGCTGGGTAATGGTGGAGCCCCCGCGCATGGGCCGCCGGGGCGGCTTGCGGCCCCGCGCCAGCGCCCGTTCCGTGGCCTCGGCCAATTGCCGGTTGTGGGCATAGGCCCGTTCGACCGCATCCCAGTCGATGCCGCCGTGTTCGAGGAAATTGGCGTCTTCGGCCGCGACTGCGGCGCGCTTCAGGTTGTTGCTGATACGGTCGTAGTCCACCCATCGGTAGTCGAGCCGGCGATGCGGGTCGGTTTCCTGCAGGCGGGACAGTTCGGCGCGCATGACCGAGGTCGAGCCGGGAGGCATGTAGGCATACCAGACCACCCAGCCGAACAGCCAGACCTGATACAGCAGCACCAGCGCCACCGCGACCAGACAGAGGCGCAGGCCCGCCACGACGATGCGTGCAGGCACGGAGCGGCGACGGCGAGGCGGTCGGCGGGCGGCCATGTCAGTCCTCCATGACGCTGTGCGCCAGGTGCGACGCAGGAAAGTACGCTGCCCGATCCAGGGCACAGCGGATCCGGCTCCGCCGGTCCGCCAGCAGAGGTCCCCCAGACCCGGATTCGGCAAGAGCCCGACGCTCCATACCGAGAAACTCTCCCAGACCCAGGGCACAGCGGATCCGGCTCCGCCGGTCCGCCAGCAGAGGTCCCCCAGACCCGGATTCGGCAAGAGCCCGACGCTCCATACCGAGCAGCTCTCCCAGACCCAGGGCACAGCGGATCCGGCTCCGCCGGTCCGCCAGCAGAGGTCCCCCAGACCCGGATTCGGCAAGAGCCCGACGCTCCATACCGAGCAGCTCTCTCAGACCCAGGGCACAGCGGATCCGGCTCCGCCGGTCCGCCAGCAGAGGTCCCCCAGACCCGGATTCGGCAAGAGCCCGACGCTCCATACCGAGCAGCTCTCTCAGACCCAGGGCACAGCGGATCCGGCTCCGCCGGTCCGCCAGCAGAGGTCCCCCAGACCCGGATTCGGCAAGAGCCCGACGCTCCACACCGAGAAACTCTCCCAGACCCAGGGCACAGCGGATCCGGCTCCGCCGGTCCGCCAGTGCCGCCCCCTGGGGGGCGCGCGTCAGCGCGTAGGGGGGGGCTTTCATCTCAGGCCAATAGGTCCCGCAAGGCGGCCAGCACCGGGGCCGGATCCGGCCGCACGCCGCGCCAGATGAAGAAGCTCTCGGCCGCCTGTTCCACCAGCATGCCGAGCCCGTCGGCCACGGCGGCCGCGCCGTCGGCCGAGGCCTGGCGCATGAAGGCGGTGGGCCGGGCGGCATACATCAGGTCGTAGGCCAGTGCGCCCGGCGCGTATGCGCCGGCCGGCAGCGGGGGCGCCTCGTCCTCAAGGCTGCTCGCGGTCGCGTTGATGACCAGGTCCCAGTGTCCGTTCGCGGGCAGTTCGGCATAGCTGCTTCCGCGCAGGACGGCCCCCGCCGCAGAAGCGGAGAACGAAGCCGCCAGTTCCACCGCCCGTTGGGGCGTGCGGTTGGCGATGTCTATGCCGGCGCAGCCCGCTTCGACCAGCGGCAGCAGGATGCCGCGCGCCGCTCCCCCGGCTCCCGCCAGCAGCACGCGCGCGCCGGCCAGGCGCGCGCCCAGCCGGCGCAGGTCGTTGAGCAGGCCGACGCCGTCGGTGTTGCAGCCGTGCAGCCGGCCGTCCGCCATCCATAGCGTATTGACCGCGCCGGCGGCCTGGGCGCGCGGGCTCAGGTGGCCGCGCGCCAGGTCGAACGCCTCCAGCTTGAACGGCACGGTGACATTCAGGCCTCCGCCGCCGGCGGCGAAGAAGCCCTCGACTTGCGCCGCGAATCCGTCCACCGGCGCGCAGATCGCCTCATACGTGATCGGCTGCCCGGTCTGCTCGGCGAACCTGGCATGTATCCAGGGAGACTTGCTGTGGGCGACGGGATGGCCGATGACGGCGTAGCGGGTGTGGGAGAGGGAAGGCATCAGCCGGGTTTCGCGAATAGCTTGTCGTTGGTGAAGTACCAGGTGCGCGTGATGGCCAGCACGTCGGTGTCGCGCGCGATCTGGGGCGGAAAAGGCGCGAACGGCGTGGCGAGCGCCACGATGCGCCTGGCGGCATCGTTGAGTATTTTATGTTCCGAAGGCTTGTCGATGTCTATGCTTTCCACCGTGCCGTCGCTGCGTATGTATACCGTCATGCGCAAAGAGCCGTACACCTTTCCGCGCGCGGCCGCGGGATAGTTCTGGGTGCCGAGGGTCTCGATGCGCTCGCGCCATTGCTCGACATAGACCGCGAAACGGTATTCCGAGGTCGAAGGCGCGAAGAAATGCCGGCGCGGCCGCTTGTTGTAGTCCTCGATGCGCTGGGAGATCTCGGCGAACTGGCGCGCGAGCTGCTCGGCCCTGGCCTGCGAGGCGCTGCGTTCGCTTGCCGGCACGCCCAACGGGCCGGGCGGCGTGGGCGCGTGTCCGCGTTGCCGGGAGAGGGCCGCGGCCAGGCGGCGCTGCTCGGCTTCCAGCGCCGCCTGGCGCTGCTCGAGTTCCGCCAGCAGCTTGCCGTTGCGGTCGGCCGCGGCGTGCGGCACGGGCGCCTTGGCATGTCCGGCCATGGCGTCGCCGCCGCCGTCGCTTGCCACCTGGGCGCGCAGTTCGGCCTTGGCCGGCGCCTGCCGCGTGCCGGCATTGAGCAATACGACTTCGAGCCCGGCATCCCGTTCCGGCCGCTGCGGGCGGGGGGCGGTGAAATGCAGGATGAAGAGGATGCCGTGCGCCAGCAGGGAAATCACGATGGCGCTCATCAGGTAGCGCCGTTCGGGCCGGGTCGTCCAGTCTTCCGCCAGCCGGGCGATCATCCATGCAAGGGCGCGCCGGAACCGCGCCGGCAGCGACGTCCGTGCGGCGGCCGGCCGCGTGCCGGAGGCCGGCGCGGGCGGGGTTGTCGAGGGGGAGGGAGGAGCGGGGCGATGCGACACCCCGCGATTGTAAATCGTCAGGCGGCGGCGGTTGCCGCCTGCACGGCAAAGCGCAGCGGGCGGCCGGCCAGCCCATCGCCCAGGCTTTCCAGCATGATCTCTAGCTGTGCCAGCACCGCGGCCGGCGACCGCCCCGAGATGTGCGGCGTTACCACGACGTTGTCCAGCGCGGCCAGCTCCGCCAGCAACGCGGCCGGCGGATCGGGTTCTTCCTCCAGTACGTCCAGGCCGGCGCCGGCCACCGCGCCGCGGCGCAGCGCATCGAGCAAATCGCCCGTTTTCAGGACCGAGCCGCGCGCGACGTTGATGACAAAGCCTGCCGGGCCGAGTGCCTCGAAGACTTCCCGGTTCAACAGGTGGCGCGTGCGGGGGCCGCCGGGACAGCAGGCGAAGAGGAAATCGCTGCGCCGGGCGAGATCGAGCAGGTCGGGACAGTAGACCCCGGGCGCATCGGATTTGGGCGAGGGGTTGTGGTAGGCGATGGTGGCCCCGCATGCGGCGGCTCGCGCCGCGATGAGCCGGCCGATCTGGCCCATGCCGACGATGCCGACCTGGGACTTGTTCAGGCTGGGCCGCGGCGCGCGCAGCGAGGTCCAGCCTTCGCCGCGTGCCAGCCGTTCCGTCAGGGGCCGATAGCCGCGCGCCAGGGCCAGGGCCATGCCCAGCGCGTGATCGGCCACCGTCGCGGCGTTGGCGCCCGGCGCATTGGTGACCTGGATGCCGCGGGCATGGGCGGCGGCGACATCGATGTTCTCGGTGCCTGCGCCCATCGAGCAGACGAGCCGCAGGTTCGGCAGCGCGTCCATCTGGGTAGCGGTAAAGCCGGTCGAACCATTGGTGATCACTGCCCGTACGTCGGCCGGGGAGGCATCGTGCCAGTCGGGCGGGGACGTCGCGCCGTCGTGCAGCCGGTAGTGGCGGGCCAGGCCATCGCGCAGGCCTGGAGGCAGGGCGATGATGGATAACACGTGCAGGGTCATGAACGCTTCCTGGAATGTTCGCGGGCCGCCGCGCCGGGCGGCCACGGCGCGGCCATGAATGGTCAGGCGGGGGTGACTTCCTTCACGGCGCCTTTCCACCCATTTTCCGTGATGTCGAAGACCGTCCCGTCCGGCATCCGGTATTTGACCTCGTAGAACACGTTGGGGTCGGTCTCCTTGCGCCCCGTCAGGTAGGTGCCGCCAGCCTGGGTGATGCGTTTCTCCGCTTCCTCGAGGTTGTCGACCCACATGCCGAAGTGGATCACGCCCCGCACGTCCTTCAGGCCGGCGTAGCCGGGCACCGTTTCGTCGGCGAAGTTGAGCAGCGCGACGTTCATCACGCCGTCCGTCATATAGATGCCACGCATGGCCTTGCCGGCACGCCGCATGCCGAAGGCCTGTTCGAAGAATTGCGCCGCGGCTTCGGGATCTTCGACCGAGAGGGCGATATGCCTGAGTTTTTCCATGAGATCTCCTGGTGGTGAGGGGCGAGAGATGGGGCTTTCCATTTGTTGGTGTTCCATTTTATATTACAGGTATACCAAATACAAAAATTGATTTTTATTAATTGTTATGTGAATACCTAACGTAATTTTGGCATGTAAGTTGCATGGGATGCCGCGTGTGGTCGGTACCTGGGCGCAGCCGCGCCCGCCGGCCATCTAACCAATCGGGAGCTCAGCATGGGAAAGCAACTCAGGTCTTTCGTGGCGGCAGCGGCATTGGCCGTGTCCGCAACGGCGGGGGCGTCGGCCACCGCGGCACCATGGCCGGTACGGCCCATCACTATCGTGGTGCCGTATGCACCCGGGGGGAACACCGACCTGATGGCGCGCCTGATCGGCGAACGCCTGGCCAAGGCGTTCCAGTCGCCCGTGGTGGTGGACAACAAGGCCGGCGCGGCGGGCCTGATCGCGGCGGAGTTCGTGGCGCGTTCGCCCGCCGACGGCTACACCCTGTTCATGGGCACGCTGACCCAGATATCCACGGCGCCCTTCACCAACAAGATCCGCTATGACCCCGTCAAGGATTTCGTGCCCATCGCCAACGTGGGGGGCAACCCGTTCGTAATCACTGTCAATGCGCGCGTGCCTGCGCGCGACGTGCAGGAGCTGGTGGCCTATGCCAAGCGCAATCCCGGCAAGCTGAACATGGGCAACGCCGGCGTCGGCGGCCTCACGCACCTGTCCGGGCTGGTCTTCGCCAAGTACGCAGGCATCGACGTGGTGGAGGTGCCGTACAAGGGCGCGTCGCTCGCGCTGGGCGACGTGGTGGCGGGGCAGATCGACATGTATTCGGGCAACCTCTCCGAGGTCGTGCCCTATGCCGCCGACGCCCGCGTCCGGCTGCTGGGCGTGTCGAGCAAGAACCGGGTCAAGCAGTTGCCCGCCGTGCCGGCGCTGGCCGAATCGCTGCCCGGGATCCCCGTGGTCGAGACCTGGAATGGCCTCTTGGGGCCGGCGGGCATGCCGGCGGACGTGGTGGACAAGATATCGGCCGCGGTGCTGGCCGCCCAGGCGGATCCGGCATTCCGGAAAAAACTCGAGGACGTGGGCATCACTCCGCTGCCCGAGGCCAAAGAGCAGTTCGCCGAACGCATCCAGCGCGATATCGCCGCCTGGAAACCCGTAATCGAAATGGCCGGCATCAGGCCGGAGTGAGGAGACGAGCACCATGACGCAGAAAGACAAGCAGCGCGTGCTTATCGTCGGCGCCGGACCCGTGGGCATGGTCTGCGCGCTGGCGTTGAACAGGCAGGGCATCCCGGTGACGGTGTTCGAGCAGGAGCCCGGTCCCGTCAAGGACCAGCGCGCGGCTTCCATCCATCCGACCACGCTGGCGATGCTGGACGAGCTGGACGTCACGCGCGCCATCGTTCCGCGCGGCCTCGTCTCGGAGACCTACCAATACCGGGACCGGGTCAGCGGCAAGCTCATCGCCGAGTTCGACCTGCGCCGGTTGGCGGACGTATTCAAGTTTCCGTTCGTGCTGCAGTACGAGCAGTACAAGCTGACGCACGACATCGCCGAGCAATACGCCAATGAGTCGGATTTCGACGTGCGCTACGGCCACGCGGTGACCCACATCGAACAGCACGCCGATTATGTGGAGATCGCGGCGAGCGGGCCCGATGGCATCCGGCGCTATCGAGGCGCCTATCTCATCGGCGCCGACGGCGGCCGCAGCACGGTGCGCAAGGCGGCCGACATCGCTTTCGAGGGCTTCACCTACCAGGAGCGATTCATCAAGATCGCCACCACTTTCGATTTCCAGCGGGCGCATCCCGATTACGCCTACCGCAACTACTTCTCCGATCCCGACGAATGGTGCAACCTCTTCAAGGTGCGGGGCGAGGACGGCGAGGGGTTGTGGCGCGCCATCTTTCCCACGCGCGTGGACGAAACCGAAGAGGAAGCGCTCAGCGAAGCGGGCGTTGAGGCCCGCCTGCAGAAATTCTTTCCCAAGGCCGGCCGCTACGAGGTCGCCTATTGCAACGTGTACGGCGTGAACCAGCGCGTGGCGCAGACCTTCCGCCGCGGGCGGGTGCTGCTGGCCGGGGACGCCGCGCACGTCAACAATCCCATCGGCGGCATGGGCATGAACGGCGGCATCCACGACGCCGTCAATCTTGCCGGCAAGCTGGGCGCGGTGCTGACGCGCGGCGCGGACGATGCGCTGCTGGACCTCTACAGCCGCCAGCGGCGCCATGCCGCGGTGGCATTCGTGCAGGCGCAGACCATCGCCAACAAGAAAATGCTGGAAGAAAAGGACGAGCGCAGCCGCCAGGAAAAATTCGAAGAGCTGGCTCGCACCGCGGACGATCCGGCCGGCGCGCGGCAGTACATGCGCCGCGCGTCGCTGCTGGAGAGCCTGGAAACCGCCAACGCGATCACTTGAGGATGACATGATCGATCCCACCCGCACGCTGGGCAGCCTGCCGCCGGAGCAGGCCGCCGAACTGGAGCGCGCAGGCCCCGTCTGGGGCACCGACATCAACCGGTTTCGCGATCGGGTCGTGCAGATGTATACGCCGCTGGTCGCCGCCGCCCCCAAGGAGGGCATCGCGGTCGCGCGCGACCTGCCTTATGGCGGCAGCGCCCGGCAGGTGCTGGACGTGTTCACGCCCGATGGCGCGCGCAACGCCGATGTCGCGGTCTTTGTCCACGGCGGGGCGTTCATTCGCGGTTCCAAGAGCGCCAATGGCCATATCTACGACAACGTCTCGTACTGGTTCGCGCGCCAGGGCCTGGTGGCGGTCAACATGGAATACCGCCTGGCCGCCGAGGCGCCGTTTCCGGGCGGCGCCGACGACGTGGCCGCGGCCGTGCGCTGGCTGGCCCGCCGCGTGGGCGAGTTCGGCGGCAACCCGCGCCGCATGTTCCTGATCGGCCATTCCGCGGGCGGCACGCACGTGGCCACCTATTGCTTCGATCCCCGCCGCGGCTATGCTCCCGATCCAGGCGTGCGCGGCGCGGTTCTCGTCAGTGCGCGCCTGAAGGCCGATACGCTGCCGGGGAATCCGAACGCGAAGGCCGTCGAGGCCTACTTCGGCAGCGACGCGTCCCGCTACGAGGCCGACTCTCCCATGGCGCATGCCGCCGCCTCCGACCTGCCGGTCATGGTCGCCATCGCGCAATACGAAAACCCCTACCTGGACCTGTACGGGCTGGAGTTCTGCCAGCGGCTGGCCCAGGCGCGGGGCTACGTGCCCCGTTTCGTGCAACTGATGCGGCACAACCATACGTCCATCGTCGCCCACTTCGATAGCGGCGAGGAGTCGCTGGGCCGCGAGATCCTGGATTTCTTCCGCAGCGTCCCCTGAGCGCGCCCTTTTTGCCGGGCGGCCGAGGCCATGATCCGCCGAGCCCCGCCGCCCCTCCTTGTTTTCCCTTTTCCTTCAGAGATTCGCCATGAGTGATTCCGCGACGCTGTCCACCCGCGCCCAGCCGCTGGGCAAATATCCTCCCTTCAAGCGGGTGGGCGACTTCATCTACTTGTCGGGCATCAGCGCCCGGATGCCGGACGGTTCCATCGCCGGCACGACGCGGCATGCCGATGGCAGCGTGACGCGCGACGTCGAGGTGCAGACCCGGGTGGTAATCGAGAACGTGCGTGCCACCCTGGCCGAGGCAGGCGCGGACCTGGCCGACTGCGTAGACATCCTGGTATTCCTGACCGATATGCAGGATTTCCCGAAATACAATGCGGTATACGGCGAGTATTTCGAGGCAGGCGGTCCGGCGCGCACCACGGTTGCGGTCAGCGCGCTTCCGCGTCCCGATATGGTCGTCGAGATGAAAGCGGTGGCCTGGCGGCCCCGACCGTGACGACGCATGCGTTCCAGACTAACCAGGTAGTCATGTCTACGATTTCTTCCAGGATTTCCAAGCTGCTGGCCGAGCAGATCATCGACGGCACCTACCCGCCGGGCAGCAAGCTCGAGGAGCGGTCGCTGGCCGAGAAATTCAACGTCTCCCGCACGCCTATCCGCGAGGCCTTGCGCGAACTGGGAAGCCGGGGGCTGGTCGAGGTGATGCCGCGGCGAGGCGTAGTGGTGGCTTCCATCGGCGTCAAGGAGCTGGCCAAGCTGCTCGAGGCCGACTGCGAGCTGGAGGCCTTGTGCGCGCGCCGCGCCGCCGAATGCATGACGGCGATGGAAAAGAAGGAGCTCGAGTTCATCTACGAGCAGAGCGCCGGTTTCGCCGAGAAGGGGGATACCGTGGGCTACCTGGACAACAACCGGCAGTTCCATGCCTTGATCCTGGCCGGCGCGCACAACGAAGTGCTGGCCGACATGGTGGCCGACCTGCGCGAGCGCCTGGCTCCGTTCCGCCAGGCCCAGGCGCAGGTGCACGATAGGCTCACGGTGTCGCACGACGAGCACGAACCCATCGTCAAGGCCATCCTGAGCGGCGACAGCGAGGGCGCGTACAACGCCATGCGCAACCATCACGCCCGCCTCAGCAACAACGTGCTGCGGCTGATCCGCTCGCGCCAGGACGCGGCGGCCTGATACCGGCCCGTCAGGAAGCGGGGGGATCTTCCCCCGGTTCGCCGGAGGCCGGGGCGGTCTCGGCCGAGCCGCCGTCCAGGCGCGCATCCGCGGGATCGGGACCGTCCGCGGCGTCCACTTCGGCTACTTCCGCGCCATCCTGGCCGGACGGTTCGTCCTCGATGTCCTCGTCGCCGGCCGCGGCCTCCACCACATCCAGGAAGCGGCAGTCCAGGCTCAGGTCCAGTTCGTCGTCGCCCATGATCTCCAGCATGACGTGCCGGCCCCGCTCCAGGTCGGGCAGGGTGCCCACGCGCGTATAGAACGGGGCGTCCCTGAGCCTGACCAGGTCCTCGCGCAGCACCACTGCTTCCACCCGGCGCAGGCCTTCCTGCTTGAGCCATCGCAGGCACCAGAACCGTTCCATGGCTTGCTGGAAGTCGGCATAAGCGCCGTACTTGGCCTCGAAGGCGCTGATGATCGCGTACAGGTCGGCCTCGCGAGGCTTGAACGGCGCCACCAGGCGCGCCGATACGCCATGGTCGATGGCCGCGATCAGCTGGCCCTGGTTGACGAGGTCCACGTAGCGCCGCAGCGGCGAGGTGCACCATGCATACTGGGGCACGCCTATGGAGTCGTGGGGCGCGGCCGCCGTCCCCATGCGCACGCGGCCCATCTGCTGGGAACGATAGATGCCCGGCACGCCGCAGGATGCCAGCAGCCCGCCCCACAGGCTATTGGCCAATATCATGTATTCGGCCACCAGGCGGTCCAGCGGAGCGTTGCGCTTGCGCTGCTCGATGCGGACCCGGGCCTCGTCGGGCCGGTCGGGGTCGCCGTCCACGTAGAAGCTGAAATCGGTCCTGTTGTTCGATTCCGGCTTGCCGCGCACCTCGTCGCGCCTGGCGGACAAGGCCTTGGCCAGGCGCCAGAGCGGCCGGAACACGTGGCCGTAAGGCACGTCGGCGGCCGGGTCGTCGAGCTGCGCTTCGCCGACCAGGTCGTCCAGGATGTTGTGGCGCAGGTTCTCGCGCACGACGATGCGTTCGATGCGCGACTCGTGCGACAGCACCTCGCCGGTGTCGGGGTCGGCGACGACGTACAGCGAGACGGCCGGCACGGGCTTGCCGGCGTCCAGCGAGAACGCTTCGATGACCTCGTCCGGCTGCATGGGGATCTTGGCGCCGGGCATGTACACCGTGGACATGCGCGCGCGCGCCAGGGCGTCCAGCCCGCTGTCGCGCGTGACGGCCAGCCCGGGCGCGGCGATGTGGATGCCCACGCGCAGCGTGCCGTCGTCCTGCTGCTGCACCGACAGGGCGTCGTCGATCTCGGTGGTGGTGATGTCGTCCACCGAGTAGGCTTCCACCTCGGCCAGCGGCAGGTCGCGCGCGACGGGCGGGACCTCGGCCGGCGCGAATCCCGTGCCGCGCGGGAAATGCTGGGTGTAGAAGCGGCGCTTGTGGATGGCGATGGCGCTGGGGAAGGCGCCCAGGTTCATCAGCAGCCGCTCGGGCCGCACCTGCAGCTGGGTGCAGGCGGCGTCGAGGGCCTTCCATTCCAGCGTGTTCTTGTCGGGCTTGAACAGCAGCGTCTCGGCCTGCCGGGCCAGCGGTTCGGGCAACGTGCCGGCCTTGATCTCGTCCACCCAGGCCTGCTGCTGCTCGGCCTGGCGCTGCTTTTTCTCGAGCGCGGCCAGCGCGGCAGCGAGGATGTCGGGCGGGGCCGGACGGTACTTGCCCTTGCCGCGGCGATGAAAGTAGACCGGGGCGCTGTGTACGCGCAGCAGCATGGCGGCCTGTTCGACCGGGGTGGGAGGGTGGCCGTAGTATTCCTCGGCCAGCGCCGGTATCTCGAACTCTTCCTTGGGCGCGCATTCCCAGAGGAATTCCAGGTCGAGTTCCTGCGATGCCGCTTCCGCCTGCTTGAGCAGCGCCTCGGGGCCGGGTTGTTCGAACCGCACGATGACCGCGGATTTCTTGATCTTGCTGCGCTTGCCGCTGGCCGCCTCCACCTGGAGGCTGGCGTCGGTTTCGCTCAGGATGGTGGCGGCCTTGAACCCGCCGTCATCCTCATAAAGGACATGCATTGCGTGTTATCCAGGGGAAGATTCGTCGTTCGCGGCATCGGCGAAATCCAGGACCTCGGGCAGGTAGCGGTCGAAATCGCCGATGCCGTGGTCGCTGCCCTCGATGATGTGCTGCCGCGCGCCCGGGTAGTGGTCGCGCATCTCGCGCCAGTCCAGCACCTCGTCGCCAGTGGCCGCCAGTAGATAGTAGCGGCTGGGCCGGGTGATGCGGGCCACTTCGTAGGCCCGCAGTTCTTCCACGTGGGCGGCGGTGAACGTGAAGGGCTGGTCATCGTGGTAGGACCGATGCTCGCCCACCTGCGTGGCCAGGTCGCGCGCGGCATGCACGACCGGGTTGAGCAGCGCGGCGCGGCATCCCAGCCGTTCGGCCAGCCAGGTTGCGTAATAGCCGCCCAGCGACGAGCCGACCAGGGTCAGCTCCCGCCCGGCGGCGCGGTCGTGCGATTGCATGTCGCGCGCCAGCGATTCGGCCAGCGCCATCGCCTCGCGCGGGCTGGCCGGCAACTGCGGGCAGGCCCATTCCCGCTGCCGTCCGCGCCGGGCCATGGCCTGGGCCAGCAGGCGTGCCTTGTACGAGGAAGGCGAGGAGCGAAAACCGTGCAGGTAGAGAATCATGCGTCGCTTCCGGAGCCGCGGCCGGCCAGCGCCTGCAGCAGCTTGCCATGCACGCCGCCGAAACCGCCGTTGCTCATGACCACGATGTGGTCCCCAGGCCGGGCCGCGGCGGCGATCGCCGCGACCATGGCCGGCAGGTCGGACCACGCGCTGGCGCGCTCGCCCAGGGGCGCCAGCGCCTCGGCCGGGTCCCAGCCAAGGGCATGCTTGCCGTCTTTTTCGCCGAAGCAGAAGACCAGGTCGGCGTGCGCCAGCGACCCGGGGAGCTGGGCCTTCATGGCGCCCAGCTTCATCGTATTGGAGCGCGGTTCGAGCACCGCCAGGATGCGTCCATCGGGAGCCCGCGTCCGCAGGCCGGCCAGCGTCGTGGCGATGGCGGTGGGGTGGTGGGCGAAGTCGTCGTACACCCGTATCCCGTTCACCGTGCCGCGCAGTTCCATGCGCCGCTTGACGCCGGCAAATCGGCCGAGCGCCGCCACGGCCTCGGCCGGCGCGACGCCCACGTGCTCCGCGGCGGCCATGGCCGCCAGCGCGTTCATGCGGTTGTGCTCGCCGCTCAGCGCCCAGCCGATGCGGCCGACGGAAGCGCCGCGGTGGACAACCTCGAAAGATCCGTCCGCTTGCTCCGGTCCCGCCTGCCAGACGCCATCTGCGCCGAACGTGACCGCTTCGGACCAGCATCCGCGGGCAAGTACCCGCTCGATCGCCGGGCTGTGCGTGGGTGCCACGATGCGGCCCTGGCTGGGAATGGTGCGGATCAGGTGGTGGAATTGGGTCTCGATCGCCGCCAGATCGGGGAAGATGTCGGCGTGATCGTATTCGAGGTTGTTCAGGATGGCGGTGCGGGGCCGATAGTGGACGAACTTGGAACGCTTGTCGAAAAAAGCCGTGTCGTATTCATCTGCCTCGATCGCGAACACGGGGCGTGCGGCGCCCCGCGCCGGCGAGAGCCGGGCCGAGACGCCGAAGTCCTGCGGCACGCCGCCCACCAGGAACGACGGCGCGAGGCCCGCCGCCTCGAGGATCCAGGCGAGCATCGAGGTCGTCGTGGTCTTGCCGTGCGTGCCCGCCACGGCAAGCACGTGATGGCCGGGCAGCACGTGCTCGCCCAGCCACTGCGGTCCCGATACATAGGGCAGTCCCTCGTTCAGGATGGCTTCCATCAGCGGGTTGCCCCGGCTGACGACGTTCCCCACCACGAACAAATCGGGCTTGAGACGGGTCTGATCTGCATCGTAGCCTTCGACCAGGTCTATGCCTTGCTCCATGAGCTGCGTGCTCATGGGCGGATAGACGCCGGCGTCGCAGCCGGTGACGCGATGGCCGGCCGCCCGCGCGATCAGCGCCAGGCCGCCCATGAAGGTGCCGCAGATGCCGAGGATGTGTAGATGCATGGTTGCCTGCTTCCGGTCGGGGTATGGATTGTAGACGCCCGGGCCGGCGGCGCCGCGGGACACGAAGTATGATGTCGGGGTCACCCCCTTGGAGCAATCATGTCGTTTTCTTCTTTGCGCCAGGAAATCGCCGCTGCCGCGGCCCGGATGATCGCCGAGGACGGGCTGGACTACAGTACCGCCAAGCGCAAGGCGGTCAAGCAGCTGGTGGGGTCGGGCACCCTGCCCAGGGGCGACGTGCTGCCGGACAACGACGAAATTGAAACCGAGGTCCGCGAGTACCAGGCGTTGTTCATGGGCGATACCCAGCCCGCCCGGCTGGCGAGGCTGCGCCGGGTGGCGCTGTCGGTCATGGAACTGCTCGACCGCTTCCAGCCCTACCTGGTCGGCCCCGTCTGGAACGGCACCGCCGGCGAGCATTCCGACATCGCGCTGCAGTGCTTCGCCGACTCTTCCAAGGAAGTCGAGATTTTCCTGATCAACCATGGCATCAAGTACGAAGTGGGCGAACGCCCGGATTTCCGTGGCCGAGGCAAGGTCGAGGCGCTTTATTTCCTGTGGCAGGGGGAAGGCGTCATGTTGAGCATCTATGATGGCCTGGCCCTGCGGGGCGCCCTCAAGCCCGGCGCCGACGGCCGCGCCGAACGCGGCGATGCCCGCGCCGTGGCCCGTCTTCTCGACGACGTCGCGGGAAGCTTGCAGGGGGAGACTGCATGAGCGTTTCCAGCAAGCGCCGACAGCTGCTGCTCTACGGCGGCGCCGGCGTGGCGGCTGCCGTTCTCGGCGGCGGAGTGGCCTGGTGGCGGCTTTCGCCCGGCGCCGCTTCCGACCGGGCCGTCAATATCCTCTATGCGCAGACGCTCGAGGGCCTGGACGGCCGCTCCTACCCCTTCGAGCAATGGCGGGGCCGCCGGCTGGTCGTCAATTTCTGGGCGACCTGGTGCCCGCCATGCGTCGACGAGATGCCCGAGCTCGACATGCTTCACAAAGAATTCGCCAACGAGGCCCAGTTTGTCGGGATCGGCATCGATTCGGCCTCGAACATGCAAAAATTCGTCCAGAAGGTTCCGGTAGGTTATCCTTTGTTGATTGCCGGCAACGTCGGGACCGAGCTGGCGCGCGAGCTGGGCAACACCAGTGGCGGGTTGCCGTTTACCGTTGTAATCGATGAAAAAGGGGCCGTGATCCACCAGTATTCAGGGCGGATCAAGCCGGATGTGCTGCGCGGCGTCCTGGTGCCGGCGTGAGAAACGCCTCTTCCGGCAAGCCGGCCGGGACGTTTTCGGCCTGGCCGGAGCCGCGAATTCGTTACAATTGATAGACAATATGGCGTGTTTTGCGTAAAAATCGCGCCCTTCCATATCGCAACGCAGGCATATGGCCCATCGCATACTGGTTTTGCACGGCCCGAATCTGAATCTGCTCGGCACGCGCGAGCCCGGTATCTATGGTGCGACCACATTGGCCGACATCGATGCCCGCCTGCAGGCGCTGGCGCAGCAGCATGGCGCCTCGCTCGACTCGTTCCAGACCAACCATGAAGGGGCGCTGGTCGACCGCATCCAGGCGGCAGCGGGTGAAGGTGTCGACTTCATCGTGATCAATCCGGCGGCGTTCACGCACACCAGCGTGGCGGTCAGGGATGCGCTGGCTGCGGTGGCGGTGCCTTTCATAGAAGTCCATTTGTCGAACGTGCACAAGCGGGAAGCCTTTCGGCACCGTTCGTATTTTTCCGACCTGGCCGTCGGCGTGATCGCCGGGCTGGGCGCTGATGGTTACGAAGCGGCCGTGCGCTACGCGCTGTCGCATTGAAGAAAATTATTGGGGAAGCCCCATGGATCTTAGAAAACTGAAAACCTTGATCGACCTGGTTGCCGAGTCCGGTATCGCCGAACTCGAGATCACCGAGGGCGAAGGCAAGGTGCGCATCGTCAAATTCGCGCAAGGCGGCCAGGTCGGCGCTGCGCCGGCGGTCCAGGCCTACCAGGTCGTGCCCCAGGCGCCCGCCGCCCCGGCCCCTGCCGCCGAAGCGGCCCCCGCGGCGGCGCCGGCCCCGGTCGTCGCCCAGGGCCACATCGTCAAGTCGCCCATGGTGGGCACCTTCTACCGCGCGCCCAATCCGGGCGCGCCGGCGTTTGTGGACGTCGGCCAGGCGGTCAAGGAAGGCGATCCCCTGTGCATCATCGAGGCCATGAAGCTGCTCAACGAGATCGAAGCCGACAAGGCCGGCACCATCAAGGAAATCCTGGTCGAGAACGGCCAGCCGGTCGAGTTCGGTCAACCTCTGTTCGTGATCGGCTGAATCGGTCGACACCATGCGCATCGACACCCTGCTCGTTGATGCGCCCCACACCGTGTTATCAGTCGGGCGCCCGGACCGGCGCGCCGGAGCCGGCAAGGCGCCTTCCGCCGCGGCCCCGCCGAAGCAAGCCGACCAGATCCGTCGTCCGACTTTTTCAGGACATTCGTTCATGTTTGAAAAGATCCTGATCGCCAATCGCGGGGAAATCGCCCTGCGCATCCAGCGCGCCTGCCGCGAGCTGGGGATCAAGAGTGTGGTCGTGCACTCCGAGGCCGACCGCGAGGCCAAATACGTCAAGCTGGCCGACGAATCGGTATGCATCGGACCCGCGCCTTCGCGCGAGAGCTATCTGAACATGCCGGCCATCATTTCGGCGGCCGAGGTGACCGACGCCGAAGCCATCCATCCCGGCTACGGCTTCCTGTCCGAGAATGCCGATTTCGCCGAACGGGTCGAGAAAAGCGGCTTCGTGTTCATCGGCCCCAAGCCTGAATCCATCCGCCTGATGGGCGACAAGGTCAGCGCCAAGCAGGCCATGATCGCCGCGGGCGTGCCCGTGGTGCCCGGATCCGATGGCGCGTTGCCCGACGATCCCAAGGAAATCATCCAGATTGCCCGCAAGATCGGCTATCCGGTCATCATCAAGGCAGCGGGCGGCGGCGGGGGCCGGGGCATGCGCGTGGTCCATACCGAGGCCGCGCTGCTCAATGCCGTGACCATGACGCGCTCGGAAGCGGGCGCCGCGTTCAACAATCCCGACGTGTACATGGAGAAGTTCCTCGAGAACCCTCGCCACGTCGAGATCCAGGTGCTGGCCGACGGCCAGCGCGGCGCCATCTGGCTGGGCGAGCGCGATTGCTCCATGCAGCGCCGCCACCAGAAAATCATCGAGGAAGCGCCGGCGCCGCACATTCCGCGCCGGCTCATCGACCGCATCGGCGACCGCTGCGCCGACGCCTGCCGCAAGATCGGCTATCGCGGCGCGGGCACGTTCGAGTTCCTGTACGAGAACGGCGAGTTCTATTTCATCGAGATGAACACGCGCATCCAGGTCGAGCATCCCGTGACCGAGGCGATCACCGGCGTGGACCTGGTGCAGGAGCAGATCCGCATCGCCGCCGGCGAGAAGCTGCGGCTGCGCCAGCGCGACATCATTTTCCGCGGCCACGCCATCGAGTGCCGCATCAATGCCGAGGATCCGTTCCGCTTCACGCCCAGCCCGGGCCGCATCACCAATTGGCACGTTCCCGGCGGCCCCGGCATCCGCGTCGATTCGCACGTCTACAATGGGTATTTCGTCCCGCCCAACTACGACTCCATGATCGCCAAGGTGATCGCCTTCGGCGACACGCGCGACCAGGCGCTGGCCCGGATGCGCATCGCGCTGTCGGAAATGGCCGTAGATGGAATTTCGACCAATATCGCGCTGCACCGGGAGTTGCTCCAGGATGCCCGCTTCATCGAGGGCGGCACCAACATCCATTATCTGGAGCATCGTCTGGCGCAGCGTCCGGACTAAGAGCCCGTCATGCGCGAACTGGTGTTCGATTGCGCCGAGCAACTGGCCGAGCCGCTGTCCGACGCGCTGCTGGACGCCGGTGTGCTGTCGGTATCCGTCGAGGATGCCGATTTCGGTACCGACGCGGAACGGCCGCTGTTCGGCGAGCCGGGGCTGGAGCCGGAAACCCAGGCGTGGTCGCGTAATCGCGTCGTGGCGCTGTTGCCCGACGGCGAGGATCCCGCCCAGATGCTGGCCGTCGCTTGCGCCGCCTGCGGGATCCCGGAAGCGCCCGCCTGGCAGTTGCGCGAAGTGCCGGACGCCGATTGGGTCCGGCTGACCCAATCGCAATTCGAGCCGATCGAGATCGAAGGCCGTGTCTGGATCGTGCCGACGTGGCACGAGGTGCCTGACCGTCCCGGGACGGTTTCCATCCGGCTGGACCCGGGGCTGGCTTTCGGCACGGGCAGCCATCCCACCACGCATCTGTGCCTGGCCTGGCTGGCGCGCCACCTGCGCCCCGGTTGCAGCGTGCTCGATTACGGCTGCGGTTCGGGGATCCTGGCGATTGCCGCGCGCAAGCTGGGCGCCGGCGAGACCGTGGGCATCGACATCGACCCGCAGGCGGTGCAAGCCGCCCAGGCCAACGCCACCGCCAACGGCGCGGAGGTCCTGACCGGACTGCCCGATGTGCGCCAGGGCTGGCGCGCTGACGTCGTGGTCGCCAACATCCTGTCCAACCCTCTCAAGGTGCTGGCCCCCATGCTGTGCGATCGCGTGCTGCCGGGCGGCGACCTGATACTGTCCGGCGTGCTCGAGCGCCAGGCCGAGGAAGTGGCGCAGGCCTATGCGCCGTGGCTCTCCCTGACCGTATGGCGCGCGCTCGACGGCTGGGTATGCCTGCACGGACAACGTCCGGCCTGACGGATCCGCCCCATGGTCCTCGCCACTCGCTGCCCCCACTGCGCCACGGCGTTCCGGGTCGTACCGGACCAGGTCAAGCTGCGCGGCGGCTGGGTGCGCTGCGGCGTGTGCAACGAGGCATTCGATAGCAGCGACAGCCTGATCGAGCTCGATCCCGCCGGCGGACCGCCCCGTCCCGTATCGCTCGGCGCGGCGCCCGTGCCAGACTCGTCGGGCGAACCGCTCGTGTTGCGCAAGCGTGGGGAGGGCTGGGTCGCGCCGCCTGCGCACGACGAGGCGGAGCCTCTGTCCATGCTCTATCCGCCGTCGCCCGCCGAGCCGGTGCTTGCGGCGGATCGGACTGCGAGTGAGGACGCGCCTGCGGCACCCGCCGTCCAGCTATCCACCGCCGACCAGCCGGCCGTGCCGGAGACGCCCGAAGCGGCGGCGTACCCGCCGCCCGCAGAGGAACTGCCCGTGGTGTTGCGATCCCGGCGCGTCATGGCGACGGGCGAGGCCGCTTCCTTGCCGGCCCACGACGCCCCGCAAGAGGCCGCGCCCCCGGTCGCGGTCACGACGCCGGATGCCGTGCCGGCCGTGGCCGTCGATCGTCCCCCCGAGCCGTTCGTCGCCGAGGCCAAGACCGGGTTTCCCGCGCCGCCGGATGCCGCGGATTTCCTCGACGACGAGACCCGGCAACGCCGGCGCCGCGCCCAATGGTTGTGGGGGCTCGCAGCCCTGGTCGCGCTGCTGGTCTTGATGGCCCAGGCGCTCTGGATCTTCCGCGCCGAACTGGCGACCCGCGTGCCGCAGCTGCGCCCGCTGCTCGAAGGCATGTGCCAGCGCTTGCAGTGCACGGTGGGTTATCCCCGCGCCCCCGAACTGCTGGTCATCGAGTCCTCGTCCGTCGAGCCTTGGTCGCCGGAGTCCCCCGGGTTCGCCCCGCCCATCGCCGATCCGCAGGACGCCGCCGCGGAGGAGCCTTCCGAGGTGGTGCTGCCGGTGCGCCGGCTGGCGCTTCGCATCGTGCTGCGCAATCGCGCCGCCTTCCCGCAGTCCTGGCCGGCCATCGAGTTGTCGCTGATGGATTTGTCGGACGCGGTGGCGGCCCGCCGCATCCTGCAACCGTCGGTGTATCTGCCGCCGCAGGATTTCGCCAAGCCGCTGGGCCCGCTCGAAGAACGGACCCTGCGGATTCCCATCGAAACCATCGACGCGCACGCCACCGGCTACCGCGTCGCCATTTTCTATCCCTGATCGCCATGGCCCATCCCGAAACCGCCCCCGTCATCATCTGCGGCTCCGTAGCGTTCGATACGATCATGGTGTTCGAGGGCAAGTTCCAGGAACACATCCTGCCCGAGCAGGTGCACGCCCTGAGCGTGTCGTTCCTGGTGCCGTCGATGCGCAAGGAGTATGGCGGCTGCGCGGGTAACATCGCCTACAACCTGCGCCTGCTCGGCGGCACGCCGGTGCCGGTGGCCACGGTCGGAGAAGACTCGGGCGATTATCTGCGCCGGATGCGCGAGCAGGGCATCAACGTCGATTGGGTGAAAGTCGTTCCCGGCACCTTCACCGCGCAGTGCTTCATCACCACCGACCTGGTCGACAACCAGATCACGGCCTTCCATCCGGGCGCCATGTCGGCGGCGGCCAGCAACGACCTGACCGCGGCGCCGGGCGTCTGGGGCATCGTCGCGCCGGACGCCAAGGAGGGGATGTTTGCCCATGCGCGGCGTTTGCACGCGCGGGGAATTCCGTTCATTTTCGACCTTGGCCAGGCGATGCCGCTGTTCGACGGCGACGATCTCGAGGAAATGCTGGCATTGGCGCAGGTGTTGACCGTCAACGACTACGAGGCCCACGTGGTCGAGCAGCGCACCGGCCGCAGCATGGCCGACATCGCGTCGGGCCTGCAGGCGGCCATCGTCACCCGTGGAGAAAAGGGATCGACGCTGCTCACCAATGGCCGCGAGGTCCATATCGATCCGGTCAAGGCCGAGGCCGTGGTCGATCCGACAGGATGCGGCGACGCCTATCGCGCCGGCCTGCTGTACGGCATCACCCTGGATTGGCGCTGGGAAGATTGCTGCAAGCTTGCCAGCCTCATGGGGGCCATCAAGGTGGGCAGCCGCGGGCCGCAGAACCATCACGTCAGCCGCGACGAGATCTCGGCACGGCTTGAGCGCAGCTACGGACTGACACTGCCCAGAGGCTGAGAAGCGTGCCGCCGCCGTCATGGTTTGAAACAACCTTGCCCGCCAGATGCAAGAGTCCGGCGGCCCGAATTCGAACCGGCGCGGTATAAATCCAGTCCAAAGACTTGTTATTCACCAATAAGATAGTGCTGCGGCACCTATCCGCTTTCCCATCAGGATGGCTCTATGAATCGATCTATTTCGTCTATTCCCCAGGCCGCCGGACGCGGCCGCGCCATGGCCGTCGCGGCGGCACTGTCCGCGCTGGCGTTGCTGGCCGGGTGCGCGACGGGTAGCAATTCGGCCTCCGTGTACGAGCGCAACCAGGCCCAGCGTGAGCAGGTGGTGCGGCTTGGCACGGTGGAATCGGTCCGGGAGGTCACCATCGACCGCGGCCAGACCGGTGTCGGCACGGCCGGCGGCGCCATCATCGGCGGAGTGGCCGGCAGCAGCATAGGCGGAGGCCGCGGCCAGATCATCTCCTCGGTCCTCGGCGCCATTGCCGGCGGTATCGCCGGCCAGGCGGTCGAAGGCGGATTGTCCAAGCGTACCGGCCTGGAAATCACCGTCCGCTTCGAGAACGGCGAGGTGCGCTCCATCGTCCAGGAGGCCGACGAGAAGTTCTATGTGGGCGACCGGGTCCGCGTGTTGAGCGGTACCGGCGTGACGCGGGTGACGCACCTGTAGGCTTTCGCCAGGCGCCGGAACAAGACGGGCAGGCCGGGCGGCAGCGATGCCGACCGGCCTGCCCGTCGGTTTTTTGCGAGCCCGAGGCAGGCGCGGGCGCTGCGTCTACAGCCCGAATATGGGCAGCCCGATACGGGACAGCACCATCAACGCGATCTGCGTCAGCAGGAACAGCACCAGCGGCGACAGGTCCAGCCCGCCCAGCGAGGGCAGGATGCGGCGGATCGGATCGAGCAGCGGCGCGGTCAGCGCGTACAGGACCGGCATCGCCGGCGCGCTGGGGTTCACCCACGACAGGATGGCCATCAGCAGCGTTACCCACATGACCAGGTTGATGCCCCATTTGAGCATCAAGAGCAGTGCGATCCACAGTCCATCGGGCAGGATGGACAGCGGGTTGGCGCCGCCCAGCAGCATGACCGCCGCCAGGTAGACCAGCGCCGTCAACCAGGCGGCCGCCACGCAGGCCCAGTCTATGCCCCCTCGGCCGCCGAGCACCCGCCGCAGCGGAATCACGATCCAGTCGGTAACCTGGAACACCGTGCGCGAAACAGGGTTGTACGGCGGCAGCCGGACGAACTGCAGCCACAGCCGCAGCAGCAGCACTGCGCCGTACAGCGTGAAGACGATATTGAGCAGGAATCGGGCAATGTCGCCGAACATGGAAGCTCCGGTTGGCGCCTGTCCCGCAGGCGGAATGGGGGGCTCTGATTGTATAGTACAGTCCCCCCCTACGCCCTTACGGGCGCCCCCGGGGACGATGCGGATCCGGCTTTGCCGGTCCGCCAGCGCCGCCCCCTTGTGGGGGAGCGGCCAAAGGCCGCCAGGGGGTGGGCTTCCTCGGGGAAATAAAAACCCCGCCCAAGCTTGCGCGTGGGCGGGGCCGAATCAGAGCGCAAGGCGCTCCGATTGATCGCTTACGGACGGCTGCCCGTAGGGAAAGGCCAAGCTGCTGCGGGATTGAGGGCCGTTTTTGCGCCCGGCGCTGCCGCGGTGGACGGCGCAGGGGCAGGCTTCTTGGCAGCAGGCTTCTTGGCAGAAGCCTTTTTGGCGGCGGGCTTCTTGGCCGCAGCCTTCTTGGCCGGAGCCTTCTTGGCAGCGGTCTTCTTCACCGCAGCCTTTTTGGCCGGGGCCTTCTTGGCAGCAGTCTTCTTCACCGCGGCTTTCTTGGCCGGAGCCTTCTTGGCAGCGGTCTTCTTCACCGCGGCTTTCTTGGCCGGAGCCTTCTTGGCAGCGGTCTTCTTCACTGCGGCTTTCTTGGCCGGGGCCTTCTTGGCTGCAGTCTTCTTCACTGCGGCTTTCTTGGCCGGAGCCTTCTTCGCCGCTACCTTCTTCACTGCCGCCTTTTTGGCCGGGGCCTTCTTGGCCGGGGCTTTCTTGGCTGCCGCCTTCTTCGCGGCCTTCTTGGCTGTCGCCATGGTCTGCTCCTTTACGAGACGTTCAGGGACCCAGAACACGAACCCGCTCGGACCATCCTCACGGGCTATTCATCGGCGCAAGCCCTACTGATGAACAACTGCCTCAACAGCGGAATCAGTTTGCGCTAATGAATGCTGCACACAGCCATTCGACATAACCCGCAACCGGTGCGACCCATGTCGAATGACTTGGCAAGCGGTTTCCCGCCTGCCGGATGACGTCTCCGTTTGCCCGGCCGCCGCCGCCTTGTGTTCGACAAAGCAGCATGCGCAGGGGCCGGATGGTGCGCTGGGCGGGGGCTCCTGCCCCACGCGCCCGCGTCTGAACATCATCCGGGCCCTGCCGGGCGCCCGAAGGCGCCTGATCCTGTTTACGTGCGTTCTAGTCCCAGCTCAGCGCTCCGCCGGTCTGGTATTCGATCACACGCGTTTCAAAGAAGTTGCGTTCTTTCTTCAAGTCAATCATTTCCGCCATCCACGGGAAGGGGTTCTCTTCCTGCGGGAACAGCGGCTCGATACCGATCTGCTGGCAGCGGCGGTTGGCGATGAAGCGCAGGTACGACTTGAACATCGGCGCATTCAGGCCCAGCACGCCACGCGGCATGGTGTCTTCGGCGTAAGCGTATTCGAGTTCGACCGCTTTGCGGAAGAGGCCGCGAACCTCTTCGCGGAATTCCGGCGTCCAGAGGTGCGGATTTTCGAGCTTGATCGTGTTGATGAGATCGATGCCGAAATTGCAGTGCATGGACTCGTCCCGCAGGATGTACATGTACTGCTCGGCGGCGCCGGTCATCTTGTTCTGCCGGCCCAGCGCCAGGATCTGGGTGAAGCCGACGTAGAAGAACAGGCCTTCCATCAGGCATGCGAAGACGATCAGCGACTTGAGCAGTTTCTGGTCGGCCTCCGGCGTACCCGTCTTGAAGTCCGGGTCGGCGATGGCGTCGATGAAGGGGATCAGGAATTCATCCTTGGCGCGGATAGACGGAACTTCGTTGTAGGCGTTGAAGATTTCCGACTCGTCCAGGTCCAGGCTTTCGACGATGTATTGATAGGCGTGGGTGTGGATCGCCTCCTCGAAGGCCTGGCGCAGCAGGAACTGCCGGCACTCCGGGGCGGTGATGTGGCGATACGTGCCCAGCACGATGTTGTTGGCCGCCAGCGAGTCGGCCGTGACGAAGAATCCCAGGTTGCGCTTGACGATGCGGCGCTCGTCCTCGGTGAGGCCGTTGGGGTTCTTCCACAGCGCGATGTCGCGCGACATGTTGATTTCCTGCGGCATCCAGTGGTTGGCGCAGGTGGCCAGGTATTTCTCCCAGGCCCACTTGTACTTGAACGGGACCAGCTGGTTGACGTCCGTCTGGCCATTGATGATGCGTTTGTCGGCGATGTTGACGCGGCGCGAGGAGGCGGCGCCGGCGGGCGCAGCGGCGCCCGAGGCCAGCGCGACCTCGTCGAATGCGCCGCCCGACTGGCGCGGCGCGGCAGCCCCGGCCGGCTGGGGGGCCGGCGGGGCAGTGTTGGCGGATACTTCTTCGTCCCAAGACAGCATAGATCGACTCCGGTGTTCAGCGGGGGGTTATTGGCAGGCTTCGCACTCTTCGAAGCCAGGATCACCCGGCTTCATGGTGCACACCGCCCCGACGATTTCCGGTTCCGGAAGATTGGTGCCCGCCGCGGACACGCCCGCATTGGACGACGCCATGGGCACGGCGTTCAATTCGCCGCCGCGTCCGGTCGACTTTTCAGCGCTCGTCGCACCCAGGGTGCGCAGGTAGTACGTGGTCTTCAGGCCGCGCTGCCAGGCCAGCTTGTACGTGTCATCGAGTTTCTTGCCCGACGCGCCCGCCATATAGATATTGAGCGATTGCGACTGGTCGATCCATTTCTGGCGCCGCGCCGCGCACTCGACGAGCCAGCGGGGTTCCACCTCGAAGGCCGTCGCGTACAGTTTGCGCAGCTCGGGAGGCACCCGGTCGATCTTGGCGAGACTGCCGTCGAAGTACTTCAAGTCTGCGATCATCACCTCGTCCCACAGCCCGAGCTTCTTGAGATCACGAACCAAGTAATCGTTGACGATCGTGAATTCGCCGGAGAGATTCGATTTGACGTACAAGTTCTGATAAGTCGGTTCAATGCACGCAGATACACCAATGATATTGGAAATCGTTGCCGTCGGGGCAATAGCGATGCAATTGGAATTGCGCATGCCGTGCAGTTTGATGCGCTCACGCAACGCATTCCAGTCCATGGACGCGCTTTCGTCGACGTCGACGTAGCCGCCGCGCTCTTCGCGCAGCAGCTTGATGGAGTCCTGCGGAAGAATGCCGCGGTCCCACAGCGAGCCTTCGAACGACGAGTAGCGGCCGCGTTCCTCGGCCAGTTCGGTCGAGGCGAGGTAGGCGTAGTAGCACACCGCTTCCATCGAGCGGTCGGCGAATTCGATGGCGGCGTCAGAGGCGTAGGGCACGCGCATGATGTGCAGCGCGTCCTGGAAACCCATGATGCCCATGCCGACCGGGCGGTGGCGCAGGTTGGAGTTGCGCGCCTTGTCGACCGCGTAATAGTTGATGTCGATCACGTTGTCGAGCATGCGCATGGCCACGCGAATGGTGCGGCGGAGCTTCTCGTGGTCGAGTTCGACGGTGCCGTCGGCGTTGGTCTTCAGGTGGGCGACCAGGTTGACCGAGCCCAGGTTGCAGACCGCGATTTCCGACTCGTTGGTGTTGAGCGTGATCTCGGTGCACAGGTTGGAGCTGTGGACGACGCCGACGTGCTGCTGGGGCGAGCGGATGTTGCACGGATCCTTGAACGTGATCCACGGATGGCCGGTCTCGAACAGCATCGACAGCATCTTGCGCCACAGGGTGACGGCCGGGATCTTCTTGAACAGCTTCAGTTCGCCGCTGGCGACCTTGGCCTCGTAGCCCAGGTAGGCCTTCTCGAATTCCTTGCCGACCTTGTCGTGCAGGTCCGGGCAGTCGGAGGGCGAGAACAGGGTCCATTCGGCGTTGTCCATGACCCGCTTCATGAACAGGTCGGGAATCCAGTTGGCCGTGTTCATGTCGTGGGTGCGGCGGCGCTCGTCGCCGGTGTTCTTGCGCAGCTCGAGGAATTCCTCGATGTCCAGGTGCCAGGTTTCCAGGTACGTGCAGACGGCACCCTTGCGCTTGCCGCCCTGGTTGACCGCCACCGCGGTGTCGTTGACCACCTTCAGGAAGGGAACGACGCCCTGGCTTTCGCCGTTGGTGCCCTTGATGTGGCTGCGCAGCGCCCGCACCGGGGTCCAGTCGTTGCCGAGGCCGCCGGCATACTTGGCCAGCAGGGCGTTTTCCTTGATGGCGTCGTAGATGCTTTCCAGGCTGTCGGCCACCGTGGTCAGGTAGCACGACGACAGCTGCGAGTGCAGGGTACCCGAGTTGAAAAGGGTCGGCGTCGAGCTCATGAAGTCGAACGACGACAGGATCCGGTAGAACTCGATGGCGCGGGCCTCGCGCTCCTTTTCCTCGATGGCCAGGCCCATGGCGACGCGCATGAAGAAGGCTTGCGGCAGTTCGATGCGCGTGCCCTTGATGTGCAGGAAGTAGCGGTCGTAGAGGGTCTGCAGGCCGAGGTAGGTGAATTGCAGGTCGCGGGTGTGGTCCAGCGCCGCGCCCAGGCGGGCCAGGTCGAAGGTGGCCAGCTTGGGATCGAGCAGGCCGCCTTCGATGCCGCGCGCGATGAACTGCGGGAAATAATCCGCATAGCGGGTTGCCATGGCGTCCTGTTCGACCTCCTCGCCCAACACTTCCTTGCGGATGGTGTGCAGCAAGAGACGTGCCGTGACGGTGCTGTAGGCCGGATCCTTCTCCAGCTGGGAGCGGGCGGCGAGAATGGCGGACTTGAAGATCTCGTCGGTGGAGACGCCGTCGTACAGGTTCTTGACGGTTTCCGCGAAGATGCCTTCGGCGGACACGAATTCTTCCAGGCCCGTGCACGCGGCCTGGATGATGGCCTGCAGGTGCTGCGGGTCCAGCGGGATGCGCAGGCCGTTCTCGGTGGCGTGCAGCACGGGCTGGTCGGGTTCGGTATGCATCAGGGCGCGCTGCTGGGCGCGTTTTTCCCGGTACAGCACATAGGCGCGCGCGACGTCATGCTCGCCGGAGCGCATCAGCGCCAGTTCCACCTGGTCCTGGATGTCTTCGATATGCACGGTGCCGCCGCTGGGCTGGCGCCGGATCAGCGCGTGCACGACTTGCTTGGTGAGGGTCTCGACCAGTTCGCGCACGCGCGCGGACGCTGCGCCCTGGCCGCCGTTGACGGCCAGGAAGGCCTTGGTCAGCGCGATCGAGATCTTGCCGGGCTCGAATCCGACCACGGCGCCGTTGCGCCGGATGACCTTGTAGTCGGAGTACGCGGTTTGTTCGGCCTCGAGCGGTGCGGGCTTGGAAGCGAGCGGCGCAGCGTTCGGTTGGGCCGAGGGAGTCGAGAGTTGCATAAGGCCTCCTGGATGCATGAAGGCGCGGGATGGGGCCGCGCCGGTACTCGGGTGTTCTGGGATTTGATGCGGACTAAAAATTCGGGACTACAAGGGCGTCAGGCCGCGCCGGAGCGCGACTTGGGGCCTAACGACGAAGTGCGAGGCGGCAGCGGCCGCCGCACGTCCGGGCTGGTATGGATAAGCCATGTTTTCCCCTCCCTTGCGGCACGGCACTACATCTAGTGGTGTGTGACCGGCGAGGCACTAATTCTAGGGGGGGGCGAATTTTACGGCAAGTGTCAAAATGTTGCTGTGAGAGAGAATCCGGCGCTCGCATAGGTAAATAGGACACTAATTTTTAGACAGCGAGCAATGGCGCGTGTTTCACGCGGAAAGGCGCAAGAATCGCTCGTGAAATGCGGCATTTGCAGCGCGTGAAACAGCGCTGCCTGGCTTTTGCGCGAGGGCGTGATTCTACAGGCGATGGGTGTCTGCCATGGTGGGGGCTAGGACGGCAGGGCTCGTCCGCTCCATCCGGCTTCCCTACCGTAGCGCGGCCAGTCGAAGGCGGGGCCCGGGTCGGTCTTGCGGCCGGGGGCGATGTGTTCGTGGCCGCGGACGGCATCCAGCGGATAGCGGTCGCGCAGGGCGGGGGTGAGCCAGGCGAGCGACCGGTACTGCGCGTCGGTGAAAGGCCGGGTGTCGCAGCCTTCGAGTTCGACGCCGATGGAGAAGTCGTTGCAGCGTTCCCGGCCGGCGTGGCAGGACACCCCGGCATGCCAGGCCCGCTGCTCGGTGCTGGCGAACTGGACGATGGCGCCGGTCCGGTCGATGAGGAAATGGGCCGAGACCTTGAGGCCGCGCAGGCAATCGAACCAGGGATGGGCGTCGCAATCGAGGGTGTTGGTGAACAGGGCCTCGACGTGGGGGCCGCCGAATTCCCCCGGCGGCAGGCTGATGTTGTGCAGGACCAGCAGCGAAACCTCGGTTCCGGCCGGCCGTTCGTCGACGTTGGGCGACGGCACGATGCGGACGGCCGGGTGGTCGAGCCAGCCGCGCCGGTCGAGGCGGGCCGGCGTGTCGAGCGGGCTCACGGGCGTGGTCCCTTGAGCGAGTGGGCCAGGGTGCAGTAGTTGTAGCCTTTGCGCCGGACCGCCTCGGACGGGGGCAGGTGGATGCCGCAGTGCGCGCAGCGGACCATGCGGTCGGCGGGAAATCGCGTGGTGTCGGTACGCCGGGCCTGGCGGCGATGGCCCTTGACGGCGCTGCGTGCCGCGATGCGGGCCACCAGCAGCGCGACGACGATGACGAAAACCCAGAAAAGAAGCTTGCCCATGGGCGGAAAGGTCACTTCCTCAAGATGAATTCAAGGACGAACCGGGTGCCGGTATAGGCCAGCAGCAGGAAGGCGAAGCCGACGAGCGTCCAGCGCAGCGCGATGCGGCCGCGCCAGCCCCAGATCTGCCGGCCGAGCAGCAGCATTCCGAACGTCATCCATGACAGCAGCGTGAAGACGGTCTTGTGGTCGAGGGGCAGGGCGGTGCCGGACAGCGATTCGGAAATGACGATGCCGGTGACGACGGCCAGCGTCAGCAGCACGAAGCCAACCCAGATCAGGCGGAACAGCAGGCGCTCGAGCACCAGCAGCGGCGGCACGGCTTCGAACAGGCGCGCGTAGACCCGCGCCGAATGGCGGGGCTGGGGCGGGTTGCTGGCGGAGATGTCATGCAGCCGGCGGTCGGCGGAGGCCATCAACAGCGCATGCAGGGCGGCGATGGTGATCATGCTGTAGGCCGCCAGGGCAATGGCCAGGTGCACCCGCAGCCAGCCGCTGTCGGCATGGGCGATGATGCGCCCTTCGGGGAAGACGACCACCAGCAGCGTGCCGACCATGGCCAGCGGCATCAGCCACAGGCGCAGGCCGTCGATCGCGACCCACAGGCTCTCGGCCCAGAACACGACCAGGCCCAGCCACAGCGCGGCCGAGATTCCGAGCGCGAAGCCGAGTTTCAGGTTGCCGTCGCCCAGCATCGCCTGCTGGACCGCGAGGCCGTGCACGATCAGCACCAGCGCCAGCCCCAGGCGTTCGGCGGGGCCGGTCCGGGCTTCGGGGTGCAACGAGACGGCCCGCCATGCGAGCACCGTCAACAAGGCGTAACCGGCCGCGGCCAGTGCGTGCAATACAATTCCCATATCCATATGGAAGTGTAAGCGAATCCCATTCATGCTCGATAACCTTACCGCCCGGCTGTCCCGCGTCGTCAAAACCCTGAAGGGGGAGGCCCGGCTGACCGAGGCGAACACGCAGGAAATGCTGCGCGAAGTGCGCCTGGCCCTGCTCGAGGCGGACGTCTCGCTGCCGGTCGTGCGCGAGTTCATCGCGCGGGTCAAGGAAAAGGCGCTGGGCGAGGACGTCACGGGCAGCCTGACGCCGGGCCAGGCGCTGGTGGGCGTCGTCCACAAGGAATTGACCTCGCTGATGGGCGGCGACCTCGGCCCCCACGCGAGCGAGCTCTCGCTCGCCCAGCAGCCGCCGGCCGTCATCCTGATGGCCGGCCTGCAGGGCTCTGGCAAGACCACCACCACCGGCAAGCTGGCGCGCTGGCTGGCCGAGGGCGGCCATGTGCAGAACGGGCGCAAGACCGGCAAGAAGAAGGTCCTCGTGGTCAGCGCCGACGTCTATCGCCCGGCCGCCATCGAGCAATTGAAGACCGTGGCGGCCCAGGCCGGGGTCGATTTCCTGCCCTCGTCCACCGACCAGACGCCCGAGGCCATCGCCCGCAACGCGCTCGACCATGCCCGCCGCCATCACTACGACGTCCTGATCGTCGACACCGCGGGGCGCCTGGGCATCGACGAAGCGCTGATGAACGAGATCCGCGCCCTGCACGCCCTGCTCGATCCCATCGAGACGCTGTTCGTGGTCGATGCGATGCTGGGGCAGGACGCGGTCAACGTCGCCAAGGCCTTCAACGACGCGCTGCCCCTGACCGGCGTGGTCCTGACCAAGCTCGACGGCGATGCGCGCGGCGGCGCGGCGCTGTCGGTGCGCCACGTGACCGGCAAGCCGCTCAAGTTCGTCGGCGTATCCGAAAAACTCACCGGCCTGGAACCTTTCCATCCCGAGCGCATGGCGCAGCGGGTCCTGGGCATGGGCGACATCCTGTCGCTGGTGGAAGAAGCCCAGCGCGCCATCGACGTCGACGAGGCGCAGAAGCTGGCCGCCAAGCTCAAGTCGGGCGACAAGTTCGACTTGAACGATTTCCGCGCGCAGATCGCGCAGATGAAGAACCTGGGCGACATGGGCTCGCTGCTCGAAAAGCTGCCGGCGCAATTCGCCCAGGCGGCCTCGCAGGTCGACAGCAAGCAGGCCGGCAAGCAGATCCGCCGCATGGAAGGCATCCTGAACTCCATGACCGAGCTCGAGCGCGCAAAGCCCGAGCTCATCAAGGCTTCGCGCAAGCGCCGCATCGCCGCCGGCGCCGGCGTGCAAGTGCAGGAGGTCAACCGCATGCTGTCCCAGTTCGAACAGATGCAGGCCATGATGAAGCAGATGAAAAAGGGCGGCATGGCCAAGATGATGCGCGCCATGGGAGGCATGAAGGCGCTCAAGGGCATGAAAGGCTTGCCCGGATTCAAGTAAAGCGCGGACAATCCCGCTTTCCTCGTCCAGTACCCAGGAGCGATGAGCGCAGCCCCGCAGCCCGGACGTCTGATATGGGACCCCGCCTCCGGCGCCGGCCGCCTTTCGGTCGAGGGCGATTGGACGCTCGCCGGGTTCGAGGCGCTGCGGCGCGAGGCCGGGCGATTCCCCGCCGGCGCGCAGGTTCGCGCGGTCGACCTGAGCAAGCTGGGGGCGCTCGATACCGCGGGCGCCGCGCTGCTGGTCGATCTGCTCGGCGCCGAACGGTTGCCGGCGCTGATCGCTGCCGGGCCGGCCCTGGACGAATCGCGCCGCGCCCTGCTGGCCACCATCATCCAGGCACAGGCCGCCGTCCAGGCGGCCCAGCCGCCCGCGCGGCCGTCGCCGGCGGCCGAATTGCTCGGGCGCATAGGCTGGGCAGCGGAGGTTTTCTGGAAGCATGGCGTGGGCCTGTGCGGCTTCATCGGGCTCACACTGGAAACCCTGCTCCGCTCGCTGTTCCGCCCCCGCTCCTGGCGCGTCACCGCCACGATTGCCCAGATCGAACAGATCGGGCTCAACGCCGTGCCCATCGTGGCGCTGCTCACCTTCCTGGTAGGCGCCGTCGTGGCCTTCCTCGGCGCCACCGTGCTGCGGGATTTCGGCGCCACCCTCTATACGATCAACCTCGTCGGATTTGCCTTCCTGCGCGAATTCGCCGTACTGCTGACCGCCATCCTGATGGCCGGCCGCACCGCCAGCGCCTTCACCGCGCAGATCGGCTCCATGAAGGCCAACGAGGAAATCGACGCCATCCGGGCGCTGGGGCTGGATCCCATCAACATGCTGGTGCTGCCCCGGGTCCTCGCCATGCTGGTCTCGCTGCCGGCGCTGACGTTCATGTCCATGCTGACCGGCATCGCCGGCGGAATGGTCGTGTGCGCATGGAGCCTGGACATCCCGCCGTCGCTGTTCCTGTCCACCTTGCGCGAAAGCCTGGATGTGCGGCACTTCTACGTGGGCATGGTGAAGGCGCCGGTCCTGGCCTTCGTCATCGCCGTCATCGGCTGCCTGGAGGGCTTCAAGGTCAGCGGCAGCGCGCAATCGGTGGGCGAGCACACCACCTCCAGCGTGGTGCAGGCCATCTTCATGGTGATCCTGATCGATGCCCTGGCGGCGTTGTTCTTCATGGAGATGGGATGGTGACCGCGGTCGAACCCATCGTGCAGGTCCGCGGCCTGGTCAACCGGTTCGGGGCCCAGGTCGTGCACGACGGCCTCGACCTGGACATCCGACGCGGGGAAATCCTCGGCGTGGTGGGCGGCTCGGGGTCGGGCAAGTCGGTGCTGCTGCGCTCCATCGTCGGATTGCGCCGGCCGACCGCGGGCAGGGTGACCGTGTTCGGGCAGGAGCTGGGCGGCTTGCCCCCGGCGGACCGGTCCCGGCTGGAGCGCCGCATGGGCGTGCTGTTCCAGCGCGGGGCGCTGTTTTCGTCGCTAAGCGTGACCGAGAACGTCGCCTTGCCGCTGATCGAGCATGCCGGGTTGGCGCGGCCCGAGGCCGAGCGCCTGGCGCGGCTCAAGCTTGCGCTGGCCGGCCTGCCGGTCGACGCGGGCGACAAGGCGCCGGCCGCGCTGTCGGGCGGCATGGTCAAGCGCGCCGCCCTGGCACGGTCGCTGGCGCTGGATCCGGACCTGCTGTTCCTGGACGAGCCGACCGCCGGGCTCGATCCCATCGGCGCGGCCGCCTTCGACAACCTGATCCGTACCCTGCGCGACGCGCTGGGCTTGACCGTTTTTCTCGTGACCCACGATCTGGACACCTTGTACGCCATTTGCGACCGGGTGGCGGTGCTGTCGCAGCGCAAGGTGCTCGTCGTCGACAAGCTGGAAGTGGTGGAGCGGGTCGACGACCCGTGGGTGCAAGAGTATTTCCAGGGGCCGCGCGGACGGGCGGCCGCAGGCGCGGCCCGGGCGCTGCGCAAGGAGACGTAGATGGAAACCCGTGCGCATCATGTCGTGATCGGCCTGTTCCTCGTCATTGCCGTGACGGGAGCGCTGCTGTTCGGGCTCTGGCTGGCCAAGACGCATTCGAACGCCAGCGTGGCGCAATTCGACGTCGTCTTCAACGAGGCCGTCAACGGCCTGTCCGAAGGCAGCGCGGTCATGTACAGCGGCATCAAGGTGGGCGACGTGGCGCGGCTGCGGCTCGATCCCGTCGATCCGCGCAAGGTCGTGGCGCGCATACGCATCGCCGGCGACGTGCCCATCAAGGAAGATACCGTGGCCCGGCTGCGGCTGACCGGCGTGACCGGTACCGCGGTGATCCAGCTGAGCAGCGGCACTCCGCAGAGCCCGCCCCTGCGCGGCAACGGCGACGACGTACCGGTGATCGTCGCCGCGCCGTCGCCCTTCACCCAATTGCTCGCGGGCGGCGAGGACCTGATGCTGAACATCAACGAACTGGTCATCAGCGCCCGGCGCATGATGTCGGTCGAGAACGCGGACCAGTTGACGCGCATCCTGCACAACCTGGAGGAGACCACCGGCGCCCTGGCCGCCCAGCGGGAGGATTTCGGCCGGCTGTCGGCGCAGTTGTCCGAGGTGGGCAAGCAGACGTCGGTCGCCCTGGAGCAGGCCTCGTCGTTGATGCGGCATGCCGACGAGCTGGTCGGCGGGCAGGGCAAGCAGACCATGGCAAGCGCCCAGCAGGCCATGGCGTCGCTGGCCCGGGCCAGCGACAGCATCGACCAGCTGGTGCAGGAAAACCGCGGCGCGCTGGGCAACGGCGCGCAAAGCCTGAACGAACTGGGCGGGGCTCTGCGGGAAATGCAGGCCACGCTGGCATCCCTTAGAAGCATTACGCGGCGCCTGGAGGACAACCCGGCCAATTACCTGCTGGGCCGCGAGCAACCCAAGGAGTTCACCCCATGACGATGACGGGTCTTTTCCTGCGAGGCGCGGGGGCGTGCGTCCTGGCGCTGGCGGCATCGTGCTCGCTGCTGCCGGAACAGAAGATCGTGACCGTCTACCGGCTGCCGACGTCCCTGGCCGCGGCGCAGGCCGGGACCGGCGCGGACACCGGCAAGTCGCTGCGGATCCGGATGCCGCATGCCAGTGCCGTACTGGAAAGCGCGCGCATCGCCGTCATCGTCGAGGGCGACCAGGTCAGCAACTATGGCGGCGCGCGCTGGACCGACGTGCCGCCGGCCCTCGTGCGCGACAAGCTTGCCGCCGCTTTCCGGGCGGACGGACGGATGGCGTCCGTGACCACATCCGACAGCAATGTCCGTGCCGATCTGGAGCTGGATACCGACCTGCGCGCGTTCCAGAGCGAATATCGCGGCTCGGCCCCGTATGCGGTGGTCGGAGTCAATGCCCGGCTGATCTCGCCCTCGACGCGGCGCGTGCTGGCTTCGCGCAGCTTCGAGGCAGCCCTGCCCGCGGAAGGGGTGGAGGTGCCCGCGGTGGTCACGGCTTTCGGCCAGGCCAGCGATGCCGTGGCGGCCGAAATCGTGAAATGGGTGGTGGTCCAGGACACCGGCGGCGATGCCGGCCGCTGACCCCGATGGATGGCCATGTTGTAGATAAGATCAACTATATAGTTGACTTTGGCAATTAGTTGGCCGAGACTCGTCCATGCGGTGACGAGTGGAACCATCCATCGAGGAGACTCCAGAATGACAGGCTTGACCGGCGAGCTTTCGTCGCCGGCGGCGATCGCGCGCGGGCTGGCGGCCGTATGCGCGGGAGCCGCCGCCCTATGCGCGGTTCCGGCCGCGGCCCAGGACTACCCCTCCAGGACCGTGCAGGTCATCGTGCCCTTTCCTCCCGGCGGACTGACCGATGGGCTGGTCAGGCAGCTGGCTGCCGAGCTGAGCCAGAAGTGGAAGCAGAGCGTGGTGGTGGAGAACCGGGGCGGAGGCGGCACCACCATCGGCACCGCGCAGGTGGCCAGGGCCCAGCCCGACGGACATACGCTGCTGTTTACCAGCACGGGGTTCGTGACCAACCAGATCCTGATGAAGTCCCTGCCATACGAGGCCGATGCCCTTGCGCCGGTGGCCATGGGCGGCACCGCGCCCAACGTCCTGTACGTCCATCCCGGCGTGCCGGCCAGGACAGTGGGGGAGCTGGTGGCCCACGCCAAGGCGCATCCCGGCGCCGTGCGGTTCGCCTCGACAGGCAACGGATCCAGCCCGCACCTGACGGCCGAGCTGTTCGCCGCCCGTGCAGGCATTTCCATGCTGCACGTCCCCTATAAGGGAGCCGGCCCGGCCCTGGCCGACCTGCTGGCCGGGCACGTGAATGCGATGTTCCATTTCCCGGCCTCGCTGGCGCTGGCAAGGCAGGGCAAGCTGCGGGCCCTGGCGGTAGCCGCCGACGAACGCATGCCCGATGCGCCGGAAGTACCCTCGGTGGCCGACGCGGGCGTGCCGGGCGTGGTATCGGGAAGCTGGTTCGGGTTCTTCGCGCCGGCCGCCACGCCCGAGGCCGTGAAGGACAAGATCCACAGGGACGTGGCCGAGGCCTTGCAGGCGGAGCCCGTGCAGCGCTATCTGCGGGAGTCCGGCATGGTGTCGCCGCCGATGTCGCGCGCCCGGTTCGGCGAGTTCATCGCCAACGAGCGCCGCAAGTGGGCCGAGATCATCAAGGCGCGCAACATCCGGCTGGAGTAGGGCGGCCGGGCGCGGCCCGGCCGGCGGCTCAGTTCGCCTGTTCCAGCTTGGCCAGCGTGGCGGCCAGTCCCTCGGCAACCGCCACCTTGGCGGCCGCTTCGTCGCCGCGGCCCTGGATCTCGATCTGTCCGTCCTTCAGGCCGCGATCGCCCACGGTCACCCGCACCGGCACGCCTATCAGTTCCCAGTCGGCGAACATCACGCCCGGGCGCTCGTCGCGGTCGTCCAGGATCGCGTCCACGCCCGCTTCCTTCAGTCCCTCGTAGAGCTTGGTGGCCGCTTCGCGCACCGCCTCGCTCTTGCCCCAGCCGACCGGGCAGACCACCACTTCGAAGGGGGCCAGCGCGCGGGGCCAGCGGATGCCGCGGGCATCGTGGTGCTGCTCGATGGCCGCGCCCAGCAGGCGCGTGACGCCTATGCCATAGCAGCCCATTTGCAGCAGGGCCGGCTTGCCGGTCTCGTCCAGGTAGGTCGCCTTCAAGGCTTCCGAGTACTTGGCGCCGAGGAAGAACACGTGGCCCACCTCGATGCCGCGCTGGATCGCCAGGGTGCCGGTGCCGTCGGGGGCCGGGTCGCCTTCGACGACGTTGCGCAGGTCGGCCACGAGGTCCGGCTCGGGCAGGTCGCGTCCCCAGTTGACGCCGGTGTAGTGATGGTCGGCCTGGTTGGCGCCGGTGACGAAATCGTGCATGTTGGCGACCGTGCGGTCGGCCACGACCTTGACCGGCCTGGCGGTGCCGACGGGGCCGATGAAACCCGGCACGCACCCGAAGTGCTCGACGATCTCGGCATCGGTGGCGAAGCGGTAGCCGCGATCCAGGCCGGCGATCTTGCCGGCCTTGATCTCGTTCAGCTCGTGATCGGCGCGCAGCAGCAGGAGCCAGATCTCGGCCGGCCGGCCGGCTTCTTCCGGTTCGGCGGCGAGCACCACCGACTTGACGTGGCGCTCGAGCGGCAGTCCCAGCAGCTCGGCCACGGCCTCGCACTTGGTCGCGCCAGGCGTGGGGACCTTCTGCAGCGGCTGCCCGGCGGCGCCGCGCTCGGCGATCAGGCAGGGGGCCTCGGCCAGCTCGATGTTGGCGGCATATTGGGTGGCGGGGTTATAGACGATGAGGTCTTCGCCGGTATCGGCGATCACCTGGAACTCGTGGCTGCGCGAGCCGCCGATCGAGCCGGTGTCGGCCGCCACGGCGCGGAAGGCCAGCCCCATGCGGGTGAAAATCCTCATGTACGCGTCGTACATCGCGTCATAGCTCTTCTGGGCGCCGGCCTCGTCGCGGTCGAAGGAGTAGGCGTCCTTCATCGTGAACTCGCGGCCCCGCATGACGCCGAAGCGCGGCCGGCGCTCGTCGCGGAACTTGGTCTGGATGTGGTAGAAGTTCTTGGGCAGCTGGCGCCAGCTGTGGATTTCATTGCGGGCGATGTCGGTGATGACTTCTTCCGAGGTGGGCTGCAGCACGAAGTCGCGGCCGTGGCGGTCCTTGATGCGCAGCAGTTCGGGCCCGTACTGTTCCCAGCGGCCGGACTCCATCCACAGCTCGGCCGGCTGGACCACCGGCATCAGCAGTTCGAGCGCGCCGGCCCGGTTCATTTCCTCGCGGATGATGGTCTCGACTTTGCGGATCACGCGCAGGCCGATAGGCATGTAGGTATAAATGCCGCCCGCCAGCTTGCGGATCATGCCCGCGCGGGTCATGAGTTGATGGCTGACGATTTCGGCGTCGGACGGTGCTTCCTTGAGGGTGCCGATATGGAACTGCGATGCGCGCATTGCGTTGCTCACGTGGATGGGTACGGGTTTGGCCCCCTGGGCCTATAATCGACTCAATTGTATGAGAATCGCTGGGGTGGCTCATGCTGGATCGTGAAGGTTACCGTCCCAACGTCGGCATCATCCTCGTCAACCAGAAGAACGAGGTCTTCTGGGGTAAGCGCGTCAACGAACATTCCTGGCAGTTCCCGCAGGGCGGCATCAAGCACGGCGAAAGCCCCGTCCAGGCGATGTTCCGCGAACTCCATGAAGAAGTGGGCCTGCGGCCCGAGCATGTCCGCATATTGGGTCGAACACGCGACTGGTTGCGCTATAACGTGCCCGAACACTTCGTCAGGCGGGAATGGCGCGGGCATTACAAAGGGCAGAAGCAGATCTGGTTCCTGCTTCGCATGCTGGGTCGCGACTGCGATGTCTGCCTGCGCGCGTCCTCGCATCCTGAATTCGACGCGTGGCGCTGGAGCTCCTACTGGGTGCCCCTGGAGTCCGTGATCGAGTTCAAGCGCGACGTCTACACGCTTGCCTTGAACGAGCTGGCGGTGGTCCTGTTTCGCCGCAGCCACGAAACCCGCTATCTGCGCCAGCACGTCGGCTCGCACCGGCGCGGCCAGGCCGAGCCGCAGCCGGCGCTTCCCGGGGAAGTTCAGGAGGGGTGACCCACCCTGCGCGCGGTTCGGGTATCGTGGAAGTTGCGACACGTAGTGGAAGAGGATTATGCATAGTGATTTCGGCGGGCGGCGCGTGGCGCGGTCCGCAAGCCGGGCGGCGGCCTGGATCGGGGCGGGATGCCTGGCCGTGGTTCTTGCCGCCTGCGGCAGCCAGCCTCGCGGCGAAGGCAACTATCTGTTGGACGACATCGATGCCCAGCGCAACCTGCCGGATGCCGGATGGGATGCGCTGAAGTCCAAGCTGCCGCCGGTCCCTACCGAGAAGGACGTCCTGCCCATCGAACCCCTGGCCCGCACCGAGCATTTCCGCTTCGGCGTGGACCCGCGCTCCATCGAGATCGCGCCCGGCCTCATCGTGCGCTATACCCTGCGCGCGGTGAGCGACATGGGGGCGGAGAACATCTCGTACGAGTCGGTCCGCTGCGGTACGCGGGAATGGCGCACCGTGGCCTTGTACCGCCCGGACTCGGGCTGGCAGCGGCCGGTGCACGACGAATGGCGCGGTGTGGCTCACGGTACGGTCCAGCACGTGCTGCGCAACGGCGTCTTCTGCACGGGCGGCGGCCCGGCCGGCGCCAAGCCTGCCGATCTCGCGTATCGGCTGCGCAATTGGGAGCGCTACGCCGACGGCCTGGCCGGACGCAACACGCAATGAGTCCCGGGCGGTTCGCCGCCTGCGGCGCTCAGCACCCCACCAGCGTAACGATGATGCGCCGCCGGTGCGGGCGCAGCCGGTGCTCCTACAGATAGATTCCCTGCCAGGTCCCCAGCGCCAGATCGGCGCCGGTCAGCGGCACCGCCACGCTCACCGCCGTCAGGGCCGCCCGCACGTGGGCGGGCATGTCGTCCGGGCCTTCGGCATCGTGCGCATAGAGCGGGTCGCCATCGGGCACTAGGCGGCCGAAGTAGCGCTCCAGGTCGGCGCGTACGTCGGGATCGGCGTTTTCGGTGATCAGCAGCGAGCAACTGGTATGGCTGGCGAATACGTGCGCCACGCCGGCCTGCATGCCGCTCGCGCGGGCGACGCGCCGGACGGGCTCGGTGATCTCGACGAGGCCGCGGCCGGCGGTATCGACGGTGAATGCGTGCTGGGCCACGGAGGCGGGGGAAGGGGAGGTTTTCATGGCACGGGCGGGGATTGGGCGCGAGAGGCCCAAAACAAAAACGCACAGCTTGAACTGTGCGCTTGCGTGCCTGGCTACAGGCTTTTTTTCGACCAGATGAATGGTCGGGGCGAGAGGATTCGAACCTCCGACTCCTGCGTCCCGAACGCAGTACTCTACCAGGCTGAGCTACGCCCCGACTTGTCGGTCCGGCTTGTCTGCGAAAGCGGGAGGTTGTGCCACCCGCCAAGCGGAAAAACCGTTTTTGCTTTCAGCGATCTCTGTTGATCGCGAAAGCGCAGAATTCTAGCAGAGATTCGCGGAAAGCGGAAACGGGATAGGCCGAAATGGCGGCGATGGCCGCCTGCGCTTCCGTCCGGGCACGGGCCCGGGTGTAATCCAGGGCATCCGAATCCCGGATGGCGGCGGCCACGGCAACGAAATCGCCTTCGCCGTTCTCGATGGCGGTGCGCACCAGCGCCTGCTGCGCCGGGGTGCCCACGTCCAGCAGGCGGATCAGCGGCAGCGTCGGCTTGCCTTCGCGAAGGTCGTCGCCCAGGTTCTTGCCCAGGGCCTCGGCGTCGCCGCTGTAGTCCAGCACGTCGTCGATGAGCTGGAAGGCGGTGCCCGCGCGCCGGCCGTACTCCGCCGCCGCCGCCTCGTGTTCGGGGGTGGCGCCCGCCAGCACTGCGCCGAGCTGGGCGGAGGCCTCGAACAGCCGAGCGGTCTTGTAGCGCACTACCTGCAGGTAGCGTTCCTCGGTGACCAGCGGGTCGTGCACGTTGAGCAGTTGCAGCACTTCGCCTTCGGCGATGACGTTGGTGGCGTCGGCCAGGATCTGCATCACGCGCACCGAGCCGGTCTCGACCATCATCTGGAAGGAGCGGGAGTGCAGGAAATCGCCCACCAGCACGCTGGCGGCATTGCCGAACACCGCGTTGGCGGTCGCCCGCCCCCGCCGCAGGGCCGACTCGTCGACCACGTCGTCGTGCAGCAGGGTGGCGGTATGGATGAATTCCACGACGGCGGCCAGCAAGTGATGCTGTTGCCCCTCGTAACCCAGCGCGCGCGCGATCATCAGCAAGAGGGCCGGGCGCATCCGCTTGCCGCCGGCGCCGATGATGTAGTCGGCAATGGTGCGGATGAGCGGGACGTCGGAATCGAGTCGTGCCCGGATGACGGCATCGACGCTCTTCATGTCGTCGGCGATGGGGGCGAACAGGGTCGGCAGGCTCAAGAGGAATCCGTGGGTAAACTGGCTGGCCGCAGCCAGAAGTGCGACAAATGCCGAAATACGAGGACCGGCGGCGAATTATTCTGGGTAAGACCCGGGTGCGAAGCGTCGGGCGAGACGCCTTTCCCCGGCAGCAACAGAATTATACGAGGCTGGGCGAAGCGCGGCGGATGGGTTGACGCATGGCCGCAATTGATGTTATTTTTTAAAGTTCAGTTCCCCCAGGGTTAGCTATTGGGTCAGCCATTTTTGGGCGGTCCGATCCCCGTGCGGGAGCAGGTTTGCGGTTTTTCTTGCGGTGCGGGAATCCAACCGTCCCTATCCGTAGTTCTTTGTACCTAAGAGGTCATCCCATGTACGCGGTCATAAAAACCGGCGGAAAGCAGTATCGTGTTGCCGCTGGCGAAAAACTCAAGATAGAACAGATACCGGCAGACATCGGGCAGGAAATCACGCTGGACCAGGTCCTGGCAGTGGGCGAAGGCGATCAGATCAAGATCGGCGCGCCGCTTCTGTCCGGTGCCGTGGTCACGGCCAAGGTTCTTGCACACGGTCGCCACGACAAGGTCCGCATCTTCAAGATGCGTCGGCGCAAGCATTACCAGAAGCGCCAAGGCCACCGTCAAAACTACACCGAAATCCAGATCGGCACCATCTCCGCCTGATCGCGAGCCGGCTCGGCCGGCTATCGGACGTAGGCAAGAATCGGTAACTGAACAAGCAGGAGTGCAACATGGCACAGAAAAAAGGCGGCGGTTCCACCCGGAACGGCCGCGATTCCGAAGCGAAACGCCTGGGCGTCAAGGCCTTCGGCGGTGAACTGATCCCCGCCGGCTCGATCATCGTGCGCCAGCGCGGCACGCGTTTCCATCCCGGCGTCAACGTCGGCGTGGGCAAGGACCACACCCTGTTCGCGCTGGTCGACGGTCGCGTGCAGTTCGGCGTGAAAGGCGCCCTGCGCAAGCAGACCGTCTCGATCGATCCGGTCTGATCGGACCCCCTGTCCGTCAGACCCGCGCCGACGCGCTCCCCGGGAGGGCGTCGGCGGACCGGCCAGGCAGGAGCCGCCGGACCTTTGGTGCCGAAGGGCAGTGCCGCCGCGCCCCAAGCGTGGGGGCTTTTTTTTTATGATCGCGCTAGCATGAAGGCTGGCACGATCGGTTCATCAACTGTTTTGGAACCCCGCCGCCGCCCGATCCAGGGTGCGGTGGATCCGGCTTTGCCGGTCCACCCGCACCGTCCCCTGGCGGGCGCGCGCAGCGCGTAGGGGGGGGCATGAAGTTTGTCGACGAAGCCACCATCGAGGTTATTGCCGGTAAAGGCGGCAATGGCGTGGCGAGCTTTCGCCGCGAGAAATTCATTCCTTTCGGGGGACCCGATGGCGGGGACGGCGGCCGGGGCGGCAGCGTGTATGCGGTGGCCGACCGCAACATCAACACGCTGATCGACTACCGCTATGCCCGTATCCACCGGGCCCAGAACGGCGAGCAGGGCAGCGGCTCGGACCGCTACGGCGCAAGCGGCAGCGACATCACGCTGCGCATGCCCGTGGGCACCATGGTATACGACGCCGAGACCAACGAGCTGCTGTTCGACCTCGCCACCCACGGCCAGAAGGTCGTGCTGGCGGCGGGGGGCAACGGGGGCCTGGGCAACCTGCATTTCAAGTCCAGCACCAATCGCGCGCCGCGCCAGTTCACGCACGGTCGTCCCGGCGAGCAGCGCAAGCTGCGGCTCGAGCTCAAGGTGCTGGCCGACGTGGGCCTGCTGGGGATGCCCAACGCAGGCAAGTCCACGCTGATCCGCAAGCTGTCGAATGCGCGGCCCAAGGTGGCGGACTATCCTTTCACCACCCTGCACCCCAACCTGGGCGTGGTGCGCACCGATGCCGAGCGCAGCTTCGTCATTGCCGACATCCCCGGGCTGATCGAAGGGGCGTCCGAAGGAGCGGGCCTGGGCCACCAGTTCCTGCGCCACTTGTCCCGTACGCGCCTGCTGCTGCACCTGGTCGACGTGGCGCCCATGGATCCTTCCGTCGACCCCGTCCATGAAGCGCGCGCCATCGTCGAGGAGCTGCGCCGCTACGATCCGGCCCTGTACGAGAAGCCGCGCTGGCTGGTGCTCAATAAAATCGACATGGTGGACGATCCGCAAGGATTGAAGGAGGCGTTCTGCCTCGAGTTCGGCTGGGAAGGCCCGGTGTTCTGCATCTCCGCCCTGGCCGGGGACGGAACCCAGGAACTGGCCTGGGCCGTCCAGAACTGGCTGGACGAGCAGCGCGAGGCCGAGCAGGGATTCGCCGACGATCCGCGCTTTGCCGCGGCGCAGCGGCCGGCCGAGGCTGCGGCCACGGGCCGCCGGCCCGCGCGGCCAGTGCCGGCCGGCGGC
>NZ_NINW01000032.1 GCF_002188465.1 Pigmentiphaga sp. NML080357 | reverse complement strand
GCAGGGGCAGGCCCAGGCCGCGCCGCCCGCTCCCGTCCGTGCGGCGGACGAGGCGCCGGTTGCCGCCGCGCCGCGCGGCGAGGGCCTTGCCGAAGCTTCGGCGCCGCCGGAGCAGGGCGGCGTCATCGAGCTGAACGAACCCTGGCCCGCGCTGGCGGCCCGCCTCCCCATCAAGGGCATCGCCGCCCAGCTGGCCCAGCAAAGCGAATGGGTCGGGGTGGAAGGCGGCACCGTCGTGCTACGCGTGGCCACGCGCGGCCTGGCCGAGGGGGCCGGCGTCGAGCGCCTGCGGAGCGTGCTGGAGAGCCATTTCGGGACACCCGTACGGCTGCGCTTCGAGATCGGGCAGACCGGCGACGCCACTGCGTTCGCCGTGGCCGAATCCGAGCGCCAGGCGCGGCAGGAGGCCGCCGAGCGGGCCATCATGGCCGATCCCTTCGTGCGAGACCTGCTCGACAATTTCGGCGGCCAGATCGTGCCCGACTCCATTCGTCCCGTATCCACCGAATCCAAACAAGGAACCCAGTCATGATGAAAGGACAGCTTGCCGGCCTGATGCGCCAGGCGCAGCAGATGCAGGAAAACATGAAGAAGGCGCAGGAAGCGCTGGCCGACATGCTGGTGGAAGGCGTGTCCGGCGGCGGGCTGGTCAAGGTGACCATGTCGTGCCGCAACGACGTCAAGCGCGTCGACATCGATCCCAGCCTGCTGGCCGACGACAAGGACATGCTGGAGGACCTGGTTGCCGCCGCGTTCAACGACGCATTGCGCAAGGCCGAGGCGACCAGCCAGGAAAAGATGTCGGCGCTGACCGCCGGCCTGCCTCTGCCCCCGGGCATGAAGCTGCCCTTCTGAGCGAGTGCGCATGGCTGCCGACAGATTCGTCGGGCCGGCGCCGCTGTCGGTGCTGGTCGATGCCCTCAAGCGCCTGCCGGGGGTGGGCGCCAAGTCGGCGCAGCGCATGGCCTACCATCTGCTGCAGCACGATCCGCACGGCGCCCGCATGCTGAGCCAGGCGCTGGGCGACGCGGTGGCGCGCCTGCGCCATTGCGCGCGCTGCAATACCTTCACCGAATCCGAGATCTGCGAGACCTGCGCCAGCCCGCGCCGCGACGCCAGCCTGTTGTGCGTGGTCGAGACGCCGGCCGACCAGAACATGATCGAGGCCAGCCACAGCTACAACGGCTTGTATTTCGTGCTGATGGGCAGGCTGTCGCCGATCGAGGGCGTCGGGCCGAACGAGATCGGATTCGACCGGCTCATCGAACGTGCCACCGACGGCGAGGTCAAGGAAGTCATCCTGGCGACCAACTTCACCACCGAGGGAGAAACCACCGCCCACTACCTGGCCGAAGTGCTGCGCGCTCGCGGCCTGGGGGTTACGCGGCTGGCCCGGGGAGTGCCCGCCGGCAGCGAGCTGGAATACGTGGACGCCGGCACCATCGCCTGGGCGCTGATGGACCGGCGGGCGCCGTAGCAGCCTGCCCGGCGGCACCCGCCAGGGGCATCGCCATCCCGTTCCAGGCCGCCTGACGCGCTGGCGCGAGTCGGGCCTCGAGCACCGGTCTCAATAATGCGGCGGAACTTCGTCGCGCAAGCTGCGCGGCGCGCCGGGAGCCGCCGCATCGGCCAGTTGCCTCCGCAGGGCTGCCAGTTCGCGGGCCAGCAGCTCGATCTGTTGCTGCTGGCGGAAAACCGTCTGGTTGAGCCGATCCAGCAAGTCTTCGGCAAAGCCGGCCTTGATCTCCAGTTCGGTCAGTCGTTGTTCAGTCTGGGATGTCGTCATGGTGGTTCGGGTTTCCCCCTGCAATTGAAAACTGGACCGGGACGTCGATTCGGCGGACGCTCATTCGTCGTGGAACAGGCATCCATGATGCCCGTTAACACTCTTCCGATGGAGATCGCCATGTCCAAGTCAGCAGTCAAGCCCATCCCGACGGCATGCACGCCGTCACGCCGCACCTGATATGCGCCGGTGCCGCGCAGGCCATCGATTTCTACGCGCAGGCCTTCGGCGCCGTCGAGCTGGCCCGGCTGCCCGGTCCCGGCGGCAAGCTCATGCATGCGATGGTAAAGATCGGCGATTCTACAGTCATGCTGGCCGACGAGTCGCCCGACTGGGGCATCCTGGGGCCGGCCTCGCTGAAAGGATCACCGGTGTTCATTCACCTCTACGTCGAGGACGTGGACGCCACGGTGGCCCGTGCCGTGGCGGCGGGAGCGAAGCTGACGCTGCCGGCTACGGACATGTTCTGGGGCGATCGCTATGCCCAGGTGGAAGACCCGTTCGGGCACCGCTGGTCGGTCGCCACGCATGTGGCCGATCTGAGTCCCGAGGAAATCCAGGCCGGCATGGCCAAGTCGGGCTGCGTGTGATGCGCGCGGGCGGCGGGCGCCGGCGCGCTCCGCCGCCGTTTCAGCCGCGTGCCTGTTCGATCAGCGCATCGAGCTTGGCGGCATCGGCCGCGAACAGGCGTATGCCCTCGGCCAGTTTTTCGGTACCCATGGCATCGTCGTTCAACTGCGTGCGGAACGCGACTTCGGAGACGTCCATGCGGGGAAGGTCGACGGCCTGCGCCAGCGCGGGCGTCAGCCTGGCCGGGACGTCGCCCTGCGCCTGTTCCAGCGCCGCCAGCAGTTCCGGGCTGATGGTAAGCAGGTCGCAGCCGGCCAGCGCCAGTATCTGCCCGGTGTTGCGGAAGCTGGCTCCCATGATCTCGGTGGCGACGCCGAACTTCTTGTAGTACTCGTAGATGCGGGTGACCGATTGCACGCCGGGATCGTCGGCGCCGCTGTACCGGGCCTCGTCCCATTGCGCGCCCAGCGCTTTCTTGTGCCAGTCGTAGATGCGGCCGACGAAAGGCGAGATGAGCTGGACCTCGGCCTCGGCGCAGGCGGCGGCCTGGACGAGGGAGAACAGCAGCGTCATGTTGCAGCGGATGCCCTCCGATTGCAGGAGGCGCGCGGCCTGAATGCCTTCCCAGGTGGACGCGATCTTGATCAGGACCCTTTCGCGCGGTACGCCAGCGGCTTCGTAGCAGGCGATAATGGTGCGTGCCCGCTCGACGGTGGCACGCGTGTCGAAGGACAGCCTGGCGTCGACTTCGGTCGACACCCGGCCGGGCACGATGCCCAGAATCTCGATGCCGAACGCCACCAGCAGCCGGTCCATCAGTTCCGCGGCCGATGCGCCGCGGTAGTCCCTGACGGTGCGCGCCAGCAGCGGGCGGTAGGCGTCCTTTTGCACTGCCTTGAGGATCAGCGACGGATTGGTGGTCGCGTCGGTGGGCCGGAATGCCCGCATGGCTTCGAAATCGCCGGTGTCGGCCACCACTACCGTGTGGCGCCGCAGGGCTTCAAGCTGATTGGACACGGTTCCTCCGTAAGACATGTTCCATGAGTTATAATTGTAAGGTTTGACGTTCACATTTCACGTCCTTCCCTAGCGCGTACCCAATTTTCGCTGCCTTTTACGCAAGTTCGCGTAGATCCGCTTGCCTGCGCCCGTGTCGTGCGCGGGCGAAACGGCGACGCCGCGAACGACGAGGCAAAGCCGGACAGCCACCACCGCACCAGCCTGCACAAGCGGCCTGCGCGCGAATGGCCGAACCGGGCTGCGGCGCCCGTTGGCGTACCTTCGGGAGGAGGACTCGACTCGGAGATTCTCTCTTGCTGCCGTCTCTCTTTCCCGAGACCACCCCCGCGATACTGGCGCTTGCCGACGGCACGATCTTTCGTGGCATATCCATCGGCGCACCCGGCCATGCCGTGGGCGAGGTCGTCTTCAATACCGCCATCACAGGGTATCAGGAGATCCTTACCGATCCCAGCTACAACCGCCAGATCGTAACGCTCACTTACCCGCACATCGGCAACGTCGGCATCAACGACGAAGACCGCGAGGCGGCCAGGGTCCATGCCGCCGGCCTGGTGGTGCGCGATTATTCCCTGATCGTCTCGAATTTCCGCTCGCAACGCTCGCTGTCCGACTACCTCTCGGCGCAGAACGTCGTCGGCATCGCCGGCATCGACACGCGCAAGCTTACCCGCATCCTGCGCGACAAGGGCGCGCAGAACGGCTGCGTGTACATCGGCAACGACGAGCAGGAGGCGCTGCGCCTGGCGCGCGAATTCCCCGGCATGTCGGGCCTGGACCTGGCCAAGGTCGTCTCGGTGGACAAGTCCTATGAATGGGGCGAGGGCGTCTGGAGGCTGGGCGAGGGCCATGCGCCGAAGGGCGACGGTCGCTTCCACGTCGTGGCCTACGACTTCGGCGTGAAGTGGAACATCCTGCGCCTGCTGGTCAACAGCGGCTGCCGCGTGACCGTGGTGCCGGCCCAGACGCCGGTGGCCGACGTGCTTGCGCTGAATCCCGACGGCGTGTTCCTGGCCAACGGCCCGGGCGATCCCGAGCCTTGCGACTACGCCATCGAAGCCACCCGGGCCTGCCTCGACCGGAAGATTCCCCTGTTCGGCATCTGCCTGGGGCACCAGATCATGGGCCTGGCCGTCGGCGCCAAGACGCTCAAGATGAGGCTGGGCCACCACGGCGCCAACCACCCGGTCAAGGACGTCGCCACCGGGCGAGTGTTCATCACCAGCCAGAACCACGGCTTTGCCGTCGATCCCGCCACCCTGCCGGCCAACGCGCGCGTCACCCACGTGTCGCTGTTCGACGGCTCGCTGCAGGGCTTCGAGCTGACCGACCGGCCCGCGTTCTGCTTCCAGGGCCACCCCGAAGCCAGTCCCGGCCCCCACGACATCGTCGTCCTGTTCGATCGGTTCGCCCAACTGATGCAACAGAGCAAAGGATGAACCCACCCCTACGCGCTTCGCGCGCCCCTCAAGGGGCGACGCCGGCGGACCGGCGAAGCCGGATCCGCGGCGTCCGGAATAGGCAGAGACGGCTTTGGTCTCACCCTTTCGCGAAGCGCGTTGAACAACTAGGTTGCCCGTAACATTATGCCCAAGCGTACAGACATTCAAAGCATCCTCATCATCGGCGCCGGCCCGATCGTCATCGGCCAGGCGTGCGAATTCGACTACTCCGGCGCGCAGGCCTGCAAGGCGCTGAAGGCCGAGGGCTACAAGGTGATCCTGGTCAACAGCAACCCGGCCACCATCATGACGGATCCGGAAACGGCCCACGTCACCTACATCGAGCCCATCACCTGGCAGGTGGTCGAGAAAATCATCGAGAAAGAGCGTCCCGACGCGTTGTTGCCCACCATGGGCGGCCAGACCGCGCTCAACTGCGCGCTCGACCTCGACAAGCACGGCGTGCTGGCCAAATACGGCGTGGAGCTGATCGGCGCCAACGCGCATGCGATCGAGAAGGCCGAGGACCGCCAGAAGTTCAAGGAAGCGATGACCAGCATCGGTCTGGAATCGGCCAAGTCGGGCATCGCGCATTCCATGGAAGAAGCCTGGGACATGCAGCGCCGCATCGCCGAGGAAACCGGCACCAGCGGTTTCCCGGTCGTGATCCGGCCCAGCTTCACGCTGGGCGGCACCGGCGGCGGCATTGCCTACAACGCCGAGGAATTCGAGACCATCTGCCGGCGCGGCCTGGAGGCCTCGCCCACCAGCGAGCTGCTCATCGAGGAGTCGCTGGTCGGCTGGAAAGAGTTCGAGATGGAGGTCGTGCGGGACAAGGCCGACAACTGCATCATCGTCTGCTCGATCGAGAACCTCGACCCCATGGGCATCCATACGGGCGATTCGATCACCGTCGCGCCGGCGCAGACGCTGACCGACAAGGAATACCAGCTGATGCGCAACGCCTCGCTCGCGGTGCTGCGCGAGATCGGCGTGGATACCGGCGGCTCCAACGTGCAGTTCGCGGTCAACCCGGCCAACGGCCGCATGATCGTGATCGAGATGAACCCGCGCGTGTCGCGTTCGTCGGCGCTGGCTTCCAAGGCCACGGGGTTCCCCATCGCCAAGGTCGCGGCCAAGCTGGCGGTCGGCTACACGCTGGATGAATTGCGCAACGACATCACCGGCGGCGCCACGCCGGCCTCGTTCGAGCCCACCATCGACTACGTCGTCACCAAGGTGCCGCGCTTCGCGTTCGAGAAGTTCCCGCAGACCGACTCGCACCTGACCACGCAGATGAAGTCCGTGGGCGAGGTGATGGCCATCGGCCGGACCTTCCAGGAGTCCTTCCAGAAGGCCTTGCGCGGCCTGGAGGTGGGCGTGGACGGCCTGAACCAGAAGACCACCGACCGCGAGCGCATCGAGGTCGAGCTGGGCGAGCCGGGCCCCGAGCGCATCTGGTACGTGGGCGATGCCTTCGCCCAGGGTTTCTCGCTCGAGGAAGTGCACCAGCTCACCCACATCGATCCGTGGTTCCTCGCGCAGATCAAGGAAATCGTCGACATCGAACTGGCGCTCGAGAAAAAGACGCTGGCCGATCTCGACCGCAACACCTTCTGGCAGTTGAAACGCAAGGGCTTTTCCGACCGCCGGCTGGCCTACCTGCTGGACACCACCGAGACCGAGGTGCGCAAGCTGCGCCACCAGTTCGACGTGCGTCCGGTCTACAAGCGCGTCGATACCTGCGCGGCCGAATTCGCCACGCACACCGCCTACATGTACTCGACCTACGAGGAAGAGTGCGAGGCCAACCCGACCGATAAAAAGAAGATCATCGTGCTGGGCGGCGGACCCAACCGCATCGGCCAGGGCATCGAGTTCGACTACTGCTGCGTGCACGCCGCCATGGCGCTGCGCGAGGACGGGTTCGAGACCATCATGGTCAACTGCAACCCGGAGACCGTCTCGACCGACTACGACACTTCCGACCGCCTGTATTTCGAGCCGCTCACGCTCGAAGACGTGCTCGAGATCGTCGACAAGGAAAAGCCGGTCGGCATGATCGTCCAGTACGGCGGCCAGACGCCGCTGAAGCTGGCCAAGGCGCTGGAGGCCAACGGCGTGCCCATCATCGGCACGAGCCCCGAGTCCATCGACATCGCCGAAGACCGCGAGCGCTTCCAGAAGCTGTTGCACAAGCTCGGCCTGCGCCAGCCGCCCAACCGCACCGCTCGCACCGAGGCCGAGGCGCTGGCCCACGCGCAGGACATCGGCTATCCGCTCGTGGTGCGCCCGAGCTACGTGCTGGGCGGCCGCGCCATGGAAATCGTGCACGAGCAGAAAGACCTCGAACGCTACATGCGCGAGGCCGTCAAGGTCAGCAATGACTCGCCCGTCCTGCTGGACCGCTTCCTGAACGATGCGATCGAAGTCGACGTCGATTGCCTGTCCGACGGCAAGCGCGTCTTCATCGGCGGCGTGATGGAACACATCGAGCAGGCCGGCGTGCACTCTGGCGATTCGGCCTGCTGCCTGCCGCCGTATTCGCTGTCGGCCGAGCTCATCGAGGAAATCAAGCGCCAGACCGGCCTGATGGCGCGCGCGCTGAACGTGGTCGGCCTGATGAACGTGCAGTTCGCGATCCAGCAAGGCACCGTCTACGTGCTGGAAGTGAATCCGCGCGCCTCGCGCACCGCGCCGTACGTGTCCAAGGCGACCTCGCTGCCGCTGGCCAAGATCGGCGCCCGCGCCATGGCCGGCCGTTCGCTCGACGACCAGGGCCTGGGCGAGGAAATCGTGCCCAAGTATTTCTCGGTGAAGGAAGCGGTGTTCCCGTTCGTCAAGTTCCCCGGCGTGGACACCATCCTCGGTCCCGAGATGAAGTCCACCGGCGAAGTAATGGGCGTGGGCTACAGCTTCGGCGAGGCCTTCGTGAAGTCGCAGCTGGCCGCCAGCGTGCGCCTGCCCGAAAGCGGCACCGCCTTCATCAGCGTCAAGAACGAGGACAAGGGCAAGGTCATCGCCGTGGCACGCGGCCTGCATGCGCTGGGCTTCTCGCTGGTTGCCACGCGCGGCACCGCGGCCGCCATCGAGGCCGCCGGCATCCCGGTGAAGATCGTCAACAAGGTCACCGAAGGGCGGCCCAACATCGTCGACATGGTCAAGAACGGCGAGATCTCGCTGGTCATCAACACCGTCGAGGAACGCCGCAACGCGATCGCGGATTCGCGCGCCATCCGCACCTCGGCGCTGGCCTCGCGCGTCACCTACTACACGACGGTGGCGGGCGCCTGGGCGGCGGTCGAAGGCATGCAGTACATGCGCCAGGGCGCCGGCTTGCAAGTGTATTCGCTGCAGGAGCTGCACCGCTCGGTGGTCTGACGACGACCGGATTCGTGCCAGCCGGAAGGGCGCTTTCCCGTGAGGGGGGCGCCCTTCGTCATAGTCGGCGCGGACGTCCGTCCCGCGCTGCCGGCCTTGCGCGCAGGGGCGGCCCGCGAGCGCCGCGCCGCCTATTCCTGCAGCGCCCGCGCCGCCGTGATCGGATCTCCTTCCAGCGCCACCGAGGGCCGCCCGTCCGGACCCACGGGCACTTCGCCGCCCAGCGTGATCCGGTACAACTGCCGGTCGAACTCCGTGGCGAAGACGTCCTGCGGCGCCAGGTGCGCCGTCGAGCGGTTGTCCCAGAAGGCGATGCTGCCCGTTTCCCACTTGAAGCGCACGGTGAACTCCGGCCGTATGGCGTGCTCGAACAGCAGCTCCAAAATCTGCTGGCTTTCGCGCGGCGCGAGCCCGACGATGCTTTGCAGGAAGGTAGGGCTGATCATCAGCGATTTCTCGCCGGTCTCGGGATGCACGCGCACCAGTGGATGCTCCGTCAACAGCGGCCTGCGTTGCACCTTGTCGAGGAAGTCCGCGGTGGCCGTCGAGCCTTGCGGCGCGACGTAGCGGTGCAGGCCGCGCAAGCCGTCCACGAAGTTGCGCAGGGGCTCGGACAGCGCCTGGTAGGCCGCCGCCAGGTTGGTCCATTGCGTATCGCCGCTATAGGGCGGAATGACGACGCCGCGCAGTATGGAGGCGTAGGGAGGATTGATGGCGGCGGTGACGTCCGTATGCCAGCCGGTCCAGGGGCGAACCGTTTCGGCACCCTGGTAGCGCGCCTTCTTGCGGTCGCGCGCCACCGAATAGATCTCGGGGTAGTCCGGATCGAAGCCGAATACCGGATGGCCGATCGTGGGTTCGCCGAATTGGCGGGCGAGCGAGACGTGCTGGGCGTGGGTAAGAGGCTGGTCACGAAAGAACAGGACTTTCCAGCGCAGCAACGCATTGCGGATATCGGCGACCTGGGCCGGGTCGAGCGGACGCGACAGATCGACGCCGCGGATCTCGGCGCCGATGTGCGCGGATTGGGGCAGGACGTCGATGGTCGAGGGCGGGGCGGCGAGAACGGCGCTCATGGGCATCTCCTGTGCAGGCAAGCCCCGATTCTAGGAAGCGCGAGACGGCGGCCCCAACTGCATTTTCGTCATATCCAAATCCGTCTGCATGCCGCGTGGGCGCCTGCCAAAACCGCATAACGACATCCGTTTTTATTCTTTTTCTTCCATGCCGGGCCTCTCTAGGCTGGATGCCATGTCCGATCCCGGCGGCCCGTGCCGCCGCATTCCGTCGCGTGGTGTCCGCATGCAATCCCGTTTCGTCATTTCGCTTTCGCTGTTGTTGTCGGCATGGTTGCCGGGCGCCGCGGCGCTCGCCGCCGAACAGGGCTGGAAGCCCGAGGGCAAGATCGAATACATCGTCCCGTCGGGGCCCGGCGCCGCGCTCGACATGGCCGCGCGCCGCCTGGGACACATTCTCGAGATCCGCAAGCTGGCGCCCGCGGTCGTGGTCACGAACAAGCCGGGCGGCTCCAATGCGATCGCCCTCAACGTGCTGCAGCAGAATGCCGGCAATCCCCATTACCTGACGACGCTGGGGTCCACGCTGCTGACCGGCCGCGCGAACGGTACGCTCGACGTGACGTACTCCGATTTCACGCCCATCGCGGTGCTGCTGGATGAGTTCGTGACCGTCGCGGTTCGAGCCGACTCCCCCATCAAGACTGGCCGGGACCTCATCGAGGCCCTTCGGCGCGATCCGCAGTCCCTGAGCATTGGCGTGGCTTCCTCGCTCGGCAACCATATCCACATCGGCATCGCTCGTCCGCTCAAGCTCGGCGGCGTGGACATCGGCAGGTTGACCGTGGTGCCGTTCAAATCGTCGGCCGAGTCGCTCAACGCGCTGCTGGGCGGCCATCTGGACGTGGTCTCTTCGTCCACGCCCAATGTCGTCGCGCATATCAAGAGCGGCCGCATCCGGGTGCTGGCGGTCGATGCGCCGCAGCGGCTGGAAGGCACGCTGGCGGTGGCCCCGACCTGGAAAGAGCAGGGCATCGACGTAGTCGGGCTGTCGTCGCAGGGCGTGCTGGCGCCCAAGGGCATTACCCCCCGGCAGCGCGACTACTGGGTGGAGGCCTTGCGCGAGGCAACCCGGACCCCGGAGTGGCAGGAGTTTCTCCAGACCAATCAGCTGCGCGAGCATTTCCTGCCGCCCGACCAGGCCGTCGCCTACCTGGACCGCCAGTACGCCGAAATCCGGGCCGTGCTCAAGGATTTGCGCCTGGTTGGCGATTAGCATGCCTAGGGATAACCCTTGGATTTCAGATAGTAAAGTTTGCCCGAGGGCGCTTGCGCGTTCCCTTTAGTTTTCGGACAATCTACATTGATCGCCCCGGTTCTGATCGAGCCGGGGTTTTATTTTTCATTTCGCCCATCCCGCAGTCGCGCCGCCGGCGCGGCAGGCGGCCGCGTGCGCCGTGTTCCGGGTGGGGATCCAACAGACGTAAAGGAAGTACACATGGCTGCCATTCCGCTGACCGCGCGCGGTGCCGAGCGCCTGAAACAGGAACTGCATCGCCTGAAGACGGTGGAGCGCCCCGCGGTGATCAACGCGATTGCCGACGCTCGCGCCCAGGGTGATCTGTCCGAGAACGCCGAGTATGACGCCGCCAAGGAAAAACAGGGCTTCATCGAGGGCCGTATCCAAGAGCTCGAGGCCAAGCTCTCGAACGCGCAGATCATCAATCCGGTCGAACTCGACGCCGGCGGCCGCATCGTGTTCGGCGCCACCGTGGACCTCGAGGACCTCGAGTCCAGCGAGCGAGTCACCTATCAGGTCGTCGGCGACGACGAGGCCGACATCCGCGCCAACCTCATCTCGGTGTCCAGTCCCATTGCGCGCGCGCTGATCGGCAAGACGGTCGGTGACGTGGCGGAAGTGCAGGCGCCTTCGGGCGTCCGGGAGTACGAGGTGTTGGACGTTCGGTATATATAACCCCCCCCTACGCGCTTGCGCGCGCCCCCCAGGGGGCGATGCGGGTGGACCGGCGGAGCCGGATCCACCGCATCCTGGGTCTAGTGCCGTTATCTCGGGGTGTGGCGCCGGTGCTTCGCTGGCTGCCAGCGGTAGCAACGGTGTGGCAATTTGAGAAACCCTCACTAGACCCAGGGCGCCGCGGATCCGGCTTTGCCGGTCCGCCAGCGCCGCCCCTTGAGGGGTGCGGCGTAAGCCGCGAGGGGTGGTCTCTCCTTCCAGCGCCGCCCCCTTGAGGGGGACGCGCGAAGCGCGGAGGGGGTGGGCCTTCCCTTTGCCTTCCCCATCCATTGGAGTGATCATGGCCACTGTGGTGCGGCTGTTGGCGGCGTTGTGGTGCGGGGCGCTTTGGACGATCGGGCTGCTGGTCGTGCCGCTCCTGTTTTCCCAGCTTGAACCGATGCGGGCCGCGGGAACGGCGGGGTCGTTGTTCCGGTTGCTGGCCTATGGCGGCTTGCTGGTGGCCTTGCTGATGTTGGTGGCCGACCGGTTTGGGCGGGGCCTGGCGCTGGGCGTGCGAGGGCGCCGCACCGTGCTGCTCATGGCGGTAGGAGTGGGATTGGGGTATTTCGGCACCCGGCCCGTGATGGACTACGGGCGGGCGCTGATCGCCGCCGGCCAGTCCGTACCCGCCTGGGCGGATTTCGGAACCTGGCACGGGGTGTCGAGCGTGCTTTATTTCTTGGTGGCGGTCCTGGGCTTGCGGCTGGTGGCCGTGGTGCGCTGACCACCGCCCGCGGGACGGGTCCGGGCGCCGGCGCGCAACGACAGCGCGCTGCCCGCGCGCTTGGCTGCCGGCCGATCCGCCGACTTGCGGGCGGCGCCCAGGGTCGATCCCAGGCCGCCGGGGCGGCGGGGCGCCGCGGTACGGGCCGCACCCCGGCGCGAGCCGGTTTCCTCGCGCGTGGACGGGCGCTGGCGCTTGTCGGTGCCCAGGTAGCGTTCCCGTGCCGTCATCGGGCCCGCATCGCGTTCCCGCTCCGGCCGCTCGCTGCGCGAACGGGTGGGGGCCGGCTTGCCGACCACCGCCAGTTTCTTCGGCACGTGGGCCTCGTTGGCCTTGCGCGCGGCCGTGCCAAGTGCGGCCACGTCGGACTTGGCCTTGCGGGCGCCCAGCAGGGCGGTGGCGTCGGGATCGCGCTCGGTGGGCCGGAACAGGATGAAGATCTTGCCCAGGTGGTGCACCGGCGCGCAGGCGAGCTCGTCGCAGATCCGGTAGAGCAGTTCGTCGCGTACGGCGCGGTCTTCGCCGCCGGCTCGCACCTTGATCAGGCCATGGGCCGTCAGGTTGCGGTCGATTTCCTGGAGGACGGCGTCGCTCAGGCCCTTGTCGCCGATGAGGACGACAGGCTTGAGCGGATGGGCAGCGGCCCGCAGGGCGCTGCGCAATTGTGAATTGATGTCAAGGACTGGCATTTCGAGATTGTACGGGAGCCGGGAGCGGGGCGCGATCCTCCGGTCGCAGTATGCTCCCGATATTGGCGGATTCGCCGCACTCCCGCACGGGATTTTCTACATACCGACCCAGGAAACTGGGCAAATATGGCAAAGAACAAGTTTTCGAAGAACTGGCTGCACCAGCACATCAACGACCCTTATGTGAAGCTCGCGCAACAGAAGGGGTATCGTGCCCGGGCCGCCTTCAAGCTGACCGAGATCCTCGATACCGAGAAACTCCTCAAGCCGGGCGACGTGGTCATCGACCTCGGTTCGGCGCCCGGGAGCTGGTCCCAGGTGGCGCGCCAGCGGCTGGCCGGTCCCCAGGGTACTATCCGGGGACGGATCATCGCGCTGGACCTGCTGCCGATGGAGCCGGTCGCCGGCGTGGAGTTCATCCAGGGCGATTTTCGCGAGGAAGAGGTGCTGCAACAGCTCGAGACGCTGCTGGGCAACCAGCCGGTGGACCTTGTTATTTCCGACATGGCCCCCAATCTATCCGGCGTCGGGGTGGCTGACGCGGCCCGGATCCAGCACGTGTGCGACCTGGCCCGGGAGTTTGCGCAGGCCCACCTCAAGCCCGAGGGGGCGCTCATCGTGAAGGCGTTCCATGGCAGCGGCTTTTCCCAGATCGTGCAAAGCTTCAAGCAGACTTTCCGCCGGGTGGTGGAGCGCAAGCCCAAGGCGTCGCGCGACAAATCCTCGGAAACCTTTCTCGTCGGGGTCGGGCTGAAGTATCCCGGCGGCGGACAATAGTAGAATCGGACTTAGTGTCCGATCGGGCCGGGACCTCCCGGCAGGTCGACCGATCGGCAATCCAAGTAGGAGATCGACCTTGAACAACATGTTCTCCAAAGTCGCGGTCTGGATGGTGATCGCTTTCGTGCTGTTTACCGTGTTCAAACAGTTCGAAGGCCGCACCCGCCCGCAGGACACCGTGTCCTATTCCCAGTTCATGGAAGAGGCCAAGGCGGGCCGCATCCAGAAAGTCGACATCCAGGGCGACGTGCTGAGCGTCACGCCCACCGACGGCCGTCCCTACACTATCACGTCTCCCGGCGACCTCTGGCTGGTCAGCGACCTGATGAAATACGGCGTGCAGGTCTCGGGCAAGGCCAAGGAAGAGCCCTCGCTCTTCATGAGCATCTTCGTCTCCTGGTTCCCGATGCTGCTGCTGATCGGCGTATGGATATTCTTCATGCGGCAGATGCAGGGCGGGGGGCGCGGCGGCGCGTTCAACTTCGGCAAGTCGCGCGCCCGCATGCTGGACGAGAACTCCAATACCGTCACGTTCGCCGACGTCGCCGGCTGCGACGAGGCCAAGGAAGACGTGCAGGAGCTGGTCGATTTCCTGCGCGACCCGTCCAAGTTCCAGAAGCTGGGCGGCCGCATCCCGCGCGGCGTGCTGATGGTGGGCTCGCCGGGTACCGGAAAGACGCTGCTGGCGCGTGCCATCGCCGGCGAGGCCAAGGTGCCGTTCTTCAGCATCTCGGGCTCCGACTTCGTCGAGATGTTCGTCGGCGTGGGCGCGGCCCGCGTGCGCGACATGTTCGAGAACGCCAAGAAGCACGCTCCCTGCATCATCTTCATCGATGAAATCGACGCCGTCGGCCGCCAGCGCGGCGCCGGCCTGGGCGGCGGCAACGACGAGCGCGAGCAGACCCTGAACCAGATGCTGGTGGAAATGGACGGCTTCGAGACCGGCCAGGGCATCATCGTCATCGCCGCCACCAACCGTCCCGACGTGCTCGACCCGGCGCTGCTGCGCCCGGGCCGCTTCGACCGCCAGGTCGTGGTGCCGCTGCCCGACATCCGCGGCCGCGAGCAGATCCTGAAGGTCCACATGCGCAAGGTGCCGGTGTCGTCCGACGTCGACGCCACCATCCTGGCCCGCGGCACGCCCGGCTTCTCGGGCGCGGACCTCGCCAACCTCGTGAACGAGGCCGCGCTGTTCGCCGCCCGCCGCAACGGCCGCACGGTGGACATGCTGGACTTCGAGAAGGCCAAGGACAAGATCATCATGGGCGCCGAGCGCCGCTCCATCGTCATGCCCGAGGAAGAGCGCCGCAACACCGCGTACCACGAGTCCGGCCATGCCATCGTCGCCAAGATGCTGCCCAAGACCGATCCGGTGCACAAGGTCACCATCATCCCGCGCGGCCGCGCGCTGGGCGTGACCATGCAGCTGCCCGAGGGAGACCGCTACAGCATGGACAAGGACCGCATGCTGAACACCATCGCGGTGCTGTTCGGCGGACGCATCGCCGAGGAGGTCTTCATGAACCAGATGACCACCGGCGCCTCGAACGACTTCGAGCGGGCCACCCAGATCGCCCGCGACATGGTCACCCGCTACGGCATGACCGACACGCTGGGCCCCATGGTGTATGCGGAGAACGAAGGCGAGGTCTTTCTGGGCCGCAGCATCACCAAGACGACCCAGGTGTCCGAGGCGACCATGCAGAAGGTCGACGCCGAGATCCGCCGCATCATCGACGAACAGTACGCCGTGGCGCGCAAGATCCTCGAGGACAACCGCGACAAGGTCGAAGCGATGACGAAGGCGCTGCTCGAATGGGAGACCATCGACTCCGACCAGATCAACGACATCATCGACGGCCGCCCGCCGCGGCCGCCCAAGGCGTCCGATTCGGCGAACACCCCGCCGAATACGCCGCCCAGCACCGGCGGCGTGGCGCAGAACGCGACTGCGCCGGCGTAGAGACACCCCCTACGCGCTTACGCGCGCCCCCCCAGGGGGGCGATGCGAGTGGACCGGCGGAGCCGGATCCACCGCATCCTGGGGGACTACCAGGCTGATGGGGGGCGGCGTTCTTGCCGCCCTTTGCCTTTGCCGAGAGCGAAAAAGCACGCATGCAGTATTCCGCACCCCAATCCTCTGACTCCGATCCAAGATGCGGAGGATGCAGCTCGACCGGCCGACTCACATCGCTCCCTCGAGGAGCTGCCGCGGAGCGTGGGGGCTCACAAAAGGGGGCGCGCTTCAGTGCGTAAGGAAGGGCTTTTCGGCCGTTTCGAGTTGGACCTGTCCCGCCCGCTCGTCATGGGCATCATCAATGTCACCCCGGATTCCTTTTCCGACGGGGGGAAGAATCTCGCGCTGGACGCCGGCATTGCCCATGCGCGGCAACTGATCGCGGAAGGCGCCGACATGCTGGACATCGGCGGGGAATCCACCCGGCCGGGGGCGGAGCCGGTGTCGCTGGGGGACGAGCTTGCGCGGTTGTTGCCGTTGATCGAGGCGCTGCGGGACTGCGGGGTGCCGTTGTCGGTCGACACGTTCAAGCCTGCCGTGATGCGCGCGGTGCTGGACGCGGGCGCGGACATGATCAACGACATCTACGGTTTCAGGCAGCCCGGCGCGGTCGAGGCAGTGGCGCGGGGAACCGCCGGGCTTTGCGTGATGCATATGCAGGGCGAGCCCCGCACCATGCAGCAGGCGCCGGTCTATGCGGACGTGGTCGGCGATGTCGCCGCTTTCCTGCGGGAGCAGGCCGAACGTCTGCTGGCGGCAGGGGTGGCGCCCGAGCGGATCTGCGTCGATCCGGGGTTCGGATTCGGCAAGACCACGGCCCACAACTATGCGCTCATGCGTAGTTTGCCGACTATCGGCGCCCTCGGGTATCCGCTTCTAATAGGAGTATCGCGCAAGACCATGATCGGCGCCGTCACAGGCAAGCCCGTTGGGGAACGGGTGGCCGGCAGCGTCGCGGCGGCGCTGGCCGCGGTGGATCGCGGCGCCGCCATCGTCCGGGTCCACGACGTCGCGGCCACGGTCGACGCGCTCAAGGTTTGGCGTGCGGTGCAGGCCTGGGAAGAGTGACCGGCACCCGGTCCGGCGAGCAACAAGGCAACAAGAACAACGGGGGCCACCCACGATGGTTGGAAGACGCAAGTATTTCGGAACCGACGGCATACGCGGCAAGGTCGGGTCCAAGGTCATCAATGCCGAATTCGCCCTGCGCCTGGGTTATGCCGCGGGCCGCGTGCTTACCGCCGAGCACCGGGAAGGCGGCCGGCCAGTCGTACTCATCGGCAAGGACACGCGGATTTCCGGCTACATGCTGGAATCGGCGCTCGAGGCCGGCTTGTCCGCGGCAGGCATCGACGTGCTGCTGGCCGGGCCCATGCCCACGCCGGCCATCGCCTACCTGACCCGCGCGCTGCGCCTGTCGGCGGGAATCGTGATCAGCGCCTCGCACAACCCGTACTACGACAACGGCATCAAGTTTTTCTCGTCCAGCGGCATGAAGCTGCCCGACGACGTGGAGCTGCGCATCGAGGCGGCGCTGGGCGAGCCGGTCGGCTGCGTGTCGTCGGAAAGGCTGGGACGGGCCAAGCGCCTGAACGACGCCGCCGGCCGCTATATCGAATTCTGCAAGAGCGGCTTCCCCAACGACCTGGACCTGTCCGGCCTGAAGCTGGTCATCGACGCCGCCCATGGCGCCGCCTACCACATCGCCCCCAGCGTGTTCGAAGAACTGGGCGCCACCGTGAGCTGCATAGGCTGTGCGCCCAACGGAATGAACATCAACGACGGCGTCGGGGCCACGCACCTGGAGGCACTGGCCGCCGCGGTCGTGGCGCAGAAGGCCGACCTCGGCATTGCGCTGGACGGGGACGCCGACCGGCTCCTGATGGTGGACGGGGCCGGCCGGCGCTACAACGGCGACGAGCTGCTGTACGTGATCGTGACGGACCGCATGCGCGGCGGACCCGTCTCCGGGGTGGTCGGTACGCAAATGACCAACCTGGCATTCGAGCACCGCATGCACGAGCTCGGCATCCCCTTCGCCCGGGCGGCGGTGGGGGACCGTTACGTGCTGGCCATGCTGCAGAAGAAGGGCTGGCTCTACGGCGGCGAGGGCTCCGGCCACCTGCTTTGCCTGGACCGCCATACCACCGGCGACGGCATCGTGGCGGCGCTGCAGGTGCTGGCGGCCGTCCAGCGGCAGGGGCGGACCCTGGCCGAACTGCTGGACGGCTTGCAGCTGTATCCTCAAAAGCTGGTGAACGTGCCGCTGGCGCCGGGCCTGGACTGGCACAGCCACGAAGGGCTGGCGCGGGCGCGACAGGAAGTCGAGCGGCGGCTGGAGGGAAGGGGCCGCGTACTGATCCGGGCCTCCGGTACCGAACCCAAGCTGCGGCTGATGGTCGAGGCGGCCGACGAAGCCGTCGTCGACGGCTGCCTGGACGCCTTGTCGGCCAGCCTGCGCTAGGGGGCGGTTGACGTCCGGGTCCCGCCCGCGCCGGCGTTCCTGTCAAGCGCCGGTCATGGCCCGCCGGCAAAATCGGGATTCTCGATTATGACGATACAAGCATCATCCATGAACCTGATCCTCTGGCGCCATGCCGAGGCCGAAGACGGCCAGGACGACCTGCAGCGCGCGCTGACCCGCCGCGGACGCAAGCAGGCCGAGGCCGTCGCCAACTGGCTGCGGGCCCACGCGCCCGCCGATTTGCAGATCATGGCGAGCCCCGCCGTGCGCACCCGTCAGACCGCGGACGCCCTGGGCCTGGAATACGCCGTCGTTCCTGAACTGGCGCCCGATGCCGCGCCGGCTCACGTGCTGGCGGCAACCGGCTGGCCGTTGTCGCGCCGGCCCGTGCTCGTCGTCGGCCACCAGCCGACGCTGGGCCGGGTGGCCAGCACGCTGCTGGCCGGGGTGGACCTGCCCTGGAGCCTGAAAAAAGGCGGCCTGTGGTGGCTCGCCCGCCGCCAGCGCGACGAGGATTTCCAGGTAGTCGTCAAGGCCGTGGTCAATCCGGAGTTCGTGTAGCCTTTTCGTAAGCAGGCGTTTCCGGCTGGGCGGTGGTATTGTGTTGGAGTCATGGTACCGTCATTATTCTGTCAATGACGTGAAACGCACAGCACCGACACTCGACTCACCTGTCAAGGAGTGTGCATATGCTCGAATTCACCCGCATCGAAGCGCGTCGAGGCCTTGCCGACGAGCTTCATGACGGTGTCCAGATCCCCGCCCTGGCCGTAGGATTGGCGCGTTCCTGGGAAGAAGTCCGACAAGCCCAGCGGTTGCGCTACGAAGTCTTCACCGAAGACATGGGCGCCGTGTTCCCGACGGCCGTCGACGGCATCGACGAGGACCGGTTCGATCCCTGGTGCGAGCACTTGATCGTGCGCGAACTGGAGACCGACCGCGTGGTCGGCACCTATCGCATCCTGGGACCCGAGCAGGCTCGCCACGCCGGAGGGTACTACTCCGAGTCCGAATTCGATCTTTCGGGCCTGAACGCCATACGCAGCGAGCTGGTCGAGTTCGGCCGCTCGTGCACGCACCGCGACTACCGCAGCGGCGCGGTCATCATGCTGCTGTGGTCCGGGCTGGCCGAGTTCCTGCGCCGCTCGGGCCATCGCTACGTGTTCGGCTGCGCCAGCGTCAGCCTGCGCGACGACGGCGCAACCGCCGCGGGCGTCTATCGCTCGGTGGCTTCGCATATCGAAGAGGCGCGCGAGCTGCGCGTGCAGCCGCTGCACCGGCTGCCCGTCGAGCGCCTGGACTGCAACCTTCCCACGCGCGTGCCGCCGCTGATCAAGGGCTACCTGAAGGTCGGCGCCCGCGTCTGCGGCGAACCCGCCTGGGACGCCGATTTCAACACGGCCGATTTTCCGATGCTGTTGTCCATCGACGCGCTGGATGACCGCTATCGGCGGCACTTCGGGCTCGAGTCGCAGGCATCGAGGCGGTCGTGAACGCCGGCGAGCCGTCTGGCCGGCCGCGCCTGCGCGACCGGCCCGTCGCCGGCGCTTGCGGTCCGCACGGCGGCTCAGGCGGATAGGCGTGAGGCTATTGCGGCGGCTTACCCGCCGCATCCGTTCAGAGCTCAAGCAGCTCGAACGTGAATCCCACCTTGCGCCATTCTGATTCTTCGGCGCGCAGCGTGAAATCGGTCAGGGGGTGGGCTCCCATCCAACCGGCGTCGGTCTTGACGATGATGGACGATCCCTTGACGGACACCGAGATCGGCGGGCTGTCGATATCCTCGCGGCGCCGATAGAGGATGGCCGCCAGGCGCAGGCACAGGATTGCGATCCATTGCTCTTCGTGATTCACGAGTTCCTGGAGCTTGGCGAGCTTGCCTTGGTGACCCAGCGCCAGCAGCGCCAGCAGGGTCTGGTCCTGGCGGGAAAAGCCCGGCATGTCCGCATGCTGCAGGATGTAGGCCGAATGCTTGTGATACGTGTTGTGGGCGATGGACAGGCCGATTTCATGCAGATCGGCGGCCCAGCCCAGGATCCGGGTCAATTCCTCGTGTTCCGCCGCGGGCGTCGGCACCAGCTGCTGGAACAGCCCCAGCGCCATCTGCCGGACCCGGGCGGCCTGGGCCTTGTCCACCTTGTAGCGGTTCATGAACTGCCGCACGGTATCGTCGCGCTTGTCGAGCGCGGCGTCGCGGCCGGCCAGGTCGTACAGGACGCCCACACGCAAGGCGCCGTCGGCCGGGCGCATGAGGTCGATGCCGAGCTCGTCGAAGATCGCGCTCATGATGGCCAGCCCCCCGGGCAGGACGGATACGCGATCGGGCTTGATGCCGGCCAGTTGCGCCCGTTCGACCGTGCCTGCCTTGATCAGCCTGTCCTTGAGCTTGTCCATGCCGCGCCGGGTGATGCCGTACTCCGAGAAGCCCGACTCCGTCAGGATGGCGCCCAGCGCCTTGCTCGTGCCGGAGGAGCCGTAGGCCTCCTGCCAGCCGGCCTTGCGGTATTGGCGCGCGATGACTTCGATCTCGCGCCGGGCCGCCATTTCGGCCTGCTTCATCGCATGCGCGTCGACGATGCCGTCCGGGAAGTAGGCGCGGCTGAAGCTGACGCAGCCCATGTACAGCGATTCCATCAACTCCGGCTCGAACCGCCGGCCGACGATGAACTCGGTCGAACCGCCACCGATGTCGACCACCAGGCGCTTGGCGGAAGAGGGGGGCAGCGAGTGCGAGACGCCGGAGAAGATCAGGCGGGCCTCTTCGCGGCCGGCGATGACTTCGATCGGAAAGCCCAGGGCTTCCTCGGCCTGGGGCAGGAACTCCGTGACGTTGCGCGCGACCCGGAACGTATTGGTCGCGACGGCCCGCACCCGCTCCGGGTGAAAGCTGCGCAGGCGCTCGCCGAAACGGCGCAGCACCTCCAGCGCGAATTCCTTGGTGGGGGCGTCGAGCGTCTTGTCGGACCGCAGGCCCGCGGCCAGCCGGACGGTTTCCTTGAGCCGGTCCACGGGGTAGATCTGGATCGTTCCCCCTTCGTCGACGACCCGGCCGATCACCAGCCGGAAACTATTGGAGCCGAGGTCTACGGCGGCGAGCAACTGGGTCATGAGGGGCGGCGGAAAAAGAATGCGAGCTGGAAGAATAAGGCGCTTGGATGACAGAATGGTTGCACTGTCATAATTTAGTCATCATTTTGACGCAAAAATAGCATCCCACCAGATATGCATTGATCGCTGCGGATACCCCATGGTTGCCAGATTGCCTGCCCGAGAACTGTTCCTGAATCGAGAGCTCGCCTTGCTCAAATTCAACGAACGGGTCCTGGCGCTGGCCGAAGACGAGCATACTCCCTTGCTCGAACGGCTGCGTTTCCTGTGCATCGTCGCCTCCAACCTGGATGAGTTCTTCGAGATCCGCGTCGCCAGCCTGCACGAGCAGGTGCGCCAGAATCCACGCGCCAAGGGCCTGGACGGATTGACTCCCGAGGAGGTCGTGCAGCGGGTCTCGGCCGCCGCCCGCGCGCTGGTGCAGCGCCAGTACGATTTGCTGAATCGCGAGATCCTGCCGCGTCTGCAGGCCGAAGGCATCGTCCTGCACATGGCGCAGAGCTGGACGCCCGCCCAACGGGCCTGGGCGCACGAGGTCTTCCGGATGGACGTCATGCCGCTCCTGACGCCTATCGGCCTGGATCCCGCCCATCCCTTTCCCCGCGTGTTCAACAAGAGCCTGAACTTCGCCGTCGAGTTGTCGGGCCGCGACGCGTTCGGCCGCAACGTCGCCATCGCCATCGTGCAGGCGCCGCGCGCCTTGCCCCGGTTGACCCAGATGCCGCCGGAGCTCTCGGGGCATCCGCATGGCTACGTCATGCTGACCTCGTTCATGCAGGCGTTCGTCGGCGACCTGTTCCCGGGCATGACCGTGGACGGCTGCTATCAGTGGCGGCTGACCCGCAACAGCGACCTGTTCGTCGACGACGAAGAAATCACCAATCTGCGCCAGGCATTGCAGGGCGAGCTGACCCAGCGGCACTTCGGCGACGGCGTACGGCTGGAGCTGGCCGATTCCAGTCCCCGGGAACTGGAGAACTTCCTGCTCAAGGAGTTTTCGCTGACGCCGGCCGACGCCTATCGCGTGGACGGCCCGGTCAACCTGGCGCGGCTGATGCAATTGGTGAACGGCATCAATCGGCCCGATCTCAAATTCCCGCCGTTCCGGGCGCCGATCCCGGCGCCCTTCGAGCAACGCAACCTGACCCCCGACGCGCTCTTCAAGGCCATCGCCGAGCAGGACCGGCTGCTGCACCATCCCTACCAGTCATTCCAGCCGGTCATCGATTTCCTGACCGCGGCGGCTGCCGATCCCAACGTGGTTGCCATCAAGCAGACCATCTATCGCACCGGCGAGGATTCCGAACTGATGCAGCTGCTGCTGGCGGCGGCACGTTCGGGCAAGGAAGTGACGGTGGTGGTCGAACTCATGGCGCGTTTCGACGAGCAGACCAACATCAATTGGGCCGCCCGGCTGGAAGAGGTGGGCGCGCACGTGGTCTATGGCGTGGTGGGACACAAGACGCACGCGAAGATGGCGCTCGTGCTGCGCCACGAGCGTGGCCGGATACGCCGCTATGGACATCTGGGCACCGGCAACTACCATCCCAGCACGGCGCGCCTTTATACCGACTTCGGCCTGTTCACCGCCGATCCGCGGCTGTGCGAGGACATGGACCAGATCTTCTCGCAGCTGACCGGACTGGGAGCGAGGCGCCATCTCAAGTGCCTGCTGCAGGCCCCGTTCTCGCTGCACGAAACCATGGTCGCCCTGATCCGCCGCGAGGCGCGCCACGCCCGCGCGGGCAAGCCTGCGCGGATCATGGCCAAGATGAACTCGCTGCTGGAGCCCTCCATCATCGAAGAGCTCTACAAGGCGAGCCGGGCCGGCGTGCGCATCGACCTGATCGTGCGCGGCGTGTGCACCCTGCGCGCTGGCGTGCCGGGCCTGTCCGAGCACATCACCGTGCGATCCATCGTCGGCCGCTTCCTTGAACATTCGCGTGTGTTCTATTTCCTCAACGACGGCCAGGAGGTCGTCTACCTGGCTTCGGCCGACTGGATGGACCGGAATTTCTTCCGCCGCATCGAGGTGGCCTTCCCCGTCCTGGACAAGGCCCTGAAGAAGCGGGTCATCGACGAGGCGTTCACCTTCGCCTTGCGCGACAACCAGCTGGCGTGGCAGCAGCAGCCTTCGGGCGATTATGTACGGGTGCGCTCGCGGCGCCGGCCGTTCAACCTCCATGCGCACCTGATGAAGACGCTGGGGGGCTTCGACGAAGCCTCGGAGTAGCACCCGCCTATCGCGAGCCGTTTCGGGGCGCGGCCGGACGCTGCCGCAGCAAGGCCGGCGTGAAGAGGAGCGTGGCCAGGGCCAGGCCCAGGCCGACCATGAAGCCGCCGCTGTAGCCCACCATGGCGGCCAGCGCCATCAGCGAGGAGGAGGCCGCCATTTCGCCCAGGTCGCGCATGCTTTGCACGGCGGTCATGTCGGTGCCGGCCTGATCGCGGCTATGGGCGAAGCGCATGGCCGCGGTCATCATCGCAACCGATGCGCTGCCGGCGCCGAAGCTGGCCAGCAGGGTCGCCAGCCACACTGCGTAGACGGGCAGTGCGGGCGAGACCCAGGCCAAGGCGGTCCACAGCGCGGCCGCGATGCCGGCGGCGGCGATGCCGGCGAAGAACACCGGCCAGGTTCCCAGGCGCGACACCAGCCAGGCGCCGCCTCCGCAGCCCAGCGTAATGGTGATCGCGCCGCCCGCCATGCCGACCTGGCCGATTTTTTCCAGCGGCCATCCCGCATCGACCAGCAGCAGCCGGGAGAGTCCATGGCACGCGACCACCGTCACGGCGGACAGGAAGGCCGCGGCGATGAGTGCCCACGCATGCCGGCCCGATTCCAGGAAACGCCACAGGCTGGCCTGGCGGGGAAGCGCCAGCGGGGTGGGCGATGGCGCCGGTTCGCGCCACCAGGCGGCCAGTGCCAGGCTGACCGCGATGGGCAGCGCCAAGAGCAGCAGGGCGGCCGGCGCGCCGGACCGGGCATAGGCCATGAGGAATACCGGGCCGCCATAGAAAAAGCCGACCATGGTGCCGGCCACCTGCACCGCATTGGCTGTACCCAGCGTCCGGCTGTCGAATTGTTCGGCGACCAGGCCGTCGGTGGCGATGTCCTGCGTGGCGCTGGCGAGCGAGGCCGCGACCGAGAGCGCCAGCAGATAGGGCAGCGTCGCCTGGGTGAAGCCCACCGCCATGACCGCGAGCAAGATGGCGAGAACCAGCGCCTGCATGGGCAGTATCCAGCTGCGCCGGCGTCCCAGGCGCGGCGACCAGCGGTTGTCCACGAGCGGTGCCCAGCCGCATTTCAGGACCCAGGGCAGGCTCACGAGGGGAAGATAGGCGAGGGCGGACAGGCTGGCTCCCTGGCCTCGCAGGATGGCGGGCAGCGCTTCCATCGCGAGCCCGAAGGGAATGCCCTGCGAGGCGTACAGGCAGGCGATCATCGGCCATTGCAGGCGCGAAGGACCGCGCCGCGCCGGCGTTGAGGAGTAGAAGGCAGTCATGTCAGTCCGCAGCTCCATCGAGAGGCCTGTGCAAGCGGTGCTCGCTGTCGGTGGCGGGCGTCACGAACATCAACCTGCCCGGCTGCCGCACTTCGAGCCGGTGCCACCATCCCTGGGGAACGACGAGGGATTCGCCCGCGGCGACCTGCAGTTCGTGTTCGCCCCGCGAATCGGCGCTCAGCACGACGCGCAGCGATCCCTCCAGTAGCGTGAGGATCTCGTCGCCGCGGGGGTGCCGTTCCCAATGATTGCCATGGACCGAAGCGGTATCGGAAATGGACTTGATGCCGATGAGCCAGCCGCCCGTGGGCAGGCTGCGTTGATGGAAAGGCATGAGCGCGACGGCGGCGTCGGGCTGCAGGACCGCAAGGGAGTCCGACAGGGAGAACAACCGGGGCAGGCGCGCGGGATTGCCGGACCGGGAGGGAAGTATGGGCTGGGTCATGATGGGTGATGCCGGGTGAGTCGAGCAAGGCGCCAGAGCATGGCGCCCGCCAGGATGAGAACGAGGTCGAAGGCCAGCACCGGCAATCCGGCGCCAAGCGGGTGATCGAGCGGATGGCGCAGGCTGGCGATCGCCGCTACGCACAGCAGCGCGCCGGCCAGCCGCAGGACAGGCATGGCGCGTCCTTTCCCGCGCCCGGGCCAGAGGAAGTACGCGGCCGCGCCGAGCCAGGATGACCAGAAGGTCCAGGCTTGCAGCTCGGGCCGGGCGGGCAGCGTGTCGGGCGTCAGGCCGGTAACCGCCATCAGCGCGCTGCATGACAGCCCCAGCCCCAGGCACACGGCCTGTGCCAGCCGGGCGGGCCAGGAGGCGTGCTGCGGGCCCGTGCGCCGCTGCAGCCAGAGCCATGCGCCGGAAGCCGCCAGCAGTGCCGCGGCGAGTCCGGCAACGGCATGCAGCCAGCGGCTGGCGTAGCCGCCATACTGGGCGAAGTGCAGGGGCTGGATGGCGATGAAGCCCTGGGTCCAGGCGCCGCGCCGGGCCGCGCTGTCGTGGCGCAGCAAGCTGCCGTCGCGCAGGCTGTAATGGAAACGCTCGAATACCGCGGTGCTCAATTGCCAGGCGCCGTGGCCACGCAGCGTGGCATAAGCCTGCGCGTCGCCCCAGTGATGGACGGTGACGCTTTGCACGCGGAAGCCGGGATGCGTCCGCTCGTGGCGTTCCACCAGCGCGTCGAGACTCTGCATGGGTGCGGGGTGTCCGGCTGCCGGGATGTCCTCGTTGGCCATCAACGCCTGCATGGCCTGGCGTGGATCGGCGGGAAACGCATGGGGCGCCAGGGAAACGGTGGCCAGCGCGCCCAGGCCCGAAAAAATACCGGTCACCGCAATGAGCAACAGCAGGGGCGAGAGCCAGAGCCCAAGCAGTCTGTGACCGTCATGGGCCAGCGCGCGCAAGCCCGCGCGGCTGCGCAGGCGCAGCAGCCCTGGCGTGCGGCGCGGGTGATTCACCACTCCGCCGACGACCAGGAACGCCAGCGCGAAGCCGAACAGGCTCACGACGATCCGGCCGGGAAACCCCGCGTGCAAGGTGTTGTGCAATGTCGTCAGCAGCTCCGCCGCGCCTCCGTAGGCGGCCGGCATGGGGTTGGGGTCGCCGGCGCGCAGGGCCAGCGCGTCGGCGACAGGGGCCGGCCTCGCGCCGGCGGGAGCCACCGTCGCATGGCGGCGCAGGCCTTCCGGCACCTGGATCAGCAGCCGGTCGGCATCGCCGAACCGTGTCATGCCCGCCTGCAGCAGCGCGTCCAGGTCCTGCCGCTCGGCCGGCGCCAGCCTTTCGGATGGCATTTCCCAGTAACGGACCTCCTGCTTGAGCGCAGCGAAGGCGCCGGTCAGGCAGATGACGAACAGCATCAGGCCCACGCCCATTCCCGCCCATGCATGAGTGACGGCGACGGCCCGGCGGGTGGGTACGATCCGGCCGATGCCGAGGAACAGGCTGGCGCCGAGCATCAGCAACTGCGCCAGCACGCCGATGAACATGCCGGCGTAGAGGCGGTCCAGTCCGTCCTCCCACGGCCCCCAGCGGGCGATGGCTATCGCCAGCGCCGCACCGGCCGCCGGAGCGGCCAGCACGGCCGAGCCCGTACGCAGAAGCCACCGCGGCCCGGGCACGCTAATACTCCATGCGCAGCGTCAGCGCCACGCTGCGAGGTTCGCCGTAGCGATTGTTCCAGCTGGGGCCGGCCAGGCTCTGGTAATAGCGCCGGTCGAACAGATTGTTGACGTGCAGCGCCGCGCTCAGGCGCTTGTCGATGCGGTATCCCACCCGCAGGCTGGCGAGCGCATAGCCGCCCTGGCGCAGCGTGACACCGCCCGACTGCACCGTGTAAGCGCTTTGGGCCTGGATGCCGAATCCCGCGCTGAGCCGGCCGTCGTTACCGGGAAGAACGTAATTGGCCCAGAGCCTGAAAATGTGCCTGGGCGTGAAGCGCGCGAAGGGCTGGCCCTGGGATTGGGCGTCCTTCAGGTATTCCGAGGCGTTGTAGGTGTAGCCCAGCGACAGGTCCAGTCCTTGCACGATCCGTCCGCGCATTTCGGCCTCGACCCCTCGGCTTTCGACTTCGCCGCCCGCGATGTAGTAGCAGACCGCTCCCACGCAAGGGTGCGCAGGATCCGCCTGGGCGCGGTTGCGCTGACGGATGTCGAAGAACGCCAGGCTGGTGTCCAGCCGCCCGTCCAGCAGCTCGCCCTTGATGCCGGCCTCCCGGTTGCTGCCCTGCACCGGATCCAGCATGCCGCCTTCCCAGGTGGTCTGCGTCTGCGGCTGGAACACCTGCGCGTAGCTGGCGTAGACGGACCACTGTGGAGCGACGTCCACCACCAGTCCGCCATAAGGGGTGAATTCGCTGCTGATGCGCGAACTGGCGGTGGAGGTGGTCTGCTTCCACCGGCTCAGGCGGCCGCCGACGATGAGCTTGACCGGATCGGCCAGCGAGAACCGGCCCATTGCATATATGCCGGATTGCGCCATGCGGGTGGGGCCGCGCGACGCGAAGGGGCCGACCGCAGGCTCGGGCACGCTGTGCGGATCCCAGTTCCAGACGTCCACGGGCACGTTGATCGGGCTCAGGAAATTGGCCGAGAATTGCTCGATGCTGGTCCTCTGGTAGTTGGCCCCGATCAGCGCCTCGTGCCGGCGGCCGAACAGCATGAAGGGGCCGTCGAGATAGCCGTCGGCGCTGGTCTGGCGGTTCTCGAATTCATAGGCGCCGCCGGTCAGGCGCGGGCCGGTTCCCGCGGCGGGGTCGACCGCCCCGTTGGCGCCGGCATACTTCATATTGGATTCCCCGCTCAGGTGGTTGACGTTGAGCTTGGCCGTCCAGCCGCTGTCGAACGCATGCTCCAGCCCCGCGAACACCCGCGTGTTGTCCCAGTTGAAGCGATCCCAGCCGACGTCCAGGTAAGTGGAGCGGGGCAGGCCGACGTCGCGGCCGTCGCTGTAAAAAGGCACCCCGGCCATGTTGGTGATCGAGCGGATGCGCTGGTGCTGCAAGCCAACGGAAAGAACGGTGCCGGGGCTCAGATCCAGCTCGGCCGTGCCATACAAATTCATGGATTTCTGGTCGGCTACGTCGTAGAAGAAGCCGCGGTCTTCGTGGCTGGCGACCATCCGTGCCCGCAGGCTGCCGCTTTCATCAAGGGGGCCGCCCACGTCTGCTTCGGCCCGGTAGCGGTTCCAGCTGCCGGCGGTCAAGGCGCCCGCGGCGCCGAACCGCCTCGGTGCCCGCTTGGGCACGAGGTTGACGGTGGCCGCCGGATTCCCCGTGCCCTGGAGCAGGCCGTTGGCGCCGCGCAGGATCTCCACCCGTTCGTACATGCCCATGTCTTCGGGGGCGCCGGCCATCTGGCCCATGAGGACGGGGACGCCGTCCTGCTGGAAGGAATCGATCTTGAAACCCCGGGAGTAATAGCCCGTGGTCAGCTGCTGGTAGGGCTGGACGGTGATGCCGGGCGCCTGCTGCAGCACTTCCTCCAGCGTCTGGAGGTTTTGCTGTGTCATGCGTTCGCGGTCGATGATGGTGACCGACTGCGGCGTCTCCCGCAGGGACTGGGAGGTCTTGAGCAGCGTCGGCGAGTTGTCGGCGCTTTCCGTTACCGTTACCGTCGGCAAGGTGCTGACTGTGGGTTCCGACGCGGTCTGCGCATAGGCACCGGCGCTCGCGAGCATGACCGCGGAGGCGAGGGCGGTGCGCGGCAGGCTGGGGGAAGGCGCTTCCTTGTGCGACCTTGCCGCCCGGCGGCTGAAACGAAATGGCTTGCTGGCGTCCACGAGAGCCCTCTTTCATCGAATTGAGAATCAGTCTCATCGATTCTAGGGAGGGACTCGATCGCGAATTGGCGATTGCCGGTATCAGTCTGGCGATCGCCGGTATGCCCGGTCTGGCGCCAACAGGCCCTAGCGGCGCAGCGTGCGCGGCGCGATGCCGAAGCGCTTCTGGAATGCCTTGGAAAAGTGCGAATCGCTATAGCCGCTGGCGGACGCGGCCTGGGCCACGGTGCAGGCGCCCGCCGCCAGCATGCGGTAGGCGAGTTCCAGGCGCTGGTCGCGTACGAAGTGGTAGACGCTGCAGCCGAACAATTCCCGGAAGCCGCGCGTGAGCGTCGTGACGTTCAGGCCGACCTGGCGCGCGAGCGCCGCGAGCCCGGGCGGGGAGGAGAGCTGGTCGAGTAGCAGCGCGCGGGCCTGGTGCAGGGATTCGAGCTGGCGTGGCGACAGCGCCAGCACGCCGGCCCGGGCGCCGCCGCCGGGGGCGAGCTCGAGTCCCGCCAGCACGGTCGAGGTCAGCTCAAGCGCCTTGCCGGCCACGTAGAGCTTGCGCAGACTTCCCTGCAGGGGGCAGAGCAGCAGTTGCCGGCCCAGGGTCTGCAGGATCTTGTTCGCTTGCCGGTCGAGAAAGAAGGGGGTATCGGCGGAGACTCCCGCGCGCCTGCCGAGCAGGCCGAGGTCGATGTCCAGTTCGTCGTGGAGCGCCGCCTCGGGCATGCGGACGGCGACATATCGCAAGGGCGAGGCGGCGTGGAAACAGTGGCTGACCATGAATGGGCTGCGGCTCAGGCTCAGGTGCACCGCGGGGCCGGCTATGCCTACCTGGCGGTGTCTTTGCATCGAATATCGCAGCGCCCCGCCAAGGAGCAGGACCAGCTTGAGCCCGGCCTCGTTCTGCTCCATGACGGCCTCGTCCCGCGTGGTGTGCAGCACGCCGCCGCTGATGGACAGCGAAGCGGTCACGGTGGAAAGGTGCCATTGCTCGGACGGCGGAACGGTCATGGCCGAGGTTTTTTAAATGAGAATCGTTCCCAATTCTACATCCATGGCGAGGGCAAAGCCATCAGGCCGGATAACTGTCATGGTCATGTCATATTTGCTACGTAATCTGTCGGCGTTGTGAGTTTCCCTCCCACAAAAGCAGAGGATCTGCAAATGTTCAAACTCGTATTCAAGCAAGTTTCGGTAGGCGTCGTGCTGGGCGTTGCTGCGTTGTCCGCGCACGCCGCCGACATTACCGGAGCGGGCGCTTCTTTCCCGTATCCCATCTACGCCAAGTGGGCCTCCGACTACAAGGCGGCTACCGGCAACACCGTGAACTACCAATCCATCGGTTCGGGCGGCGGGCAGAAGCAGATTATCGCCAAGACCGTGGACTTCGGCGCCTCGGACGATCCCATGAGCGGCGACGACCTGGCCAAGAACGGCCTGGTGCAGTTCCCGGCCGTGATCGGCGGCATCGTGCCCGTGGTGAACCTGCAGGGCATCCAGCCGGGTCAGCTCAAGTTTACCGGCCCGTTGCTGGCCGACATCTACCTGGGCAAGGTCAAGAAGTGGAACGACGAGGCCATCGCCAAGCTCAACCCCGGCGTGACGCTGCCTTCGGCCGACATCATCGTGGTCCATCGCTCGGACGGTTCGGGCACGACCTTCGGCTGGACCAACTACCTGTCCAAGGTTTCCCCCGAGTGGAAGTCGTCCGTGGGTGAAGGCAAGGCCGTGAAGTGGCCCACCGGCCAGGGCGGCAAGGGCAACGAAGGCGTGGCCAACTACGTCAAGCAGTTCTCGGGCGCCATTGGCTACGTCGAGTACGCCTACGCCAAGCAGAACAAGCTCTCGCACGGCCAGGTCCAGAACAAGGACGGCAAGTTCGTCCAGCCCGAAGAAGCCGCCTTCGCCGCGGCCGCCGCGAACGCCGACTGGAAGAGCGCGCCGGGCATGGGCGTGATCCTGAACAACGAGCCGGGCGACAAGAGCTGGCCCATCACCAGCGCGACCTTCATCCTGATGCACAAGGTGCAGGACAAGCCGACCCAAGGCGCCGAAGTTCTGAAGTTCTTCGACTGGGCGTTCAAGAACGGCAAGAAGTCGGCCTCCGAGCTGGACTACGTCGCGCTGCCCGACGCGGTGACGACGCAGATCCGTGCGCTGTGGAAGTCTGACATCAAGGACGCCAGCGGCAAGGCGCTCTACTAAGCACCGAGGCGCCATCGGCGGAAACGGGGCCGGGCCGAGTCGTCCGCCCCGTTTTTCGCGTCTCCAGGCCTCCGGTCCGACCAGTCCTTCTCATCCGGAAATACCCATGAGCGCGGTACTTGATAACATTTCGGGCGTGATCCGAGGAAATTCGTCCTCCGAACCAGACATTACCGGGAATACGCCCCCGATGAAGAAAAACCGTAACGCGGCCATGGACGCGTTGTTCAAGAACCTGACCCGGTTCTTTGCCTTTGCCGTGCTGAGCCTGCTGGCGGCGATCCTGGTCTCGCTCGTGGTGGGCAGCCAGATCACCCTCGAGAAATACGGCATTTCCTTCCTCTGGTCCTCGGAATGGGACCCCGTCAACAACGAATACGGCGCGTTGGTGCCCATCGTCGGCACGTTGGTCACGTCTGCGATCGCGCTGTTGATCGCCGTGCCGGTGTCGTTCGGCATCGCGCTGTTCCTGACGGAGCTCGCGCCGGCGTGGCTGCGCCGGCCCCTGGGCACCGCCATCGAAATGCTGGCGGCGATTCCCTCCATCATCTACGGCATGTGGGGCCTGTTCATCTTCGCCCCGCTGTTCAAGCAGTACGTGCAGCCCTTCCTGATCGCCACGCTGGGCAACATTCCCGGCGCCGGCATCCTGTTCCAGGGTCCGGCCTTCGGCATAGGCGTGTTCACCGCCGGCATCATCCTGGCGGTGATGATCATTCCCTTCATCACCGCCGTGATGCGCGATGTGTTCGAGCTCGTTCCCGCCATGCTGAAGGAGTCGGCCTACGGACTGGGCGCGACCACCTGGGAAGTCGTCTCGCGCGTGGTGCTGCCGTTCACCAAGGTCGGCGTGGTGGGCGGCATCATGCTGGGTCTGGGCCGCGCGCTGGGCGAGACCATGGCGGTCACCTTCGTAATTGGCAACGCCTACCGGCTCTCCAGCTCGCTGTTCGCTCCCGGCAACTCGATCGCCTCGTCGCTGGCCAACGAATTCGCCGAGGCCTCGGACGACGTGCACTTGTCGGCGCTGATCGAACTGGGCCTGATCCTCTTCCTCATTACCACCATCGTGCTCGCCTGCTCGAAGCTGTTGCTGCTGCGCCTGGCGAAGAGCGAAGGCGCCCGGACCTAAGGAGCCGCGATGTCCGTCATCACCATGCAGAACACCGTCTACCGCCGGCGCCGGCTGACCAACAAGGTCATGCTGACCTTGTCCGCGATCGCCCTGGTGTTCGGCCTCTTCTGGCTGTTCTGGATCATCCTGACGCTGCTGTCCAAGGGCGCCGCGGCCATGTCGCCCACGCTCTTCACGCAGATCACGCCGCCGCCCGGCCAGGACGGCGGTTTGCTCAACGCGCTGCTGGGCAGCGTCATGATGGCCGGCATGGGCACGCTCATCGGCACGCCCGTCGGCATCCTGGCCGGCACCTACCTGGCCGAGTACGGCCAGCGCGGCTGGCTCGCGCCCGCCACCCGCTTCATCAACGACGTGCTGCTGTCGGCGCCGTCGATCGTGATCGGCCTGTTCATCTACACCGTGTTCGTCGCCCGCATCCAGCATTTCTCGGGCTGGGCGGGCACGCTTGCGCTGGCGGTGATCGTGATACCAGTCGTGGTGCGCACGACCGACGACATGCTCAAGCTCGTGCCCAACAGCCTGCGCGAGGCTTGCATCGCGCTGGGGTGCCCGCACTGGAAGATGATCACCATGGTGTGCTATCGCGCCGCGCGCTCGGGCATCATCACGGGCATCCTCCTGGCCATCGCCCGCATCGCCGGCGAAACGGCTCCGCTGCTGTTCACCGCGCTGAACAACCAGTTCCTGTCGTTCAACATGAACGCGCCCATGGCCAACCTGCCCGTCACGATCTTCCAGTTCGCGATGAGCCCGTTCGGCGACTGGCAGCGCCTGGCGTGGGCCGGCGCGACGCTGATCACGCTGCTCGTACTGGCCATCAACATCATCGCCCGCATCATGTTCCGCAAGCAGGCCGTCTGACGCCCGGACACGACGCGACATTACCGGACACGCCATGGAAAACACCGTCAACATCTCGAACCCCAAGCTGGAAGTCAAGGACCTGAACTTCTACTACGGCAAGTTCCACGCCCTGCGCAACGTCAACATGCGGATCCCGGAGAAGCAGGTCACTGCCTTCATCGGACCCTCGGGCTGCGGCAAGTCGACGCTGCTGCGCACCTTCAACCGCATGTTCGAGCTCTATCCCGAACAGCGGGCCGAAGGGCAGATCAACATGGACGGCGAGAACCTGCTCACGTCCAAGATGGACATCTCGCTCATACGCGCCAAGGTGGGCATGGTATTCCAGAAGCCCACGCCGTTCCCGATGAGCATCTACGACAACATTGCGTTCGGCGTGCGCCTGTTCGAGAATCTGAGCAAGGGCGAGATGGACGAGCGCGTGGAATGGGCGCTGACCAAGGCCGCGCTGTGGGAAGAGGTCAAGACCAAGCTGCACCAGAGCGGCCACAGCCTCTCGGGCGGGCAGCAGCAGCGCCTGTGCATCGCGCGCGGCATTGCGATCAAGCCCGAGGTGCTGCTGCTGGACGAGCCCTGCTCGGCCCTGGACCCGATCTCGACCGCGAAGATCGAAGAGCTGATCGCCGAATTGAAGAATGACTACACCGTGGTCATCGTCACGCACAACATGCAGCAGGCGGCGCGCTGTTCGGACTACACCGCCTACATGTACCTGGGCGAACTGGTCGAGTTCGGCGTGACCGACCAGATCTTCATCAAGCCGACCAAGAAGGCGACGGAAGACTACATTACCGGCCGCTTCGGCTGAACCGCGAGCCGCGCCCGCGGCATCGCATCGTTTGCGCCCCTCCTCGCCGGGGGGCGCTTCCTTCCCTTGCCGGGGCCTCGTTCCCGCCGCCGAGTCATCTCCCCGGATCGGCGCCAGTCCCGACACACCTGCATGCACGCTTTGCGTGCACAACCATCAACAAGCCTATGGCCCCTGGTCGCCGAGTTCTGCCTGTCGACGTTCTGGGCCTTCGCCTTCGCGATGTCGATCCTGTTGTGGGCGCTGGGCAAGTTCGTGGAGCTGCCGCCGCATATCCACATCGAGACGCTGGTGCCGCCGGCGTTCACGGGCCTGGTGCTGGCCATGGCCTGCCTGCTGCAGTTCGCCCTCAGCATCTTCATCGACCGGCGCTATGAGTCGAAACTGGCCGGGGCGCTGTACTGGGTGGTGTGGTATCCGCTGGCCTACTGGATGCTGAGCCTGTTCACGTCGCTCGTCAGCTTCCCGAAGGTGATGCTCAAGCTCAGGCGGCGGCGCGCCCGCTGGGTCAGCCCCGACCGGGGCATCAAAGCACTGGAGAAATCATGAGTTCCGCCCGCGTCGCGGCGCGAGCGATGCCGCAAGAGGCTGGCATCGCGCCGCCCGCAAGAATCGATTCGTCCACCATGGTCATTGCCACCGAGCGTTCGCGGCTGCGCTATCTGCTCGACGTCGCGCTCACGGCGCTTGCGTGGCTGCTGTTCGCCTACCTGTTTGCCCGGGGAATGGTCGCCGTCGTGGAAGGGCGCATGGCCGGACTGGACGCGCCTTTCTGGCACGACGCCCTGCCCACGATGCAGACGCTGGCGACCTACGCCGTGCTGGCGGTTGTCAATGCGTTGGTCCTGTTTGCCTGGGCCTGGTTCAACTGGCGGCGGTTCCGTGGGCTGGACCGGCGCCAGCCGCCGCCTCCGCTCGAGCGGGAGCGGCTGGCGCGCAGCTTCGAGGTGCCCTCCGACCTGCTCGATCGGATGGAGCGTGCGCAGGTCATGATCGTGCATCATACGGAGGACGGCCGCATTGCCGCCGTGGACACCCGGTTCGCCGGCGCAGCGTGACCCGCAGCCGCGCATAGCCGATGACCACGCCGGTGCCGCAGAGCAGCAGGCCGCCGAGGCTGAGCAGTACCAGCAGCGCTTCGCGCAGACTGCCACTGTCCAGCATGGGCGGCAGATCCCAGCTGTGCAGGAAATTGAACAGCCAGCGGCCCAGGCGTTGCGAGCGGTCCTGGCTCAGCGCCAGGTCCCCCGTGCGCAGGTCCAGGTATGCCCAAGTCCGGCCTTTGTCCGCGTAGCGCACGCGCAGCACGGGCAGCCTGCGTTCCTGGGCGCCCATCATGGCTTCCGGTTCCCGGCCGTAGTAGTAGGCGTCGTAGCGGTCCAGCCGCCGGTAGTCGGCCACGGGTGCGGCCAGCAGGCGCGCGGCGGCCTCGCGCAGCCGGTCTTCCGGCCACTGCGCCAGGATCTCGGGCGTATCCGCGCCCACTACGACGAGCCGGACGCGATCGGCCCCGTCGCGGGCGACGAGGTAGGGCTCCCCGGCCAACACCCGCCATTCGATCTCGCTCGGTTCGAAGCCCTGCGCCCGCAGTTGCCGGATCGCCGCGGACGCGGGCAGGGGCAGCCGCGTCGTCCCCGGCGTGCCTCCGCGGTAGGCGGCCAAGTCGGGGCGGCTGCCTGAAGGATCGAACAGGCCGGCAGGATTCATCGACATCAGGCCGCTGAAGATCCAGGTGAAGGTTATCGCAGCGAACGCCAGGCCGACGACGTGATGCCAGCGTAGATAAGCGTCCCGGTACGGCGTGCGCGCTCCCGACTTGTACCGTCCCCGGAAGCGCCACCGCCAGATGCCGACCAGCGTGCCGGTCAGCGAGACCGCCACCCCGATCAGGGACAAGCCGATGACGATGCCATCCCATCCCGGATCGACGGGGCGATCGCGGAACATGTAGAGCCAGTGGAGCCACGCGCCGGCGTAGTTCCACAGGCGCTGGGCGCGGGGCGCGTCCATGACGACCTCGCCCGTGGACGAGGAGACGTAGAGCAGGGTGCGATCGGCATCCTCCATCTGGATCCGGTGCAGCGGGCGATGGGCGTTCAGGGCGCGCGAGTGCGTCCAGCGGTCCTCGGCCACCGTGCCCAGGTAGATGGCAGCGGTGCCCGGGACGTAGGAATGCGCGGCGTCCAGGGCCCGCCGCCGGTCCGCGGGCGGGTAGGGCAGGCCCGTCCCGGCATCGACGACGAGGTAGCCGCCATGCTTCTCCCGCAACCGGTAGACGGCATGACCTCCAATGGTGGTCAGCACGATCTCGCTCACGGCCTGCGGATCGGCGCTGGCCGCCAGCGCCGTTTCCACCGCCACGCAGCACTGCTCCGCGGGAAGGGCCGGCAGGCGGCCGAGCCGTTCCCATGGCGTCAGCTTCGGATAGCCGACGAACAGCATGACGATGCCGCTGACGAACCACAGGACCATCAGCAGGCAGGCGGCGATCCCGGTCCAGCGGTGGACCTGGTACACCAGGCGCTTGAGGCGCAGCCGGCGTTCTGTCATGGCGCCTCCTAGAACCGGTGAAGCACGGTCAGTTCCACGCGGCGATCGCTGCCGTACAGCCATTGCGTCGCGTTGTAGTAGGCCGTCGTCACATAGTGGCGGTCGAAGACGTTGAAGCCCCTCAGCGTTATGGTGGTGTCGCGCCGTGGCTGCCACTGCAGCGCCAGGTCCGTGATGGTGTATGAAGGCAGTTCGAGCGTGTTGGCGCGATCGGCAAATCGGCTGCCCACATATCGCACGCCGGCGCTGGCCGTCCAGTCCGGCAGGAATCGCCAGCTCAGCCAGACATTGGCTTGGCGCCTGGGAACGTTGGCAGGCACGTTCCCATCGCGCGAGACGGCCGTGTCCCCCACCGAATCGGTGAAGTCGTCGTACCGGGCGCGCAGCAGCGAGGCATTGGCATCCAGGCGCCAGCCCGGCGCGAAGGCGAGCCCCAGCGTTGCCTCGATGCCGCGGGAGGATTGCCGGCCCACCTGGACGCTGGCCGACGGGTTCGTCACGTCGGCCGTCACCAGGTTCTTCTTGACGATGTGATACCCCGCCAGCGTGAAGTCGCCCTTGCCGCCCCAGAACGTCTGCTTGACGCCAAGCTCGGCCTGCCTGCCCGTGGCCAGGTCGAACCGGCTGTTGGCGGGCGTGAGCATCAGAAGCGCGCCGACCGGGTCCGCCGCTCCGGCATACTGGCCATAGAGGGAAAGCCCGGGCGTGAGCGCGTAGACCGTACCCAGGCGCCAGCCCAGGTGGGAGAACGTCTTGTCGAAGGCGGGCTGGCCCTGGACGAGATCCCGCCGCGAGACCTCGGCATGGGTATAGCGCAGTCCCCCGACGAGGGACCACTTATCCGTCAACGACAACTGGTTCTCGGCGAAGACGGCGTACTGCGACGCCTTGTTCCGATAGCGCGGCACCGTGCCGGCGGCGTTGATGAACTGGCCGCGGTCGAAGTCGTAGGGATCGACCAGCGAGGTGCCGGAGTAGGGGGAATTGTTGGTGTGCTTGAAGGTGCTGCGGCTCAGGTTGAAACCCGCCGACACCTGGTTGCGCAGGCCCAGCAGGCGGCCCTTGAACGTGGCGTCGGTGGTGTTGCCGACCTCCGACTGGTCGTGCAGGATTTCCGTGTAGGAGGACCTCCGGACCCGCCCGCTGGCGGGCAGGTAGTCGTAGTACTCGGCATCGCGCCAATGGCGGTCACTGTCGATGTGGTAGAACCTGCTGCGCACTGCCGTCTCGGCGTTCGGTGTCCATTGCGCCGACAGCTCGGTCCACCTGTCGTTGTACCTGATCGCGGCATCGTCGACGTTGTAGTTCTTCTTGCGAAGAGCGTCGTCGAGCCTGCCGTCGACCAGGGGGCTGCCGAAGTAGCGCATCGGGCGCTGCCACCCCTGGGCATAGCTGAGCCTGGCGCGGAAATCGGGCGAGGCTTCCCATTGCAGCGCGCCGGACACCGCCAGGTTGCGCGAGTCGCCCATGTCCACCCAGTTGCCGGAGCGGCTGCCGCTGAGGTCGAAGCGATAGGACAGCCTGTCGTCGATGGATCCGCCGCTGCCGAATGCCAGGCGGCCCGTGTCCTGGGTGCCCACCGTCGCCTGGATCTCGTTTTCGACCGGACCGCGCATGGGTTTCTTGGGAATGACGTTGACCACGCCGCCTATCGCCCCTTCGCCATAGATCACGGACGCCGGGCCGCGCAGTACTTCGATGCGCTCCACGGACCAGGTGTCGAACGGAAAGGTCACGCCCAGGTTGCCGTATTGCCGGACGCCGTCGTAGAGCTGCATGACGGATGCCGCATCGGTGAAACCGCGCACCGACAGCGCCGAGCCGCCGTTGCCGGGATGCGCGATGTTGCTGAACCCGGGCGCGCGGGTAATGGCATCGATCAACCGGGCATCGCCGCGCTCATCCAGCTGATCGCGGGTGATGGTGTCCACGCTGGCGGGAGTCTCCCGCCGCGTCAGCCCGAGGTTGGAACCGGTGGACGGGACGTCCTCGAGAGGCGATGCGGCGCCGGGGCTGACCGTGATCGGCGCCAGCGTCGTGATGGGATCGGCGGCGCCGACGGGCTGCGCCAGCAAAAGCGCGGGCGGCAGGCATATCAATGGCAAGACGGCGGACAGCGGCCGCGCCCCGCGCGGCGTGCCGGTGGAAAGAGGGTACATGAGCGTTCCGATAGAAGATCGATGGGAAGCCGGGCGCTTGCAGCTCGGCCGCGTATGCGTCTTCAGGCGGAACGGGGAGGAGCCCGCGCGCCGACCGGCGCGCCGGCAGGAATGGCCGCCCGCTGCGAGACAGGCGGACGCGAGGGCAGCAGGTAGGCCAGACGGCTGTGGCCGGCCAGCGCGAGCGGGGGGCCGGGCGGCAGGCCCGGCGCGAAGGCCAGCGCGAAGGGACAGGCCACGTGCATGGCCTGTCCGTGTTTCGGCGCATCGCCGGCGCCGGGCTTGGAGGCCGGTATCTCGACGTGCCAGAACAGCGGGCCGTTCGCCGAGCACAGCACCACCAGCGCATCGCGGTTGGCCGCGTCCCCAGGCATGAAGCCCTGAGGGACGGCCGCCTTGAGGACGAACAGCGCCAGCGCCAGCCACCAGGCGGCGCCATGGCGATGCCGATGCGCGAATCGGCGCATCAACCCCAGGATACGATGCACTTTCCTCTCCCAAGCGAGCGGTGCCGGCCCGGCGGCGCCGTGGGCGCGCGGGACGGCTCATCAAGGCGGCGGCAGCAATGGCCGCGCCGCGGTCGGACCAGGACCGGTCAGGCGTGCGGGGGAGGAGCGCGAGGGACGTGCGCCCGCCATTGCGGGCGCGTGGAAGGCGGGGGAGCGGCGACGTCGGCGTATGCGAGGACGACGGGCGGCGCGCGCGGCACGCTCGCCGCGGAGGCCGCGGGGATGACGGGGACGTGGTGGGTCAGCGTGCAATAGGGACAGCTGGTGTCCCCTGCAGCAGGCGCCTGGGATTTCTCGCGCGCGGTCGAGATGGCGACCTGTTCGGATCCGGTTTCGCTGCACACCTGGACCCAGGCAACGCCCTGCGTGGCGGCCAGCCACTTCGACATCGCCGGCGCGACGGCGCCCAGGCACATGGCGCAAAGCGCCAGCCAGGCGATGTGTCTGCGTAGCCGCCGGAAAGTCTCCATGGCCTCGAGGTGTCGGTTCATGCCGGCGCTGCACGCACCGGGTTTGTGTGTCGTTGTCAGTGGCGACGGCAAGATGCGCCCCGGGCCACATGGGCCGATTATAGACACGCGGCTTCGCGGGAAGCCGTTTTCCGGGCGGAAGGATGCGTCAGGGGTACGCTCGAGCATAGGCCGCGCGGGGTAGGGCCGAACTCGGGTACAATCCTCGGCCATCGGGGCGTAGCGCAGCCTGGTAGCGCATCTGCTTTGGGAGCAGAGGGTCGCGAGTTCGAATCCCGCCGCCCCGACCAGTCAATTCGAGGCCTTTCGAGGGATCGCCCCCGAAAGGCCTTTTTCTCGTTCGGATATTCACCCGACCGAATGAAGCGACACCCTCCACCTGAACGAGCGGCTACCCTTCGCCCGGCAGCCGGCGCCACTGCCCCGGCGTCATCCCCATCTTGTCGGCGAATACCCGGCGGAATGCCGCCACGGATTGATACCCCACGGACTCGGCCACGGCCTCGGTGGTCCGACCCGGCTGCTTCAGCGCGTTGGCGGCCAGGCTCATCCGGATATCGGTCAGCAGTTCGATGGCTGAACGCCCCAGCTTGTCCTGAAAGTGCCGCATGAAGGTGGCGCGTGACATGCTGCACAAGCCGGCCAGTTCGGGCAGGGTCCAGGACCGCGCCGGGTCGGCGAACATGGCTGAAATGGCCGGAGCAAGGCGCGAATGGCCAGCCAGCGCCAGCAGGCCCGCCGGCGCTTGCTCGGATTCGCTCGCGGCACGCAGCACCAGTGTGAACAATGCCGAAGTCAGCGTATTGAGCATGGCGTATCCGCCGAGCCTGCCGCTGGCCGATTCCACACGCATCAGTCCCACGAGGCTGGCCAGGTGATTCGAGGCGGACTCGACGTCGTGTTCACCGCGGCCGCCCATCGTCTTCACCACCAGATTGGCGGGCAGGTAGTCGCGAATGAGCCGGTCATGCGGCGGCTCGATGGAAAATCGCCCGCACAGCATGTCCAGGCGCTCGCCCTGGCCATCATTTTCCTTGAGCATCCATCCCGCGGCGCCTTGGCGATCGCGGATACGCCCCGGTGGAAGTCCGCTGCCATCATGCAGCACGTGCGCCGAGCCGCTGGGCAATAGCACGATGTCGCCGTCCGTCAGCTCCCGGATCGTCTTTGTTCCCGGGTCCTCGATGATGGCCCGGCCCTTGAGCACGATGTGGTACGGGATCTCGTGCGCCTCGGACCGGGGCCAGGCCACGCGCCATGGCGCACCGTAGACGCAGCGGACCTCGAGCCGCCCCGTGACGGTGATGATTTTCAGAAGATGGCTCAGCCAGTCGACTTGGGACATAGGAACGCGCGCGCTTGAATGCTCCCGCATCGTATCGCAGTTGCGCATCGACCGGACGAGCCCTACGCCGCCACCTTCAGCCCGCGCTGGACACCCGGACGCGCGAGGCCTTGCTCAAGCCAACGCTGGACATGCTCGTACCGGTCGAAGCCGACAAGCTCCCGCGCTTCATAGAAGCCGATCAGGTTGCGCACCCAGCCGAGCAGCGAGATATCGGCGATGCTGTAGCCGTCGTCCACCACCCAGTCCCTGCCTGCCAGCCGGGAGTCGAGCACACCGAGCAGACGCGCCGACTCTCTCGCATATCGCTCCAGGGGCCGTTTGTCGGCATAGTCCTTGCCGGCGAATTTATTGAAGAACCCGACCTGGCCGAACATCGGCCCGACACCGCCCATCTGCCACATCAGCCACTGCATCGTCTCGTAGCGCACGGCGGGATCGGCCGAGAGGAACTGCCCTGTCTTGTCGGCGAGGTAGATCAGGATCGCTCCCGACTCGAACAAGGCCAGCGGCCGGCCGTCCGGCCCGTCGGGATCGTAGATGGCCGGAATCTTGCCGTTCGGATTGAGCGCGAGAAACGCCGGGTCGTGGCTCTCGTCCGCCGTGATATCGATGCGGTGCGGCTCATAGGCCAGACCGGTTTCTTCCAGCATGATGCCAATCTTCACGCCATTGGGCGTCGGCAGGGAAAAAAGCTGGAGCCGGTCGGGATGCCGCGCCGGCCAGCGCGAGAAAATCGGATGATCGAGCGACACTTGCCTGCTCCTGGATAAGCGACCGCGTCGCGCCGGCGACGCGGCCAGACAATCTTCAGATCGAGCCAGCCGGCGCGACGGCGGGAAAGTCCTTTTCGGGATCGAATACGTTATTGAAAAAGTTCGTCAGGGAATAAAGGGCCACCAGCGCGACAATCTCCATGACGTTTGCATCCGTGTAGCCAGCATCGCGGACGGCATCCAGATCGGCGTCGCTGACCTTGCCGCGGGTCTCGATGACTCTGCGGGCGAACTGGATGGCGGCATTCCGCTTTGGATCGTTGGCACGGCCCTTGCGCGCAAGCAGGACCTCGTCGGCCGGCAGCCTGGCCATGTTCTCGGCCGTATAGCTGTGGACTGCCAGGCAGTAATCGCAGCCGTTCACTTCGGAAACGGCCAGGCCGATGCTGTCGCGCGTCTTCACGTCGAGCGCCTTGCTCAAGGCGCCCAGCAGCGCGGCCCACGCATTGAACGCAATCGGGCTTTGCGCGAAGGCCGCCATCATGTTGGGGGTGAATCCCAGGTTCTTCGTGAATGCATCGAGAGTCTGCTTCGATTCGGCTGGCGCCTGTTCCGGCGTGAAAGCGGTCGTTCTGGTCATCGTATTTCTCCCTAGGGTTGTCGAGTCGGGGTGTGGGTGGGGTCAGACAAGGTCCAGCACTTCTGCCACGGGACGGCGCGGCTTCTGCGCCCAGTTGCCGGGGCGTTCCGCCCCGATGGACAACAGCATGACCGGTACTTCGTTCTCGGCCAGGCCGAACTCGCTGACCACCGCTTCGGCATCGAAACCGATCATCGGCGTCGATCCGAGGCCCAGCGAGCGGGCGGCATAGATCATTGCCGCCGCACCGAAGGTGCCCGTGCGCACGGCCTCGTCGCGTTGAAGCTGCGGGTTATCGGCATACAGGCCTCGCGCGGGGTTTTCCCATTCCGGCACCATCGCCGCCGGCATGACGCCCGCTTGCACCAGCGGTGCCAGGCGCTCGGGTATCACGCGGGAGTCGGCCAGCACGCCGCAGATGATGAAAGTCACTGCGGCATCGGTGATGGCGGGCTGATTCCAGGCGATCGGCAGCAGTCGGGCTTTGGCCTCGGGCGTGCGGACGGCGATGAACCGCCAGTTCTGCATGTGAAAAGAAGTCGGCGCGGTGGTGCCGATGCGTACCAGTTCGCGAATCTGGTCATCGCCTAAGACGGCGGCGGGGTCGTAGTACTTGGCCGCGCTGCGGCTCAGGATGCATTCAATGACGGCATTGGTCACGGTGGGTCCTATGGGCGGAGGTGATTAGGAGCCTCCACTGTAGGACAGCCGTTTGCGCATTTCGAGGCTTAATTTGCTCAATAAGATGCCAAAAAGGATCACTTTCGGCGTGCGAGCGCCCGAGCGACTCAAGCGTGCCGTGGTTCACGATGAACGTCCGCCTAGTGTCTCGTCAACCCCGCTCGAGATTCGCACCCTGACGCACCAGCTCCCGCTGCACCTCGTCCGCGAGCACCTTCCGCGGCACCATGCCGCCTTGCGCGGCAAGCGCGGCGCAGACGCCCGCCGCCTGGCCGGTCGCCATCGCGATCGGCATGACGCGATAGGACGAGTGCGCCTCGTGCGTGCCGGAAATGCAGCGGCCGGCGACCATGACCCGCTCGATGTCGCGGGGGACCAGCGCCCGCAGCGGAATGTCATAGGCGTCGTCGGCGGGAATGCGCCTGAGGACCGTGCCTTTGCCGGTGGGGTTGTGGATGTCGACCGGATACGACCCGCGGGCGACGGCGTCAGGGAATTTGCGGGCGCTCAGCAGGTCTTCGGCGGTGAGCTGGTAGTCGCCCAGGATGCGCCGCGTTTCCCGCACGCCGGTGTGGACGCCGCTCTGCACCGCATAGCTGCGCTCGAAGCCGGGGACGTATTTGCGCAGGAAACGCACCAGTTGTTCCAGCTGCCGCCGGCTTTCCCATTCCGCGCAGCTCCAGTCCCAGACGTCGGTGCCCAGCACTCGCGTGACCCGGGTGGAATTGACGCTCACCTCGCGCGCGTGGGGCGTGGCAAAGAACAGGATGTCTTCCCGAGCCAGGTCGAGTTCGCCCTTGGCGGTGGCCTGTTGCACCAGGTCCCACAGTCCGTGCACGCCGCGCCACTGGTCCGGGTGTTGCCGGGCATAGGCCTGGAAGGCGGCCTGCTCGAAGTCGGCCATCCGGAACATCAGTGTCATCGGCTGAACCAGTCCGTCCGATTCGCGCCCGATTTCGTAGGGCGCGCCGGCCAGGGCGGCAATGTCGCCGTCGCCGGTGCCGTCCACGATCGCCTTGGCCTTGATGGCGAGGGGGCCGCTCTTGGTCTCGAATACGACGCCTTCGATCTCGCCTTCCCCGAGCACGCCGCTGGCGAACGCGTGAAACAGGAAATGCACGCCCGCCTTGTCCAGCAGATCGAGCGTCGACCACTTGAACACTTCGGGATCGAAGGGAACCACGTACCCGGTTTCCAGCGACGGCGCGACCGCGCCGCCGCTACGCACCAGGTGCTCCAGCAGTTCCTTCAGCGCACCAGCGATGACCGGGTGTCCCGGACCGTGATCGTTGGGCAGCAGATTGCTCACGCCCAGCCGTTCGAAAGTGGGGCGCTGGGTATGGAAGGACATGAGCGGCATGACCAGGGCCGCAGTGGCGTTGCCGCCCAGGAAGCCGTAGCGTTCGACCAGGATCACGCTGGCGCCGGCGCGGGCGGCGCCCAGCGCGGCGCCGATGCCGGCGGGGCCGCCCCCCACGACCAGCACGTCGGTGTCGGCGGCGAGCCGGGCTCGCCGGGGAGGAAGCGTGAGTTCTTCGATGTGCTTGGGTTTCTCCAATACAGGCATGTCATTTCCCTTCGTCTTTGGCGCGGGGGCCCAACTGGGCGAGCAAGGACACGAGCAGTCGATTGTTCTCGCGGGCCCGCTCCTGCAAGGCGGGCAGGCGCTCCTGGATGCGGGCCTGGATATGGGCGCGGAAGTCCCAGGCGTGGTCGATCGTCGCCAGCAGCCGGCCGGGGTTGACGTCGTCCAGCGGCGGGGTATCCATCTCCAGGTCCTGCAGGAGGCCGGTCACCTTGGAGGCATAGGGCAGGGCGACGAACGGGATGCCTTGCAGCGCCGAAAAAATGAGGAAGTGCAGGCGCATGCCCACGCAGAACTCGAAGCCCGCGATGATGCTCATCATCTGGCCGGGGCTGTATTCCCCCTTGAGTACGGTCGCCCGCTGCGCGCATTGCATCTGCGCCACCACGGCATGGCTGTGCTGCAAGTCCTTGTGGCCGCGTTCCAGGGGGATGAATACCACGTCGGCGTCGAGCCGCCTCACCATGAAGTCCGCCGCATTGGCGAGCAGGTCGTGATAGTGATCGACGCTCATGCCCGGAGCAGCGGGCCCGGGCTCGCGCACCGAAAAGCCGATACGGCGCCGTGGCAGGTCCAGGCCCTCGCGCGTCAGCGCATCCTCGGGCAGAGGCTGGGCCTGCATCAGCAGCGCCGGGTCGGCCGTCACGTGGATGGCCCGCTGCAAGCCGACTTCCTCCAGCAGCCGGGCACCCTGGCGGTCCCGCACGGTGATCAGCGCGGCAGGCATCAGCGCCTGGCGGGTCAGTTCCCGGCTGGAGCGTTGCGCGAGCGGGCCGGCGCTAATGGCATAGATCATGACCGGAACGCCGAGCTCATTGGCGAGCAGGACTTCCCGCAGATAGATGTCGATTTCGCCGTCGTAGAGGAGGCCGCCGCCGCCCAGCACCAGCAGGTCGAACCGGGCCACCTCCTGCCTGGCCTCGTTGCGGGAGAGTTCCCGCACCGGCACCGCCCGGTCGACCTGGTGCCGTTGCTCGGTGTCCGCCGGGTTGCGGGAGAAAACCGTGATTTCGGCGGGCGTGCCGGCCCGAAGCTGCGTCACGATGCTTTCCAGGATCGCTTCGTCGCCGAGGTTCAGGCCGCCGTAGGAGCCGGAGATGCCGATACGGAAGGGACGTTTTTCCATGGTTGCCTTGTTGTCGCTATCTGCCCGGGAACCGCGCACATTCCCCGCGAACATGCCGGCCAGGCGTAAACGCGCCGGGCCGCAGGGGAGCGGGCGTGCGTGGTTCGTCGTACGTATCAATTTCCGCGCCAGCCAGCGGACGCGGGGAGGCCGGTGCGGGCATGGCCGGTATTCCACGGCCGGAGCAGGCAGCGGCGGGACGGCAGAATGCCGCCCCGCCGCGAGCGGCCGGTCCGTCACATCGGTTTACAGGCGGTGCGATGCGAAGGTGTAGGAACTACTGATCCATGGGCCGGCCCGCCACCGCGCAGGGTGTAAAGAATCCGTTCCTACTGCCCGCTAGGCCATTTCTTGAAGGCGAAGATCCAATAGGCCACCAGGTTCACCACAGGCAGGAGCAGCAGCAGTGCCCACCACCCGGAATGGCCCGTGCGCTTGAGGACTTGTCCTGCCGGTACGCAGATGATGACGGCATAGAGCAGGGCCACCACCACTTTCCAGATATCGTCCATGGGACTCCTTGCTGCCGGCTCGGCGCCGGGCGGATTCGGATGAGAGGCCGCGCGCCTTGGCCCGCGGTGCCGTGGGGACAATGATACGTCCTCGCGCGCCGCCGAGGGGCGGCGGACCGGAGGCCCGACGGGGGTAATATGATCCCGTACGGCCGCGCGTCCGGGCGCTTTGCGTCGCCCGCACCGGATGACACGCGCGGCCAAGGAGAGCTTCATGAATGAACAGGGCACCCTGGACCGCCTGGAACCGGGGATGATGATTCCGTACGGTGGAAATCGATACACACGCGTGGGGCAGGACCTCGCGCGCGACTTCCGGCCGGGCGACCGGTTGCTGGTGGTGCAGGAGACGGGCGCGCTGCTGCGCATTCCCGCCCAGGTGGACGATGTCGTCCGGGCCCGGGTGGGCGAGGCACGCCAGGCGTTCGACGCGCTGGCGCAAGCGCAGCCCGGTTCGGTGGACCGCTTCTACGAGCTGTTTGCCGACGCGCTGGCGCGCGACGAGGTATGGCAGCGGATCGCCGACGCGAACGACGAGGACGTGCGGCGCGCCGTTGCGCGCGGCCGTTCGACGACGCGGCTCAAGGTATCGGACAAGATGCGGGCCGACATGATAGAAGGCCTGCGCGTCTGGCCGGGCCACGCGGCGCAGGACCGGCGGGTGGCGGATCGCGTGGACCACGGCGATTGGCAGGTCGAGGTGGTGCGCGTGCCGCTGGGCGTGGTGGGGTTCGTGTTCGAGGGGCGCCCCAATGTGCTGGTCGATGCCTGCGGCGTGCTGTCCAGCGGCAATACGGCGGTGCTGCGCATAGGCAGCGACGCCTTGGGGACCGCCGCGGCGCTGCTGCAGTACGCGTTGCGGCCGGCGCTGGAGGCCTCCGGCCTGCCGGCCGGGGCGGTCAGCCTGGTAGAGGTCGAGGACCGCGCTGCCGGCTGGGCCATGTTCAGCGACAGCCGGCTGGCGTTGGCCGTCGCCCGTGGCTCGGGAACGGCGGTCATGCAACTGAGCAGCGTCGCCCGCCAGGCCGGCGTGCCGGTCAGCGCGCACGGCACGGGCGGCGCCTGGCTGATCGCCGACCCGAGCGCCGACGGCGAACGGTTCGAGCTTGCCGTGCGCCATTCGCTGGACCGCAAGGTCTGCAATACGTTGAATGTCTGCTGCATCGTGCGCAGCCGGGTCGAGGACCTGATGCCGCGTTTCCTGCGAGCCATCGACGAGGCCGGCGCCGCGTTGAGCGGGACGCCGCGCCTGCATGTCACGCCGTCGGCCCAGCCTTTCGTTCCGGCGGGGCTGTTCCAGCGCCGGACGACCGTGCGGCGCGCCACGGGCGACGTGGAAGAGCCCTATGCCAGCCTGCTGGCTGAAGAGCGCCTGGGCCAGGAATGGGAGTGGGAGGAGACGCCGGAGCTTACGCTGGCCGTGGTCGATTCGGTGGACCAGGCCATCGGCCTGTTCAATTGCTACAGCCCGCGTTTCGTCGCCAGTCTCATCGCGCAGGAGCCGCAAGCCCACGTCCATTTCCGGACGCGCATCGATGCGCCGTTCGTCGGCGACGGCTTCACGCGCTGGGTGGACGGCCAGTACGCGCTGGGCAAGCCCGAACTGGGGCTGTCCAACTGGGAGCATGGTCGCCTGCTCGGCCGAGGCGGGGTGCTCACCGGCGCCGATCTTGCCGCGGTCCGGCTGGTGGCCGCTACCGCTGCCGCGCAGCACCGCTAGCCTTGCGCCGGCCCCGCGGCGTGCGCGTCAGCCGCGGCGCGCCCCGGTCTTGTTCGGATCGCGCGCCTCGTCTTTCAGACGGTCGGCCCCCGGCGGCGGCGCGGGCGATTCGCCGGCGCCGGCCAGGCCAGGATTGCTGCGCTTTCCGGCCTCGTCCGGCGGGGGGCCGGGCGGCTCCCTGCCTTCCTCGGGATTGAGCATTTCGTCTGCGGGCGGAACGGTGCGAGGGCTCATGGACATCTCCTGCATGATGCGCGGGTTCGCCGCAAGTGCCGTGCCGCGGCGAGGCTGGCTCGCCACGGTCGAGGTATGCGACACTTTCCCGTTCCGATAACAACAACGATTCCGGATCCCGCCGTGTCCAAACGTTCCCTGGATGTTTCCGCCGTCGCGATGCTCGTGCTGCTTTGCGCGAGCTGGGGTGCGCAGCAAGTCTCCGTCAAGATCGCGCTGCCCGCGTTTCCTCCGTTCCTGCAAATGGGCATACGGTCGGCCGGTGCCAGCCTGCTGGTGCTGCTCTATTGCCTGGCGGCCAGGCGCGGCAAGCTCTTCGTTCGCGATGGCTCGCTCTGGCTGGGAATCTTTTCCGGCCTGCTGTTCTCCGGCGAATTCGTATTGATCTATCTCGGATTGCAGTGGACCGATGCCAGCAGGACGTCGCTGTTTCTTTATACGGCGCCGTTTTTCGTGGCCCTGGGCGCGACCTGGCTGCTCCCTTCCGAGCGCCTGCGCTGGCCGCAGTGGGCGGGCCTGGCCTTGTCGTTCTGCGGGACCGCCATCGTGATGGGCGTGCCGCACGCCGCGACTTCGCCGCACGCGCTGCTGGGCGACCTGATGATCATCGCCGCCGCGGTATTCTGGGCCGCGACGACGCTGGCGATCAAGGCGACCCGGCTGGCGGCGGTACCGCCCGAGAAGGTGCTGCTCTATCAGCTCGCGGTGTCGGCTGCGATCGGCCTGGGCGCCGCGGCCGCCACCGGCGAGTCGATGGGTACTCTCGGATTCGCGCCGGTGATGGCATTGACCTACCAGACCGTGTGGATCGCGGCGATCACCTTCCTGCTGTGGCTGCGCCTGCTCACGCTGTATCCGGCCAGCACGCTGCAGGCCGGGACGTCGATGTCGCCGCTGTTCGGCGTCGCCTTTGCCGCGCTGATCCTGCACGAGCCCCTTGGTCCGCTGTTCCTGCTGGCCGTGGCCTTGGTCGTGTCGGGGCTGATCCTGGTGAACCGGCGTGGATAGGCCTGCCGCTACCCGCCCGCCACGCCCTGCGTGTTGACGTAGAGCGCGTAGATGGACGTGCTGGCCGCCATGAACAGGCGGTTGCGGTGCCTCCCGCCGAAGCACAGGTTGGCGCAGCGCTCGGGCAAGGCGATGTGGCCGATGGCTTCGCCTTCGGGCGAGAAGACCCGGACGCCATCGAGGTCGTCGCTGCCCATGCCCCAGCCGCACCACAGATTGCCATCCACGTCCACCCGCAATCCGTCCGGCGTGCCCGGACCCGCGTCGATCGCGACGCGCCGGTTCGACAGGCGCGTCCCGCCCTCGGCAAGGTCGAACGCGAGGATGCGGCGCGGCTTGGACCGCGATTCCACCACGTAGAGTATCGATTCGTCCGGCGAGAAAGCCAGGCCGTTGGGGCTGGCGATATCGCCGGCGACGACGTCGGCCGTGCCCGTGGCCGGGTCCAGCCGGTACAGGTTGGCCGGCAGTTCCTGCTTGCCCGGCACCCCCTGGTAGTAGCCGGCGAGTCCGAAGGGCGGGTCGGAAAACCAGACCGTGCCATCGGACTTGACCACCACGTCATTGGGAGAGTTGAGCGGCTTGCCGTCGAAACGGTCCATCAGCACGGTCGTGCCCCCGTCGTATTCGGTGCGTACGACGCGGCGACCGCTGTGCTCGCAGGTGACGAGGCGGCCCTGGCGGTCCCGGGTCATGCCGTTGGCGTGCCCTGTCGGCGCCCGGAATACGCTGACCTGGCCCGTGATTTCATCCCATCGCATGACCCGGTCGTTGGGGATGTCGCTCCAGAGCAGGAAGCGGCCGTCACCGAACCAGACCGGGCCTTCGTTCCAGCGGCAGCCGGTCGCCAGGCGCTCGACCGCCGCGGAGGGCAGGCGGTACGCTTCGAACCGATGATGGAAAACGCGGACCGCGGGATCGGGATAGCGCTGCGATGCTTGCCACATGGCTCCTCCTGAATGCGTGGCGCCGACTGTCGAATGCGCCCCCACCGCGCATTGTCCGCGATCCCGGCGGCGCCTGCCAGCGCCGGACCGTAGCAGGTTCTTCGCAGGGCACAGGTAGATTTTGCATTTTCGGCGCATGGGCGGGGCGGACCCGGCGGGAGCGGCGGCAGGGGACGGCCCTTGGCACGAAGCATGCTCGGCTCGGGCATGGACTTCACGCCCGTTTCCGTTCCCGGCCTCGTTCGCGGATCCGCCGCGCCGGCTTTACGCACGCGCGGCGGCGACGGCGATGACGTGGCGCTGGTCTATGTCGACGATACGTCGCCAGGCTACAGCCGACGCTTGTGGCGGGGGCGGTTCGCCTATTTCGACGAGCGCGGCGAACGCATCCGCGATGCCGCCGAGATCGCCCGCATCAATGCGCTGGCCATTCCGCCCGCATATACCGACGTCTGGATCTGCCCCCACCCCGCGGGCCATATCCAGGCCACGGGGCGCGATGCCCGCGGCCGCAAGCAATACCGCTACCACCCGCACTGGCAGGTCGTGCGCGACGCGGACAAGTACGGCCAGCTCGCCGAGTTCGGCCGGGCGCTGCCTCGCATCCGGCGCCGTGTGGACCGCGCGCTCGCGCAGCCGGGGCTGGGCGAGGAGAAAGTCCTGGGGGCGGTGGTCCGCCTGCTCGAGACCACGCTGGTGCGCGTGGGCAACCGCGCCTACGCGAGGCAGAACCGGTCGTTCGGGTTGACGACGCTGCGGCGCCGCCATGCATCGATGTCGGGCACGCGCATCCGCCTGCGCTTTCGCGGCAAGAGCGGCGTCGAGCATGACGTCGCGATCGCCGACCGGCGCGTCGCGAGCGTGGTGCGCCGTTGCATGGAGATCCCCGGGCAGACCCTGTTCCACTACCTGGACGAGGCGGGCCAGCCGCACGGCATCGATTCCTCGGCCGTCAACGCGTACCTGCGCGAGGCCGGCCGGGGTGACTTTACCGCGAAGCACTACCGGACCTGGGCCGGATCGGTGATGGCCCTGGAATGGTTTCGGGCCATGCCGCGCGCCGGCGGGCAGGAAGCCCGGGCGGCGGTGGTCGAAGTGACCCGCGCGGTGGCGCAGCGGCTGGGCAATACGCCGGCGGTGTGCCGGGCCTGCTACATCCATCCGGCCATCATCGAGGCTTACCTGGAAGGAACGCTGCCGTCGACGTGGCCGGCCGGCGGACCGCGGGGGTTGAGCGCGGCCGAGCGGCGGCTGCTAGCGTTCCTCGCCGGCGGCGCCTGACGCACCGAGTCACGGCCGCGCCAAGGCCGGGCGGCGGCGGGCCAGCCATGCCGTCCACTCGCCCACGATTCCGCGCCGGAAGGCCAGCACGCAGACGACGAAAATCAGCCCGGTCACGATGGTGACCGATTCCCCCAGTCCTCCAAACCAGCCTATCCCGGTGGCATCGGCGAGCGCGGCGCCGACTTCGCCGATCTTGTTCTCCACCACCACGATGATGGGTGGCCCGGCATGGGGCCGGTCAGTGTGCCCATCCCCCCGACCAGCGTCATCAGTATGACCAGGCCCGACATCTGCCATACCACATCGCTCAGGATGGCCGACACGAACACCAGCGCCATCGTGGCTCCGGCCAGCCCCGTCAGCGCCGCCGACAGCACGAACGCCAGCAGCTTGTAGCGGTTGACGTCATAGCCCAGCGACGTGGCGCGCGCCTCCACGCCGGCAAGGGGCTGGTGGTAAACTTGCGCCCGCGGCGGCGGTAGCTCAACTGGATAGAGCACAGGCCTTCTAAGCCTGGGGTTACGGGTTCGATTCCTGTCCGCCGCGCCACATGCTGCCCGGGTCGCCACACCCGCTCGCGGCCTTCGGGCGAGTTCCGCCATCGCGCGCGTCCTGCCCCGCATGCCTCCCCCAGCCACCCGCCACCCCCCCTGGAACGACGTTCCGTACGGTCGGGCCTGCTTCTTGCGTCACTCCCGCCATCCTGACTCCGGGGGATCGCCTTGGATTGGCTGAACGTGGAATGGTCCGAGATTTTCGTTTTCTCCATACCGCCGGTCGAGACGCTGGTACGCGGCACCGCCATGTACTGGCTGTTGTTCCTGTTGTTCCGCTTCGTGGTCCGGCGCGACGTGGGATCGATGGGCATCGCCGACATCCTGCTGATCGTGATCGTGGCCGACGCCGCCCAGAACGGGATGGCGGGCGAGGGCAAGAGCGTGGCGGACGCGGCATTGCTCGTCTGTACATTGGTGGCCTGGAACATGTTCCTGGACCGGCTGGCGTTTCACTTCCCGCTCTTTCGCCGCTTCGTCGATCCGAAGAAGGTCATGCTTATACGAGACGGGAAGAAACTGCGCGAGAACATGCGCCGCCAGTCGATCACCGACGAGGAGCTGGAAGCCAAGTACCGCCAGCAAGGCGTGGAATCGATCGATCAGGTCAAGGCGCTTTACCTCGAGGCCGACGGCAACGTCAGCGTCATCAAGCGCGAGTAGCGCGAGGCACGGCGTCTCAATCGATGCCGTGGGCGATGGTGGTCATCAGCGCCAGCGCGGCCTGGCGGGAGTCGAGCCGGGTATGTTGCACCACGATGGGTACGTCCGACTCGATGACGCTGGCGTAGTCCGTGTCCGGCGGAATCGGCTCGGGGTCCCGCAGGTCGTTGAAGCGCAGGTGCAGCGTGCGGCGGGGCGCGACGGTGAATCGGTAGGGGCCGGCGGGTTCCCGGTCGGCGAAGAAGACCGTGAGGCTCACATGGGCCGGCGCATCGCCGGTATTGAGCATGCAGGCCGTCTCGTGGCTGACGGTCTGGCGGGCGTCGCCGGTGCTTGAAGGCGGCAGGTAGCCTTCGGCGATGACCCAGCGGCGTTTTCCCAGCGCTTGCATGGCGCGTCTCCAGAAGTGGCTTGATCAAAGGGTGGCCCGCGGACGCAGCCAGCGATAGCCGTAGCCGCGCAGGCGCATGCGCGCCGGATGACCGGCGGGCGGATCGTAGGGGCTGTCGGCCATGATGTCCGTCAGTTCCTGGCAGTCCTCGTCGTGGATCACGAATTCCACGTCCTTCGGACCCAGGTTGGCCAGTGTCAGCACTGCCACGCCGTCGAGTTCGTGGCGCAGCGCGAGGACCTGCGGGCAGTCGATGCGGGCGGCCCGGCAGCGCCCGCTGCCGACTTCCTGCAATCCCAGCCGCGCGCGGATCATCTTGCCGGTCTTGGCGAGCAGCGAATCGTCGCGCAGCGATTGCGCATAGACATTGACCTTCCGGTAGCCATAGGGGCCATCCCGGATCAGCGGCACCGCGAGCCGGTCCGGCCCGGCCGTCGAGAAACCGGCATTGGGTTCGTCCGACCATTGCATTGCCGTACGCACGGACAGCCGTTCGGGCAGTGAGAGATCGTCTCCCATGCCGATTTCCTCGCCATAGCGCAGGATGGGCGTGCCAGGCAGCGAGAAGAGCAGGGCGTGCACCAGGGCAAGCTTGCGCAGGTCGCCTCCCAGCATGGGTGGCAGGCGGCGGCGGATGCCGCGATGGTAGATGCGCATTTCCGGGTCGGGCGCGAAGCGCGCCATGACCTCTTCGCGCTCCGATTCGGAGAGGCGCTCCAGGTCGAGCTCGTCATGATTGCGCAGCCAGAGCGCGTACTGGGCGGTCATGGGCGGCACGGGCTGCTTGGCCAGCGCGCGTTCCAGCGGTTCGGCGACGCCGCGGGCCAGGGCCAGATAAAGATAGTTGTTGAGCCAGAAATTCAGCACCAGCGTGAGCCTGTCCCCGTTGCCGAAGTAATGGGCGTATTCGGCCGGCGGGACGTCCACTTCCCCGAGCAGGACGGCATCCGCGCGCCGTTGGGAGATGAAGCTGCGCATCTCGTTGAGCAGCCAGAATCCGCCGTCGCGCGGATCGCTCGCCTTGGCGCTTTCTATCATGTGCGAGGCCGCGTCGACGCGGAAGCCCGAGACGCCCAGCCGCAGCCAGAAGTCCATGATGCGTTCGATCTCGCGCCGCACGGCGGGATTGCCGAGATTCAGATCCGGTTCGTGTGAATAAAAGACGTGCCGGTAGTATTGGCCGGCCTTCTCGTCCCAGGACCACACGCTGTCTTCGACGGTCGGGAAGATAGGCTTGGCGTCGGTGGGCTCCGGAGAATCGGCCCAGATGAAATAGTCCCGGTAGGGCGAATGCCGGTCGTTGCGCGCCTCCAGGAACCAGGGATGGCGATCCGAGGTGTGCTGCACGACGAGGTCGATGATGACGCGCAGGCCCAGTTCCTCCGCCTTCTCCAGCAGGGCGACGATGTCGGGCAGGCCGCCGAAGCGGGGATCCACCGAGAGGTGATCCGTCACGTCGTAGCCGCCGTCGCGGAAGGGTGAGGCATAGAAGGGCATCAGCCACAGGCAGGTCACCCCCAGGCCCCGCAGGTATTCGAGGCGATCGGCGATCCCCTGCAGGTCGCCCCGTCCATCGCCGTTGGCGTCGCGGAACAGGCTGGGGTCGACCTGGTAGATGATGGCGTTTCGGTACCAGAGCGGCAGCATGGTCAGGCTTCCTCCGGTTCCAGTATCACGGCCTGCTCGCCTTCGACCCGGTCAGGGAAGAGCGTGCCGGCAGCCTGGCCTTCGCTGCACAGCGCGATGCGCCATCGGCCCGGCGGCTTGAATTGCAGCGTACGCTCGGCGAAGTTCACGCAGACCAGGCGCACGTCGTCGCCGCACCGGCGCCGGAACGCGAGGATTTCGGGCGGCGAGTCGAGTTCCTCCCAATCGCCCAGCCGCAGCGCGAGGCTGGCCTTGCGCACTTGCAGCGCGCGCCGGTAGAGATGCAGGATGGAACCGGGATCGGCCCACAGGCGTTCGGCCGAACGCTCCGCGGGTTGGGGCGGGAAGGGCAGCCAGGGACGGGCACCGTTCCATCCGTGCGGCGGCGCTTCGGTCCATGGCAACGGCGCCCGGCAGCCGTCGCGACCGCCCGGATCCACCTGGGTCTCGGGGTCGATGCGGGCGTCTTCCAGCCCCAGTTCCTCGCCTTGGAACAGGAAAGGCGTGCCACGCAGCGAGAGCAGCATGACCGCCGCCGCTCGCGCGCGGCGCAGCGAGCCGTCGTAGCGGGTGCGATGGCGTACGTTGTCGTGGTTCGACAGCACCCATGTCGGCCAGGCGTCGGCCGGCCGCAGGAGGGCATCGACTTCGCGTATGCAGGTGCGGAACACGATCGGATCCCACGGCGCGTCGAGCGGCGGAAAGTTGAACGACATGTGCAACTCGTCGCCGGCGCCGTAGTACTGGACTACGCTGGCTGTCGAACGGATGTTGACTTCGCCCACGAGGACGCGCTGCCCTGGGTAACTTTCCACCAGGCGCCGGATGCCGCGCAGCACTTCGTGGCTATAGGGCTGGTCATTGAAATCCGCCAGCGGCTCGCCGGCCAGGCACCGGGGATGATCGGCGAACGCCGGATCCTTGCCCGTGCAATGGGCGACGTCTATGCGAAAGCCGTCGATGCCGCGATCCAGCCAGAACCGCAGCACGCCGTGCATCGCCTCCACGACTTCGGGGTTGCGCCAGTTGAGGTCGGGCTGCTGGGGCAGGAAGAAGTGCAGGTAGTATTGCCCTGTCTTTTCGTCCCAGGTCCAGGCGCTTCCAGCCCCCAGCGCCGCCCGCCAGTCGTTGGGCTCGTCGCGCCAGATGTACCAGTCGCGCTTGGGGCTCGCCCGCGACGAGCGCGATTCGATGAACCAGGGGTGCCGGTCCGAGGTGTGATTGGGCACGAAGTCGAACAGCAGCCGCAGCCCCCGCGCATGGGCTTCGTCGATCAGCCGCTGCGCGTCGTCCAGGGTGCCGAAGATTGGATCGATGTCGCAGTAATCGCTGATGTCGTAGCCGGCATCGGCCATGGGCGAGCGAAAGACCGGCGATACCCAGATCGTGTCGATGCCCAGCCTGCAAAGATGGTCCAGGTGCGCCAGGATGCCGGGAATATCCCCGATGCCGTCGCCATTGGAGTCGGCGAACGAGCGGGGATAGATTTGGTACACCACCGCGCTTTTCCACCAGATTTCATCGGAGTACGTCGCATTCATGCAGATTGCCGGTTGTTTTTATCGGGCCGTCCGGTTCAGCAAGTGGTATTCCCAAGGGAAATTCCCAGGCCGGACAGGTACGCTGAGCGGCCGGAGAAACGAGAGCGGGTTGAACTTTCGGACCCGTCTTCTTGCCTCAAGAAGGTACTGTCTGCAGGAGATTCCTATGTCCGAAGGCGCAGGAGACCACTACAAGGGCTATTACATCCGCACGGTGGCGCGGCCCGTCAATCACCCCCGCGATGGCATGACGGTATTGTTCGAGGGAAGCGCCACCGTGTCGCTGGATCCGGCGTCACGCTTCCATCCGGTGCCCGCCGAACAGCACCTGGGCGACGACCAGGTCTTCGGCACGGAGTTCGAGGCTCACCGGTATGCCGAGAAAGTCGCCAAGCGCTATATCGACAAGCTCGAAAAGGGCAAGTGACGCCCGCCCCGGGCGGGACGAACGAGCCTGTCGCCAATCACCCCCGGGCGACGCACGTGCCCGGCGAGACTGCTTTCCACCGGCCTTCATAGGCCTTGCCCGGCGGCGTTGCCCAGGCGGCCGGGAAGGCCGCCGTGGACGACTGCGCTTTTATTGATCGGACTTCTGCGGCTGGCCCGTCTGGTGGCCGCGTTGTTGCTGCTGCTCCTGCTGGCGTTGGCCGGTGTTCGGCTGGTTGGGCTGGACTTGCGGACGCTGCGAGGGCGATCCTCGCTGGCCCTGCTGCTGCTGCGTACCGGGTTGCTGCTGTTGCTGCTCCTGGCTTTGCGAGCCCGGGGATTGGCGCTTCTGCTGATTCATAAACCTTCTCCTCGATTATGAATTCGCTCCGGCTTCACGACCCTCGGATCGGCCGGGCGCGGCCCGTTAACCGCTTTGTATTTCCCCGCAAACCCCGTGCCCCGCGCCGGCCATACTGGCGCGCGATTATGCGTGGCTGCGCATGTAATTATGGGATGGCGTGCTTGTAAATTTTTCTAGACCATTCCATTCGCGTCGGGAAATTTTTATAGGTATTTCCCTTATAAGGGAAAACGATAGGTTTTCGGAAAACACCCTGGCAAAACTACGTGTAAACCCTGGAAAAAATCGTTGATTCCGTCCACATTGTTGCCGATAGGCCGCGTTATTTCTTGCAACTTGCTGCCATGACGCCAGCCGGCACGTATTTAGATCCCGATATATGAGGATCGTGGATTCAAATACCGGTCGCTTCTCGGCAATATGGATGTATCCGTCGGAAACGGAAATGGGTTGACTAAGCGATCAATGCGCCGCATAGTCATTTTCAAGGTTTCAGGTCAGGGTTCTGTTCGGTTTGGTTGGCGTCGGCTCTCCATTTGGTCTCGGCCCGTTCTTGATTCCGGTTGGCGGTATTCGCGGCAAGTACATATATCAAAGAAGGAAATGCATCATGGCCACAGGCATTGTCAAATGGTTCAACGACGACAAGGGATACGGATTCATAATGCCGGATGACGGAGGAAAGGATTTGTTCGCCCATTTCTCGGAAATCCAGGCCGAAGGACGCAAGACGCTGTACGAGAACCAGAAGGTGAGCTTCGAAGCCGTCCAGGGCCCGAAGGGACCGCAGGCTTCCAAGATCCGCGTCTTGTAAAGAAGCTCGAAGGCCGAGAAAAAGCCCCTGTTCGCAGGGGCTTTTTGCTTTCCGGCGGCCCGCTCAGGCCGGCGAAGACGCGCTCGCCGGCCGGTACTTGAACGTGGCGCGGATGATGCCGTGGTCGTTGGTGCCCAAGCCCTTGTGGTCGGGGAAGTTCAAATGGTCGTTGTTGATCACGAGGCCGTCGAACATCCATAGCCGCTTGCGGCTGTTGTCGTAGAACTCCTGGCTTACCAGGATGTGGTCCAGCGATTCGCGGATATCCTGGTGCACGTGGGTGTAGTACACGTCCCGGGTATCGCGGTACTCCTGCAGCGTCTGCGCCGTGTAGAGCGCCACGTCGCCGCCGCCCTCCGAGTCGCCCACGAGGTAGCGCGGCTGGTCGGTCAGGATGTTGGCGGTGTTGCTGTGCTGGCCGTCGTTGATGTCGCCCAGCACGATTACGGGCGTGTCGTTGCCTTTCATCGATTCGGTAAGCAGGAAGCGCAGCGCCGCCGCTTCGGCCGTGCGGCGAATGGTGGAGATGGCCGCGCCCAGGTTCTTCGCGTGCCTGGCATAGGCACGCTTGTCGCCGAGGTACCAGTCCTCCCTGTACACCTGGGTCGGCGCCTTGGACTTGAAGTGGCATACATAGACGTGGACCAGCGGCCCATCCTCGCGCGGCTGTATCGTGAAATGCAGCACGGGCCGGGAAAAGCCCTGGATGTTCACGTCGATCTGCGGCGTTTGCGGATCGTCGCCCTCCGAGCGCAGTACGAAGGCTTCGGGAAAATCGCTGATCCACTCGGCCTCGCCGGCCAGCAGTCCCTGGCGGACGATGGCCGCGCAGACGATTTTCGTACCGTCGGCGTCCTCCGGGACCAGCATGTCGTAGCGCGCGCCCAGGCCGGATGCCTGCACGGCGCGTGCGAGCGAGTCGGCGTGCCACAGCTCCTGGAAGCCGAAGACGTCCGCCTCGAGCAGCTTGAGCTGGCTGGCGGTCCAATCGATCTTGAGCGCGTATTGTTCCTCGCTCCAACCTTCGCCCGTGTAGATCCGGCGGCCAGGTTCGTTGAGGTTGTACAGGTTGAAGGTAGCAATGCTGAGGCGGGTCAGTTTCATCGGCGACTCCCGGGGATGCCGAAGAAGCTAGCAATGCCGTGTGACCGCGGTATGGACGCTCGACGCGTGGACTCCGTACCGCGGAAAAGCGAAAAGGCCCCGAAGGGCCTTTCAATCAAGCATGGGGCTTGCGCGGAATCACTGGGGTGGCTGATGGGACTCGAACCCACGACAACCGGAATCACAATCCGGGACTCTACCAACTGAGCTACAGCCACCGCTGGAACACCACGGAACCGGCAGGGCCGATTCACGCGAGACCGCTATTCTAGCGAAATTCTGGCGAATGCGCGAATCGGCGAGATTTCCGGGCGCGAGCGGAGCCGAAGCCGGGCATTAGCGTTCGAGCCGCACTTCGAAATAGGCGGAATCGGTTTCGCCGAGCGAGGCGAATCCTTCCTGCGCCGCCCTCATGGCTGCGCGCTGCCAGCGCAAGGCCAGCGATCGTTCTTCTTCGGAGAGCTCGCCGAAGGATTCCTCGGCCCAGTTCCAGGCCTTGTAGGCGGCCGCGATGCCTTCGATGCCACCCAGGGTCTTTTCCAGGGTGCGCGCATAGCGGCGTTCGGCCTGGCGCCGGAGGTCGTCGGGAAGTTGAGGGTAGTCTTGCAGGGTGACGGTGTACATGGCTGCTCCATGCTTGATACTGTATGTATATACAGTATCCGACGGAACCAGGAAGAAAATCAAGCGGGGAACGCCTTCGCGCGTTGCCTGCCCGCTGCGCGGCGCCAAAACGCCATGGGCATACCGGTTGCTGCAACCGGCCCGCCGCCGCCGCGGCTTTTTTCTTTTCAAGGAGAGTCCCATGCAGATCGCAGAAATCATGACCCGCGATGTTGCCTACCTATCCGCCGACGAGTCGGTCCAGCGCGCCGCGCAACTGATGGCCGATCTGGACATCGGCGCCGTACCCGTCTGCGACGGCCGCCGCCTGGTGGGCGTGGTCACCGACCGCGACATCGCCGTGCGGTGCACGGCCGCGGGGGCGCCGGCCACCACCAGCGTGAGGGAGGCCATGACGCCGCACGTGAGCTGGTGCTACGAAGACGAGGAAGCGGATACGGTCAAGGCCAAGATGCGGGACGAGCAGATTCGCCGCCTTCCCATCTTGGGGAAGAATAATGAGCTGGTCGGGATGGTGTCGCTCGGTGACCTGGCCACCAAGACCGGCGGGACGGACGAAACCCTGGCGGGAATTTCGGAGCCGGCCCGCGCGTCGGGAGAGTTGTTCCGCTAGGACTGGGATGAACGGGAACGGATCCGGCCCGCCATGCGGGACGGATCCGCGCGGATTCACGAGCTTCCCGGGCTCGCCTGTACCGGTTCTTCCCGGGTGGAGTTCTGGGCCTGGGCTTGTTGCGCTTCGGCCGCGCGGCGCCGCCGGTGCGCGTGGCTGAGGGCGCCGGCGGCCCGGGCTTCTTCCGAGTTGAATTCGTGCGCATTGCCGGATTGGTGGGCGGCTCGGCCCCCCTCGGCGGAAATGGCGCGCTGTTTTTGCGGGTCCATGGCGGCAAAGCCTCGGGGGCGCTTCTGGCTCGTAGGCGTAGGCATGAGGGTCCTCCAAAAAGGATCGTTCGACAGGGGCCGGCCCATTCGCAAGCCTTGTGCCTCCCTGCGGCGCCCTCGTCCCGGGCGTGCCCCCTGCCATGGCGCCCGGTATCTCGTAGAAAGCGGCGCAGGATTTACATGGCGCCCTGGATATTTGCTCATCCTTGCGCAATCGAGCCTGTGCGCGGCACGGGTACGGTGCGTGCTGAAGCGGGCCATCCACACTACCGGAGCCTCGCGTGCAGACTGTCGAACACATTGCCCGCTACATGCATGAACGGGGGTTGCTGCTCACCACGGCCGAATCCTGCACAGCGGGCCTGATCGCCGCGATGCTGGCCGACGTCGCCGGCGCGGGGGCATTGCTCGATTGCGCCTTCGTGGCGTATTCCCCCGAGTCCAAGCTGCGCGGACTGGGGGTGCCGGGGCGGATACTGCGCGCCTACAATCTCACGAGCGAACCGGTGGCGTGCGCGATGGCGCGCGGCGCGCTTGCCCGCAGCCGCGCCAACGTGGCCATTGCCAATACCGGGGTCGCCGATGGCGGAGGGGAGGGCGTGGCCGCCGGCACGCAGTGCTTTGCGTGGGCCTTTCGCGACGGAAACGCCATCGACGTATACAGCGAAACCCGCCGATTCATGGGCGGGCGCAACCATATCCGGGAGCAAGCGGCGCGCTACGCATTGGCCCGCCTGCCGCACTATGCGGATCGCGCCGCAACGGCATGAGGCCCGCGTGCGGCGGCCTGGCTCAATGCTGCTCGTTCTTGTCGGGCGCCGCCTCGTCGTCGGTCTGGCACAGCGTGGCGATCACGTTCTGCCAGCCTTTCTTGAACGAGGGATGAGCCTCGTTGAGCGTCGGCTCCACCTGTTGCGCGATGGCTTGCATCACTTGACGCAACTGCTGCGCATTCGGGTGGGCCGAAATCAGCATGCTCACGACGTTCTGCAAGGCGGTGATTTGTCCCTTGAGGAATTCAGGGTCGGTCACGATGGCTCCTTCTATGGCTTTCATGGAATTGTCCGGGTCGGAACGAGTCTAACCAGCATCTTAACGGTTCCCCGGAAACGGCGTTTCTGCAAGGGTTTCCGCCAATCTCGGCATAGGTAGATTTCCCAGTGTGGCGGCGCTGACATCACGGCCCGATTGGTCTACGATGGGCGCACGCTGGAGGGCCGTATGTATGGTTATGGTGATTGATCGCAAGAAGCTGGTGTGTTTTGTCGTTGCCGCCAAAGACGCGGCCGGCGAACAGCGTTGGTGCGCACTCAACGAAGATCGCGAGTGGCTGGCCAACCTGGGGGCCGAGCCCGCCGCCGCGGCGGAGAAGGCCGGCGTCTACTGCTGCAACCCCAGCCCCGAAGTCCGGCGCGCCGCCGCCGAAGCCCTGGGTGTCGACCCCGGCACCGAATTCGTCGTCCACCGCCTTTTCCAGGCTTCGGACAGCGACGAATGCGCCGAGGTCATTGCCCGTAAAGTCGCGCTGGTCCACTGACCGCGCGTCACGCATGCCGGTTGGCCGCCCGGGTCCGGGCTGCCTTCTTGGCTGCGGCCGATCGCCCGGCGGCTCCCTTGGTCCGGGCAGCTTTCTTGGCGGCCGCGGAGCGGTCCGCTGCCGTGCGCCGCTTGGCCGCGGTCTTGGCGTGAGCCGCCAGCGCTTCCTTGGATGCGCCCTTCTTGCTTTCCCGCTTCAAGGCGGTCTTGGTGGCGCGAGAACGCGTGGCCGACTTCTTGTGCGACGCTTCATCGCCCTTGCTCAGATCCTGCTTGGCCTTGTCACGGGTCTTCTTGCTGCTGCGCCCTGCCTTGGGCGGCGGCAAATCCACGCCGCTACGGCGCGCCTCGGACAGGCCGATGGCAATCGCCTGCTTGCTGGATCGCACCCCGTGCTTGCCTTCGCGCACGTGGTGAATCTGTTCCTTGACGAATTCGCCCGCCTGGGTCGAAGCGGATTTGCCCTGGCGCTTGTCCTGCTTGGCTTTCTCGATGGTCTTGCGTTCAGGCATGATGGGTCTCCTTGCGGAAAACCCCGAGGCAGCAATCGCCATGCCCACGGGCGCCGTCTTCAGTGGAGTCGCCCGGGGCCGCCCGTCAGTACGCATCCGGCCACCGTGGGCGTGCCGCCCTCCATGTCGGCGCGGCTGCATTCGAGGTAGACCTTGAAGCCCCGCGGCAGCATGTCGAGCGCGACCTGCTCGGGGCAGCGGTGCCCGCCGTCGCAGGCGAGGTCGGACTTGAGCCAGGCGCGAACCGGATGCGCCGGATCGGAGGCCTTGAGGTCCAGCTGCAGCTCGCGCGTTCCCGTGGCATGGATCTTCTGCAGCCGTCCCGTAACGACGAAGGGCGCGCGCCGGTATTTCTCGATGGCCTCCGCATCTTGCGCGGCGAAATCCGCGTAGATGAGTTCGGCATCGTAGCGCGGCAATCCATGCAGCTGCGATCCCGGCGAGGGCGCGGCAGCGGTGGAGGGAGGCGCCGGCGGGTCGATGCAGGCGTAGAGGGCGGCCAGGACGAGGACGACGAGCGGCAGGCGACGGAACATGATAGGCTCCAGGCATCAAAGGGCGCGCGTTCCGGGCGGAGAGGGCGCGCCGCCGTGGTCGGAGGGGCGAGGCGGGCGGCTGCGGCGCCCGGCGTTACGGTGCGGCGTAAAGCGTGGTGCGTGCCGGCGGCTTGGCGGGCTGGCCCGCCGCCGACATGTCCGTCGGCGCCGAGCGCGGCGCGCCCTCGACGCGGGCCCTTCCGGCGGGCAGTACCGGCGCCACCTCGGGGCGGACTTCGGTCAGGTTGTTCTGCAGCATGTAGTCGTTCATCTCTTTCCAGCCGTTGAAGATGGCGGCCTTGGACATGTGCGGATTGAAGGTGTAGCAGTCTTCGAGCGCGCGCCCGGCTTGCCGGCAGGCGCTGCCGATCGCACGCCCCTCGGACTCTTTCCGGGCCTCGATCTGGGAGATGGGCTGCAGGCCGAGGTAATCGCAGCCGGCGGCCGCCAGCAGCGCGCCCGCGGCCAGGAGCCGGCACCCGGCGCGCAGCAGGCGGCGGGCCGGGTGGATTGCGGAAGGAGGTCGGGAGGCGATCTGGGTGCTCATGATCCGCTTATCGGACGCCTTGGGGCATAACTGTAGGGCGAACTCAATTTGCGCGGTGGCGTGCCGATAATCGGGGAATGACCGGCCACATTCCTTCCCACCTTCCCGTCGACGGGGCCCCCGGCGAGCTGACGGCTGACGACCTGGACGTCCTTGCCCGTTCCCTGCTGTTCGCCGGCTGCACGGACGAACAGCGCGACCAGGTGCGGGGGTTCGCGTTCGTCACCCACCTGCCGCACGGCGCGATCCTGCTCCAGCCCGGCGAACCGAACCACCACGTCTACGTGCTGGTCGAGGGCCAGTTGGCCGCATTCGTCGACCCCGATCTCCAGAAACGGGTGGCGCGCTTCGTCCCCGGCGACGGCCTGGGCGAGCACGCCCTGATCGGGCCCGAGGGGGGCACCGCCTACGTGGCGGCCCAATGGCCGTCCCGGCTGGTGGCGCTCGACGCCCGCCGGCTGCGCACCGTCATGGAAAACGTGCCGCGCATCGCGCTCAATGTCCTGGATATGCTCAGCGCCAGGCTGCGCGCCGCCAACCTGAGGCACGATCCCCGCGAATCGGCGGCGAGCATCGAATTCATGGCCAGCCACGATGCCGTGACGGGGCTGTACAACCGGCGCTGGATGGCATCGGCATATGCCGCCGAGATCGCCCGCTGCGCGCGCGACGGCGAACCCCTGTGCCTGGCGCTGATCGATATCGACCGCTTCGAGCGGCTGAACCAGGCATTGGGGCGCACCGCCGGCGATGCTATCCTGCGCCAGTTGGCCGATCTGACAAGAAATCTGCTGCCGTCCCTGGACATGCTGGCGCGCGTGACCGCAGACCGTTTCGCCCTGCTGATCCCCGCGCCGCTGGCCGATGCGCTCGCCATGTGCGAGCGCCTGCGGCTGCAGGTCTGCGGGCGCCAGTTCGCATTGCGCGGGCACATAGGCACGCAGATCACCCTGTCGATCGGGGTTGCTCAGGCCCAGGCAGACCTCGAGGCGACGCTCGCCAAGGCGCAGGCAGCGCTGGAGCGCGCCAAGGAACGAGGGCGGAATACCGTCGAGCCCCTGCCGGACTGAGCGTTTTTCATCGCCGGGCCGCCCCAAGATGAAAAGCGCCCCCTCGGGGGGCAGCGCCGCCGCGAAGTGGCAAGCGTGGGGGCGTTTTTCAAACGTCGTGCCGCTAGGAGTGCTTCATGGATAGCCCGGGTACCGAGTTCGACAGTCTCCTGCCGCCCCTCAGCCTGAACCGGCGCGGTTTTCTCACCACCTCGCTGGCCGGGGGCTTCGCCCTTGCCGCCGGCCCCGTCATGGCCCAGACCGCCATTCATACCGATACCAGCGGGCTGGTGGCGGGCGAGGTCAGGATTCCGGTGCGGGACGGCGAAATCCCCGCCTACCGGGCGGCGCCGGCCGGCAAGAAGAATGCGCCCGTGATCCTGGTGGTGCAGGAGATCTTCGGCGTGCACGAATATATCAAGGACATCTGCCGCCGCTGGGCCAAGGCCGGCTACATGGCGGTCGCCCCGGAACTGTACGCGCGCCAGGGCGATGCCTCGAAATACACCGAGATTGCCAAGCTGCAGGCCGAGGTGGTCGGCAAGGTGCCCGACGAGCAGGTCGTGGCCGACCTCGACGCCACCGCCCGCTGGGCCGGAACCAACGGCGGCAGCCGCACGCGCCTGGGCATCACGGGCTTTTGCTGGGGCGGGCGTATCGTGTGGCTCTACGCCGCTCACAATCCGGCGGTCAAGGCCGGCGTCGCCTGGTACGGGCGCCTGGTAGGCAATCCCACGCCGCTGCAGCCGCTCAATCCCGTCGACGTGGCGGCGGAGTTGAAGGCGCCGGTGCTCGGCCTGTACGGCGGCCAGGATGCCGGCATACCGCTGACTTCGGTCAACGCCATGAAGGACGCCCTGGCCAAGGGCGGCCGCGCGGCGCGCGAGTCCACCTTCGTGGTGTTCCGCGATGCGCCGCATGCCTTCCACGCCGACTACCGCCCGAGCTACCGCGAGGCCGATGCCAAGGAGGGCTGGCGACTGGCCCGGGACTGGTTCGCCCGGCATCTGTGAGCCCGGTGTCGGTGCCGGCAACCCCCGAGGCGGCCGCCCGGCCGCCTCTCTGGCTGGTCCTCGACGCCTGCGTGCTGATGTCGAGCATCCTGCGGCCCTTGCTGCTGGAAATGGCCCAGGCGGGGTGGTTCCGCCCGGTGTGGAGCGAACGCATAGGACTGGAATGGCGGCGCAATGCCGCGCGCATCTGGGGCGTGGCGCCGGAGGTCCTCGAGGCAGAATGGCAGGCCATGTGCCGGCGGTTTCCGCAGGCCGATGCCGGCGAAGTGTCGGCCTACGAGACCGGGCTCCACTACAGCGATCCCAAGGACCGGCACGTCATCGCGGCGGGCTTGGCCAGCCGTGCCCGGGCGGGATTGCAGATCGCGCCCCAAGTGCGGGTGCTGACCTGGAACCTCAAGGATTTCAATCGTTCGGAATTGCGGCGGCAGGACTTGACCGTCTGGGATCCGGACCGGCAACTGGCGGCCTGGGCGGCTCAGGACCGCCTGCGGATGCTCGCGTCTCTGGCAACGGTGCCGGCCCATGCCCGGGCCTTGGGGCGGGATGAACCCCTGAGCACCACCCTGCGGCGGGAACGCCTGTTCCGCACAGGCAGGCTGCTCGCCAGCGATCTCGATTCGTAAAACGCGGGAAGTTACGTATACTTCCGTTTCTGCAACTGAGTTTCACGAGCGTCCCGTGACCCTAACTTACATTCTGCTCGCCACGCTGGCGAGCGGAGTCCTGTCGGTAATCGTCGCCGGCTGGCTGGCTTTCCGTTATTTCGCGCGCTTCCTCCACCAGATGATCAGCTTTTCGGTGGGGATCATGCTGTCGGTGGCCTTGCTCCACACGCTGCCCGAGGCATTCGATTCGGAAGCCGATACGCGCGTCCTGTTCGCTTTGCTGCTGGTCGGCCTGCTCGGCTTTTTCGTGCTCGAGAAGCTGGCCGTGTTGCGTCACAACCACCATCACGAGCACGACGGGCACGGCCACCCGCCCGGGCATGACGCCCACGAGGCCGGGCGGGGCGGGCTGGCCGTGCTGCTGGGCGACGGATTGCACAACTTCTGCGACGGCATCGTCATCGCCGCGGCCTTCCTGGCCGACCCCATGCTGGGGCTGCTGACGACGCTGACCATCGCGGTGCACGAGATCCCGCAGGAACTGGGCGATTTCATCGTCCTGGTCAACGCCGGTTTCACGCGCAAGCGGGCCTTGTTGTTCAACGCGCTGTCCAGCCTGATGGCGATCGCGGGGGGGTTGGTGGGCTACTACCTGCTGGCCGGTTCGACGCAGTGGCTGCCCTATGTGCTGACATTGGCGGCCAGCAGTTTCCTCTACATCGCGGTGGCCGACCTGATGCCGCAGATGCAGCGGCGGACGACGCTGCGCGACAGCCTGCCGCAGTTCGCGCTGATCGCCGCGGGGGTGGTGACCATCTATGCGGTCAATTCCGCCTTTCACCATCACGCCCACGACGACGGGCACGCGCATGGCGCGCCCGCCGCGCTGGAAGAGGCGTCGCAGCATCCGGCCCGCTGAGCGGGCGTGAGCTACTCCGAGGTGGCGGCCGGCTCCGCCACGCCGGACGGTTCAAGCGAGCCGGGGGGCGATCCGTCGCGATTCTCCAGTGCGCCGTACGCCGCGGAGGCCACCAAGTGGCTGTTGATGCGGCGCAGGTCGCGCAGCACGTCCAGGTGCAGCGCGCTGGTCTCCGTGGTGTCGATGCGGCCGCTGCGCAGGCGTTCGAAATGCGCCTGGGTCGCCCGGGTCTCCAGGCCGCGGAAAGCCTCCTTCTCGGCCGCCAGCAGGCGCGCGGCGCGGGTATCCTCGGTCACGAACAGCGAAGCGGCCAGGCGCAGGTTGACCTCCAGCCGGCCGTGCATCTCGTCCAGTTCGCGCCGCCCTTCGGGCGAGAAGGTCAGCCCGCGCTTGTTGAGCTTGCTGATGTCGTTCAGGAGGTTCTTGTCGATGACGTCGCCCGCGTGCTCCAGATTGGTGATGAAGGTCAGGATCTCGTCGGCTCGGCGTCGGTCTTCGGCGGTCAACTCGTCCTGGTCCAGGCCGGCGACGTAGGTCTTGATGGCGCCGTTCAGGCGGTCCAGTACGTCGTCCAGCCGCCGGGCCTCGGCAATGCGCTTGCGGTCGGCGCCGGCCAGCGCCTCGCGCGAATGATGCAGCATGGTTTGCAGCGTGTCGGCCATGCGCAGGGCCTCCCGCGCGGCATTGCCCAGCGCCACCACCGGCATGCTTCGCGCCGCGCTGTCCAGGTACATGGGACGGCCCGGGTCGGCCTTGGCCGGGTTCGAGGGCAGCCAGCGGCGAAGCAGCGCGGCGTACGGCGTCAACAGCGGCAGGAACACGGCCGCAAGGGCGAGGTTGAAGACGGTGTGGAAGTTCGCCACGGCGCGGGCGTTGTCGCCGGCCAGGCCGGTCATCCACGGATGGATGTGGTGCAGCAGCGCCAAGCCGATGAGCACGCCGATGACGCGGTTGATGAAATTGCCGAGCGGCAGCCGGCGCGCCTGGGGGTCGTCCTTGGCCGAGCCCTCGAGCATGGGGTTGACCGCCGTGCCGAGATTGGCGCCCAGCACCAGGGCGAAGGCGACGTCGATGGGCAGCAGCCCCTGGGCCGAGAACGACATGACCAGCACCACCACGGCCACGCTCGAATGCGCCGCCCAGGCCAGTACCGCCGCCAGCAGGATGGCCAGGCCGGGCTGGCCGGACAGGGCTTCCAGGGCCGTGCGCAGCTCGGGCAGGTCGCGATAGGGTTCGAGCTGCGCCAGCAGCAGGTGCAGCGACAGCAGCAGCAGGCCGAGCCCGATGAAGACCCGCCCGAAGTCGCGCACGTGCGTGGCGTTGCCGCGCCGGAACATCACGACGCCGATCAGCACCAGGATGGGCGCGATGCGCGAGATGTCGAAGGACAGGACCTGGACGATGAGCGTGGTGCCGACGTTCGCGCCCAGCATGGCGCCGAGCGCCGGCACCAGCCCCACCAGGCCGTTGGCGGCGAAGCCGGCGACGATCAGGCCCGTGGCGGTACTGCTTTGCAGGATGGCCGTGACGCCCAGTCCGGCGAAGAAGGCATAGACGCGATTGCCCAGCGCCACGCCGAGCATGGTGCGCAGGCGCGGGCCGAAGGCGCGCTGGATGCCGGTCTGCACCATGTGCACGCCCCACAACAGGAGCGCGACAAAACCGGCGATGTCGAACAGCGTGAGGTAAGGGTTCATGGCGATCGACGCCCGTGCCCGGGGCGGTGCACGTCATGCGTGACGAACGGATGTTCGGCGCCGGGCACGTCGAGCCAGGACGGATGTTCAAGTGTACGGCGTATGTCGCTCAAGCCACCGGCCCATCGCTCTTCCATACCCAGCTGGCCGAACTCGTAGTCCTTGTAGGGAACTTCGCACTTGACGCCCCGGTAGATGAGATGGATCACGTTGATGCGGCGGTCGCTGGCCAGTTCCCGGGCCCTGCGCATCCAGGGCTCCCGCGCATGCCCCGGCGGCACGTGCTTGAGCAATTCGCGCAGCAGGCTTCGGTACTCTTCCACTTCGCGCATGTAGTCGGTCACCAGGCGGGTGCGGCTGGAGTACTGGATGTCCTTCTGGCGGATGGGCACTTCGCTGAGGTTGCCGGGCAGTTGGCCGTGCGCGCTCCAGAGGTCGACCTGGAAGACCAGCGAATAGCGGCGCGGGCTCGATTTCAGGACCTGGTAGAGCGGTGTGTTCGAGACGATCCCGCCGTCCCAGTAGTATTCGCCGTCGATCGCCACCGGCGCGAACCCCGGCGGCAGGGCGGCCGAGGCCATGATGTGGTCGGCGGTAAGCGCCTGCTCGGTATTGTCGAAATAGACGAAGTTGCCGCTTTGCACATTGACGGCTCCCACGGAGATCCGTGTGGCGCCCGTGTTGAGCAAGTCGAAATCGACGAATTCCTCCAGCGTGCGCTTGAGCGGCGTGCTGTCGTAGAAGCTGGCCGTTTCCGGGCTGTGCTGCAGCGGCCAGGACGGCGCCAGCCGCGGCACGAAAAAGCCGTTCTGGCCTTCCAGCACGGCGCGCCAGGCTTCCCAGGCGCCGAGCGCCGCGCCGGCGGGGGCGGGCAGGTGGGCCAGCGTGTCGCGCAGCGCATCGACCGGCGTAGGCGGCAGGAGCGGCGGCCGGCAGATATGGTCCCAGAATCGACGAAGCTGTTCGACGCGCCGTTGCGGCGGGTTGCCGGCGATGATGGCGGCGTGGATGGCGCCGATGGAAATGCCGGCGACCCAGTCGGGATGCAGGTCGGCTTCGGCAAGCCCCTCGTAGATGCCGCCCTGGTACGAACCCAGCGCGCCGCCGCCTTGCAGGACGAGGGCGACCGTGTCGTAGCCGCGCGAGGCGCGGCGCGGGCTGCGGGCGGCGGCCATGCGGGCTATTGCATGTACCAGCCGTGACTGACCACGAACGACTGACCGGTGAATGCGGCGGTGGGGAAGGTGGCCAGAAAGAGGACGGTTTGCGCGACGTCCTGCAGGGTGGTGAATTCGCCGTCCACGGTATTGCCCAGCATGACCTTCTTGATCACGTCCTCTTCGCTGATGCCGAGCTCGCGCGCCTGCTCGGGGATCTGCTTTTCCACCAGCGGCGTGCGCACGAAACCCGGGCAGACCACGTGCGAGCGCACGTTGTGCCTGGCGCCTTCCTTGGCCAGGACCTTGGCCAGGCCGAGCAGCCCGTGCTTGGCGGTGACGTAGGCCGATTTCAGCGGGGAAGCTTCGTGCGAATGCACCGAGCCGGTGTAGATGACGATGCCGCCGCGATTGTCGCGGTACATGTGCTTGAGGGCGGCCTTGGTGGTCAGGAACGCGCCGTCGACGTGGATGGCCATGACCTTCTTCCAGTCGGCGTAGGCGAACTGGTCGATAGGATTGACGACCTGAATGCCGGCGTTGGAAACCAGGATGTCCACGCTTCCCAGGGTGTCGACCACGAGCTGGGTGCCGTTCTCGACCGCCGCTTCGTCCGTCACGTCGAAGTCCACCGCCATGGCCTGGCAGCCCTTCAGCTTGAGCTCGTCGGCCACCGCCTGCGCCGCCTGCAGATTGATGTCGGCGATGGCGACGGCCGCGCCGGCGGCCGCCAGCGTATTGGCGATTTCCTTGCCGATGCCGCTGGCGGCACCGGTGACGAGGGCGACTTTCCCGTGAAGCTGCATGTCGGATCCTTGGTAGGCGCGTTGGTCGGAGTCAGGACATTAGGGCCGGCGCCAGCAACCGGTAGCTGCGGACCCGGTCCTCGTGGCGGTGGATCATGGTGTTGACCATGACCTCGTCGGCGTCGGTGGCGCGGGCCAGTTCGCCTATCGAGGCGGCGAGCGCGCCGGGCGTGCCGATGTGGATCCGGGTGCGGTTGTATTGCCGCAGCGCTTCCTCGTCGGGCTGGTAGGCATAGGCCAGCGCTTCTTCGACGCTGGGGAGCGGATAGCGCGTGCGGCCGCTGCGCGTGCGCATCATGCTGAGGTCGGCCGTGGCGGCCAGGCGTTCGGCTTCCTCGGCGGTCGGCGCGCAGATGGCCGAGACGGCGAGAATGGCGCGCGGTTCGTGGCCGAAGGGCGAGGCGCGGAATTCCTCGCGATAAAGCCGCATGGCCGCGTGCACGTTTTCCGGCACGATATGGTGGGCATAGGCGAACCCGAAGCCGTTCGCGGCGGCCACCCGTGCGCCGTACAGGCTCGAGCCCAGTATCCAGATGGGCGGGCAGGGCACGCCCACGGGCGTAGCCCGGACGCGGGCATGCGGATGGTCCGCCGGCATGGCGTCCTTGAGATAGCCGACGAGATCGGACAACTGGCGGGGGAAGTCGTCGGCATCGGCATGGCCGCGCCGCAGCGCGCTCGCGGTGACAGGGTCGGTGCCCGGCGCGCGTCCGAGCCCGAGGTCGATGCGCTGGGGGAACATCGCCTCCAGCACACGGAAGGTCTCGGCGACCTTGAGCGGGCTGTGGTTCGGCAGCATGATGCCTCCCGAGCCCACGCGCAGGCGCGACGTGGCGCCTGCGATTCGCGTGATCAGCAGTTCGGGCGCCGAGCACGCCAGCATGCCGGTGTTGTGGTGTTCGGCAAGCCAATAGCGATGGTAGCCGGCGGCTTCGGCCTGGCGCGCGAGATCCACGCTGTTCGCCAGGGCATCGGTGGGGGTGTGGCCGGAAGGAATGGGGCTCAGATCGAGCACGGACAGCTTGAGGGACATGGGCGGGAACGGCAACGTAATGCCTCCAAGTGTGAACCTGCCGGCGTTTTGCTGCAAGCCAGCACCGGCGGCCGCGCCTGCCGGCCCCTCCGAGGCGTCGTACAGGCGGCGCGTGCGGGCCGGGTCCGGCTAGGAACTGCGCCGGGCCGCCACCAGCGTGCGCCAGGTGGACACCAGCCCGGCGGCGGCGATCAGCAGCATGCCGAGCCAGGCCAGCGTATCCGGCCGGTCGTCCCAGAACAGGTAGCCGAGCAGGATGGAGAACGGAATGGTGCTGTATTGCAGCACCGAGGAGAGCGCCGCCGAGCCGCGGCTGAAGGCGCGCGTCATGGCGAATTGCCCCAGCAGGCCGCTCAGGCCGACGCCCAGCAGTGTGAACCAGCCGTAGAGCGAAGGATTTCTCCAGCCGGTGAGCACCGTCGCGATGCCCCCCGTCAGGCAGGACGACAGGGCGAAAAAAAGCACGATGCGCCACTCCGGTTCGCCGGCCTGGCCGAGCGACCGCACCTGCATGACGGCGATGGCCGTGAGGCTGCCCGCGGCCAGCCCCAGCAGCGCCGCCAGCCATTGGGAATGGTCCAGGGTAGGCCGCAGGATGGCGATTACGCCGATGAAGCCGATGACGACCGCCAGGGTGCGCAGCCTGTCGGTCAGGTCGTGCGCGCGCCAGGTCATCCAGCCGGCGATGAAGAGCGGCGACGTGTAGTTCAGGGTGATGGCGGTCGCCAGCGGCAGGCGTCCCATGGCGAAGAAAGACAGCCAGATCGACCCGACTCCCGCGACGTTGCGCATGACGTGCAGTCGCCAGGTGGGCGGGATGATCGTGCGATGCGTGGCGCAGGCCCACGCCAGGATGCCCAGCGCCGTGGGCAGGCCGCGGAACAGGATGATTTGCCCCAGGGACGCCTCGTTGGACGCGAATTTCACGAACATGGCCATGAGCGCGAACATCAGCGAGGCGAACAGCATCCAGAGAGCTTGCATGGGGGAGGGGCCGGGATGGGGGAGGCCCAGATTGTAGCCGCTGGGGTTAACCCCAGGATTGGCCTTGAAACCGTTGTCCCGGCTACCATATAGCCCTCACCGGGAAACGGGTATCGACCCTCTCGTCCGCGCTGCGGCGGCCGGAGGGAACTTCCGATGTCCGTTGCCGTCACATTCGGCGCCGCGCGGGGCGGTTCCCGGCAGGCCGAGGGGAAAATCCGCCCCCGGACAAAATATCAAAGGTATTCGGAGTTTCCAGCCCTCATGAAACGCATAGTGCTCTTTCTGGCGACCAACATCGCGGTCATGCTGGTATTGACCGCGACGTTGAGCATTCTCGGCGTCAACCGCTTCCTGACCGCCAACGGCCTCGACATCCCGACACTGGCGATCTTCTCGCTGATCGTCGGCTTCACCGGCTCCATCATCTCGCTGCTAATGAGCAAGCCGATGGCCAAATGGAGCACCGGCGCGCGGGTCATCGATCCGAACGCTCCCAACAGCGCCGAGGAGCAATGGCTGGTGGATACGGTCCATCAGCTTGCGGATCGCGCCGGCATCGGCCGCCCGGAGGTCGCCATCTACGAAGGCGAGCCCAACGCCTTCGCCACGGGCGCGTTCAAGAACGATTCGCTGGTCGCCGTATCGACGGGATTGCTGCGCGGTATGACCGAGGAAGAAATCAGCGCGGTGCTGGGGCACGAGGTGGCGCACATCGCCAATGGCGACATGGTGACGCTTACCCTGATCCAGGGCGTGGTCAACACCTTCGTCGTGTTCCTGGCCCGCGTCGTGGGATACGTGGTCGACCAGATGGTGCTCAAGAACGAGCGCACCGGCGGTATCGGCTACTTTGCCACCGTGATCGTCTGCGAACTGGTGTTCGGCATACTGGCGTCCATCATCGTGGCCTGGTTCTCGCGCCAGCGGGAGTTCCGCGCCGACGCGGGCTCGGCCTACCTGCTCGGTTCGCGCGAACCCATGATCCGCGCGCTGGCCAGGCTGGGCGGCATGGAGCCCGGCGAACTGCCCAAGAGCTTCGAAGCATCCGGCATCGCCGGCGGCAAGGGCCTGGGCGCGATGTTTGCCTCGCACCCGCCCATCGAAGACCGTATCCGCGCCTTGATGGCGGCGGGCGGGACGAAATAAGCAGGCAAGTACGCCCCGCCGCGCGGCGGACCGGCCCGCCGGATCCGCCGGCGCCCCGGAGCGGGGACGCTTTCGGGGATGTCCAATGGAAAATGGCCTCGCGGTAAAGCGAGGCCATTTTCATTTGGGGGCTACCGGGAGCGGTTCGCGCTCCCGGCGAGAACCGCCTTTAGCGGGTTTTCACCCGCAGGTCGTTCTTCACGCTTTGGACGCCTTCCACGCCCCGGGCGATTTCGACCGCCCGCGCCGCCTGCGCCTGCGAGTCGACGAAACCGGAAAGCTGGACGGTGTGGCGGAAGGTCTCCACGTTGACGTCGGCGGCGCTGACGTCCTTGGCCGCGACCAGGGCGGCCTTGACCTTGGCGGTAATGGCGGCGTCGCTGGCATATTCGCCCGCGGATTGCTGCGTGCGGGTCGAGGCGCAGCCGCCCATGACGGTGGCGGTGCCGATGATGCCGGCAATAAGCAGGGTACGGACGCTCATGATTTTTCTCCTTGCATGCTGGTTATTTTCGGAAAAGGCCGCTCAAGAGCGACAGGACGGCAAGCACGATAAAAATAAAGAACAATATCTTGGCGATAGAGGCCGCGCCGGCGGCTATGCCGCCAAACCCCAGGACCGCCGCGATAATGGCGATGACGAAAAATACGACTGCGTAGTGCAGCATTTTTTCTCCTGTCTTCTCTTTTTGCCGATGGCGAAACCTGGGTCAGCAAAAAAGAGACCCAGCGCCTGTTTGGGAAACTACGCGTTCGCCCCACGTTTTGACAAGGCGGCAGTGTGTGTATTTGTAATTCTTCTCAAGGCCCCTGATTCACCTTGTATTTATTGTCCAAAAGAAAAGCGCCCGCGAGGGGCGCTTGGAGATGGGGCAGTCAGACGCGTTACGACTTTACATATCTTCAGGCTCGTCCATCACTTTCCGATACCATTCATGGAAATGCTGCATGCCGTCTTCCATGGGAGATTGGTATGGGCCCGCCTCGTCGGCGCCGCGTTCCATTAATGCCCTGCGGCCTGCATCCATGCGCTCGGCGATTTCGTCGTCCTCGACGGCGGTTTCCATGTAGGCCGCCTGCTGGGCTTCGACAAAATCCCGCTCGAAATGGACGATTTCCTCGGGATAATAGAACTCGACGATATTGACGGTTTCCTGCGGACTCTTGGGATAGAGCGTCGACAATACCAGCGTGTGCGGATAGAGCTCGATCATGTGGGTCGGGAAGTGCGTGACCCAGATCGCGCCGAACTCCGGCGCACTGCCGTTGCGGTAGGCGAGCAGGGCGTCATGCCAGCGTTGGTACACCTCGGAACCCGGGTGCGCGAGCGCATTGTGTACGCCGACGCGCTGCAGGCTGTAGTAGTCGCCGAACTCCCAGCTCAGGTCGTCGCAGGTGACGAAGCGGCCCAGACCGGGATGGAAGGGGCCGACGTGGTAGTCCTCGAGGTAGACCTCGATGAAGGTCTTCCAGTTGTAATTGCACTGGTGCACCTCCACGCGATCCAGCACGTAGTCGCTGAAGTCGAATTCGGGCCTCCCCAGGAGGGATGCCAGTTCGGCGGCGGCGTTGCGGCTGCCGGCGCGGGGGGCCTCGAACAGCGAACCGTTCCATTCCTGGAGCGGGAAGCGCTGCAGATCGAGCCCGGGCGTTTCGCTGAACAGCGGGGCGCCGATGAGTTTGCCACGCGCATCGTACGTCCAGCGGTGCAGGGGGCAGACGATGTTGCCCGGACGGCCGAGGTTGCCGCTGCAATGGGCGGCCTGCTTTTCCTGGCCGAACGGGTGCTGTCCCAGCATGAGCGCCTGCCGGTGCCGGCACACGTTGGACAAAAGCTCGACGCCGCCCTGGTTGCGCACCAGTACGCGGCCGTCGTTTTCCTGTATCAGGGTCCGGTAGTCCCCGACCTCGGGGACGCTTTTCTGGTGCCCCACGTAGAGGGGGGCCTGGCCAAAGATGGTTTGCATTTCGCGCGCAAAGCGCGCTTTATCGAAATAGGCACTGACTGGGAGCTGCGCTCGGCTCGCCGTCACATGTGCCACGCGACCGATATCGGTCATGACTTCCCTCCGCGAGAGTTGTGAAGCCAGTACGCCACTGCGACACCGCCCCTTACGCGACCTGGAGCGGCATGGGAACTTCGCAGCTGGTACTGGCGCGAAGAAAATGATCTGCCCGATCAAGCCCTCTATTGTACCCCGGACGGGGGGATAAGTCCCCGCCCGGGCGACGGCTGAAGCAGGGGCCGGCCCCCGCGATCCCGTACAATTCCAGGTTCGATGCCGTCGTTGAGATCCAGGAGGCGTGATTGGCCGACAAGCAAGTGAATGTTCCCGAAGCCGGGGCGGGCGCAACCCCCCCGGAGGCCCTGCCTCAGGACTTCGAAGCCGCCCTGGGCGAACTCGAAGCGCTGGTCGCGATGATGGAGGACGGCTCCATGCCGCTCGAGACTTCGCTCGCCGCCTATCGCCGCGGCGTCGAGCTGGTGCGCGTATGCCAGGACCGGCTGGCGCGCGCCGAGCAGCAGGTCCGGGTTCTCGAGGGCGAGCTGCTGCGGCCCTTCGAAGAAGCCGGGGATTGAATCGATGACCGGCAGTCGCGACGGCTTTTCGTCCTGGATGTCGGCGTGCGGCGAGCGGGCCGAGTTCGCGTTGGCGCGCGCGCTGCCCCAAGAGGGTGTCTTGCCGCATACGCTGCACCGGGCCATGCGCTATGCCGTCCTGGGCGGCGGCAAGCGGGTGCGTCCGATGCTGACCTACGCCGCCGGCGAGGCCTGCAGCTCCGGTGGTGCCGGCGGCGACGCCGCGCTGGACGCGGCCGCCGCGGCCGTGGAACTCATCCACGCCTATTCGCTGGTCCATGACGACATGCCCTGCATGGACGACGACGTCCTGCGTCGCGGGCGGCCGACGGTGCACGTGGAATTCGGCGAAGCGACCGCGCTGCTGGTGGGCGACGCGCTGCAGGCGCTGGCGTTCGATGTGCTGGCGGCCATGCCGATCGCGCCCGGCTTGACGGTGCAGGCCGTGCAGGCCCTGGCCGCAGCCGCGGGGAGCCAGGGCATGGCGGGGGGCCAGGCCATCGATCTGGCCAGCGTCGGCAAGCCGCTCAGCCGCGAAGAACTCGAGGCCATGCACCGCCTGAAGACAGGGGCCCTGCTGCGCGCCAGCGCGGCCCTGGGCGGCATCGTCGTCGGCGCCAGTTCGGCGCAACGCGCCGCGCTCGACGGCTATGCGCAGGCCGTGGGACTGGCGTTCCAGGTGGTCGACGATATCCTCGACGTCACCGCCGATTCGGCGCGGCTCGGCAAGACGGCGGGCAAGGATGCCGCCGCCGAGAAGCCGACCTATGTATCCATCCTGGGCCTGGAGGAGGCCCGGGCCCTGGCGGAGCGCCTGCGCCTTGCCGCGCACGAGGCCATCGCGCCGCTGGGGGCGGGTGGCGCCCGCCTGGCCGCGCTGGCCGATTTCATCGTCCTGCGCGACCGCTGAACGGAGATTCCGCAACATGGCAACCGATTTGCTGGACCGCATAGACTCTCCGGCCGACCTGAAAAAACTGGACCGCTGCCAACTCCCGGCGCTGGCCGACGAACTGCGCGCCTTCGTGCTGGAGTCCGTCTCGCGCACGGGCGGCCACTTGTCGTCCAATCTCGGCACGGTCGAATTGACGCTGGCTCTGCACTACGTTTTCGATACGCCGCACGACCGCATCGTCTGGGACGTCGGGCACCAGACCTATCCGCACAAGATCCTGACCGGCCGGCGGGCCGGCATGGCGATGCTGCGCCAGATGGGAGGCATGTCGGGCTTTCCCCGCCGCAGCGAATCCGAGTACGACGCCTTCGGCACCGCGCATTCGTCGACCTCGATCTCCGCCGCCCTTGGCATGGCGGTGGCCGCGCGCAATGCCGGCATCCAGCGCAAGCACATCGCGGTCATCGGCGACGGCGCCATGTCGGCCGGCATGGCCTTCGAGGCGCTCAACAACGGCGGCGTCATGCCCGACGTGGATCTGCTGGTGATCCTGAACGACAACGACATGTCGATCTCGCCGCCGGTGGGCGCGCTGAACCGCTACCTGGCGCGCCTGATGTCGGGCCGGTTCTATGCCGCGGCCCGCAACGTGGGCAAGGCCGTCCTGTCGCACGTGCCGCCCGTGTTCGAACTGGCGCGCCGCATCGAAGAGCACGCCAAGGGCATGGTCACGCCCGCCACCATGTTCGAGGAACTCGGCTTCAATTACGTCGGGCCCATCGACGGCCATGACCTCGACTCGCTGATCCCGACGCTGCAGAACATGCGCAAGCTTTCCGGGCCGCGCTTCCTGCACGTGGTCACCCGCAAGGGCCAGGGCTACAAGCTGGCCGAGGCGGATCCGGTGCTCTATCACGGCCCCGGCAAGTTCGATCCGGCGGTGGGCATCAGCAAGCCTTCCACCCCGCCCAAGAAGACCTTCACCCAGGTGTTCGGCGACTGGCTGTGCGACATGGCGGCGGCCGATTCCCGGCTGGTCGGCATAACCCCGGCCATGCGCGAGGGCAGCGGGCTGGTGGAGTTCGAGCAGCGCTTCCCCGGCCGCTATTTCGACGTCGGCATCGCCGAGCAGCACGCGGTGACCTTCGCCGCCGGGCTGGCCTGCGAGGGGCTCAAGCCCGTGGTCGCCATCTATTCGACCTTTCTTCAGCGCGGCTACGACCAGTTGATCCACGACGTCGCTCTGCAGAATCTCGACGTGACCTTCGCGCTGGACCGCGCCGGCCTGGTGGGCGCCGACGGCGCCACGCACGCGGGCAATTACGACATTGCCTTCGTGCGTTGCGTTCCGAACATGGTGGTGGCCACGCCGTCGGACGAAGCCGAGTGCAGGTTGCTGCTCTCTACCTGTTATGCGCACCCCGGCCCGGCCACCGTGCGCTATCCGCGCGGGGCGGGCAGGGGAGCGGCGCCCGCCGCGGGCCTGGACACCGTGCCGCTGGGCAAGGGCGTCGTGCGGCGCGACAGCGGACGCACCGGAGACGGCGGCCCGTCCGGCATCGCCATCCTGGCGTTCGGTACCCTGGCCGTGCCCGCCTTGAAGGCCGGCGAGGCGCTGGATGCCACCGTGGTGGACATGCGTTTCGTCAAGCCCATCGACCGCGAACTCATTCTCGATCTGGCGAGCCGGCATGCGGCCCTGGTCACAGTGGAAGAGGGCAGCGTCATGGGCGGGGCCGGCAGCGCGGTATGCGAAACGCTCAACGATGCCGGCGTGACCCTGCCGGTGCTGCAACTGGGCCTGCCCGACCGCTTCATCGACCACGGCGACCAGGCCGCCCTGCTGGCGGGCCTGGGCCTCGACGCCGCGGGCATCGAACGGTCGATACGCGCACGTTTTCCCGACTGGGTGAGTTGAGCGCGAGGCGCGATTCGGGCGGCCGACCGAGGGTTAGCCCGGTATATCCCGCTTGCCCACAGGGGCACAATTACTTTTACTGAAGCGCTTTGCGAAGCGTTGCAATCGCGCTCGATAAAGTTGATGTAAAAGCGGTAGATGTAACCGGCCGTCGTGGGGAGTATGCGTCAATGCCCGCACCACTGAGATCCCCCAACCCATCAGCGTCCTTGACGACGCTGCGCGAGATTCTCGGCTACAACGTCCGAGCGTTTCGGGTCGCGCAGAAGATGTCGCAGGAGCAGCTCGGGTTCGCCGCCCATCTCGACCGGACCTTCGTCAGTCAGGTCGAAAGGGCGCGCGTCAACATTTCCGTCGACAACATCGAAAAGCTCGCCAAGGCGCTGGAACTCGACCCGGCGATGCTCTTCAAGCGCCCCGTGCTCTAACGCGCCCCAGAAAAAACGCCACCCCCCCCCGCGATCCAATCCAGGGCACCGCGGATCCGGCTCCGCCGGTCCGCCAGTGCCGCCCCCTGGGGGGCGCGTCAGCGCGTAGGGGGGAACCCCTACTCCCTGAAATTCTCGAACCCCAGCGGCAGGTCGGTCACTTCCTTCTTCAGTAGCGCAATGGTCGTTTGCAGGTCGTCGCGCTTGGCGCCCTGGACCCTGACCGTGTCGCCCTGGATGCTGGCCTGGACTTTCAACTTGCTGTTCTTGACCAGCGCGACGATTTTCTTGGCCGCGTCCTGCTGCACGCCGTTGCGCACCGTCAGCACCTGCTTGACCTTGTCGCCGCCGATCTTCTCTACCTTGCCCTGGTCCAGGAAGCGCACGTCCACGTTGCGCTTGGACATCTTGTTCAGCAGCACGTCGCGCACCTGGTTCAACTGGAAATCGCTGTCGGCGTAGGCGGTGAGTTCTTTCTCGCTCTGTTCGACACGCGCATCCGAACCCTTGAAGTCGAAGCGGGTGCCGATCTCCTTGTTGGTCTGCTCCACGGCATTGCGCAATTCAACCAGATTGGGTTTGCAGACGACGTCGAATGTAGGCATGGGTAGGCTCCCTGGCAGGCGGCCCGCGGGCCGGTCGATGGAATAGGAAGAATTGTAGTCAAGTAAGATGGCGGGGCCGCGGGAAAACCGTTCCCGCTTCGATAGCTTTTCCTGGTGATCCGATTGGTTGCTGCTCCCGATTACGGCGCCGCCCCGGCCCTCGTGCCCGGCGCCTGCGATCTCTCCACGCTCAATACCTTCGCGCTCGAGAGCGTGGCCCCGGCCTGCGTCATGCTGAGCCGCGCGCAGGACCTGCCCCGGTTGGCGGACTTGGCTCGGCGCTACGACGGGCTCCTGGTGCTCGGCGGGGGAAGCAATCTCGTCCTGCCGCCGACCGTACGGGGATTGGTCGCCCGGATGGGGCTGCGCGGCGTGCGCCTGCTGGAAGAGGACGAGCAGTCGCGCATCGTCGAAGCGGCGGCGGGCGAGTCTTGGCACGAATTCGTTACCCATTGTGTCGAGCGCGGATGGGGCGGCCTGGAGAACCTGGCATTGATCCCGGGCACCGTGGGCGCCGCGCCGGTGCAGAACATCGGCGCGTACGGCGTGGAGCTGTGCGACCGGTTCGCCGGGCTTCGCGCCTACGACCTGCGAGAGGGGCGCTGGGTAGACATGGACGCGGCCCGATGCGCCTTCGCCTACCGCGACAGTGTCTTCAAGCGGGAGCCCGGCCGCTGGGTCATCGCCTCGGTAAGGGTGCGGCTGCCCAGGCGCTGGCGGCCGGTGATGGATTACCCGGATCTGCAGCGCCACCCGCGCCTGGGAGGGGCTCCCACGGTGCGCGACATTTTCGACGCGGTTTGCGAGATCCGGCGCGCCAAGCTGCCCGATCCTGCCGTGCTGGGCAATGCCGGCAGCTTCTTCAAGAATCCCGTGGTGCCGGCCGACCGCTACGAGGCGTTGCGCGCCCGCTTTCCCGGCCTGGTGGGGTATCCGCAAGCCCCGGGGGGGTATAAGCTCGCCGCCGGGTGGCTGATCGACCAATGCGGTTGGAAAGGACGCCGCATGGGGCCGGTGGGCGTGCACGAGCGCCAGGCCCTGGTGCTGGTGAACCATGGCGGCGCGCGCGCCGCCGACGTGCTGGCCCTGGCCGAGGCCATCCGCCGCGACGTGGACAGCCGCTACGGCGTAACGCTGGAGGCCGAGCCGGTCGTGGTGCCGGGCATCGAGGATCGCTAGCACGCCGTCCGCAAGGCAGCGCGCCAGGGGTGGTTCAGGCCGCTTCCCGCCGGCGCACGTGCCGCTCGACGAAGCGCAGCAGGAGCTGCTGCGCTTCCGGCGTGGGGCGTAATTGCGCGTTCAGCGCGTCGACGTCGAAGCCTTCCTCGCCCAGCCGGGGGCCATAGTGCGCCAGGTACGTTCCCATGATGCCGGTGCAGAACTCGGGGTGGTACTGGCTCGAAATGACGTGGTCGTCGTACTGCACGATCTGGTGCGCGTCATGTTCCGAGCGGGCCAGTACGGTCGCGCCCGGCGGCAGCTCCATCACGCTCTGCTGGTGTATGAGCTGGGCCGGGAAGCGCGTCGGCAGACCGGCCAGCAGCGCGGCCTTGCCGGCGGTCTCCAGCAGTTCGACGGTCTGGGTACCCACTTCGCGGCCCCTGGGATGGTAATCGACCCTGCCGCCCAGGGCATGGGCCAGCAACTGGTGCCCATAGCAGATGCCGTAGATCGGCAGGCCCTCGTCCACCGCCTGCCGTATCCATGCGGCGGTCCGCTCGCTCCATTCGGCGCGGTCCGTCACCATGGCGGGCGAGCCGGTGATGATGGCGGCGCGATAGCTCGAAGGCGGCCGCAGCAGTGCCCCTTCGTGCACCGCGACGATCTCCACTTCGTGGGAATGCAGCGCAGCCGCCTGGCGGATCATGCAGCTGAAGGTGCCGTGCCGGCTGGACACCGGCGCGGGTGGTACCCCGGTCTGGACGATGACTAGAGGCGATACGGCATTCTCGGTCATGGCGGTCGGACGAGCGATGTGGCGAATGCGAAATCGGCGGCCAGGGGCCGCCGATCGTGGTCAATGCGCGCCCGTTGCCGGGCGGGTGCTGCAAAAGGGATAGGCAGCCGGACTCATCCGCGCTTGCGGCGGGCGTTCTCGGCGATGCGCATGCGCAGCGCGTTCAGCTTGATGAAGCCTCCCGCGTCGGCCTGGTCGTAGGCGCCGCCGTCGTCGTCGAAGGTCGCGATGGTCTGGTCGAACAGGGTGTTCTTGGAATCGCGCGCCACGGTGTACACGTTGCCCTTGTACAGCTTCAGGCGCACCCATCCGTTCACGGCCTGCTGGGTGTGGTCGATCAGCACCTGCAGGGCCTTGCGCTCGGGGCTCCACCAGTAGCCGTTGTAGATCAGGCTGGCGTAGCGCGGCATCAGGTCGTCCTTGAGATGAGCCACTTCGCGGTCGAGCGTGATGGATTCCATCGCCCGGTGGGCGCGCAGCATGATCGTGCCTCCGGGGGTTTCATAGCAGCCGCGCGACTTCATGCCCACGTAGCGGTTTTCCACCAGGTCCAGGCGTCCGATGCCGTGCTTGCCGCCGAGCTTGTTCAGCTCGGTCAGCACCTCGGCCGGCGTCATGCGCTTGCCGTTCAGGCCGACGATGTCGCCGCGCTCGAATTCGACGTCGAGGTATTCCGGGGCATCGGGAGCGGCCTCGGGGGCCACCGTCCAGCGCCACATCGATTCCTCCGCCTCGGCCTTGGGGTCTTCCAGGTGGCGGCCCTCGTAGCTGATGTGCAGCAGGTTGGCGTCCATCGAATACGGGGCGCCGCCCTGCTTGTGCTTCATCTCGATGGGGATGCCGGCCTTCTCGGCGTAGGCGAGCAGCTTCTCGCGCGAGAGCAGGTCCCATTCGCGCCACGGGGCGATGACCTTGATGCCCGGCTCGAGGGAGTAGTAGCCGAGCTCGAAGCGGACCTGGTCGTTGCCCTTGCCGGTGGCGCCGTGGGAAACGGCGTCGGCCTTGACCTCGCGGGCGATCTCGATCTGGCGCTTGGCGATCAGCGGCCGGGCGATGGAGGTGCCGAGCAGGTATTCGCCTTCGTAGATGGTGTTGGCGCGGAACATCGGGAAGACGAAGTCGCGGACGAATTCCTCGCGCAGGTCGTCGATGTAGATGTGTTCGGGCTTGATGCCGAACTTCAGGGCCTTGGTGCGCGCCGGCTCGAGCTCTTCACCCTGCCCGATGTCGGCGGTGAAGGTGACGATTTCGCACTGGTACGTATCCTGCAGCCACTTCAGGATGACGGATGTGTCAAGGCCGCCCGAGTAGGCAAGTACGACCTTCTTTACTTCGCTCATTGATGTTCCCAGGACATGGACGGCCCGCACTTGGCAGCGCGGCATTCTGGCCGGTCGAGGTCACCGGATATGGGGCGCACCCAAGGGCGCTCCGTGCCATATGCGCGGGATCGTGCAATCGCCCCCCGGCCTGACAAGGGCGATCTGGGATTGTACCACCCCCTACGCCCTGACGGGCGCCCCCCAGGGGGGGCGATGCGAGCGGACTGGCGGAGCCAGATCCGCCGAATCCTGGGTCTAGGACCGTTATCTTGGGTAGAGTGGCACCTATGCTTCGCTGGCTGCCAGCGGTAGCAACGGTGCCGCAACCCAAGAAAGCCGCACTAGACCCGGGGCGCCGCGGATCCGGCTTTGCCGGTCCGCCAGCGCCGCCCCCTTGAGGGGGAGCGGCCGTAGGCCGCAAGGGGGTGGGCTTCCCTAGGGGCTAATCCAGACGGCCCAGCAGGAGGAACTCCATCAAGGCCTTTTGCACGTGCATCCGGTTTTCCGCCTCGTCCCAGACCACGCTTTGCGGGCCGTCGATGACCTCAGCCGTGACTTCCTCGCCGCGGTGGGCGGGCAGGCAGTGCATGAAGACGGCGCCGGGGTCGGCCACGGCCATCATTTCGCCGTCGACGCACCAGTCGGCGAAGGCGGCGCGGCGCTCCTCGTTCTCGGCTTCGAAACCCATGCTGGTCCAGACGTCGGTCGTGACCAGGTGCGCGCCCTTGCAGGCTTCCATGGGGTCGGCGAACTGCTTGAGGCGTTCGGCGTCGACGACGCCGGCGCGTTCGGGTTCGAGCTCGTAGCCGGGCGGCGTGGATACGTGCAGGTTGAAGTCCAGCAGCTCGGCCGCCTGCAGCCAGGTGTTGCACATATTGTTGGAGTCGCCCACCCAGGCGACGGTCTTGCCCTGGATCGAGCCGCAATGCTCGATGTAGGTGAAGATGTCGGCCAGGATCTGGCAGGGGTGGAACTCGTTGGTCAGGCCATTGATGATCGGCACGCGCGAGTTGGCGGCAAAGCGCTCGATCTTGGTCTGCTCGAAGGTGCGGATCATGATCAGGTCGACCATCCGGGAGATGACCTGCGCGGAGTCTTCGACCGGCTCGGCGCGGCCCAGCTGGGAGTCGCCGGTGGTCAGGTGGATGACCGAGCCGCCCATCTGGTACATGCCCGCCTCGAACGAGACGCGGGTGCGGGTGCTGGCCTTCTCGAACACCATGGCGAGCGTGCGGTCGCTCAGGGTGAAGTGCGGCTCGTAGTTCTTGAACTTGCGCTTGATCAGCGCGGCGCGGGAAAACAGGTATTCGATTTCGTCGCGCGTGAAATCATTGAATTGCAGGAAATGCCGCAACGGCGGGGAAGTCTTGGAGTTTTGCTGGGGATTTGCGTTCATACGACGCCTCTGACAGAGAATTGCCGAATCAGCGTGCGGTGGCCGGCACCGCGCGGCTATCGACTCATCGGCTCGTTTCGCGGAAAAGAGCAATGATACCCGAGGCATTGTTGCAGGCTGCCGCACGGGGCCGTCCCTCGACTGGGGCCGAAGGGAGGGGCGAGCTTGCCGGGCCAAGGGAAGGGTGGAGGGAGAGTGGGCCGATAAGCTACAATGCTCAGCTGTCCTTTGCGGCGTTGCCCGCACCTCGTGCGCCTGCCATCGCTGCGTACGGGCGGTCCGATCGGCGTCTGCAGCACGGGTGTGCAACGGATCGGACCCAAGATCTACCGGGTTCACGAGACCTCTTCACCGCGGAGTTCCTTCCGCCCACACATCGACGATGGCTGAAAGCGTCAGGCAGTTCATTATCCAGGGTATTACTTCCGGCGGCAGCAAGTTTCGCCCCAGCGACTGGGCCGAGCGCCTGGCCGGCGTCATGTCGCCCTTTCGGCCCAAGGGGAGCGTGGCGAGCCCGTTCACGTATTCGCCTTACGTCGTGCCTACCTTCATCGATGGCGTCAAATGCGTGGTGGTCGACGAACGGCTGAGGGCGCTCGAGCCGCTGGCCTGGCAATTCGTGGTCGATTTCGCGCGGGACAACGATTTGCGCACCGTGGAAGCCTGCCTGATTCCCGACTCGCCGGACACGCCGGCCAAACCGCAACGGCCCTGAAGCGGTCCCCTGGAGGCATGGCATCTCGGGTCCGGGGGTTGTGATGATTATGGACGAACGAACGCCAGCCCGGCAGGAGGGGCTCCTGCCGGGCTGGCGTCTTGCTTGCGCGGCGCCGGGCCGCGCGACGGCGATCAGGTCAGGCCAGGGCCTTGACGGCGGCGGCCAGGCGGCTCTTGTGGCGGGCAGCCTTGTTCTTGTGGATGATCTTCTTGTCGGCGACGCGGTCGATGACGCTGGTGGCCTTTTGCAGCACTTCCGTGGCGGCGGCCTTGTCGCCGGCCTCGACAGCCTGGCGCACGCGCTTGATCGAGGTGCGCAGCATCGAACGCAGGCTGGAGTTGTGCTTGTTGCGGACCACTGCTTGGCGGGCGCGCTTGCGTGCTTGGGCGGTATTAGCCATGAAAATTCCGTATCGAGTAGGGCGAAGACACGTCTTGCACACGTTCGCGCTATACGTATACGCGGGGCAGGAGCTTCGCAAAGCCAGAGACTATAGCCTTAAATGGCCGTAAAATCAAATGCGATGTGGTTCAGCTGACCCAGCAGACCCCATGCAACGGCAACATACTCGCGCGGCGCGCCGCGTACAAGGGCATCCATGAATTTGCTGCGCGCCGCGGCCACCGTAAGCAGTTATACCCTGTTGTCCCGCATTACCGGCCTGGTGCGCGACGTCCTGATAGCCCGGGCCTTCGGCGCCGGCAACCTCACGGACGCCTTCTGGGTCGCGTTCCGCATTCCCAACCTCTTGCGGCGCCTGTTCGCGGAAGGGGCGTTTTCCCAGGCCTTCGTACCCATCCTTGGCGAGGCCAGGAGCCGTCATGCGCCGGAGGATACCCGCCGGCTGCTGGACCACGTCGCCTCGCTGCTGACGTTCGCCCTCATGGCGGTCACGGCGGTCGGCATCCTCGCCGCGCCCTGGGTGGTGAGCGCCGTGGGCAGCGGCCTGCGGGGAGCGGACCGCGCCGCCGATTTCCAGTCGGCGGTCTGGATGACCCGGATCATGTTCCCCTACATATTGTGCATGTCGCTGGTGGCCTTCGCCTCGGGCGTGCTCAATACCTGGCGCCATTTCGGCGTGCCGGCGTTCACGCCGGTGCTGCTGAACCTCTCCATGATCGCCGCCAGCCTCTGGCTGGCGCCGCATTTCGAGGTGCCCGTCTATGCCCTGGCGGTGGGGGTGGTGGCGGGGGGCGTGGCGCAATTGGCCGTGCAGTTCGCCGCCCTGGCGCGGCTCGGCCTGTGCCCGCGCCTCGGCACGGGGCTGCGCGCCGCCTGGGCCGATCCCTACGTGCGCCGCATCCTGCGGCAGATGCTGCCGGCCATCGTCGGCGTGTCGGTAGCCCAGGTGTCGCTGCTGATCAATACCAACATCGCCACCTGGCTGGCGCCGGGCAGTGTTACCTGGCTGTCGTTCGCCGACCGGTTGATGGAGTTTCCCACCGCGCTGCTGGGCATCGCGCTGAGCACCGTCCTGCTGCCCAATCTGTCGCAGGCGCACGCCGCCGGCCGGGCCGAGGAATACAGCGCCCTGCTCGACTGGGGGCTGCGCCTGACCCTGCTGCTGGGCCTGCCCGCCTGCCTGGGACTCGCGCTGATGTCCAAGGCCCTGGTCAGCACGCTGTTCCACTACGGCGCCTTCACCGCGGCCGACGTGGCGCAGACCCAGACCGCCGTGGTGGCCTACGCGGTCGGGCTGATCGGGCTCCTGTCGGTGAAAATTCTGGCGCCCGGTTTCTACGCCAGGCAGGATATCCGGACGCCGGTCAAGATCGCGCTGGCCGTGCTGGTGGCCACGCAATGCCTGAATCTCGTGTTTGTGCCATGGCTGCACCATGCAGGGCTGGCCCTGTCCATCGGCCTGGGCGCCTGTGTCAACGCGCTGGCCTTGCTGGTCGGGCTGCGCAGGCGCGGCGTCTACCGGCCGGCCGCCGGCTGGGCGGGTTTTCTCGCCCGGGTCGCGCTGGCGCTGGTGGCCATGGGCGCCGCGCTGTGGCTCGCCGAACAGCGGATAGACTGGCTGGGTCTGCAGGGCCAGGCCTGGCTGCGGGCCGTCCTGCTCCTGGCGACCGTCGCCGGGGCGGCCGTGGTGTATTTCGCCGTGTTGTTCATGCTGGGATTCCGGCCGGGCGATTTCAGGCGCCGGGCCACGATTCCCCGGGAATAGGGAGCGCCGATGCGATGCTTGCCGCGCCGATCAACCGAACCAGCGAATTCCTGCCGGACACTGCGTTCTGGATCCGTGATCAGGGAACGGCGATCGGCCAGCCGCCGCTGCATCGCCACGAGTACTTCCAGATCTATGTGAATCTGGCCGGCCGCACCGAGCATCGGCTGGGTGCGACGATGCGGCCCATCCGGCCCGGCACGCTGAGCTTCATCATGCCGCTGCGGGTCCATTGCATCCGCCACGTCGAGCATGCCGAGTTTTTCGTGATCAATTTCCGGCGCGATTTTCTGCGGCCGGAGTCGCGCATCGATCTGCTGGAGCTCGAAGACGTACCCATCGAGACCATGCCGGAGCTTGCGCCTTTTCTGTTCCAGGAGCACCTGGATTTCGAGCTCGGGGCCGAGGATCTGGAGGAAGTGCGGCAGCTTTGCAGGCGCATGCAGGCCGAGCATCGCGACGGCGGCTTTTTCGCGGCCGAGTTCATCCGCGCCGATCTATTCCGCCTGATCGGCCTGGTATGCCGGCGACATCTGGCCGATTTGCGGGCGCTGGCGCAGACGACGATGCTGCAGGGCAGCCGTCGCGCGTCGTTGGCGCGCGTGAGCCGGTACATACGGGAACACCTGGGCGAACCCATTACCCTGGCCGACGCGGCGGCCGCCGCGTTTCTGTCGACGCATTACCTGGCGCATCTGCTCAAGCGCGAGACCGGCAGGACCTTTACCGAGATACTGACCGACCAGCGCATGGATCTCGCGTGCCGCATGCTGGCAGGTTCCTCCCGGCCCATCGCGGAGATCGCCGCGAGCGTGGGATTCCAGGACGAGGCCTATTTCGCCCGGCGCTTCCGGCAGCTGCATGGCGTGACGCCCAGCGGCTATCGCAGCCGGAAAGCCGTGCGCGAAGGTGCTGTCGGCGGGAGCGAAGCGCCGGCCCGGACGTAATTGTCCAAATTGTCGCCAATCCAGTCCCTGTTTTCCGGTTTCCGCGCTCCCTATACTTTTCCCCGACTGCACGGGCTGGCGACCGTTCCGGCCCGCGAGCAAGGGGGATCACCATGTACCGACTGCTACGCCGCCTGGGCCTGGCCGCATGGCTCGCATCGTGCATCGCGCCGTCCGCCGTCGCCGCGGACGCCAACTATCCGAGTCGCCCCATTCGCATGGTGGTGCCCTATGTGGTCGGGGGCAGCACCGACTTGCTGGGCCGCCAGTTGGCCCAGCGCCTGGGCGCCGTGCTGGGACAGCAGGTGTTCGTGGAAAACCTGGGCGGCGCGGGCAGCACGATAGGCACCGCCGCGGTGGCGCGCGCCGCCGCCGACGGCTACACGATCGGCCTGCTGGACACGGCCTTCGCCATCAATCCCAGCCTGTATTCCAACCTGCCGTACGACAGCCTGAAGGATTTCGATTTCCTGTCGGTCGTGGCCACCGCCGACGGCGTATTGGTGGTCAATGCGAAACGGGTGAAGGCGCGAACCGTGGCCGAACTGGTGGACGAGGCGCGGGCCAGGCCCGACCAGCTCAGTTTCGCCTCCGCGGGGGCGGGCACGGTCGTGCATCTGCACGGCGAGACCTTCAAGACCGCCGCCGGCATCAAGCTGCTGCACGTTCCCTACAAAGGCGCGGGACCGGCCATCGCCGACCTGCTGGGCGGCCAGGTGGACATGATGTTCAACCTGCCGGCCCTGGTGGTCCAGCAGGCGCGCAGCGGCGTGCTGTTCCCCATCGCCGTGACCGGCGCCCGGCGTTCCCCGCTGTTTCCCGACACCCCGTCTTTCGCCGAGGCCGGATATCCCGGTGTAGACGCCGTATCGCTATGGGTGATTGCGGCGCCCAAGGGGCTGCCCGCCGCCGTCCATGACAAGCTGGTCGCCGCCATCGGGCAAGCCATGGCCGGTCCCGACATGGAAGCCAAGCTGGCCGAAAGCTCGTTCGAGCGCACCGTCGTGCCCTATCCGAAGAGCGTGGACTTCCTGCGGCAGCAGATGGCCAAGTTCGCCGCGGCCGTCAAGGCCTCTGGCGCGACGGTGAATTGACCATGCGCATCGTACGTATCGCGGAGCGGACCGCCGCGCTCAGGACGCCTCTTTCCAACGCCCGTTCGGATTTCAGCCAGATGACGGCAACCATCGTGGCCGTGGTGTCCGACGTCGTGCGGGGCGGCCGCCCGCTCGCCGGCTACGCCTTCAACTCCTTCGGGCGCTACGCCTGCGGCGAGCAGATCAGGGAGCGGATCGCCCCGCGCATCCTGGCCGCGGACCCGGATACGCTCGTGGACGCCACGGGACGCAACTTCGATCCCATCGCCATTCACGCCTGCGGCCAGCAGCGCGAACGGCGAGGCGGCTATGCGGAACGTTCCATTCCCATGGGGACGGTAGACGTGGCCGTCTGGGACCTGGTCGCCAAGATCGAGGACAAGCCCCTGCATGCCGTGCTTGCCGAACGGTACGGCGGCGGCATCGCGCGCACCCATGCACCGGTCTACGTGGGCGGCGGCTGGTATTTCCCCGGCCAGACGCTGGCGGACCTGAAGGCCGAGATGGCCCGCTATCGCGATGCCGGCTACGGCATGGTGAAGATGAAGGTGGGTGGCCCGTCGGCGGCGGAGGATTGCAAACGCATCGAGGCCGTGCTGAGCGTGATGGGCGAGGGCGATGCGCTTGCCGTCGATGCAAGCTGCGCGTTCGGCCACGAGGCGGCGCTGGCCTATGCCCGGGCCATTGCCCCCTATCGCCTGCGCTGGTATGAAGAGCCTTGCGATTTCCTGGAGTACGAGACCTACGCCGAACTGGCGCGGGTCTATGGCGGGGCGCTTGCCACCGGCGAGAACATGGCCTGCGCCAAGGAGCTCGATCATTTCCTGGCATACGGCGGCTTTCGGCCGGACCGCGACATCATTCAGGTCGATCCACCGCTGGCCTTCGGGATTACCGAATACCTGAAAGTACTGGCCGTGGCCGGCAAGCACGGGTTTTCGCGCGCGGCCATGTATCCCCACGGCGGCAACCTGATGTGCCTTCATGTCGTGGGCGGGCTGGGGCTGGGCGGATGCGAATCGTACCCGGATACGTTCGGCATCTTCAGCGGTTTCGGCGAGGAGGTCGCCATCGCCGGCGGCCAGGCCAGCCTGCCGCAATCGCCTGGCATCGGCTTCGAGCGCCAGCCCGCGCTTTACGCCGCGATGCGGGACCTGGCCGGCATCTGAGCCTGTCGCAGAATGGCCGGGGCCCGTGATACGCGACATTCGATCCATGGGGAAAGGAGTGAAGATGAGAATCGGACGGATGGCCACCGTGGCCGGACCGCACGTGTGCGCGATCGAGGACGATCGGGTCGTCGATCTGGCGCTTGCCGCCTGCGCCGCGGGGCAGGACTGGATCGCCCCGCTGTTTCGGGACATGCGGCTATTCCTGGCCGCGGGCGAGGCGGCGCGGGAGGCGGCCTGGCAACTGGCGCGCACCGGGCCGGGCGCACCGCTGGAGGCGGTGCGGCTGCTGGCCCCGATCGAGGCCGGGTCCAAGATACTCGCGCACGTGGTGAACTACGCTGACCATGGCGCCGAAGGCAAGCTGACGCCACCCGAGCAGCCGTTCTTTTTCACCAAGCTGCCCGGCACGGTGGTCGCGCCGGGCGACCCCATCTGCGGTCACCAGGCATCGCGCAAAATGGACTACGAGGCGGAGCTGGCGATCGTCATCGGCCGGCAGGGGCGGGACATCGCCGAGGACGATGCCTATGCCTATGTGGCCGGATACACCGTCTGCAATGACGTGAGCTATCGCGAACTGCAGGCCAACGAAGCCGCGCCGTCTTTGACCGGCCGCTACGGCCAGAACTGGATCCAGGGCAAGAGCCTGGACCGTTCCTGCCCGCTAGGGCCCGCCATCGCGCTGGCCACCGACATTCCCCGGCCCTATCCCTTGCGGATCTCGTGCCGGGTCAACGGCGAATTGCGCCAGGATGCCTCGACCGAGCAGATGATCTACAAGGTGCCGGCGCTGATCGCGCATATTTCGCGCGCCATGACGCTGCAGCCGGGAGACGTCATCGCTACCGGTACGCCTTCCGGTTGCGGGGTGGCCGACGGCCGCTACCTGCGGCCGGGCGATGTCGTGGAATGCGCAATCGAGCGCATCGGGACGCTGCGCAACACCGTCATGGCGGCCGTGTAGGCCAGTTCGCGCCGAATCGCCGCCCGGCGCGGCGCCCGGCCGCAGGCCGCTCTTACAGCAGCGGCACCAACAGCAATGCCACGATATTGACGATCTTGATGAGCGGATTCACGGCCGGTCCCGCCGTATCCTTGTAGGGATCGCCCACGGTGTCTCCCGTGACCGCGGCCTTGTGCGCCTCGGATCCCTTGCCGCCGTGGTTGCCTTCTTCGATGTACTTCTTCGCGTTGTCCCAGGCGCCGCCGCCCGTGCACATGGAAATGGCGACGAACAGGCCCGTGACGATGGCGCCCATCAGCATGCCGCCCACCGCCATGCGAGCCGACTCGCCGCCCATCAGGAGGCCGATGACCAGGGCCAGCACGATGGGCACCACCACCGGCAGCGCCGAGGGAATCATCATTTCCTTGATCGCGGCCTTGGTCAGCATGTCCACGGCCTTGCCGTACTCGGGCTTGCCGGTGCCTTCCATGATGCCAGGGATCTCCTTGAACTGGCGCCGCACCTCGACCACCACGGAACCCGCCGCACGGCCCACTGCTTCCATCGCCATGGCGGCGAAGAGGAAGGGAATGAGGCCGCCGATGAAGAGCCCGATGATGACGGCCGGTTCGGCCAGCGAGAAGTCGACGTTCTTGCCCAGGTGGTCGAGTGCATGGGTGAAGTCGGCGAACAGCACCAGGGCGGCGAGGCCGGCCGAGCCGATGGCATAGCCCTTGGTGACGGCCTTGGTCGTGTTGCCCACGGCGTCCAGCGGGTCGGTGATGTTGCGCACCGATTCGGGCATCTGGGCCATTTCGGCGATGCCGCCGGCGTTGTCCGTGATGGGGCCGTAGGCGTCCAGTGCGACGATGATGCCGGCCATCGACAGCATGGAGGTGGCCGCGACGGCGATGCCGTACAGGCCGGCCAGCGTATAGGCGGCGTAGATGGCCAGGCAGACCAGGATCACGGGCGCGGCGGTGGATTTCATCGAGACCGCCAGGCCGGCGATGATGTTGGTGCCGTGCCCCGTGGTCGAGGCCTGCGCCACGTAGCGCACCGGCTTGTACTCCGTGCCGGTGTAGTACTCGGTGATCCAGACGATGAGGCCCGTCAGCACCAGGCCCACCACCGTGCAGCCGTAGAGGCGGCCCAGGCTGTTGCCGTCGTCGAGCGGGGTGCCGGCGAAGACCCAGGCCGTCAGCGGATAGAACAGCACGAGCGCCAGGATGCCCGCCACCGCCAGGCCGCGGTACAGCGCGCTCATGATGCGCTTGCCGGGGCTGGCCTTGACCGCCATGCAGCCCAGGATGGACGCGATGATGGAGAAGCCGCCCAGGACCAGCGGATAGATGACCGCCTGCAGCGGCGCCACCTCGATCACCAGTGATCCCAGCAGCATGGTGGCGACGATGGTGACGGCATAGGTCTCGAACAGGTCCGCCGCCATGCCGGCGCAGTCGCCCACGTTGTCGCCGACGTTGTCGGCGATGACGGCGGGGTTGCGCGGATCGTCTTCGGGGATGCCGGCCTCGACCTTGCCTACCAGGTCCGCGCCCACGTCGGCGCCCTTGGTGAAGATGCCGCCGCCCAGGCGCGCGAAGATGGAAATCAGCGAGGAGCCGAAGGCCAGGCCGATCAGCGGCTGCAACTGTTCGTGCAGTCCGGCCCCCGCGGCGCCCGACAGGTTGGTGCCCAGCAATACCCACAGCAGCACGGTGATGCCGGTCAGCCCCAGGCCCACCACCAGCATGCCGGTGATGGCGCCGCCGCGGAAGGCGACGGTCAGGGCTTCGTTCAAGCCCCGGGTGGCGGCCTGTGCGGTGCGCACGTTGGCGCGCACCGAGACGTTCATGCCTATGAAGCCCGCCGCGCCGGACAGGATGGCGCCGACCGCGAAGCCCAGCGCGCACGGCCAGCCCAGACCGGGCACGAGGCCGATGACGATGAACAGCACGACGCCGACGATGGCGATCGTCGAGTACTGCCGGGCGAGATAGGCTTGCGCCCCTTGCTGCACGGCCGACGCGATTTCCACCATGCGGGTATTGCCGCTTTCCTGCTTGAGGATCCAGAAGGTGGAAAGCGCGCCGAACGCCACGGCCAGGAGGCCGCATACGAGCGCAAATAACAGACCGGTTGCCATGCAACTCCTCCTTTTTTGTTCAACTGCGAAACCGTGACGACTACGGAGCAAACAAAAACGATTGAGCGCAGGCGATGTATCCGTCTGCGGTGGCGGCGCGCGGGCGCGCGCCGCCCGGCGCGGTCACTTGACCGCGTCGAACAGTCTGGTCTTGATTTCTTCCACGGTGCCGACGCCCGAGATCTTGCGGTAGCGCGGCGCCTTGGCGTCGCCGGAGGCGGCCCATTGCGAGTAGTAGTCGACCAGCGGACGGGTCTGCTGGCGATAGACCTCCAGGCGCTTGCGCACCGTCTCTTCCTTGTCGTCGTCGCGCTGGACCAGCGGCTCGCCGGTGACGTCGTCGACCCCGTCGTTCTTGGGCGGATTGAAGCGCAGGTGGTAGGTGCGTCCGCTGGGCAGGTGCACGCGGCGGCCGCTCATCCGCTCGATGATTTCCTCTTCCGGGACGTCGACTTCGACGACGAAGTCGATCGCCACGCCGGCCGCGCGCATGGCCTCGGCCTGCGGAATGGTGCGGGGAAAGCCGTCGAACAGGTAGCCGTTGGCGCAGTCGGGATCCTTGAGGCGATCCTTGACCAGCCCGATGATGATGTCGTCGGAGACCAGCCCGCCGGCGTCCATGACCTTCTTGGCTTCGATGCCCAGCGGGGTGCCGGCCTTGACGGCGGCGCGCAGCATGTCGCCGGTGGAGATTTGGGGAATGCCGTAGCGTTCCTTGAGGAACGCGGCCTGAGTGCCTTTGCCGGCGCCGGGCGCTCCGAGCAAGATTAGACGCATTGATGCTTCCTGATTGAGTTGGTGTTCTTGGCCTGCGGCACTATCGGCGCATACACGGCAGGCTCCGGTCCCCATCAGGGTCCGGGCTGCGGTGCCGCCGGTGTGATGATGAAGGCCGATGCGCTGCGGCATGCGGTCGATGTCGGTGGTGCCGACCCCCCTTGGCCGCGTGTTTCAGGCACGAGTGCCCAAAATTACCTCATGCGCGCGGGAACGGTCAAATCAGCTTTTCGCGGCAACGAGCCGGCGCACGAATTCGAGATCGGCCGGGGTATCGACCCCGGGCGCCGGTGCCTGCGGCGTGACGTGCACCTGGATCGCGTAACCGTGTTCGAGCGCCCGCAGCTGCTCGAGCGACTCCCACTGCTCCAGCCGGCCCTGGGGCAGGGTGGGGAAGCGGCGCAGGAAGCCGACGCGATAGGCATACAGGCCGATATGGCGCAGCGCCGGCAGGCCCGGCGCGAAAACGCGCTCGCCTCCGGCCAGCGCATCCCGCGCCCAGGGAATGGGTGCGCGCGAGAAATACAGCGCATGGCCATCGGCGCCGCACACCACCTTGACGAAATTGGGATTGAACAATTCCTCGGCGGTGTCGATGGGATGGGCGGCGGTGGCGATGGCCGCGGCGGCGTGGCGGTCGAGCGCATGGGCCACGTGGGCGATCAGCGCCGGATCGATCAGCGGTTCGTCGCCCTGGACGTTGACCACCAGTTGCGTATCGTCGAGCTCGAGCGCATCGCAGGCCTCGGCCAGGCGGTCCGTGCCGGTGGGGTGGTCGGCTCGCGTCAGCAGGCTCTCGAAGCCGTGGGCGCGGACCGCCTTCTGGATGGCGGCGTCGTCGGTGGCGACCAGGACTCGCGCCGCGCCGCTGGCCTGCGCCTGCCGGGCGACGCGCACGACCATGGGCATGCCGCCGATGTCGGCCAGCATCTTGCCCGGCAGCCGGGTGGAGGAGGCCCGGGCCGGGATGATGGCGGTGAAATCCACCTGGTCAGCCACGGGGCGCCTCGGCAGCCGGGGCTTCGGCCTCGTCCTGCCACGGCAGGGCCTCGGACTCGAGCATGACCGGAATGCCGTCGCGGATGGGAAAGCTCAGCCGGTCGGCGCGGCAGCTCAGCAGCTTTGCCGCGCGGTCGTGGCGCAGCGGCCCCTTGCAGAGCGGACAGACGAGGATGTCAAGCAGGCGTACGTCCATGAAGTCGGGTTTCCAGCCAATCGAAGAAGGTGGGGTCGGACAAGTGCGCCGAAACGCTGACGGCCCACACGCGCGGGTCGTCCGGAGCCGGACATTTTACGGCGTCCTTGTCGGTGACGAGTATGAGGTCGGCTTCGATGGCGGCGAACGGCGAGTGCGCGTAGTCGTAGTGGTCGGGCAGTCCCACCGTGGCGTCCAGCCGGATGCCGGCCCGGCGCAGGGTGGCGAAAAAGCGCGCGGGGTTGCCGATGCCCGCCACGGCAGCGATGCGGCGGGCCGCGGGCAGCGCGGGGAGCGGCCGGCGTTCGCCGTCGGCCAGACGCCAGACGCTGTCGATGACCAGGTCCATGTCCACCGCGCGCACTCCCGCCGGGGGCGTGGGCAGCGTGCCGTCCCGTCCGCCGCTGCGATTGGTGACCACCGCGTCGACGCCGCGCAGGCGCGAGGCCGGTTCGCGCAGCGGACCGGCGGGCAGAAGCAGGCCATTGCCGATGCCGCGCTCGTCCTGCACCACGATCTCCACGTCGCGTGCCAGCGCCAGGTGCTGCAGTCCGTCGTCGGACAGGATGACGTCGACGTCCGGATGCTGGTGCAACAGCGTCCTGGCTGCCTCGGCGCGGCGGGGATGCACCGCCACGGGCACGCCGGCCTGGCGCGCGATCAGCGCCGGTTCGTCGCCGAAGACGGCGGGGTCGAGCGTGCCGCAGCCCACGCGCGGCACCGGGCCGATCGCCGCTCCGTAGCCGCGGCTGACGATGCCGGGACGGTGCCCGCGCTCACGCAGCGCATGCGCCGCGGCCACGATGAACGGCGTCTTGCCCGTGCCGCCCACATAGAGATTGCCAACCACCACCACCGGCACGCCGACGCGCTCGGCACGCCGCCAGCCGGCGCGATAGGCCAGCCGCTTGGCCGCGACGGCAGCGGCCGCCAGCAGGGAAAACGGGAACAACAGCCACGACAGCCAGCCGCCTTCCTGCCACTGGCGCTGCAGTGCAGTGCGCATGGCGGCCGATGCCTTCATCGGGCCGATCCCGCCGTGGCCTGGGTGGTGAAGCCTATGCGCGAAATGCCGGCGCGCCCGGCCGCCTCCATGGCGCGCACCACGGCCTGGTGGGTGGCCGAGGCGTCGGCATCGATCACCAGCGTCGGATCGTCCCGACCCGCCGCCGCCTTGCGCAGTGCTTCGGCCAGCTGCGCGGCCTCCGAGGCCGGCAGCGCCCTGCCGTTGAGCGCGTAGCGCCCGTCGGCGGCCACCGTGACCGTGAGGTTCGACCCCTGTTCGGACGCTTGCGCCGAGGCGTCGGGCAGCCTGACCGACAACTGGCTGAAACGCGAGAAGGACGTGCTGGCGGCCAGGAAGATCAGGATCACCAGCAGCACGTCGATCAGCGGGATCAGGTTGATGTCGGGTTCGTCGTTCCCGAGATGCCGACGAAAATTCATATCCGGTTCTCCATTGCCTGCCGCGAGAAAGCACGCAGGTCATCCATCCAGTCCTTCCCCGATCCAGGGCACCGCGGATCCGGCTCCGCCGGCCGGCCTGCCGCTTCGACAAGAGCCCCCGCAAGAACGCCGTTCGCCGCCGGCCTGTTGGTGCCCCAGGATGCGGTGGATCCGGCTTCGCCGGTCCACCCGCATCGCCCCCTCGAGGGGGAGCGGCCAAAGGCCGCCAGGGGGGGCTTCCCTAACCGGGGTCATTCACCGCGTCGACCAGCCGCGCGGCGGCCCGTTCGAGATCGTGCAGACTGTCGTTGATTCGGGCGCGGAAATAGCGGTAGAAGATCATGGCCGGGATGGCGATGAAAATGCCCAGTCCGGTGTTGTAAAGGGCGACGGAAATGCCATGGGCAAGTTGGGCGGGATCGCTGCCGGCCGGGGCATAGGAGCCGAAAATCTCTATCATGCCGACCACCGTGCCGAACAGGCCCATCAGCGGGGCGACGGCGGCGATGGTGCCGATCGCTCCGACGTAGCGGTTCAGGCCATGGGCGACGGTTTCTCCGGCTTGTTCCACGGCGTCCTTGAGCGCGGCCCGGGAGCGGTGCATATTGCGCAGCCCGGCGGCCAGGACCCGTCCGAGCGGGGAGTCGGCCTCGAGCCGCGCCACGATCTCGGGGGTGATGCGCCGCTTCTGCACCAGGGCCAGCACGTCCTCCAGCAGGCGGGGAGGGGCGATGCGGCTCTTGCGCAGCGCGAGCAGGCGTTCGACGATGAGCGTCAGCGCGATGAACGAAGTGGCGATCAGCGGCCAGATGGGCCAGCCGGCCTCGCGGACGATGGCGAGCAAGAAACCTCTCCTTTTCAGTGAAGGCGAGAATGTACGAGCGCGGACGGTCCAGGGCAAGTCGGCAAACAGAAGGTATCCACAGAATCTGTGGATAATTATGTGTGTAACTTGTCCCGAGCCCACGAAATATGCGGCTCTCGGTAGGATGCCCGGTTTTGATTCAGCGCTTGGGGAAGCAAAAAGTTCAATGAAATCAATCCCTTATAAGAAAATAATGCCATCTGTGACAGAGAAATTACTTGACAAGCACAGTTTTAGAGCCTGTGGAAAGCTCCTTGCCCGGAAAGCCTTATGAATGCTGGTTTTGCGTCCGCACATGACGATTTTTCGCGGGGAATCCTGACGATTTCCCAGCTAAACCGCGCTGTGGCGGCCTTGTTGGAGCGCAACATTCCCTTGGTATGGGTGCGCGGCGAGGTCTCCAATTTCACCGCGGCCGCCTCGGGACACTGGTACTTCACGCTCAAGGACGGCGGCGCGGCGGCGCGCGGAGTCATGTTCCGCGGCCGGGCCATGCTCGTGGGCTTCACGCCGCGCGAAGGCGACCGTATCGAGGTCCGGGCCCGGGTATCGCTGTATGAACCGCGCGGGGACTACCAGCTGCAGGTGGAGTCCATGCGCCGCGCCGGCCAGGGCGACCTGTTCGAGGCGTTCCTGCGGCTGAAGGAAAAGCTGGCGGCCGAAGGGCTGTTCGACGCCGGGCGCAAGCGCACGCCGCCAGCGGTGCCGCGTGCCGTGGGCATCGTCACTTCGCTGCAGGCGGCGGCGCTGCGCGACGTGCTGACGGCGCTTGCGCGGCGCGCGCCGCACGTCGCCGTGGTGATCTATCCGGCCCCGGTGCAGGGCGAAGATGCCGGGCTGAGGCTGGCGCAGGCCATCGCGCTGGCCAACCGGCGTGCCGAAGTCGACACCTTGCTGCTGGTCCGGGGCGGCGGCAGCATCGAGGATCTGTGGGGCTTCAATCACGAAGAGCTGGCGCGGGCCATCGTCGCCAGCGCGATTCCGGTCATCAGCGGCGTGGGCCACGAGACCGATTTCACCATTGCCGATTTCGCCGCCGACGTGCGGGCGCCCACACCCACGGCCGCCGCCGAGCTGGCGAGCCTTCCGCGCGCGCAATGGCTGGCCCGGATGGCGCAGGCCGCGCAAGGCTTGCGGCGGGCGCAGCGCCGGCGCCTCGAACAGGCCGGGCAGCGGCTGGACCGCGCCGCCGCGCAACTGATTTCGCCGCGCGAACGGCTCTCGCGGCAGCAGGATCGCCTGGCCGGCCTGGCGCGTGGCCTGGGCGCGGCCTGGTCCGCGGCGCAGCGCGACCGCGCCGCCGAAGTCGGGCTGCTGCGCCAGCGGTTGATCGCGCAGCTCCCCGACCCGGCGCGCATGGCCGTGCGCGTGGACGACCTCGCCCGCCGCCTGCGCCAGTGCCAGGCGTACCAGCTCGCCGGGCTGAAGCAGCGGCTGGCCTCGCATGCCGCGCATCTGCGGGCCCTGGGGCCGGAGCAGACCCTGGCCCGCGGCTACGCCATCGTGCGGGACGAGCACGGCGGCATCGTGCGGCAGGCCCGGACGCTGCATGCAGGCGAGCGGCTCGAACTGAATTTCGCAGAGGGGACGGCCCAGGCGGCGGTGACGGCGATCGAGCCCGATCGCGGGCTGCTGTGAGCCGGTCATGCAGGCGCGTTAACCTTTCGTCACGCGGGGGCATCCCGGCCAACAGGTATTCTTGCCGATAAAATGCATCCGCAAACCTCCCAACCAGAAGCAGGAGCTCAGATGGAACACACTCTTCCGCAATTGCCGTATCCCCAGGACGCCTTGGCTCCCACGATTTCCAAGGAAACCCTGGAATACCACCACGGCAAGCACCACCAGACCTACGTCACCAATCTGAACAACCTCATCAAGGGCACCGAATTCGAGAACGCCTCGCTCGAGGACATCGTCAAGAAGTCGTCCGGCGGCATCTACAACAACGCGGCCCAGCACTGGAACCACTCCTTCTACTGGAACTGCCTGACGCCCAAGAGCACGCCGCCCGCCGGCAAGCTGGCCGACGCCATCAACGCCAAGTGGGGCAGCTTCGACGCGTTCAAGGACGCCTTCAACAAACTCGCCGCCGCCAATTTCGGTTCGGGCTGGACCTGGCTGGTCAAGAAGGCCGACGGTTCCATCGACATCGTCAACACCGGCGCCGCGGGCAACCCGCTGACCACCGGCGACACGCCGCTCCTGACCTGTGACGTGTGGGAACACGCCTACTACATCGACTACCGCAATGCCCGCGTGAAGTACCTCGAGAACTTCTGGGGCATCGTCAACTGGGAATTCGTGGCCAAGAACCTCGGCTGATTCCCGGCGCGCCGCCTGGCGGCGCATGCATGCGGCCTTCCGGGCCGCGACCCGTCGCGCGCTTTTCGCAAGCCTCGCCTTGAACGAACAGCGCGCGTTTTCATTGGCTCGCTTCCTTGAAAATTCGACGTCTCGTTCCCTGGCGCGACCAGGCTTCGTTCACCGTCCGCCGCAAAGGGCGGCAAGTGGCGCGCGTATCGCGCAAGACTTTCCGCTACGCGCTCGTGCTGTGCGGCGCGGCGGGCGTGGCCCTGCTGTCGCTGCTGTTCGCCTGGCTGGCCGAGATCGCGCTGGAGTGGAACAAGCGCTGGACCACCGCCGCACCCTGGGCCGCGCTGGTCGTCATCCCCTTGGCCATGGCGGGCCTGCGCTGGCTTACGCTGAGGCTGGCCCCCATGGCGCGGGGCAGCGGCATTCCCCAGGTCATCGCGGCGACCTCGGTCCCGGTGCCGGTGGCGGCGGGCGGCCTGGTGTCACTGCGGCAGGCGCTATGGAAGATTCCGCTGACCGCCGCCGCGCTGCTGGCCGGCGCCTCGGTCGGACGGGAGGGGCCGTCGGTGCAGGTCGGCGCCGCGGCCATGCTGGCCTGGGGGCGCTTGTGGCAGGAGCGGGCCGGCATCAGGTTGGGCTTCCGCGCCAACGAGCTGGTCGCGGCCGGCGCCGCGGGCGGGTTGGCGGCCGCCTTCAATACGCCGCTGGCCGGCGTCGTGTTCGCCATCGAAGAGCTGGGCAGGAGTGCCGCGGTGCGCTGGAACCGCCTGGCCCTGTCCGGCGTGCTGGCATCCGGTTTCATCGCATTGGCCATTGCCGGCAACAATCCGTACTTCCATGCCGCGGCGGCGGCTGGCTTTGCGCAGGGGTCGTGGGGGTGGACGCTTGCGAGCGCGGTACTGAACGGCGCGCTGGGCGGCTTGTTCGCCGCGACGCTGCTACGCGGGGTAAACGGTCTGGCACCCGCGCGCTGGCGTCCATGGCTCGACGCGCATCCGATACGGGTGGCGTTTTTCTGCGGCCTCGTCGTGGCGGGGCTGGGCCTGCTGACGGGCGGCGCCACCTACGGCACGGGCTATGACCAGACCGCCGCGCTGCTCAATGGCCAACCGGTGGAAAGCGCCTGGTTCGGCGTGGCCAAGTGGATATCCACGGTCGTTTCGTATGTCTGCGGCATTCCCGGCGGCATCTTCACGCCTTCGCTCGCCATAGGCGCCGGCATGGGCGAGCACATCGTGCAGCTGGCCGGACCGTCCGCCGACCCGCGCACGCTGGCGCTGGTATCGATGGCGGCCTTCCTGGCGGCGGCCACGCAGGCGCCGATCACGGCCAGCGTCATCGTCATGGAAATGACGCGCAGCCAGGACCTGATGTTCCACCTGCTGATGGCCACGCTGGTGGCGTCGCTGGTGTCGCGGCAATTCTGCCCCCGGCCTTTCTATCATGCGACGGCGCTGCGTTTCCAGCAGGAGGCGAGCCGAAGACAAATGTAATTTTTTGACGTCTATGCTTCACAACAACCGTTCTCTGCCCCTTTAATAGCGCCTACGGCGCGCGTGCGCGACCGCGTTGGGGGAATTCATGGCTAACAAGAAGAGAGCGGCTGCCTGGGCGGCCGCGGGCGTGGTGCTGCTGGCCGCCGTGGCCGGTGGCGCGTGGTGGGCGGGCAAACAGGCGGGCGGGCCGGGCGGAGAGCCTTCCGCGACCGAACTGGCCGGTACCGCGGATCCGTTTGCGCTGCTGGAGTGCAAGACGCGGCTGTTCGATGAATCGCTGGCGCTGGCCGTCACGTTCTCGCAGCCGCTCGATCGGCGCCAGTCGCTGGGCAAGCTGCTGCAGGTGGTAGACCTGGGCGCGGCCGAAGCCGACGGAGAGGGCGACAAGACCACCGGCCGGCCGCAACCCGGGGGGGCGATGCCCGAAGGGACGGCGGTGCGGGGCGATTGGACGATAGGCGACAACCCGCGCGTTGCGTACTTCCCGTACATCCAACCCAATCGCCGATACGCCGTGGGCATTGCCGCCGAGGTGAAAGGTGCGGGCGGCCAGGCGCTGCCAGAGGGATATCGCTGCGAGGTCGCCAGCGATGCCATGCCGCCTTCGTTCTATTTCGCCAGCCGGGGCGTGGTGCTGCCCGCCGGCCAGAACGGCGGGCTGCCGGTGGTCACCGTCAACACTCCCGAGGTCGACGTGCAGTTCCTGCGCATCGATCCGGCGCAGTTTCCGCGCTTTTTCGAACAGGTGCTGGGCGTGCGCAAGCCTGCCGCCGCGCGCGATGACGAGGACGAAGGCAGCGAGGACGAAGACGACTGGCGCTATAGCAGCAATCGCAGCCTCAAGGGCACGGTGGGCAGCTGGGACCTGGACCGCCTGAAGGACCTGACCCAAAGCGTCTATGCCGGCCGCTTCCTGACCGACGACAAGCCCAACAGGCGGCATGTCACCTTCCTGCCGGTCGAAGGCATCAAGGAACTCAAGGAGCCCGGGATCTACGTCGCGGTCATGAGCCAGCCCGGCCGCTTCCGCGACGAATACCAGGTCACCTATTTCTATGTGAGCGACATCGGCCTGCATGCGAGGCTGTATGCGAACCAGCTCGAGGCCTTCGCCACCTCGCTCAAGAGCGGCAAGGCCATCGGCGATGTCGAGTTCGAGCTGCTGGACGGGAATGCGAAGTCGCTGGGCCGAGCCAAGGCGGACGGCCAGGGGCATGCCTCTTTCGCCGGCAACTTCGACGCGGCGCGCGTGCTGCTTGCCCGCCGTGGGTCCGAGCTGTCCATGGTGGCGCTGGCCGAGCCGGCGCTGGACCTGTCCGAGTTCGACGTGGGCGGCTATCCGTCCCGCGACAACAAGCTGTTCGTCTATGCCGGGCGCGATCTCTACCGGCCCGGCGAGCAGTTCGACGTCTCCCTGCTGGTGCGCGATGCCGACGGGCACGCCGTGCAGGCCGCGCCGGTGACGGCCGTCCTCAAGCGGCCGGACGGCCGCACTGTCCGCACCGCGTTATGGCGGCCCGACGGACAGGCGCCGGGCTACATCCGCCAGCGCATCGAACTACCCGCCGACGCGCAGACCGGTACCTGGATGCTGGAAGCGCGGCTGGATCCGGCCGCGCGCGTGGCGGACGCCTCGTGGAAGTTCCAGGTGGAGGAGTTCCTGCCGGAACGCATGAAGCTGGACTTGAAAGCGCGCGAAGGCGTGCTCGCACCGGGCCGACCGCTGAACGTGCAGGTGCGGGGGGACTACCTGTACGGAGCGCCGGCCGCCGGCAACCGACTGCTGGGTACGGTATCGATCGAGCGCGACCGCTTTGCGCTGCCGGTGCAGTGGCCCGGCTTCCTGTTCGGCGATTTCGCCGACGACGACCGCAAGCAGCGGCGCGATCTCGAGGAAACCGAGCTGGACGACAAGGGCGCGGCGGCGGTCGCGGTACCGGTCGACGTGACGGGTACTGCCTCGCCGATGAAGGTCAAGGCAAGTTTCAGCCTGCTGGAGTCCGGCGGCCGGCCGGTCGTGCGTTCGATCGAACGCAGTGTATGGCCGGCTCCGGCGCTGATCGCGGTGCGGCCGCTGTTCGACCGCGACGTCGCGCGCGAGGGCGCGATGGCCGAGTTCGAGGCGGTCAGGGTGGATCCGAGCGGCAAGGTGGTGCCGCTCAAAGAGGCGCAGCTTCGTCTTTATCGCGAGGAGCGCGTCTACTATTGGCGCTTTGACGACCAGCGCGGCTGGAACAGCGGCTTTACGGAAACCGAGGAACTGGTCGAGTCCCGCATGCTGGCGCTGCCCGACCGCGCCAGGTTCGGCGTGCCGGTCAAATGGGGCCGCTATCGGCTCGAACTGCGCGATCCCGAACATGGCGATACGCTGCGCTACCGCTTCTATGCAGGGTGGGGTGCGCAGGATGCCGAGGAAATGGGCAACCGGCCGGACCGGGTCCAGCTCAAGCTCGATCACGCGCCGGTGCGCGAGGGCGACACCGTCAAGCTTTCGATCACGCCTCCGCACGACGGCGAGGCGCTGATCGCGGTCGAAGGCGGCAAGCTGCTGTGGAGCCAGCGCACGAGCGTGAAGGCCTCGGGCTCCACCGTGGAGATTCCGGTCGGCAAGGATTGGAGCAGGCATGACCTCTATGTGTCGGTGACGGTATTCAGGCCCGGAAGCCAGGGCGACCGGGTGACGCCCGCCCGCGCGCTGGGTCTGGCCTACCTGCCGCTGGCGCGAGACGACCGCAAGCTTGCCGTGGCCATTTCCGCGCCGCCCAAAGTGCTGCCCGAAAAGCGAAGCATGGTGAAGATCAAGGTCGACAACGCCGGTCAAGGGCAGCAGGCCTATGTGACGCTGTCGGCGGTCGACGTGGGCATCCTCAACATCACCCGCTATGCCACGCCGGATCCCTTTGATTTCTTCTTCGGCAAGCATCGCTATGCTCCCGAGCTGCTGGATCTCTACGGCAAGCTGATCGAGAAGATGGACGGCACGCAAGGCAGGCTGAAGTGGGGCGGGGACGCCGCCATGCGAGATACCCGCAGCATGCCCGTGAAGGTGAGGCTGGTGGACTTGTTCAGCGGACCGGTGAAGTTGGATGCCGAGGGCGAAGCCCAGATCCCTCTCGACTTGCCCGATTTCAACGGCACCCTGCGGCTGATGGCCGCCGCCTTCACGCCCGACCGGTTCGGCAGCGCCCAGGCGGACATGGTGGTAGCCGCGCCGGTGGTGGCCGAACTGTCCACGCCGCGTTTCATCAGCCCGGGCGACGAGGCCGCCATCGCGCTGGACGTGACCAATCTCAGCGGCGCGCCGCAAACGCTCACGGTGAACCTGGAGGGGCTCGACCCCGTACGGATACGCGGCGGCTCGCACAGCGTTCGCCTCGCCAACCAGCAGCGCACCACCTTGCGCTTTGCCGCCGAGGCGACCGGGGCCTATGGGCTGGGGCGCCTGCGCCTGACGGTTGCCGGCGATGGCGGCGCCGAGCCCATACGCATCGTGCGCGAGTCGCTGCTGCAGGTCCAGCCGCCCGTGGCTGCCACCCGCGACGTGCGGCGGGTGCGGCTGGGGCAGGGCGAGAGCCTGAAGCTCGACTCGGGCTGGATCGCCAAGCTGTACCCGGATTCGGCCAGCGCCAGCGTGGCCATGTCCAACCGGCCCCCATTCAACGTGAAGCGGCTGGTCCAGGGGCTGCTGGACTATCCCTATGGGTGCCTCGAGCAGACGGCCAGCGCGGCGTATCCCAACGTCTTCATCGACGAGGACGAGGCGCGGGCGTGGGGCCTGACGCCGCGCACGCGCGCCGAGCGCGAGCGCATGATCGAGGGCGCCATCGGCCGCATCGCCGGCATGCAGAAGGCGGGCGGCGGCTTCGCCCTCTGGGGCGACGGCGCACAGGAGATCTGGCTGTCCGCGTATGTCGCGGGCTTCCTGCAGGACGCCCGCACGGCCGGCTTCAATGTGCCCGACCTCGTGGCCCGTCGTGCCATGGACTGGCTGCTGAGCCAGTTGCAGCAGGCCTCCTCCAACTTCCCCAGCCTGCCGCAGAACCTGCTGGCGCAATTGGCTTCGGGACAGGGGCAGCGGCTGCGCGAGAACGACTACAGCCTCCTGCGCGACAGCCACCGGCGTTTTGCGGAACTGGCCCATGCCGCGTATGTCCTCGCTCGCGAGCAGAAGGCGCCCCTGTCCACGCTGCGCGTGCTGCACGACAACTATCGTGACCGGGCGCGTTCGCCGCTGCCGCTGGTGCACCTGGGCATCGCGCTCAAGCTGATGGGCGACGAGTCGCGCGCGCAGGTCGCGTTCGACGAGGCCATGAAGCGTGGCTACGGCATCGATGCCAACCGCCATGGCGGCTATGGAGAATGGCTGGGCGATTACGGTTCGGCCCTGCGCGATTACGCGCTGTCCTATGCGCTCATGATGCAGCAGCGCATCGAGCACCCGCGCCGCGAAGCCTTGCTGAACGACGTGGCGGGCCGCCTGGGCAGCCGCACCTACCTGTCTACCCAGGAGCAGTTGGCGTTGTTCCTGGCGGCGCGCGCCGCGGGCGGCGGGTCGGGCGAAGCATGGGCGGCGACGCTGCGTACCGCCGAGGGCCAGCAGCAGCTGAGCTCGCGCGATACCGAGGCGCGCAGCTTCACGGCGGCGCAACTGGCCGGCGGTGTCGAGATCGTCAACACCCGGGCCGAGCCGCTGTTCGTCGAGGTCGACGTGCAAGGCTATCCGCGCCAGGCGGAGGCGCCGCAGGCTGCGGGCGTCACGATCGCCCGCAGCTGGTTCGAGGCGGATGGCCGGCCCTGGAACGGCCGGCCGCTGCGCACGGGCGAAGTGCTGATCGTCAAGCTCGATGCCGCCTCCGACCGCCGGATCGAGGACGCGCTCATCGTGGACCGGGTGCCGGCCGGCCTGGAAGTGGAGAACATGAACCTGAGCCAGGGAGCCGACATGGCGGACTGGTCGATCGGCGGCGTGAAGGTGTCCGAGGCGCTGAACGATTCGCGCATCAAGCACCGCGAGTACCGCGACGACCGTTATGTCGCGGCAGTCGGCATACAAGGCCCCGTCACGGTCTTCTATCGCGCGCGCGTCGTCACGCCGGGCCGGTTCGTGGTGCCGGCGCCGGTCGTGGAAGACATGTACCGGCCGGAGATCCGTGCCGTCGGCGCATCGGCCGGGACGTTGGTGATCAATGACCCGCGCGGGGAAGCCCGCTAGGGCCGTGCCGGAGAGAACGCACCCTCGCAAGCGCTCTCGCGCCGGCCATGGCGCGGGGGCCCGGCCATGAACCGGCGCTGGCTGGCGGCGGCTGTCCTGGCCGCGGTGCCGCTCGCCGCGCTGTGGCTGGCGGACCGGCTGTATCCGCTGCCGGACCAGGCCTTGCGGCCGGCCGACGGCGGGCTGGTGGTGACCGCGACCGACGGCAGCCCGCTGCGCGCCTATCCCAGCGAGGACGGCGTATGGCGCTATCCGGTTTCGCCGGACGAGGTTTCTCCGCTCTACCTCGAGGCGCTGCTGACCTACGAAGATCGCTGGTTTGCCTGGCACCTGGGCGTCAATCCCTATGCCATGGCGCGCGCGGCGTGGCAATGGGCCACGTCGGGCCGCATTGTCTCCGGGGGCTCGACCCTGACCATGCAGGTGGCGCGCATGGTCGATCCGGCGCTGCGGGGCGCGCCGCGCAGCATCGCCACCAAGCTGCGCCAGATGGCGCGCGCCGTCCAGCTGGAGTGGCATCTGTCCAAGCGTGACATCCTCACCCTGTATCTGAATCACGCGCCCATGGGCGGCATCGTGGAAGGGGTGGAGATGGCCAGCCGCGCCTACCTCGGCAAGCCGGCGAAGGCGCTCAGCCACGCCGAGGCCGCGCTGCTGACGGCCTTGCCCCAGGCGCCGTCGCGGCTGCGCCCCGACCGCGCCCCGGCGGCCGCCCAAGCCGCGCGTGACAAGGTGCTCGACCGCATGGTCGCGCGCGGCAAATGGAGCGCGGAGACTGCCGCCGACGCCCGCATCGAGCGTGTCATCGCGCAACCGCCGCGAGGCCATTGGCTGGCACCGCTCGCCGCCGAGCGGCTGCGGCAGAGGCAGGCCTCCGGCACGCAGCGGCGGGTGGTGCGCTCCACGCTGGATGCCGAGTGGCAGGCCATTGTCGAGAACATGCTGCTCGATCGGGTGGACACCTTGCCGCCCAAGGTCTCGATGGCGGTCCTGGTCATGGACAATGACACGCTGGAAGCGCGCGTCTACGCGGGTTCCGCCGATTTTTCCGATCCCCGCCGCGCCGCGCACGTGGACATGGTGCGGGGCGTGCGTTCGCCGGGCTCCACGCTCAAGCCCTTCCTCTACGCCATGGCGCTGGACGAAGGCATGATTCATTCCGAAAGCCTGCTCGTGGACGCGCCGCAGACCTTCGCCGGATACCGGCCCGGCAATTTCCAGGCGGCTTTCTCCGGCGCGGTCAGCGTTTCCGAGGCCTTGCAGCGGTCGCTCAACGTTCCCGCGGTCGACTTGCTCGAGCGCATCGGGCCGGCGCATTTCGCCTCGGCCCTGCGCGCCGGCGGGCTGCGCCTGCGCATTCCGGCCGCCGCCGCGCCCAACCTCAGCCTGATCCTGGGCGGGGCGGGCACCACGCTCGAAGAACTGGTGGGTGCCTATCGCGCGCTGGCGCGCGGCGGCGTGGCGGGACGCGTGCGCCTCACCGCGGACGAACCGCGCATCGAATCGCGCATCATGAGCGAAGGCGCGGCCTTCATCGTGCGCGACATCCTGGAAAGCGGCGGCCGTCCAGGCCGGCCCTTCTACGCAGGCGGGCGCGGGCTGGCGTGGAAGACCGGCACCAGCTTCGGCTTTCGCGATGCGTGGGCGGTGGGAGTGACCGATGCGTGGACGCTGGGCGTCTGGGTCGGCCGCCCCGACGGCACGCCCAACCCCGGGTTCTTCGGCGCCAACGTGGCCGCGCCCCTGCTGCACGATCTAGTGGCGGCGCTGCCCGCCGCGCCGCCCGCGCCGCGCCGGCCACCGCCATCCGTGCACGCGCTCGCCATCTGTTGGCCCTTGGGCCTGCGCGCCGACAGCACACCTGACGGGCTGTGCCTGCAACAACGCCAGGCATGGGTGCTGGAGGACGCCGCGCCGCCCACGCTGCCCGATCGCGGCGCACCCGGAGGGCAAGTGGAAACGATCTGGATCGAGCCGCGCTCGGGCCTGCGCACCGATCCGGACTGCACCGTCCGGGGCGAGCCGGTGCAGGTGGCGCGCTGGCCCCTGGCCTTGCAGCCCTGGGTGGAGGCCGGCATGCTGCGTGGCGCGGGTCGCCCGCGCTGGCATCCGTCATGTGCAGGAACGGCAGGCAAGGGGCGAGCCGGCGTGCGGCTGGAAGGCCTGGATGCCGGCGCGATCCTGCGGCCGGTGCCGGGCCGGGACCGGATCGAGGTGGAGTTGCGGGCATTGGGCGCGGACGGTGCGCTGTGGTGGATGCGGGACGGCCGGCCCGCTCGCCGGGCCGACGATGCGCGTGCGGTATCCATGACCTTTACCGAGAATGGCCCGCACACCGTGACCGTAATGGACGAGGCGGGCCGCTACGATACCGTGCGCTTCACGGTGCGCGGGCTGCCGGCGCGCTAGCGGGCAGCTATTCTTGTCCTTGCGATTCCCACTTATGATGGACCTGGACTTGCCCTGGGGCGGGAATGGATGTTTAATATTCGAACAATAGTTCGCGTATAGAACTTTTCCGTTTTGCAATCAGGTACGCCACCTGCATCCTTCCGGATGGCAGGCATCGTGCGGAGACATACATGATCAACAAAATCGTGGCTTCGGTTGCCGAAGCGCTGGCCGGCGTCAAGGACGGCTCCACCATACTGATAGGCGGCTTCGGCACGGCCGGCTTGCCCAACGCCCTCATCGACGGGCTGATCGAACAGGGCGCGAAGGACCTCGTCGTGGTCAACAACAACGCCGGCAATGGCTATACCGGCCTGGCCGCGCTGCTGCAGACCGGGCGGGTGCGCAAGGTCATCTGCTCGTTCCCGCGCCAGACCGATTCCTACGTGTTCGACGAACTGTATCGCGCCAAGAAGATCGAGCTCGAGCTCGTTCCGCAGGGCAACCTGGCCGAGCGCATCCGCGCCGCCGGCGCCGGGGTCGGCGCCTTCTATACGCCCACCGGCTACGGCACGCTGCTGGCCGAAGGCAAGGAGACGCGCCACATCAACGGCCGCGACTACGTGCTCGAATACCCTATCCATGGCGACGTGGCGCTGATCTCGGCCTACAAGGGCGACCGCTGGGGCAACCTGGTCTATCGCAAGACCGCGCGCAACTTCGGACCCATCATGGCGACCGCTGCCAAGATGACCATCGCGCAAGTGCATGAAACCGTGGAGCTGGGCGAGCTCGATCCGGAAGCGGTCGTCACCCCCGGCATTTTCGTCAAGCGCGTGGTGGCCGTCGGTGCCCAGGGCAACGTGCAAGCCAACGCCGCCCAACACGCAGCCTGAGGAACGAGCAATGAACAAGATGAACCGAGATCAAATGGCCCAGCGCGTGGCGCGCGACATTCCCGAGGGCGCGTACGTGAACCTGGGCATCGGACTGCCCACGCTGGTGGCCAACCACCTTCCCGCCGACCGCGAAGTGCTGCTGCACACCGAGAACGGCCTCCTGGGCATGGGCCCCGCGCCGGCGAAGGGCGAGGAAGACTGGGACCTGATCAACGCCGGCAAACAGCCCGTCACGGCGCTGCCGGGCGCGGCCTATTTCCATCATGCCGATTCGTTCGCGATGATGCGCGGCGGCCACCTCGACATCTGCGTGCTGGGCGCGTTCCAGGTGTCGGTCAAGGGCGACCTCGCCAACTGGCACACCGGCGCGCCCGACGCCATACCGGCCGTGGGCGGCGCGATGGACCTCGCGATCGGCGCCAAGCAGGTATTCGTGATGATGGAGCTGCTCACCAAGACCGGATCCAGCAAGCTGGTGGAGACCTGCTCGTATCCGCTGACCGGTGTGGGCTGCGTGAGCCGGGTCTATACCGACATGGCCGTGTTCGACATCAAGAAGGACGGCGTGTATGTCGCCGACGTGGTCGACGGCCTGCCGTTCGACGAACTTCAGCGCCTGTGCGGCGTGCCGCTGCGCAGAGGTTGATCCGATGACGCCCCCGCGCTCGGCAGGTTCGGCGCCCCCTGAGGGACTCGAGACGGCCCGCGAGGCCTGGGACGCCTTCGTCTACAACGCCAACGCCGCGCGCGTGGTGTTCGGCGCAGGCAGCTTGCAGCACCTGGAGCGTGAGATCGAGCTGCTGGGCGCGCGCCGGGCGCTGGTATTGTCCACGCCGGGCCAGCGCGGGCAGGCCGAGCGCGTCGCGCAGCGCCTGGGGTCGAAGGCCGCGGGGATCTTCGACGGCGCCGTCATGCACGTGCCCATCGAAGTGGCGCGCCAGGCGCGCGAACAGGCGCGCAGGATGGATGCGGACTGCGCCATCGCCATCGGCGGCGGCTCGACCGTCGGGCTCGGCAAGGCCATCGCGCTCGAATCGGGGCTGCCCATTCTTGCGATCCCGACCACCTATGCCGGCTCCGAGATGACGCCCATCTACGGCATCACCGAGGGCGGCTTGAAGAAGACCGGCAAGGATCCCAAGGTGTTGCCGCGCACCGTCATCTACGATCCCGAGCTGTCGTCGGGATTGCCCGTGGGCTTGTCGGTGACCAGCGGCATGAACGCGATGGCGCACGCGGCCGAAGGCCTGTATGCGCAAGACCGCAATCCCGTCATGTCGCTGATGGCCGAGGAAGGCCTCGCCGCCATTGCGCGCGCGTTGCCCGGCATCGTCCGCGCGCCGCAGGACATCGAAGCGCGCTCGCAGGCGCTCTATGGCGCGTGGCTGTGCGGCACCGTGCTCGGCAACGTCGGCATGGCCTTGCATCACAAGCTCTGCCACACCCTGGGCGGAAGCTTCAACCTGCCGCATGCGGAATGCCACACCATCGTGCTGCCGCATGCGATGGCCTACAACGCCCCCGCCGTGCCGCAGGCCATGGCGCGTATCGCGCGCGCCATCGGCGCACAGGATGCGGCCGGCGGCCTCTACGATCTTGCCCGCGACAACGGCGCCCCCGTTGCCTTGCGGGATCTCGGCATGCCGGAGGCCGATCTCGATCGCGCCGCCGACATCGCGGCCTCCAATCCCTATTGGAATCCGCGCCCCATCGAGCGCACGGCCATCCGTGCCTTGCTGCAGAACGCCTGGGCGGGCGTACGCCCCGGTGATTAACGTCAGTCGCAACCCCTAGAACAGTTTTCCCCATCCGAGACAGACCATGACTACACATGCCTTCATCTGCGACGCGATCCGTACTCCCATCGGCCGCTACGGCGGCGCACTGGCTTCGGTGCGCACCGACGATCTCGCCGCCATCCCGCTCAAGGCCCTGATGGCCCGCAATCCCCGCCTGGACTGGGCGGCGGTCACGGACGTGATCTTCGGTTGCGCCAACCAGGCCGGCGAGGACAACCGCAACGTCGCCCACATGGCGACGCTGCTGGCCGGCCTGCCGGTGGAACTGCCCGGCTCGACCATCAACCGCCTGTGCGGCTCGGGCCTGGATGCGGTGGGCACCGCCGCGCGCGCGATCAAGTCGGGCGAGGCCGGGCTGATGCTGGCCGGCGGCGTGGAAAGCATGAGCCGCGCGCCCTTCGTCATGGGCAAGGCCGAGACGGCTTATTCGCGCAACGCGCAGATCTACGACACCACGATCGGCTGGCGTTTCGTCAACAAGCTGATGAAGCAGCAATACGGCGTCGACTCCATGCCCGAGACCGCCGAAAACGTCGCCACCGATTTCAAGATCGATCGCGAGTCCCAGGACCGCATGGCGCTGGCCAGCCAGGCCAAGGCCGCCGCTGCGCAGAAGTCGGGCTTCTTCGATGCCGAGATCACGCCGGTCACCATCCCGCAGAAGAAGGGCGACCCCGTGGTGGTCTCGAAGGACGAGCATCCGCGCGAGACCAGCATGGAAGCGCTGGGGCGCCTGAAGGGCGTGGTCCGTCCCGACGGCACGGTGACGGCCGGCAACGCTTCGGGCGTGAACGACGGCGCATGCGCGCTCTTGCTGGCCAGCGAGGCCGAGGCGGGCCGCCACGGCCTGACGCCGCGCGCGCGCGTGGTCGGCATGGCGACCGCGGGCGTGCCGCCGCGCATCATGGGCATGGGGCCGGCCCCGGCGACTCGCAAGGTGCTGGCCCTGACGGGCCTGACCCTGGACCAGATGGACGTGATCGAGCTGAACGAAGCCTTTGCCGCCCAAGGCCTGGCCGTGCTGCGCGATCTGGGCCTGGCCGACGACGATGCCCGCGTGAATCCCAACGGCGGCGCCATTGCGCTGGGCCATCCGCTGGGCGCGAGCGGCGCTCGCCTGGCCACCACGGCGATCAACCAATTGCATCGCACCGGCGGCCGCTATGCGCTGTGCACGATGTGCATCGGCGTGGGCCAAGGTATCGCGGTCATCCTCGAGCGCGTGTGATCCCCCGGGGCGACGCCGGCAGTCGCCCGGGCGCCTTGCCTGACGTACCGACCGACGCCCCGCGGCCAGCGCCCGGGGCGTCGCCGCATGGGAACGGCGGCCTGCGTGGCGTGCCGGCCGGCACGTTCACCGGACCAGTTCGAGGATGTCGAAGCGCGATTCGCGCGCCGGCGAGGGGATTTCCAGGCGCAAGTGGTTCGGTCCCGTCTGGTACAGGTAGCCGACGTCGTTGCGGGACGCGTCGTCGCCGTACCGGCGGGGGGCTTCGCCGGCCAGCGCGGTGGCGCCCGCATAGCCCAGGCGAGCTTCGGGCACGTCGTAGAACGTGCCGGCCGTGCGTTGCGATCCCGTCAGCTTGCGCAGGCGCAGCCCGCCGACGTCTTCGGTGATGCGGCAGCGAAACCATCCATACACCGTCAACGGGCGCAGCCCGCCGAGCTTGAATGTCCTGCAGCGCCATTCGCCCGCGATGCGCTCGGGCCGGGCGGCATTGCCGGCCAGCGCCTGGTCCAATTGCGCGATATCGGCCGCGCTGCCCTTGGCCCGGGCTTCGGCGACGGCCGCTTCGCGCACGGTGTCGTATTGCTGCAGCCGGCGCTGGTCGGCCTCGGCCAGGCCGGTCGGGAACGTGCCCGTGGCATGGGCGGCCGTGCCGGCGCACAGCGCCGCCGCGGTCGCCGCCAGACGGGCGATGGACAGGCAGGAGCGGATGGGAGGCGTCATCGGCGTGGTCTCGTCGTCAAGGGAGCGCCCAGCATAGCAAGCACGGGCAGTCCCGCAGCCTTCCTCAGGCCAGTGTGTGCGCCGTGCCATAGAGCAGGCCAAGGGCCAGCAGGCCCGTCCCCAGGACGTATGCCCACCAGAGAGCCGGGACGCGTACATCCAGGCAGCGGGCGGGGGAGACATAGCCGGCGAGGCAGCGCAGCGCGGCGTGGCTCGAGATGACGACGCCCGCCGCCGCATGGACGGCGACATAGCAGATCATCGCCGCCGAGATCGCGGCGTAGGCATGGCTCGTGGGAGAAGGAAGGGCGTACAGGGCGATCCGGCACAGTGCCCAGATGGCCGCCAGCCCCGCCAGCGCCGCGCCGGCCTGCCAGGCGCAGCAGGCCTTCGGGCTTTGCAGCGCCCGTCGCGTCCGGGCCATCGCGGCCGAGGCGGTGGCGGCGACCAGCGCCGCCACGGACGACAGCGGGGCTGGCGCATCGCTGGTTACGCACGCCGGGGGCGGCCACAGCGGCGAGACCACCCATAAGTATCCATAGCCGAACAGCAGCGAGCCGAACAGCGCTCCATCGGCGACCAGCATCAACTGGGTTCCGGTCCAGCCCGGCGCGTGGCGGGCCGCGGCATGCGGCAACAGCCGCAGGCCGTTGCCCGCATCCATAGGGAGCGGCTCCGTCCGCATGCCAGTGCGCCACGCCCAGCAGGCCAGCAGCGCCGCCGAGAGCGCGGCGGCGAGCGGTACGGCCGCATAGGCCTTGAAGAGCAGGGCAAGGAAGAACACGAGCAGCGCGCAGGCCGACGCAAGCGGGAGCCAGCTCGAACCCGGCAGGATGACCACGTGGGCCGGCCTGCCCGTGCGTACCTCCACGGCCAGGGTTTCGCGTTGGCCCCGGCCGGGGTCGGCGAGATAACCCTGGCCGCTCGCCAGGCGGGCGCCGAGGTCCCGCTGGTGCCAGAGCGGATCCGCGGCGCCGGAGGGCGGCATGGCGGCGAGGTCGGGAATCGCCGCGAAGTTGTAGCTCGTCGGCGGGGTGGGCATGGCCCACTCGAGGCCGCCCGATTCCCAAGGGTTGTGGCGGGAACGGCGGCCTGTCCGCACATGCAGGAAGACATCGAGCACGAACAGCCCGAACCCCGCGGCCTGCAGGAAGCCGCCGACGGACGAGGCGAGATTGAGCCACTCCCAGCCGCTGTCCGCCGGATAGGCATGGACCCGGCGCGGCATGCCCAGCATGCCCGTGAGGTGCATGGGCAGGAAGGTGAGGTTGAAGCCGGCGAAAATCAGCCAGAACGCCCAGCGGCCCAGCAGCGCCGAAGGCATGCGCCCGCTCACGTGGGGCATCCAGTAATAGGCGGCCGCGAGCAGCGGGAAGACCATGCCGCCTATGAGCACGTAATGCAGGTGCGCGACGACGAAGTGGGTATCGTGCGCCTGCCAGTTGAAAGGCAGGAGCGCCAGCATGACGCCGGTCATCCCTCCCAGCACGAAGATGGCGAGAAAGCCCGCCAGGTACAGCATGGGCAGGCGCAGTACCGGCCGTCCGGCGTAGAGGGTGGCGAGCCAGGAGAAGAACTGCACCGCGGTGGGCACGGCCACCAGCATGCTGGCCACAGAGAAGAACATGGCCGCGTGGCCCGAAATGCCGGCCGTGGACATGTGGTGCCCCCACAGGGCGAAGCTGACGATGCCCATGCCGACCACGCTGGCTACGATCCAGGGATAGCCCACCACCGGGCGGCGCGCGAAGGCGGGAAGCATGGCCGAGACGAGGCCGGCCGCGGGCAGGAAGATAATGTAGACCTCGGGATGGCCGAACATCCAGAAAAGGTGTTGCCACAACAGCGGATCGCCGCCGCGCGCCACGTCGAAGAAAGGCCAGCCGAATGCGCGTTCCACTTCCAGCAGGATGCTGCCCAGGATCAGCGGCGGGAAACCGACCAGTATCATTGCCGAGGTCACCAGCATGTACCACGCGAACAGCGGCATGCGCGACAGGCGCATGCCGGCGGCCCGCAGCCTCAGTATCGAGACCGCCAGCTCCACGCCGCCGCAGAGGGCGGAGATCTCGGAGAAGGTGACGCCGATCAGCCAGACGTCGGCATTGATGCCCGGGCTGTAGGTGCTGCCCGACAGCGGGGTGTACATGAACCAGCCGCTGCGCGGCGCCACGCCGGCGGCCAGTCCGCCGAGCAGGATGAGGCCGCCGAACAGGTAGCACCAGTAGGCGAAGGCGCCGAGCCGGGGGTAGGCCAGGTCGCGGGTGCCCAGCATCTTGGGCAGGAGGTAGATGGCGAAGCCTTCGAGCATCGGGATGGCAAAGAGGAACATCATCACCGTGCCGTGCATGGTGAAGATCTGGTTGTAGGTCTCGCTGTCGAGAAACCCGCTGCCCCCCGCGGCCAGTTGCGCGCGCATCATCATCGCCAGCACGCCGCCCACCAGGAAGAAGGCGAGGGCGGTCAGGATGAACCGCAGGCCGATGGTCGTGTGGTTGACCGCGGCCAGCCGTCCCCAGCCGGGCGGGCTGCGCCAGATTTCCTCGAATGCCCGGTGACGGGCGATGGCCGACGGCGCTCCGGTCATCGTCCACTCCTCTGGCCCGGTTGCGCTTGCGCGCCGTCTTCGGGCAAGGCCGCCAGCACGTCCGGCAGCCGCGCGGCGTCGTGGGCATGGACGTCGAGCATCATCTGCGCATGGCCCGCGCCGCAGAATTCGGCGCACAGCCCGCGATAAATCCCCGGCCTGTCGGCTTGCAGCCGGATGACGTTGATGCGGCCCGGTACCGCATCGACCTTGCCGCCAAGGCGCGGCACCCAGAAGCTATGAATGACGTCCGGCGTCGACACCCGGAATTCCACCGGCATCGCGGCCGGGATGTGGACGACGTTCACCGAGCGCGCCTGCGGCCGGTCGGTTTCCGGATAGCGCGCCTCCCAGTACCACTGACGCGCCTGCACCTGCACCACGAAGGGAGGCGGCGCCAGGCGGGCGGCCATGACCCAGCCTGCATAGGCACCGCCGCCCAGGAGCGCCAGCAGAACCACCGAGGGAAAGAGGATCCCGCCGCCCAGGAGCCATTTGCGCGCATCGAGCGCGGCGGGGCGGGACGGATGCACGGCGCAGTACAGCGCGAGCGCGATCATTCCCAGCGTGATGGCCACGCTGGCCCCGGCCATGATCCACCACAGCCGCGCGATGATCCGCGCCACCGGGCCGGCCGGGTCCAGCGTCGAGAAAGGCGACGCGGCGCCGGCCGATGCGGCCGGCAGGCTCGCCAGAAGTCCCGCGCGGTACGAAACTTGCGCCATGCCGGCTCGTGCGGCGCCCGCGCGCGCCGCGGTGCGCGCTCCGGCGCGCCTGGCTGCCGCGCATGCCGCGGCAAGGATGGACACCATGGAAAAATTCGGCCTGCCGCTGCCCCTGGATACGCCTACCCGCGTAGCCGTCGCCCGCCATCCCGTCCATCCGATGCTGGTTACCTTTCCCATCGCCTTCTTCCTGGGCGCGCTCGCCTGCGACGGCGCCTTCGTGCTGCTGGACGACGCTTTCTGGTCGCGCGCGGCGCTGTGGCTGGTCGGGGCCGGCCTGGCAATGGGGATGCTGGCGGCGATCGCCGGCACCATCGAGCTGCTCGCGGTCGGGGGCATCCGGCGGCGCGCGGCCAGCTGGAACCACTTCGTGGTCGCCGTGCTGTTGCTGGCTGTGCAGGCCGTCAATTGGCTGCAGCGGCTGCAGGGGGCGGAAGAGGCGGTGGTTCCTTTCGGCATGTTCCTCTCTTTGCTGGGCGCCTTGTTGGTGGCAGTGGCGGGATGGCTGGGAGGCAAGCTGGTGTTCGAACATCAAGTGGGCGTCGGCGGCGACGCGGAAGATTGATTCACTCCGCCGGGAACCAGAGCGCGGGCTTGGCCAGCGCCAGCCACAACACTGCCGTCATCAGACATGCGGGTACGGCGAGCTGCAGGGCCAGACGCGAAGGCGAGGCGATCGCGAGGCGGGCGCCGAGCCGGGCAACCTGGCTGCCGCAATACAGATGGAAGAACACCATCAGCGTTACAAGCAATAATTTCCACATCAGCCATTCGCCCTGCGCCATGCGCACGAATACCAGCGCGGTGCCCGATACCACGGCCAGGATGGCGGCGGGCGAGGCTACCACGGCGAAGGTGAAGCGGGTCATGACCCGCACGCGGTGATATTGGCTGCGCGTGGCGGCATGGGCGTGCATCAGGAACAGGCCCGGCAGATAGAGCAGCGAGCCGCACCAGACCAGCAAGGAAACGAAGTGCAGTGCCTTGAGCCATAGCATGCGGACTCCCCGGGTCGCACGACCGCCGCGCAGGTAGTTGTCCGCCATGGTCCAGCAAGGAATATGCCCGGGCGGCGAGCCCGGCGCGTACACCTCCTAGTAGTCGAGCAGGCCGATGACCGCGTGTCCCGCGTAGCCCTTTTCGGGATCGCCCTGCAGGCGTAGCGTCTGCGCCGCCCGCTCGGCCGGAGAACTGTCGGCAAAGATGCCGTCCCGTTCCAGCGATGTCCGGGCATACGCCTTCAGGCTGGCTTCGTAGCCGCGCACCTCGCCGTAGACGGCGCCGCAGGCGTCACTGGGCAGGGCCAGTTGCGAAGTCAGCAGCTTGTGGCCGAGCCGCTCCAGGTCTTGATAGACCTCGATGTGCAGATGCGGATAGCGCCCTGGATAGCAGCCGGGGAAGATCGTCTGGAAGGTGACTTCGCCATTGGCGTCCGCCACCTGAACGCCGCGCAGAAAATTCTCCTCGCGCAGGCCGGGGGTATAGAGCGAATAGCCGCCGTCCTGGGTGCAGTGCCACAAGTAGACCGCGCGGCCCGGCAGCGCGATGCAGTCGTTGCGGGCATCGGCCAGCTTGAGCGTGAGGCGCAAGGGCGCGCCGCCAGCCACGCCGGTCGGCCCGCCGACGCTGGCGCGCAGGTCGTTGCGCACGATGCCCGGCAGCGACAGGACATTGGGCGCATCGGCCGGTCCCGCGCCGTTCGCCGGATAGGGGCCGGCCGTTTCCTCGGGAAGCGCAACGCAGGCGTCCGCGCCCTGGACCGCGCGGGCCAGGCCCGGTAGTCCCAGCGCGGCCGCCCCGGCTCCCAGCAGACGGGCGAGCGCCTGGCGCCGTGCCGGCACGCGGGCCATGCGCGAGAACTCGCGCCGCAGCGCCGAGGGGTTGCGCGGCGACGCCGGTTGCCAATCTTCCATGGTGCTTTCCGTGGCGGATCGCCCGTGTCGCGGGCGCGAAGGTGGTGGAGGCCGCGGGGCGGCTGCCCGCCGTTATGGTACTTCGCGGCGCCGCCGCGTGGCGGTGCCGTTTCGCAAGCAGTCGCAACCGCCTATTGCGCCCACTTGCGCTCGAAGTCCATTTTGCGGAAGTGTTCCACCATGAAGTCGATGAACGTGCGCGTCTTGGCGGGCAGGTATTGCCGGTGCGGATAGACCAGATTGATGGTGAGCCGGGGCAGGTCCCAGTCGTCCAGGACCGGCACCAGCCGGCCGGCGACGATGTCGTCGTAGATGATGTACTTGGGCTGGACCAGGATCCCCAGCCCCTCGCGCGCGGCCGCGCACAGCACCTGGCCGTCGTTGGCTTCGAGCACGCCCTTTACCGGCAGCACCTGGACCTCGCCCCCGCGCGAAAAGCGCAATTCGTCGTAGCGGTTGGAATAGGTGTAGAGAAGCAGCTTGTGCCGCGCCAGGTCGTCGATGCCGCGGGGCGTCCCGTGGCGGTGCAGGTAGCCGGGCGAGGCCGCCAGGATGCGCCGCGTCTCGGCCAGGCGGCGGATGGTGAGGTTGGAATCCGATTCGTACTCGCGCGTACGCACCGCCAGGTCGATGCCGTTGTCGATGAGATCGTAGTACCGGTTGGCGGTGGTGACGTGGACGTTGACGTTGGGATAGCGGCGGTTGTATTCGGGCAGGAGCGGCGCGATGTGGCGCATGGCGAACGAGAGCGACGAGGTGATGTGCAGGTCGCCCACCGGGTTGAGCACCGTGGCGTTGACCGCCGACTCGGCTTCCTGCATTTCGCCCAGGATGTTCTTGCAGCGCCGGTAGAACTCCTGGCCGACCTCGGTCAGGTACAGGCGGCGGGTATTGCGCTCGACCAGCCGCGCCGACAAGCGCTGTTCCAGCGTGGCGAGATGCCGGCTCGCCGCCGCGGTCGACAGTCCGGCGGCTTCGGCCGCACGGGTCAGGCTTCCCAGTTCGGCGATGTGGACGAACAATTCCAGCTCGCGCCAGCGGTCCATATACCCCTCTCGATTATTACCAGAACTGCAAAAGTGATTTCCGCTGCGGGACGATTTGCGGCCCTTCGCGGCGCAAGGCGCATCTTATAATTGCCAGCCTCACGACTACCGCCACCCGCGCTGGAGCTCTTCATGGCCATCCTTTCGCAAGAAGCCCTCGACCAACTGTTCATGACCGCCCGCACCCAGAACGGCTGGCTGGACAAGCCCGTTTCGGACGAGCAGCTCAGGCAAGTCTACGACATTGCGAAAATGGGCCCGACCTCCATGAACTGCCAGCCCATGCGCGTGGTGTTCCTGCGTACGCCCGAGGCCAAGGCCAGGCTGGTGCCGGCCCTGAGCCCGGGCAACGTCGACAAGGTGAAGGCGGCGCCGGTGACGGCCATCATCGCGACCGACACGCGCTTCTACGAATACATGCCGCAGATCTGGTTCCGCGAAGGCGCCAAGGAAATGTTCGAGGGCAATCCCGCGCTGGCCGCCGCGACCGCCACGCGCAACGGCACGCTCCAGGGCGCCTATTTCATCATTGCGGCCCGTGCGATCGGCCTGGACTGCGGCCCCATGAGCGGGTTCGACATCGCCAAGGTCAATGCCGAATTCTTCCCCGACGGCCGGCTGACGGCCAATTTCATCTGCTCGCTGGGCTACGGCGATACGTCCAAGCTGTTCGATCGCCAGACGCGCCTGTCGTTCGAGCAGGTCGCCACGCTGCTCTGACAGGTCCCGCTATTGCTGGGCAATGCCCGCTTTCTGCATGACGCCGCGCCAGCGCTCGATTTCGGCGCCGACGTGGCGGCCGAACGCCTCCGGCGTGGAGGCCTCGGGCAGGCATGCCGCGGCCAGGGCCTGCTTGCGCAAGGCATCATCGGCGAGCGCCTGGCGCACCGCCTGGTTCATCCTCTCGACGATGGTCGCGGGCGTGCCGGCCGGGAAGGCCAATCCGTACCAGGTCGTGACGTCGTAGCCGGCCACGCCCGACTCCAGCGCCGTGGGCGTCTGCGGCAGGCCCGCGTACCGTTGGGGCGAGGTGACCGCCAGCGGCTTGAGTTCGCCGGCCCGTATGTGGCCCAGCAGGGGCGAGGCCACGTCCACCAGCAAGTCCACCTCGCCGCTCAGGACCGCCGCCACCGCGTTGGGCGTGCCCTTGTAGGGCACGTGCACGATGTCGATGCCGCTGACTTGCCGCAGCAGTTCGCCGGCGAAGTGCTGGGTGCTGCCGATGCCGACGCTGGCGTAGTTGAGCTTGCCCGGCTGCGCCTTGGCGCGCGCGATCAGGCCTGCGATGCCGTCCGCAGGAAACTGCTTGCCTGCCGCCACCACCAGGGGCTGGGCGCATAGCGAGGATACCGGCGCGAAGTCCTTGACCGAATCGAAGGGCAGCTTCTGGTAGACGACGGCCGAGACGGCATGGCCGTTGTTCATCACGAAGATCGTGTGCCCGTCCGGCGCCGCACGGGCCACCGCATTCGCTGCCAGCGTGCCGCCGGCGCCCGGCTTGTTCTCGACGACGATGGGCTGGCCCAGGATGGCTGCCAGCGGCTGGGCCACCATGCGCGCGATGATGTCGGTGCCGCCGCCGGGCGCGAAGCCCACCATCATGCGTATCGGCCGGCTGGGCCATTCCTGGGCGGAAGCGGGAAGGGCGGCGGACAGGGCGAGCGCGCACAGCAGTGCGCCCCGCCGTTTCGGGGCGGTATGGAACATGGTTGTCTCCTCGGTGGTGCTTCTTATGTGTTATGCATCGTCCGCCGCTGCGCTTCAGGGGCGGGCGGACCCCGCCAGCCACGCTTTGCCGCGCGCGTAGAGCGCCTGCACCTCGCTGCCGTGCAGGCCCGGCATGGTGGTCTTGACGTCCATGCCGATCTTGACCTGCAGGTAGGCCAGGTGCCGGTAGCCCTCCGGAAAGCGGCCCAGCACCGCTGGGTCCAGCTCCAGGCGGGCGGCCGGGTCCACGGGGTCCAGGCGATCCTTCTCGTAGATCGGCTGGCGCTCCACCATGCCCCAGCGGCCGCCGCGCTTTTCCAGGAAATCGTAGAAACGGCCGGTGCACACCACGTCGCACAGCACGCCGTCCACCGTCGCCCGCTGGGAAATGGTCATCTTGGTCTGAGCCACGGCGCGGTCTCCCTCGCGGTCGATGGTGCTGCCGCCCAGGAAATGAAGGATGTTGACGCCGCGCTCCATGCCCGCGCGGCTCTGCCGGATGAATTCGGCGGCCGAGGCCTGGCACCAGGTGGCGTTCATGCGGCCGTCCTCGTGCCAGACGGTGGCAAAGCGCTCCCAGTCTCCGGCGTCGCGCCACAGCGCCCAGTTTTCCACCAGTTCGCGGATGGCCAGTTTTTCTTGGTCGTACATGGAATTCCTCCCGTCGGTGATGCTGGCATGCGGAACGGGCCTAGGCGGCCGGGTTCAGCACGAAATCGAAATCCAGGGTGTAGAAGGGCTGGTCGCTCCTGCCCCCGTCGGGCGTGGGGCCGGGCTCATGCCGGACCCATTGCGCGATCAGCGACGAGCGCACGCCGAAGACGGCGTCCGAATCCAGGTACCGGTCGCCGTCGCGGAAGACATGGGTCACCAGGGTCTCGTACCCCTCGGCGCTTATCATGAAATGGAGGTGGGCCGGACGCCAGGGATGGCGGCCGAGGGCGGACAGCATGCGCCCGACCGGCCCGTCGTGGGGAATCGGATAGGCCTCGGCCAGGATGGAGCGGAAGTGGAAGCTGCCGTCGGGCGCGGAGCGGATCCGTCCCCGTCCGCGATGCTCGGGCTCCCCGGCGTACTGCACGTCATAGTAGCCCTCGGCATCGGCTTGCCAGACTTCCATGACGGCGCCGCCGATCGGGGTGCCGTCCACGCCCCGGACCGTGCCGCGCACGAAACAGGGATCGCCTTTCGCGCCGTTGGCGATGTCGTCGCCCAGCGCGTAGTCGGGCGCGCCCTCGACGAAAAAGGGGCCGAAAACCGTCGCTTCGGTGCAGGCGGGCGGCTTGCGGTGGTTCATCGCCGTCACGAGAGTGGACAACCCCAGCGTATCGGATAGAAGGATGAATTCCTGGCGCTTGTCGTCGGTGATGTGGCCGGTGGCCGTGAGGAATTCGATGCCCGCCGCCCATTCGGCTTCGGTCAGCTTCACCTCCCGGGCGAATTCGTGCAGGTGCTGCACGAGGCTGGTCATGATTTCCTTCAGGCGGGCGTCCGGAGCCTGGGCGTGCCGGGCGAGCACGGCCTGGGTGATCGTGTCTTCGTTCAAGTTGCGCAAGGCGTGGTCTCCTCGGTGGGGCTCGCGCCGCCGGCTGCCGGGAGCGGGCAGCGCGGCGCGGCGCAGCCGCTTTCCGGTGCGTAATGTAGACGCGGCAGTGGGGGAATAAAACGGAAAAATCGGAAAAGAGTTTTACGCACCGCGAAAGACTGGGGATCGCCGCGCCGCGCGAGCGGCCCTCAGCGGCGTGCGTCAGCGCGCCCCCGGTATGCCGTCGATCCGCGAGCCGGCCTTCAGGCCGCGCTTGGCGAACCAGCCGCGTTCCATTTCCAGCGCGTAGCGCACCGGCCGGACGGCGCAGTGGCTGTCTTCGGTTTTTGGCGCCATGTCTTCGATATTCGCGATCGTGCCGTCATCGGCGATGAAGGCGACCGACAGGGGGACCAGCGTGTTGCGCATCCACATGCATTGGGTGCCGGGGACCTCGAAGATGAAGAGCATTCCCTGGTTGGCCCCCAACTGCTCCCGGAACATCAGGCCCTTTTCCCGGGTCTGGGGCGTGCTGGCGACCTCGGCGTGGATGAGGTGCATGCCGGCGCGCAGCGTTTGCATGGGCAGGGAGGCCTGGGCCGAAACCGCGCCGGCCAGGCACCAGGCGGCGATGCCGGCGCCCGCGCAAGTGGCGAGACGCGGCAGTCTGGAGAAGAAGCGAGTCATGACGTCGGAGGCTAGGTCGGAAAGAGGATATAACCAGCCACCGCGGGGTGATGTTTCCGCGGCAACCACGCCGAGCGTAGCATGACCCGGCCCACGGCAAGGTTAAACGCGCCATGGGCGGGGCGCGAAGCGGACCGGGCCGCCTCGCGCAAGCGGGAAGACCGCTTCGGTGGAAGGGTCAGACCGCTTCGCTGATGTTGAGCGCCTGCTTGCCCTTGGGGCCCTGGGCGGCCTCGAAGGTGACCTTCTGGCCTTCTTTCAGGGTCTTGAAGCCGTTCATCTGGATGGAGGAGAAATGGGCGAACAGGTCGTCGCCGCCGTCGTCGGGCGTGATGAATCCGAAGCCCTTGGCGTCGTTGAACCATTTGACGGTGCCGGTACCCCTCTTGCCTTGGCTGATATCGCTGGACATGACGTAATGCCTTCTTGTAGTCGGTTACAACATATGCGAGGCGCGCTCCCCCGGGTGCCGTTGGCAGACGATTGCGCGCGTCGCAGGCGCTAGTATTACGATTCCGGGGCTTGATAAATCAAGCCCCGGGCTTCAAATAATGGGAAAGATGCACCGCTGCGTCAAGCTCGGGATGGCCCGGGCATATAGGAGTATGCTGATGGCTTGCGGGGCACTTTCAAGTGGATAGAATAGGCGCATGGGCACCGGGTTCGATTCTCAACCGGATCAGACAACGCTGCTTGAGCGGGAACCGTCGAAGACCAAACCACCTCCAATGTACACGGTGGTGTTGTTGAACGACGATTACACGCCGATGGAGTTCGTTGTGCTGGTATTGGAGAAGTTTTTCAGCAAGGGGCGAGAGCAGGCCACCCAAATCATGCTCAAGGTGCATCACGAGGGCCGGGGGGTGTGCGGGGTCTATCCGCGCGACATCGCCAGGACCAAAATCGACCAGGTAAGCCGTTTCGCTCGGCAGAACCAGCATCCGCTTCAGTGCATCATGGAGGAAGCGTGATTTCTCAAGAATTGGAAGTTAGCCTTCACATGGCTTTCGTCGAGGCCCGCCAGGCCCGGCACGAATTCATCACGGTAGAGCATTTGCTGCTCTCGCTGCTCGACAATCCGTCGGCGGCCGAGGTGCTGCGCGCCTGCGCCGCCAATCTGGACGACCTGCGCCGCAACCTGCGCAATTTCGTCAACGACAACACGCCCGTCATTCCCGGCACGGAAGAGGCCGATACCCAGCCGACGCTGGGTTTTCAGCGCGTCATCCAGCGCGCGATCATGCACGTGCAGTCGACCGGCAACGGCAAGAAGGAGGTGGCCGGCTCCAACGTGCTGGTCGCCATCTTCGGCGAAAAAGACTCCCACGCCGTCTACTACCTGCACCAGCAGGGAATCACGCGGCTGGACGTGGTCAATTTCATGTCCCACGGCATCACCAAGCAACCCCAGCTCGAATCCTCCAGCACTCCCAAGGAGCCGGAGGCCGAGGCCGAAGGGGAGGCCAAGCAGTCGCCGCTGGACCAGTACACCCAGAACCTGAACCTGGCCGCCAAGGCGGGCAAGATCGATCCCCTCATCGGTCGCGACAGCGAGGTCGAGCGGGTCATCCAGGTGCTGTGCCGCCGCCGCAAGAACAATCCGCTGCTCGTGGGCGAGGCCGGCGTGGGCAAGACCGCCATCGCCGAGGGCCTTGCCTGGCGCATCACCGAGGGCGCGGTGCCCGACGTGCTCGCCGACGCCTGCGTCTATTCGCTCGACATGGGAGCGCTGCTGGCCGGCACCAAGTACCGGGGCGATTTCGAGCAGCGCCTGAAGGCCGTCCTCAAGCAATTGAAGGAAAGCCCCAAGGCGGTGCTGTTCATCGACGAGATCCACACGCTCATCGGCGCCGGCGCGGCGTCGGGCGGGACGCTGGACGCCTCCAACCTGCTCAAGCCGGCCCTGTCCTCGGGCCAGCTGAAGTGCATAGGCGCGACCACGTATACCGAGTACCGCGGCATCTTCGAGAAGGACCACGCGTTGTCGCGGCGCTTCCAGAAGATCGACGTCAACGAGCCCAGCGTCGAGCAGACCGTGCAGATCCTGCGCGGGCTCAAGCAGCGCTTCGAAGACCACCACAGCGTCAAGTACTCGTCCGCGGCGCTGTCGGCGGCGGCCGAACTGTCGGCCAAGTTCATCAACGACCGGCACCTGCCCGACAAGGCCATCGACGTCATCGACGAGGCCGGCGCGGCGCAGCGCATCCTGCCCAAGTCGCGGCAGAAGAAGGTCATCGGCAAGGCCGAGATCGAGGACATCGTCTCCAAGATCGCCCGGATCCCGCCGCAGGCCGTCTCCAGCGACGACCGCAGCAAGCTGGCCACGCTCGAGCGCGACCTGAAGGCCGTGGTGTTCGGCCAGGACGCCGCCATCGACGCGCTGTCCGCGTCCATCAAGATGGCGCGCTCGGGCCTGGGCAAGCCCGACAAGCCCATCGGCGCCTTCCTGTTCTCGGGCCCCACCGGCGTCGGCAAGACCGAGGTCGCCAAGCAGTTGGCGTTCATTCTCGGGATCGAGCTGCTGCGCTTCGACATGTCCGAGTACATGGAGCGCCACGCCGTGTCCCGCCTGATCGGCGCGCCTCCCGGGTACGTCGGCTTCGACCAGGGCGGCCTGCTTACCGAGGCCATCACCAAGAAGCCGCATTGCGTGCTGCTGCTGGACGAGATCGAGAAGGCCCACCCCGAGGTCTTCAACATCCTTCTGCAGGTCATGGACCACGGAACGCTGACCGACAACAACGGCCGGAAGGCGGATTTCCGCAACGTCATCATCATCATGACGACCAACGCCGGCGCCGAGACCCTGCAGAAGAACGTGATCGGCTTTGCCGGCGCGCGCGAGCAGGGCGACGAAATGGCGGAAATCAAGCGGATGTTCACGCCCGAGTTCCGCAACCGCCTGGATTCCATCATTTCGTTCAAGTCGCTGAACGAGGAGATCATCCTGCGCGTGGTCGACAAGTTCCTGATGCAGCTCGAAGAGCAACTGCACGAGAAGCGCGTCGAGGTCATCTTCACCGATGCCTTGCGGGCCTACCTCGGCAAGAAGGGCTTCGATCCGCTGATGGGCGCGCGTCCGATGCAGCGCCTGATCCAGGACACCATCCGCCGGGCGCTGGCCGACGAACTGCTGTTCGGCAAGCTGGTCAACGGCGGCCGGGTGACGGTCGACGTCGTGGGCGACGAAATCAAGCTCAGCTTCGACGACTCGCCTCCGAAGGCGGCGCCGCAGCCGGAGGTTGAACTGGCGGATTGACGGGTCCCTCCCGTACGCGCTGACGCGCGCCTCCGGGGGGCGGCACTGGTGGACCGGCGGAGCCGGATCCACTGTGCCTGGCTGGGCTCGTTGTCTGGTGTCGGTTTCGGCGGTTTGGCGCATTCCCAGATGCGTAAGTTCACTGCGGTTTAGCCGGCTTGAGTGTTTCATTGTTGCCACAGCGGGGCGGGATTTGTTCGCCCCACAGGTGATTAGGGCTTTCGGTGCGTATTGGGGCTATCCCTGCCTCTATTTCTCAGGTATCATTGCTGTACTGCACAAATCACGTCACCGTCCTCTCGGACACCGGCGTGGCCTCCATGCAGACGATCGGTAGCCAGTGGTTGACCGAAAACTGCATCGTCTCTGACCTCGTTTTTCCCTTCGCTTGCGCGCACGGTGATATCGGTCGGCGCCGATGATCCGTCCGGAGCGGCACATCCGTCTCCGCAGCGTAGCGCCAGCTTTCCAGGCTTGCTTGATGAAACCGACCCAGAATGGGTCATGGTCCCGTGTGCCCCTGCGCACCCGGCGCGTTCGACTGGAACGCTTGCGTTGCGCATTACGCAACGTAAGGAATAGGTATGTCTTTTTCTGATCTCGGTCTTGCCCCCGCCCTCGTGAGCGCGCTGACCGATGCCGGGTTCTCCGAACCCACGCCGGTGCAGGCCCGCGCGATTCCCCTGGCCCTGGAGGGCCACGACCTCATGGTGTCGTCGCAGACCGGCAGCGGCAAGACGGCGGCATTCATGCTGCCCGCGCTGCACAAGCAGGTCCAGGCTTCGCCGCTGCGCACGCCCGGCGTGCGGGTGCTGGTGCTCACGCCCACCCGCGAACTGGCCCAGCAGGTGACCGATGCCACCCGCACGTACGGCAAGGCGCTGAACTGGCTGCGCACCGCCACGGTGGTGGGCGGCATGCCCTATGGCGCGCAGTTGAAGGCCTTGTCGCGCCGGGTCGATGTGCTGGTCGCCACGCCTGGCCGCCTGCTGGATCATGTCCAGTCGCGCAAGGTCGATTTGTCCGAGGTCGAGGTACTGGTGCTGGACGAAGCGGACCGCATGCTGGACATGGGATTCATCGACGACATCGAGGCCATCGTCGCACGCACGCCGCAGAGCCGGCAGACGCTGCTGTTCTCGGCTACCCTCGACGGTTCCGTGGCGCGCATGGCGGCCAAGATGATGCGCGATCCGCAGCGCATCGAAATCGCCTCGCAGAAGGAAAAGCACGTCAACATCACCCAGTCGCTGCTGTATGCGGACGACATGGGCCACAAGATGCGCCTCCTGGACCATCTGCTGCGCGACGTCAACATCCAGCAAGCCATTGTCTTCACCTCGACCAAGCGTGCCGCCGATGACCTGGCGGATACGCTTGCCGACCAGGGCTTTGCCGCCGCGGCGCTGCATGGCGACATGAACCAGCGCCAGCGCACCCGTACGCTGGGGCAGATGCAGCGCGGCCAGGTGCAGATCCTGGTTGCCACCGACGTCGCCGCACGCGGCATCGACGTGCAGGGCATCAGCCACGTGGTCAATTTCGACCTGCCGATGCAGGCCGAGGACTATGTCCACCGCATCGGCCGAACCGGCCGCGCGGGCCGGGACGGGCTGGCCTTCACGCTGGCGGTGCATGGCGAGCGCCACAAGATCCGCAACATCGAGCGCTATACCGACCAGAGCATCCCGGTGCAGGTCGTGCCTGGGCTCGAACCGCAGCGCGCCCCGCGTCCCGGCGCGGACCGGCCGCGGCGCGGCGGGCCGGGGAGCAAGCCGGGTTGGCGCCCGGGCGGCCGCGGCGGCTACCAGAGCCGCGACAGCGGCAACCGCCCCGAAGGCCGCGGCCGTTTCGAGCGCGATCCTGACAGCCGACCCGTCTTTGGCGATCGTCCGCGCGGCGAGCGCCAGTATGGCGACCGCACCCAGGGCGAGCGGTCCTACCAGGACCGCGCTCCGCGCGAGCGCGCCTACGGCGCCGGCGACAGGAGCGACCGCGCGCGTACGGACCGTCCCTACGCCGAACGGCCCTGGGGCGATCGCCCTCGTGCCGCCCAAGGCGACGCCGAGCGCCGCGAACGGCCGACCCAGGCCTGGAACGAACGACCCAGGACGGGCCGCGCCGAAGGCGAACGCCGCGATGCGCCCGTACGCCGCTTCGACTCGCGCCGCCGCGCGGCCTGAGGCCGCCTCGACCGCTCCGACCATGGGCCGCGCCGCACTCCTGGCCGGCTCCTGTCGACGGGGCTGCCACCGCGTCCCGTGTTGCGCCGATGGCATGCTTGCCACCGGTAGCCAGTTGTGCGACAACGTGTCCATGACGCCGCTATCGGTTTGACCTGCTCGGATTTTTCACACCACTGGGATTTGGAATCTAGCTTCGGTTGGTAATCTTGATGCAGCGACCTGGGCGGCCTGCTGCGGTGTCAAATAGCCTAGACTGGAGTGCGGCCTGACGGTGT
>NZ_NINW01000048.1 GCF_002188465.1 Pigmentiphaga sp. NML080357 | reverse complement strand
TAGCCGCCGTCGCGGGCGCGGCGGACGCAGGCTGGGCCGTGGCCGGCGGGGTGGCCGCGGCCGCCTGGGGCGTCACCACCGTCGTCACCCGCTGCTCGGGGGACTGGACGACCTGCGGACGCTGCGTGGACGACGGCTGGGCCGATGCGGCGGGCGCCGCGCCCGGCCCGGGCACCTGCCGCACCACCGATGACGTGGGACGCGAAGCCGCCGGCGCGGCCTGCTGGGTTGGCGCCGCGCCCGGCGCCTGCTGCTGCGCGGCGCGCATCTGCGCTTCCCGCAGCGCCTGCTGTTGCACGGCTTGCTGCTGCGCGGCCCGCTGTGCGGCCTGCTGTTGGGCGGCTTGTTGCTGCGCGGCCTGCTGTTGCGCAGCGGCGGCCCGGCGGGCCTGCTCTTCGGCCTGGGCCTGGCGCGCGGCCTCTTCCATCCGGGCACGCTGTTCGGGCGTGACCTGCATCATCGATCCCGTCACCGGCGCATTGCTCTGCCCGTGCGCGACCGGCGCCGCCAGCAGCGCGGCCAGCATCAGGTAGCGGCTCGCGCGCCGCGGGGAGGACAGTCCATGCGGGGATTGGCTGGTACGTTTCATGATCGCCTTGGTTCCACTTGTATTCGTCGTTGAAAGGAATCCCATCGTGTCGGCCGTCCGGGGCTTCAGGGTGTATTCGAGCTAAACCTGTCGAGCATGGACTGCATGGGCACCCGCACGGGTTGCAGGACCGGCGCGGACGCCGGCTGCGGCGCCATCATCGGATTTGCCGCCGGCACCGCCTCCGTACCGGAGACGGCTTCCGCTTGGCGCACCCGGGGAGCGTTCGTCGCTTCGGGCAGGCCCGGCGTGGCGATCGGCCCTGCCGGTACGCGCGACATCTCGGGAGCGGCGGACGACACGGCAAACCGCACGACCCCGGGTGCGGGTACAGGGGTCGGCGCCTTCTGGACGGCGGCCACCGCATCGGGCCGCCTGGCGGGTTGCTGGCGCGCGATGTCTTCGGCCATCTTGCGTACCGTGGCGCGGGCGTCGGCCGACAGGCCGGCCTTGCTCATGACGGTGTCGGCCCGGCCGGTGTCGCCCGACACCAGCATCAGCAGCGCCAGGTTGCCGAGGATCTTGGGATTGTCGGGCGCCAGTTCCGCCGCCTGGGCGATGGGCAGGCGCGCCGCCGCGGTGTCGCCGCTGCGCAGCAGGGCGTAGCCGAGATCGCTGACGATCAGCGCGTTGGTCGGATCGAGACGGGCCGCCTCGCGCAGCGACGCCACCGCATTGGCATAGTCGCCGCGCGCACCGGCCAGGAGACCCAGCCCCTGCGCCGCCGCCGCGCCGACCTCCGTGTTCAGCAGCTTGCGATAGACTGCGGCGCTTTCCTCCGATTGCCCCGCTTCGCGCAAGGCATGGCCGCGCAGCAGCTCGACATCGGGCGCGATGCCGTGGCGCTGCTCGAAGGCGTCGATATGGGCCAGCGAGGCGAAATACAGTCCCTTGCCTTGCATCTCGCGGATCAGGGACAGGTACATGCCGCGGCTGTTCGCGGTGGGTTCGTCGTTGGCGACCTGCTGGCGCAGCATCGCCTCGTCGTTGAACTTGGGAGCCGAGACGCCGTATCCCGATGGCGTGGAGCTGCAGCCGCCCGCCAGCAGAAGCAGCCCCGCCAGACCGGCGGCGCGCGCGGCGCCGATTTGAATGAATGCGCCCACGGTCAACCTCCCAGCCTTGCCAATCCGCGGAAGACGGCCAGGAATCCCGCGCCTCCCGTAACGATGATGAGCGCGGGCAGCAAAGTCAGCACCATGACGCCGGTCATCTTCACCGTCAGCTTGCCCACACGCTCTTTCAACTCCATGCGGCGCTGTTCGCGCACCCGTTCCGAGAACTGCTTGAGCGGCTCCTGCACTGCGCCGCCGTGCTTGTCCACCTGCACGATCATGCGCGCCACCGCGGTCAGCTCTTCGTTGCCGAATCCCGTCGCCAGCCGTTGCAGCGACTGCTCGCGCGACAATCCCCGGGCGTACTGGTTGACGGCGATCTCCAGTTCCGCGGCCAATACCGGCAGCACGGTGCGGAACTCGGTCACGATCACGTGCAGGCTCTGGTCGATGGACAGGCCGACGCCTTGCAGCAGCCGCAACAGATCGATCAGGAGGGGCAGTTCCTCGGACGCCTTGCGCGTGCGCGAGGCGGCCAGGCGCCGCAGCACCCACTTGGGCACCATGTAGCCGAGCGCGAAACCGACGAACAGCGACAGCACCGTCCCCATGAAGCCGCCGCTGCCGAAGAACCAGGCGAGGATGGGCACGATGACGGCCAGCACGGCGCGCGAGAAGATATAGAGCGCACGCGCCCGGCCTTGATCGCTGAATCCGCACCGGTCGATCAGCAGGCGGTCCTCCGCCTCGAGCAGATAATTGCCCAGGCGGCCACGCTCCCACTTCTCCCCGAGCTGGGCCGCGCTGTCGAACATCGCGCTCATTCGGCCTTGCTTCGACGGCGAGGCGGCCTTGGCCAGCGCATCCTCCAGCACCGAATTGGCGCGCGCGGTGATGGCGCTGTCCACGACCTGGCGGCTGCGGCTCTGGCGCGATCCGCGTATGAGGATGGCCACGCCCACCAGCAGCGCCGCGGCGGCGAACAGGACCAGGGATGCGGCGGTCAGCAGTTGTGTAGACATAGATTCAAACCGATTTGGCCATGCGATACAGCCAGAAGGAACCCACCAGTTGCAGGGCGAATGCGCCGATCAGCATCTTCTGTCCCACCGGGTCGGTCCACATGCCCATGAACATGGCGTTGTTGAAGACGATGATGAATCCGGCCACGAGCACGGGCAGCAATGCCAGGATCCATGCCGACAGCCGGACCTCCGCCGAGAGCGCATGCAGCTCCTCCCGCGCCTGCTGCAGGTCGCGCATGAACGCCGCCATGCGCTCGAGCACCTGGTCGCTGCGCCCGCCGAAGCGCAGCGCCACGCCGATCACCGCGGCCACCAGCTCGAGCTCGTAGAAGCGATAAAGGCGCGCCGCATGAACCAGCGCGGCATCCAGCTCCATCCCGGCGCGATTCAGCTGATTGGCGCGCTCCAGCACTTCGAACAGCGGCGCATCGACCGAGGCGACCGCGGTGTGGAAAGCCGATCCGAGGCTGTTGCCGATGGTGATGAGCCGCACCAGCGCATCGATGAAGCCGGGCAACTGCCGCACCATCTTCTGCCGGCGCTTGTCCGCGCACCACCAGAGCTGGAACAGGACGGCCAGCAGCACCATGCCCAGCATCACCACTGCCGCGAGCGCGCCGCCGAACAGCAGCGCCAGCAGGGGCAGCAGCACCAGCGCCGCAATCCATGGGATGAAGAAGCCGAGCCCCGGCTCGATGCCCGCGCGCAGCATCATATTCTGCAAGCGGCCGCGCACGCCTCGCGGACGCACGGGCGGATAGAGCTGCTGCGCCGTCGCCACCACCGCGCGCGTGGGGTCGAACGAGCGATTGAGCTGCTCCTCCACGAAAGCGCTCGCGGCCTGGCGCCGGCCGCGCTCGCTCGCGCCCTGCCACAGCCAGAGGCCCACTGCCACCAGCAGCAGCGCGACGCACAGGATGGCCAGTATCTGGACCGACATCACCGCCCCCTGGACCAGAAGCCGCTGCCGCTCGCCGGCGCTTCCGGCGCGGTCGTCACGCGCAACTGATCGCGATACCTGGCCAGCTTGGGCGTATGCGGATGAATGCCCAGCGAGACCCAGCGGTCTTTTTCCTCGCCGTCGGGACCGACGAAGCTCTCGTGGCGATACAGCTCCTGGGTCGCGATCACGTTGTCGCCCATGCCCGTGACTTCGGAAATGGAAACGATGCGGCGGCGGCCGTTGGACAGGCGGGCGATCTGCACGATGAAGTCCAGCGCGCTGGCGATCTGCCGGCGCAGGCTGTCCTCGCTGCCCTGGAAGCCCGCAAAGCCGGCCAGCATCTCGATCCGGTACAGGCATTCGCGCGGCGAGTTGGCGTGGATGGTCGCCATCGATCCCTCATGGCCGGTGTTCATGGCCTGCAACATGTCCATGACTTCCGGGCCGCGCACTTCGCCCACCACCACCCGGTCGGGGCGCATGCGCAAACTGTTGCGGATGAGATCGCGGATCGTGACCTGCCCCGCGCCGTCGAAGCCGCCCTGGCGGGACTCCAGACGCACCACGTGCGGATGGTTCAGCGAGAGTTCAGCAGTGTCTTCAACCGTCACCACGCGCTCGGTTTCCGGGATGAAGAACGCCAGCGCGTTCAACAACGAAGTCTTGCCCGAGCTCGTGCCGCCCGATACGAGGATGTTGCAGCGCTCCCGCACGGCGAGGCTGAGCAGGCGGTGGATTTCCTCGTTGAAGGTGCCCAGCGCAAGCAGGTCGGCCGGCTTGAGCGGGTCCTGGCGGAACTTCCGGATCGAGACCATCGGCCCGTCCACGGACAGGGGCTCGATGACCACGTTCAATCGCCCGCCATCGGGCAGGCGCGCGTCGACCATGGGGCTGGACTCGTCCAGCCGCCGGCCCAGCGGCGCCAGGATGCGGCGCACGATGCGCAGCAGGTGCTGGTTGTCGGTAAAGCGCAAGGTCTCGCGTTGCAGGACGCCCCGGCGCGAGACGAATACGTTGTCGTAGCCGTTGATCAGGATGTCCTCGACCGCCGGATCGGCCAGGAGGTCTTCGAGCGGCCCCAGGCCCGCCAATTCCTTGGTCAGCGATGCCGCGACCAGCCTGAGCTCGGCCTCGTTGATCGGCACCCGCCGCAGCCGCACGAAGCTGTCCACCTCGAGGTCGACGAACTGCTGGATTGCGGTCCTGGACCAGCGCCCGAATTCTGCGCCGAGTTCCTCGATGCGCGACAGCAGGTGTTCGTGGGCCGCGGCCTTGACGTCCTGGAAGCGCTGGGTGTTGGCAAAGGCCGGACTGTCGTCGGCAAACTCGATCGATGCCGTCATGATTACATTCTCCGCATGCTTATGCGCTCGAAGCCAAAACCTTCATTCATCGGGCCACCAGGTGCTTGTGCAGGCCCGGCAGCCACCGCGACAGCCATTTCGTGCCCGGCGGCACGGCCTGATCGTAGGAACCCAGGGAATCCACCAGGCACTGCACGGACCGGACGTAGGGATCGCGATCCGCGACCTCGTTCAGGAGCCGGCCCTGATTGGTGCTCTTCATCAATGCCAGCGCGCGGTCCGGTAGCGTCCCCAGCAGCGTCATGTCGAAACGCTGGGCGATCTGGTCGGCCGTCATCCCGTAGCGCTCGTCGTAGCGGTTCACCACCAGGCGCAGGCGATCTCGGTCCACGTCGCGGCCATCCAGGTCGCGCAACGTGTCGGCCAGCGAGACGAGCGCCCCCACGGACTGGTCGGTCACCAGCCAGGTCTGGTCGGCGGCCCGCACCAGGCCCGCGACGAAATCGGGATTGGAGAAGCCGCCTACGTCGGCCACCAGCAAGCCGAAGTGCTGGCGCAGCTTGTCCAGCAGGCCGAGGGAATCCGCATGGGAGACGGTACGCATCTCCGCCAGGTCGCGCGGCAGGGAGATCACCGCCACGCCGCTGGCGCTGCGCGTAAGCGCGGTGTTGACCAGCGTGTCGTCGAAGCGGCGCAGGTTGCGCACGGCTTCGGCAAAGTGGAAGTTGCCCGATACGTTCAGATAAAGCTGCCCGTCGGCCACGGGCAGGCCCAGATCGAGCAGCGCCGCGGGGCCGCGCAGGCTGCCGTTGGGCCGTCCCTCGGCCTGGCCCGTGCCCTGGCCTTGCAGTTGGGCCATCGTGCTCAGGTGCGCGGCCAGCGTGGAAGTCCCCAGCCCGGCCCGCACGCCCAGCAGCACTACCAGTTGCCCGCGGCCGGGCACGTTGCTCGCGGCATGGGACTGCAGTACGCGCCGGACGACGTCTCGCACTTCGGTTTCGTCGGCCGGATCGATGAAATCCCGCACGCCGGCCCGCAGCGCGGCAACTGCCCCTTGCGGACGCATCATGCTGCCGACCGCGACCACCGGCAGCGCCGGGGCCACGCGCGCCAGCGTCCGCGCCAGGTCGGTCGCATGCAAGAGCTTGCCGGGTTCGTTCTCGTCGGCGCCGAAATCCAGCAAGACCATCTGCGGTCCGAGTTCGGCCAGCCGCGCAGACAGGCGGTCCGGAACGACATCCTCCTGGACCACCACGCCGTCGTGCCTCAACACCGCGGCAAGCCGCTGCGCCGACGAACTATCGCCGGTAAAGAACAGGAAACGGCGAGTATCCAGAAGACTCGCCAACTCCTTGCTCGGGGCGTTCATAACCGACTCCTGCAGATACCCGGCACGGCCTCACTTGGAAAAACCGGGCAACTCATCATTACTCGCTATACCCAGGAGGAAGTGCCCCCACGCGTTGGTCGGCGTGTCGCGCTTCTCGTTGTCGCCCGGCATCGGGAGCTTGACGCCCCGGGCCAGCGGCTTGACCAGATGTGGCGTGACGACGATAAGCAGCTCTTTCTCTTTCTGCGTATAGGTCATGTTCCGAAAGAAGGTGCCGATGATGGGCAGGTCGCCCAGGAACGGCAGCTTGTCCAGATTCGACACGGTCGAACGCGACACCAGGCCGCCGATGACGAAGCTCTCGCCATCGCCCAGTTCGACCGTGGTATCGGCCCGGCGGGTGATGATGGCCGGAATCTGGATGTTGTTGACCGTCACACCGTTGGTCCAATCCAGGTCGCTGGCCTCGGGCGCGACCTTGAGGGCGATGCGGTCCTTGGACAAGACGGTGGGCGTCAGGGTCAGGCCGATGCCGAAGGGCTTGTACGAGACCGTAGTCGTACCCAGGCCGCCGGACTGCGGTACCGGCAACTCGCCGCCCGCCAGGAATTTCGCGCTCTGGCCGGACAGGGCCGTCAGCGTCGGCTCGGCCAGCACGCGGGCCAGCCCGTTGCTTTCGAGCAGCCGCAGGTTGCTATTGAGAAGGAAATTGCCCCGGCTCAGCCCCAGCGTCAGGTCGAAGGCCTTGCCGGTGGGAGCGAGGTCGCTCGCCAGCCCGAAGCTGAAACTGCCGCGGCGATTGGACGCCGAGAAGTTGAAGCCCGCATCCTTCAACACCTGTTTGCTGAACTCGACGACCTTGACTTCCACCTGCACGACGCCGCCGGTCTCGATGGTGGACGCGTCGAACACGCTGTCGCTTCCCACCGCGTCGCTGGCGGCGGCAACGGCGCGCCGGTGCGATAGCAGGGACGGCGCCTGGCCGCTCAGCACCGCGGCGTCGCCGTAGATCTGCGCCTTGGCGCCATCGCCATCGCCCACCAGCGTGGCGAGGTCGCCGGTCACGCGCACCAGGTATGCCTGCGGCGCGGCCGCGCCGCGCTGCCATACCGAGACCATCGTCGTGCCAGGCTTCTTGCCTACGACCAGCACCCCGCCCTTGCGGTTGCCGCTGCCTTTCTCGATGACCACGTCGGCCACCTCGGGATCCACGACCGAGACGCGCTCCAGGTTGCCCGGGATGCTCAATTGGTAATGGTCGCGCACGGCCACCGATATCTGCCGCGGACCGGCATCGTCGGCCGCGCCGGCCGGCATGGCGAAAGACAGCGTCAATGCCATGGCCAAGGGTGCCAGACGCCGAACGAAACCCTGATTGCTTGTCTTCATTGAGGCTCTACCCGTTAAAACCCGACGACTTCACGCTTGGTGCCGCGCACCACTTCCACCGTATTGGCTTGCTCCCTGGGCGCGGCGGCCGGCTGCCGCGGCCGGGGGCGCACCGCCGGAGCGGGCCGTGGGGCCGCGCCGCCCGACAGGCCCGTCAGCTCCAGGCCCGCATACGCCTGGTTGTCGGCCTGCTCGAGTGCCTCGCGCTGTTCCTTCGTCAATCCGCCCTTGCTGGCAAGCACCGGCGGCGGCTCGGGGAAGAGGCTCACGTCGGGCGCGGTCGCATCGGTGGGATTGCGCAGCACCAATTGCAGCTTGCCGTTCTGCGTAGCGAGCAGCAGACGGTTCACATCGGCCGTGGGAACGGCCAGCACCGCCGTGCGCGCGGCCGGGGGCGGGTTGTTGCTTCGCACGACGGTGGCGCCATCGTCGGCCGGCGCATCGCCCGCGGCCGAAGCGGCGCCGTAGGTCAGCACGCGCAGACGCGACAACAGCAGCCGGGCCTGGGTCTTGTTGACGTCCTGGCTTTGCTTGAGCGTGAAGAACACATCGACGAAATCTCCGGGTGCGACACGGTTTCCGGTGCCCACCACTTCATCCACCGGCACGGCCACGGCGCGCTCGCCTTCGTTCACCTAACCTAGAGATCCTGATTAATTCCAATGGGCCACCACAACGGCGGCAACGGCAAGATAAGCAGCATAGGGAACACCCCGCCGCCCTCCACGCGTGTCAGACACCCACTTCCCCGCTTTCTGTATTCCCGGCAGCCGGCATGCCGCCTCTTGAACGGGCACCCGCTGCAACGCCCACCACTGTCCCATCACATTGTTGCGACCGATCACTACGGCCAGACAATGAATACCAGCCAAGACGCCGCCCCCGACCCAGATTGGCACCAACGGCGCTACTCCCAGCCAAAGTCCTAGCACCGCGAAAAACTTCACATCGCCGGCGCCCATGACGCGAAATACATAAAACGCCAGCATGAAAACCAGCCCCGCCGCCGCTCCGCCCAAGGCCGCCTGCCATTGCTGAGCGAACCCCTCGGGCACATCGGCCCCCATTGCCAACGCCAGCGTTTTAACGGCGATGCCTAATATCAATAGCCAGTTGAAGACTCTGCGAAACAGCATGTCTGATACAAATACGGCTCCGCAAAAAAGCATGAAAAACCAATTGATACTGGGCATCGCCTATTCCAGCCAATTGTGAGCGGAATTATGTCCCCGTCGCCCCATCCAATTTGGCCCCTATACGGCCAAACAACTCCGAAAGATCGGTACCCAAGTTGGTAAGAGCCAGGATAATACCCACTGCGATCAAACCTGCGATCAACCCATACTCGATAGCAGTAGCGCCGTCCTCTTCCTTCAAAAACTTCATCACTTTATTCATTTTAATCTCCATCGCTGAAAAAATCAGAAACAATTAAACCGGCCTTATCTATTGCCGATCAATCGGGTTTTGAGCAGTTTTATCGATAGCACCTCCCCAAAATAACCCCACTAAAGCGAATATCACGAAACCGCGTTATTTCCGGTTTTCCGGCCGTTGGCGGGAATAAATCAGGTGATCGACCCGGTGGGCGGCGTTGGCGCGCACGGCTTCCGAGCTGCGATGCAATTCGATACGCATGACGACCAGCGTCACGATGGAAATCATGAATACCGCATAAGGCAGCACGTTGCCGTCCAGTTGCCAGCCGGTAAAAGCGCGCGGCGTCGAGCAGACGATGGTGCCGGCGGCCGCCCCCGTGTAGTGCATGCCGCAGACGGCCAGCGCCATGACCACGGCGGCGGCGACGCGCTGCAGTTCGGTAGTGAGATTGAAGGCCAGCCAGATCGCCGCCGTGGCCGCCGCGACGGCGATCGCCACCGACAGCAGCACCAGGCCGACGTTCCAGTCGAAGAAGGCGTCCATGCGCATGGAGCCCATGCCGACGTAATGCATGCCCGCCACGCCGAATCCGGCCAGCACGCCCCCCGTCACGCAGCGGTCGAGCGAGAACCGGGCGCTGCCGACGTACCACAGCGCAGCGCCGGCGAAGACGACCGCCACCACCAGGCTCAGCAGGTTGAGCCAGAGTCCGTACGCCACCCCGAGCGGGATGACTTGGGCGAGCATGCCGATGAAATGCATGCTCCATATACCGACGCCGCCCAGCGCGATGCCGGCGACGATCACGTACCCCGCGTGGACGCGCCCGTCCATGGTCCGGATACGGCTGGCAGCCAATAACGCCACATACGCGCCCAATGCCGAAATCACAAAGGACAGCGCGACCAAGCTGGCGTCGAAACGTAGAGGGAGAATATCTCCGGGCTGCATAGTCTCTCTTTATGTAACGCTCGGTTACGCACACCCTACAGGTATCGTTCCGAGCTTGTCAATATCCGTTTTCCGAAGAATTTCTATTAATCGGATGAAAACACGAACCGGGCAATCGCTTTTCTGGCCTTGCCTTTCCGATAATCGACAGATAATCGCAACCTTGCGAATATTCGATACATTCGAAAACCGGCTTATTAACAAAGTTTTTTAGTATCTTCCGGTAACGTCCTACAAACGTCCCACTGCGAAAAATGGCGTCAAAACTGGCTCGGAGCCATATCGCGAGGCATCCTGAGACCGTTTTGATATGGCACACTTCGCCAGCTGATGATTGTTTACGTTTACAGGCCCATATTCCTCAATGACTTCGCACTCATCGGGTAAACCCGAATCCCGCAGGCTTTATTTGGCCGTTCTGCTGGCCTGGGGCTTGGTTCCTTTAGCGGCGCAATCGGCGGATAGCCCGCTTCGGGGAAACCCGGCGGAATCGCTGCCGCCCGTTCCCCCTCCCGCCCCCGCCCCCGCGCCGCAGGTGGCCGTTCCCGTGCCCGCGCAGAACGAGGCGTTGCGGGCGGTGCTGTCCCAGCGCCTGGTGCCCACGCAGTTCGATGTGTCCGGCGTCACCGCGATCGACTTCCAGAAAGTCATCGATCTGCTCGAACCGCTGGCGGGCAAAGAAATCACCGTCGGCGACCTCATCCAGCGCTCCAATGCCATCACGCAGCTCTATCGCGATGCCGGCTATGCGCTTTCCTTCGCGCTGATCCAGTCGCAGGACTTCAGCGGCGGACTGGTCAAGGTAACGGTGGTCGAAGGCTATGTGGGCAATACGCGCATCGAAGGCGATGCCGGCGCCGGAGCTGCCAAGCTTCGCGACTACGCCGCGCGCATCGAGGCCGAGCGGCCCCTGACCAACGCCACGCTGGAGCGCTACCTGAACCTGATGACCACGGTGGCCGGCGTCACGGTCAAACCCGAATTGAGCCTGCCCAAACGCGCCGACGGCTCCACGGAGCTGGTCTTGAACGTCAGCCACAAGGCGTTCCGCCTGGACACGGGCATCGGCAACCTGGGAACCGGCGTCCACGCAATGCTGACGGCGACCGCCAACAGCCTCACGCCGCTGGCCGAGCAAGTCCAGGTCACGACGGCGGTGCCGCGCGGCAGCGACCATCTCGAGTACTACGCCGCCAACGTCACCGTGCCGGTCGGCAGCGACGGCATGACGGTCCGCGCCGATGCCTATAGCTACGCTGCCAATCCGGAGAACGACAGCCTCAACGCGCAGAACATCGACCGGCGGGTCCGCAACCAGCGCGCGGGCCTGAGCGTGAACTACCCCTTCCTTCTCCGGAATCGCGAATCGTTGACGGGTACCGCCGGTTTCTATGCCTCGCGCAACAACGATACCTACAGCAGCCGCATCACCGGCAACCAGGTCGCGCTGACCAATCACCTGCGCGTGATGCGCGGCGAGCTGACCTACGCTCAAACCGGCGACAAGCAGTCGCGCCGCATCACGGCGGCCATCTACAAAGGCGTGGACGGACTCGGCGCCGAACAGAGCGCCAACAGCAGCTACGACCTGGACTTCACCCGCTATACGCTGGCGGTCAACCAGAACTTCGTGCTGCCCCATCAGTTCGGCATTTCGCTGGCGGCACTGGGGCAATACAGCTCGGATTCCCTTCCGACCACGGAGCAGGTCACGTTCGGCGGCCCGCGCTTCGGCCGCGGCTATCCCGCGGGCGAACTGGGCGGCGACAAAGGCTATGGCGCATCGATCGAGCTGAACCGGCGCTTCACTGTGGGCCTGCCCTATCTGCAAAGCGTCACGCCCTATGTGCTGGCGGACTACGCGCGCGTCAGCCTCAACGACAGCCGCTACAGGCTGCTGACGGACAGGCTGACCTCGGTCGCGCTGGGTCTGCGGGTTACCGACCAGCGCCACTATGCGTTCGACGTCAACATCGCCAAGCCTGTCGGCGACAAGCCTGTCAATAGCAGCGACCGTCCGCTGCGTCTCAACGCCAACTATTCGTTGCGCTTCGACTGATCCCCTCCCCCGCTTCGTTACGTAACACCGGCCCCGTTGCTACGTAACGAAGCCCCGCTTCCCGGGGTCTACGCCCCCCGCCTTCCCAGGGATTTCGGCGCATCGTCTCAGCCGCACGAATTCCCTGAGTTTTCGATTTATCCCCTGTTTGCAAGGTTTTCCGGGTGATCGCGCCGCTCTGCGTGCCCTCGTCTCGCAACATGTGCAACACATTGGCACAGGTTTTGCTCGATAGGCCGCAGCAGGCAGTCTTGCCGCTTCAGCGATAGGGGAAAAACCATGCATCAAGAACAAACGAAGCCAGGCCCCCGCGTCCTGGTCGCAGCCGTGGTACTCGCACTTTCGACGCTGGCCGGTTGTTCCGGCTCCGGGGCGATCACCTCCGGAATCGGCGGCGGTTCCGATCCCACCAATCCCGGCAACCCGGGCAACCCCGGGGATCCGAACAGCCCCAACAATCCGAACAACCCGGGCGATCCGAACAATCCCAACAACCCCGGCAACCCCAACAACCCCGGCAACCCCAACAATCCGGGCAATCCCAATAACCCCGGCAATCCCGGCAACCCCGGCACGCCTGTCAGCGGCATTCTGGCTCCCAGCCTGGGCAACGTCGGCCAAGCGAGCGACAACATCGTCGACGTCGGCCTGGCCGGTACGCTGACCAACGTCGGCACCAAACTCGACGGCATCGTCGTCCCGGTGGGCAATACCGTCACGGGCCTGACGCAACAGGTCGGCGCTGCGACCGGCGTGGGCGAGCCCGTCGACAACCTGCTGGCCTCGGTCGGCGGCACGGTGAAGGACCTCGGCCAAACCCTCGACAACACGGGCCTGCCGGTCAACCTCGGCCTGGGCGAAGTCGTCGCGGGCCTGGGCGATACGGTCGCCAGCGTCGGCGGCCTGGTCAACGCCTCGGAAAACAACCCCAATCCGCTGGGCACGGTGCTTCACAATGCCACCGGCACGGTCTCCAGCCTGACCGGCGCGCTGGCCGGCGAGGATGGGCTGCTGAGCCCGGTCTCGCAGTTGCTCAATGGCCTGGGCGAAGGCGGCGCGGTCCAGAACCCCGTGCTGCAGCCGGCACTCACCAATACCGGCGACGCGGTGGACAACGTCGTCGACCTCGGCCTGGGCCAGACGCTGGGTCAACTGGGCGCCGGCCTCGATCCGGCAGTCAGCCCGGTCGTGGGCACGGTGACGGGCGTCACGCAAGAAGTCGGCGCCAAGACGGGCCTGGGCGCGCCGGTCAATGACCTGCTCACCTCGGTAGGCGGCGCGGTATCCAACCTCGGCGAGAGCCTCGGCTCCAACCTGCCCGTGGCCGGCACCGGCGTCAGCGGCCTGGTCTCCGGTCTGGGCGACACCATCGCCAGCGCGGGCGGCATCCTACATGCCAGCGATGCCAACAAGAACCCGGTCGGCAACGTCCTGACCAACCTGACGGGCTCGGTCGAGAGCCTGACCGAAGGCCTGGGGCTGACCATCGAAGGCGGCTTGGCCGTCGGCATCGGCGACTCTTCCGCCAAGGCCGCCACAGGCGGCGACGGCGGCATCCTTGCCCCGGTCACCGGCATCCTGAACGGCGTCACCGGTGGCGACGGCGGCATCCTGGCTCCGGTCACCGGCTTGCTGAATGGCGCCACGGGCGGCGAAGGCGGCGTGCTGGCTCCCGTCACCGGCATCCTGAACGGCGTCACTGGCGGCGAAGGCGGCGTGCTGGCTCCCGTCACCGGCATCCTGAACGGCGTCACCGGTGGCGAGGGCGGCGTGCTGGCTCCCGTCACCGGCATCCTGAACGGCGTCACCGGCGGCGAAGGCGGCGTGCTGGCTCCCGTCACCGGCATCCTGAACGGCGTCACTGGCGGCGAGGGCGGCGTGCTGGCTCCCGTCACCGGCATCCTGAACGGCGTCACCGGCGGCGGCAACGGCGAGAATGGTGGCCTGCTGGCCCCGATCCTCTCCGGCGACCTCGCTCACCTGCTGGATTCGGACGGGCTCCTCGGCCCCATCGCCGGCGGCCTGCTGGGCGGCATCGGCGCGGACGGCAAGCCCATCCTCCAACCGGCCCTCGCCAACACGGGACAAGCCGTCGACAACCTGGCTCCGCTCAATCTCAAGGACACCCTCGGCGGCGTCGGCGCCACGCTCGATCCCATCGTGAGTCCCGTGGCGGGCACGGTGTCGAACACCACCCAGACCCTCGGCGCGGCCACCGGCCTCGGTGAACCCGTCAACGGCCTGCTCGGCTCGCTGGGCAGCACGATCAGCGGCGTGGGCGCGGACCTGGGCGGCAACGTGCCGGGCGTAGGCAACGGCGTGGGCGGCCTGCTGAACGGTGTGGGACAGACGGTCTCCAGCGTCGGCGGCCTGGTACACGCCACGCCGGAAAACACCAATCCGGTGGGCAACGTCCTGACCAACCTCACGGGCGCCGTCAACAGCCTGACGGCAGGCGTCGGCCAGGGCACGGGCCTGGGCGGCGGCGAAGGCAACGGCGGCCTGCTTTCGCCGGTTACGGGACTGTTGGGAGGCCTGCTCGGCGGCGTCGCCGGCAAGCGTTGAAAGGAGAGGCCATGCTTCACTGGGAGAACGTAATGAGTTCCTCGAGCCATTCGGCCCACGGGCCGATACCCCGGGAACATGAGGAGCGGGACGAGGACAGCCAGGAGATGCTGAGCAACATCGTCACGATGTTGGGACGCCGCTTGACGGTCTACACCTCGCTGTACCAGACAGCATTGGCCGAACGACTCGGGCTGGGCATGGTCGACGTGAAGGCGCTCGAACTCGTCATCGAGTTCGAGCCCATCACGACCGGCCAGTTGGCCTGCCTGGCTGGCATCAGCTCGGGCGGGACGACCGCCGTCATCGACAGGCTCGAGGCAACCGGCTTCGTGGTACGCGACAAGCACCCGCTGGACCGGCGCATCGTCGTCATCCGTCCGGTGGCCGAAAAATGCGCGGAGATCGAACGCCACATGCGTGCCGTGGCTGAAGACGTCGCGCACATCGGCGCCCGCTACGAGCGCGAACAGCTGTCGGCCGTGCATGGTTTTCTGGCGCAATGCGTTCATGCGCTGAAGACCGAGGCACTTGGCATGCTGGGCGATGGCAATACCGCCCAGCACGTGGAGAACCGTCGCCATATGGCCGCGGACAAGCGCTCCTGAGTCCGACGCGGATCTCCGCGAGTTTCTCCATCAGCCCGCTTCATGCGGGCATCTTTTTGGCCCCCCCCCTACGCGCTTGCGCGCGCCCCCCGGGGGGCGGCACTGGCGGACCGGCGGAGCCGGATCCGCTGTGCCCTGGGTATGGGGAGGGTTTCTCGGTGTGACGCACTGGGTTCTTGCCGAATCCGAGTGGGCGTCAAGCTGGTTCGCGGCGCTTGGCGAACCAGATCAGGGATGCGATCTGCAGCACACCCAGGCCGGCGAACGTGATCGCGTACGACGTTTCGCGGCCCATGCCGGCCTGCGCCAATCCGTCGACGACGACACCGATTCCCCATTGGATGACGAAGGCGCCGATGAACACGAACATGTTGTAGAGCGTGACGAGCCGGCCCGCGGCCTCGCGCGGAAACTGCGTGGAAAGATAGGGCTGCATCAGCATGATGGGAGCGACCGCCGCGGCCATGACCAGCCACAGCAGCCAGGCCAGCTGCCCCGTCGCCACGGCAAGCATGAACACCACGACGAAGCAGCACAAATAGCCCGCCAACGCCACGTTGCGCAAGCCGAAACGGCGCTGCAGCGGCGGGCTGGCGAACCCCATCACCACATAGCCCAGCGTCATCACCAGCATCATGGCCAGGAGCAGCGTGGCGCTGCGCGTGGGGCTCATCCCCAGCACGTCGATCATCCACGGGCCGGCCCACAAGGTCTGCAAGGCAATAATGCCCCCCTGCCCGATCGCGGACAGCGGCATCACGCGCAATATCTCCGGGTGGCGCAGCAAGCCCCATAAAGAGACCTGCTCGGCGCGCGAAGTGGTATCGAGCATCAGGACGTCGTGATCGGGCACGACGCGCCAGAGCAGGACGGCGACCACCGCGAGCGAGATGCCGGAAAGCAGATGCACGCTGCGCCATCCGAAATGGCTGGCCAGCGCCGCGGCGGGCGAAGTGAAGAACACCGCCCCGCCGGTGCCGGCCACGAGCAGCCACAGGCCCAGTTGCGCCTGCTTTTCGACCGGATAGCATCGGCGGAAGTACGAGAACGGCGCCATGAGGCTGGCCGCCACGCCGGCGCCGATGAGAATGCGCCCCGCCGAGGTCGCGGCAAAGTTTCCGGCCCAGACCATGACGAACGAACCCACTGCGGCAATGGCAAGCAGGCAGGCCTCCACTCGGCGGGCGCCGTATCTGTCCAGCCAGATGCCGAGCGGCGCCTGCATGGCGGCGAGCGAAATGAAAAACGCCGAGGACAGCCAGCCGAGCTGGGATTTGTTCAGCGCCAGGTCGGCAGTGATGAAAGGCGCCAGCGCGGCATTGACCGAACGCAGGCCATAGGAAAAGAAGTAAGCGGCGGCAAAACAGGCGAAGATCAACAGGGATTGCCGCCCGCTGATCTCGGACGGCCGCGGATGGGTATCGCTCGGCATGGATGGATTCGTCTCCTCGAGCGACAAGAATACCTGAGCCCGCGCCAGGGCCGCGGCTGAGCCCTCCCCGCACTTCTGCTACCATTGCCGGTGCCGCCTTCCAGGGCGGTGCGTCTTCAGGGCGGGGCGAAAATCCCCACCGGCGGTAGGGTGCTGTACGGCACCGAGCCCGCGAGCGCTTGCCGGCTCCGCCGGCAAGGTCAGCAGATCCGGTCCCAAGCCGGAGCCGACGGTCATAGTCCGGATGAAAGAAGACGGGAACACGTTCCGCATGCCGGCGCCTTCGCGCACGCCGGCCGCGGCGCGCATCCTACGCGCTCCCCGAGCGCATGCCCTGAACGCTTCCTGGATTCTTACGGAGCGTTTACATGCAGTCCCTGCAACAGTATTTCCAGACCACCACGGCCGAGCAGCGCCTCCACGCCGCCCTGGCCGCCATCAAGCTCGGCAAGCCTGTCGTCCTGCTGGACGACGAAGACCGCGAGAACGAGGCGGACCTCATCATCGCCGCCGAATCCATCACCGAACCGCTCATGGCCCGGATGATCCGCGATTGCAGCGGCATCGTGTGCCTGTGCCTGACGCCCGAACAGGTCGATGCGCTGGGCCTGCCCCAAATGACCTCGCGCAATCGCAGCCGCAACGGCACCGCCTTCACCGTCAGCATCGAGGCCCGCGATGGCGTCAGCACCGGGGTCTCGGCCGCCGATCGCATCACCACCGTCCGGGCGGCCCTATCCGGCGATCCGGCCGCGCTGGTGAGCCCCGGACACATGTTCCCGCTGCGAGCCGATCCGCGCGGCGTGCTGGGCCGCCGCGGCCATACCGAGGGCTCAGTGGACCTGGCCCGCCTGGCCGGGTTCGCGCCGGCCGGCCTGCTGTGCGAACTGATGCACGAGGATGGCACCATGATGCGCGGCGACGCCGCCCTTGCCTATGCCCGCCGGAACGACTGGCCGCTGCTGACGATCGAGGACATCGTGGCCTGGCGCACCCGTGCCGAGACGACGACGGAGCCCATCGCGGCCTGACCCCGGCCAGGGAGGCGGGCGGCCTCGAGTATGATTGCAGCTCCTCGCTTCCCCTTCCCATGGCATCGCCCATCCACCTGCCTGATATCGAGCGCGCTGCCCGGCTCGTCGACGAGGCCGACTGCCTCGTCATCGCCGCCGGCGCCGGCATGGGCATCGACTCGGGCCTGCCCGACTTCCGAGGCCAGCACGGGTTCTGGCGCGCCTACCCCGCCCTCGGCCGGCACGGCATAGCCTTCACCGCCATCGCCTCGCCGCGCGCCTTCCATCGCGATCCACGGCTCGCCTGGGGGTTCTATGGCCATCGCCTGGCGCTGTATCGCGACACCGTGCCCCACCCCGGCTTCGCGCTGCTGCGCGACTGGTCGCGGGACCTTCCCGCGGGATGCGTGGTTTTCACGAGCAACGTCGACGGGCAGTTCCAGCGTGCCGGTTTTGGCGAAGACATCGTGACCGAATGCCACGGCTCGCTGCATTTCCTGCAGTGCCTGGAACCTTGCTGCGATGCCATCTGGCCGGCCGACGGCTTCGTTCCCGACGTCGATGACGAACGCTGCGTGCTGCGCAACGCGCTGCCCGCTTGCCCCCATTGCGGCGGCATCGCGCGCCCGAATGTCCTGATGTTCGGCGATGCGGACTGGATCGAGGCCCGTACGGCAGCCCAGGCGCGGCGCCTGGAGCGGCAATTGCAACGGGCATCGCGGCCCGTGGTGATCGAGATCGGCGCGGGCCAGGCCGTTCCCACGGTGCGCCACTTCAGCGAGCAACTGGCCTTCGACGGGGGCGTCCCGGTCATCCGCATCAATCCGCGCGAACCGGGGATCCATGGGCTCTCGACGGGCGTCAGCCTGCCCCTGGGCGCGCTCGAGGCGTTGCGCGCCATCGAATCGGCGCGGGGAAACTGAAGATTCGTGGGCACTTGAACGAACGTCCTGCCGCCGCCGGCAAGCGGTACCGCTTCAGTATCATCCGCCATGGGCAGCTCACATGCGAATACCGGTTGCGCGGCCAGCGGGGCCGGTCAACCCTGCTGGCCCGACAGCGAAGCGGTCCGCTGGTAGTGCTGGGCCAGCAATTGCTTGGCGGTCTCCAGGTCGCCCGCCATGACCGCCTCGAAAATGGCGCGGTGCTCGTCCAGCTCATTGCGCCGCTTGTAGGCCTTGCGCGCCGCCAGTTGGCGGTAGCGGTAAGCGCGGTCGTACAGTTGCTCGCAAAACCCCATCAGCAGCGGCGAGCCGCAGGCGGACAGCAGCGCGAAATGAAAGGCACGATGCTGCTGTTCCCAGACCGGATTTTCCTCATAGCTGTCGGCGTCCACCGAACGCGGCGTGCGCGACAGCCGGTGGAACGCAATCAGGAGCGCCTCTTCCCATTCGGGGCCGCGGCGCGCCAGCCCCTGTTCGAGCGCGATGGATTCGAGCGCGATGCGGTTGCGCACGATGTCGTCCAGTTCGGCCGGTGACACCGCCGCGGCCGAGAAACCCCGCTGGTCGTTGTGCACGGCCAGTCCCTCGGCCACGAGACGGCTGAGCGCCTCCCGCAGCGGACTGGCGCCGATCGCATAGTGCTCGCGCAGGCGGTGCATCGGCAGCTTCTGTCCTGGCGGCCATAAACCATCGAGCAGATCCGCTCGCAGGCGTTCGTAGATCTGCACGGTCATGCTGGGTGCGGTATCGGCGTCGAGCATGTGGGGGTTTTCCTCAAGTTACCGATATTATTTTAGCTCGATAGAATTTTGTCGATATTTTCATTCATATGGAATTTTATCGACAATGTCAGATCGATTCGTTTCCTTTTCGCTGCCGGGACAAGCCGAAGTCCGCATCGGCGTCGTGGTGGACGAAAGCGTCGCCGAAGTAGCGGCGCCCGACCATTCGTTCATGCCCGGGGCCCTCGCCGCGCTGCTCGCCCTGGGCCCGCGGGCCATGCGCGAGGCCGCCGCCCGGGCCGTCGCCACCGGCAACCGGGTGCCTCTGTCGGGCGTCCGCCTGCTCCCGCCCATTCCGCGCCCGGGCAAGATCATCTGCCTTGGCCTGAACTATGCCGACCACGCCGCCGAAGGCGGCAACGCCAAGCCCTCGTACCCCAGCTTCTTCATGCGCGGCGCCACCTCTCTCATCGGCCACGACGCGCCGCTGCTGCGCCCCCGGGTCTCGGCCAAGCTCGACTTCGAGGCGGAACTGGCAGTCGTCATCGGCCGCCGCGCCCGCCATCTCGCGCAGGCCGACGCGCTTTCCGCGGTGGCGGGATATGCGTGCTTCAACGACGCCACCCTGCGCGACTACCAGCGCAGGACGGCGCAATGGACCATAGGCAAGAACTTCGACGGCACCGGCGCTTTCGGCCCGTGGCTGGTGCCCGCCGCCGGCGTGGCCCCGGGGGCCGCGGGGCTGAAGATCGAATCCCGCCTCAACGGCCGCGTCATGCAGAGCGACAACACGGCCAACATGCTGTTTCCGGTGGCCGAAACCCTGTGCCTGCTCACCGAGGCCATCACGCTCGAACCGGGCGACGTCATCGCAATGGGCACGCCCGCCGGCGTGGGCTATGCGCGCACGCCCCCCGTGTGGATGCAGCCCGGCGACCGCATCGAGATAGAAATCGAAGGCATCGGAATCCTCGCCAACACCGTGCAGGAGGAAGCATGACCGCCCCCGCAGCAGTTACCCCGCACATCGCGCGCCTGCCGGACGATTTCCGCTGGCCAGGCGGCAAGCGCATCGCGGTGATCTTCAACATCGCGTTCGAGGCCTGGTCGGATGGACAAGCGCCGGGCATCGGCCCCATGGGCAACGTGCTCAAGCCCGGGTACTTCGATACCAATGCGCACTCCTGGGCGGCTTTCGGCATCAACCGCGGCATCCATCGCCTGATCGGCATCGCCGAGAAACATGGCGTGAAGACCAGCGTCATGGTGAACGGCGTCATCTGCGAACGCGATCCTGCCACCGTACGGCGCATTGCCGAACTCGGGCACGAGATCGTCAATCACTCGTGGGGCATGGACGTCATTCCCGTCTACCTGGACGAGGCGGCCGAGCGCCAGAACCTGCAGCGCAACCACCAGCTCCTGACAAGCACGGCGGGCATCGCGCCCACCGGCTGGATCAGCCCGCGCGGCACGGGAAGCCTGATCAGCTCCCGTCTGCTGGCAGAAGCCGGCTACCTGCACCACGGCGACATGAACGACGACGACCGGCCATACGTCATGACGTTCGACAAGCACCGCATCGTCGCCATCCCCCTGACCATGGACGTCAACGACCTGCCCACCTGCATCCGCTACGGACAGGGTCCGCGCCACATGCTGGACACTTTCGCCGATTGCTTCGAGGCGTTCCGCGAACGCGAGACCGCGCCGCTGATGCTGGACGTGACGGCACATACGCACGTCATGGGCCGACCGTCCGGCGCATGGGTGTACGACGAGATCATGGGCCGCGTCAGCCAGGCCGACGACGTCTGGATCTGCACCCGGCAGGAGATGGCCCGCTACGTCCTGGACACGATTTAACAGCGCACCGCGCATGGAGGAGACAACATGACAATGCCCCGCATGGGCGCGGCCCTGCTGGCCGCCTGCGGCCTGGCGTCCCCGGCCCTGGCGCAGGCCGAGGCCGCATGGCCGGCCAAGCCCGTTCGTTTCGTGGTTGCGTTCGCGCCCGCCGGTCCGGCCGACATCATTGCCCGCCTACTGGGACACCGCCTGGGCGAAGCCCTGGGCCAGAGCGTGGTGGTCGAGAACCGGCCCGGCGCTGGCGGATCCGTGGCGTCGGCGGCAGTCGCGCGCGCCGACCCCGACGGCTACACCTTGATGATCAATACCAGTTCGTACGCCGTCAATCCGGCGATGCAGCGCAATCTCGGCTTCGACGCGGAGAAAGACCTGGTACTGGCCGCCCTGGTGGCCTCCAGCCCCAACCTCATCGTGACCGCGCCCAACCTGAAGGCGAAGACGCTGAAAGAAGTCATCGCGGACGCCAAGTCGGGTGACTACAACTACGGCACCGCGGGAGCGGGCACCACGCCGCACCTGACGGCGGAATACCTGTTCAAGGTACTGGCGAAGACCCCTGTCACGCACGTCCCCTACCAAGGCGCCGGCCCCGCGCTCACCGCCGCCGCGGCCGGCCAGACCCAGCTCGCCAGCGTGGCCCTGCCGGCGGCGGTCGAACTGGTGAAGGCCGGCAAGGTTCGCGGGCTGGTGGTGACCGGCAGCAAGCGGTCGTCGGCGTTGCCCGACGTGCCGACGGTGGCCGAATCCGGCTTCCCGGGGTTCGAGGACGTGACCTGGGTAGGCGTGTTCGCGCCCGCCAAGACGCCCGAGGCGGTTCTGCAACGCCTGAACACGGAGATCGCCCGCATCCAGCGCGACCCCGAGTTCCAGGCCAGGCTGGCCGCGACCGGCTTCGAACCGCTGGGCGGCACGCTGGCCGAGGCCAAGCGCTACCTTCACGGCGAATTGGCCAAATGGGCCAAGGTCGTGAAGGAGACGGGCGCGCAAGTGAACTAGGACCAGGCGCCGCCGGGCCGCCCCAAGACCGGACCGCGCGCCCTTGGAGACCGGAGCGGCGGCCCACCGCCTCAGGTTCCGCATAGGAGCCCCCTTGGAAGAACAATAGGAGACCCCCCTCATGCCCGATCGTAGACAATGCCTTGCGCTGCTCGGCTCGCTGCCCCTGGCGGCCGCCGTCCCGGCCCGCGCCCAGGGCGACTTTCCTTCGCGGCCCATCAGGCTGCTCGTGCCGTTCTCGGCCGGCGGCAGCCCCGACCTGCTCGCGCGCCTGGTGGGCAACCAGGTCGGCAAGCAAACCGGCCAGAGCGTGGTCGTGGAGAACCGGGCCGGCGCCAACGGGATCATCGCGGCCGAAGCCACCGCCAATGCCGCCCCCGACGGCTATACGCTGCTCGTCACCACGGGTTCGCAGGCCATCAACCCCAGCATCTACCGCAAGCTGCCGTACGACACCCTGCGCGATTTCGCACCGGTCAGCCTGCTGACGGTGGCGCCGGCGCTGACGCTGGTGGTCAATCCCGGCTTTCCCGGCAAGACCTTCAAGGATTTCCTGGAGATGGCGCGCAAACCCGACAGCAAGATCACTTTCGGCTCGCCCGGCACAGGCAACACGCTGCATCTCGTGGGAGAACTGCTCAACGCCACCGCGGGCACCCACATGCTGCACGTGCCGTACAAGGGCGGCGCGCCGGCCCTCAATGCCGTCATCGCGGGCGACGTCAGCGCGTGCTTTCTCAGCACGACCGCCGCCACGATCGCCGTCAAGGCCGGCCAGGTGCGGCCGCTGGCGGTCACCAGCCGCCAGCGCATCGCGGCCTTTCCCGACGTGCCGACCATGGCCGAGAACGGCGTTCCCGACATGGACTACAACGGCGGATGGGTGGGCATCTTCGCGCCGGGCAAGACCCCGCCGCCCGTCGTCGCGCGGCTGTACTCGGAAATCAGCAAGGCCATGCAGGTGCCGGAGGTCAAGGACAAGATGATCTCCTGGGACAGCCCGCCGGCCACCCACACCCCGGAAGAATTCGGGCGCTTTTTCCGTGCCGAAATGGACAAGTTCGCCCGCATCGTCAAGCTTGCCAACGTTCCCATGCAGTAGAAGGCCCCATGATGATCCAGACACAGACCACCGTCGAAAACGGCATGATCTTCGAGCGCGACGTCGCGCTCGCGATGGCCGATGGCGCGATCCTGCGCGCGAACGTTTTCCGGCCCGAGGCCGCCGGCCGGTACCCCGTCGTCATGGCCATGGGCGCCTACGGCAAGGACGTGCATTTCGAGGATGCCTTCAATCCGCAATGGCAGAACCTGAAGAAGATCTATCCCGGGCTGGACACGGACGGAACGACCGGCCGCTATCTGCGGTGGGAGGTGGTCGACCCCGAGCGCTGGGTGCCTGACGGCTTTGTCGTGATCCAGGTCGATTCGCGCGGAACGGGCCGCTCCGAAGGCTACCTGGATCCCTTCGGCCCCGTTGAAACCCGCGATTTCCATGAATGGATAGAGTGGGCCGGCGTACAGCCCTGGTCCAACGGCAAGGTCGGGCTCATCGGCGTGTCGTACCTCGCCATCAAGCAATGGCAGGTCGCCGCGCTGCGGCCCCCGCATCTTGCCGCCATCGTCCCGTGGGAAGGCTCGAGCGATCTCTACCGCGACGGCAGCTACCACGGCGGCATACTGAGCAACAGCTTCACCGAGGCATGGTGGCCGCGCCAGGTCCTCTCCAACCAGTACGGCAGCGGCGCCAGCATCCATCGCGACCGGCTCACCGGCGAGCGCACCACCGGTCCCGACCTGCCCGAAGAGATATTGAAAGGCAGCCGCGCCGATCACCCGCGGGACAGGCTCGAACATCCGCTCGACGATGCCTGGAACCAGGCGCTCGCGCCCGACCTCGCCGCCATCCGGGTGCCCGTGCTCTCGGCCGCCAACTGGGGGGGGGCCGGGCATGCACCTGCGCGGCAACGTCGAAGGCTTCCTCAATGCGGGATCGGAAGAGAAGTGGCTGTTTGCGCACATCGGGACGCATTACGAGAGCTTTTACCTGCCGCATTGCGTCGCCTTGCAGAAGCGCTTCTTCAACCACTATCTGCGCGGCGAAGACAACGGCTGGGAAAAGGAAGCGCGCGTGCAACTGGCCATCCGCCGTCCCGACGGCACGGCACAACTGCGCAAGGAACACGAATGGCCGCTGGCCCGGACGGCATGGACACCCTATTACCTCGACGCCGAGTCCGGGTCGCTCGGCCTCGAGGCTCCTGCGCGCGGGGGGCAGGCTTCCTTCGTCGCGATGAAGGACGGCCTCAGCTTCTCCACGCCGCCGTTCGAACACGAGGTCGAGTTCACCGGACCGGCCAGCCTCCGGCTATGGGTGTCCTCGTCCACGCGCGACATGGACATCTTCGCGGTACTGCGGGTCTTCGATCCCGAAGGCCGCGAGGCGACCTTCATCGGCGCGCACGAGCGCGTGCCGATGGCGCTGGGATGGCTGCGGGCCTCGCACAGGAAAACCGATCCGCGGCGCAGCCTGCCCTATCGGCCCTGGCACCCGCACGACGAAGTGCAGAAGCTCGTGCCCAATGACGTCTATGCGCTGGACGTGGAGATCTGGCCTACCTGCATGGTGTTTCCCCGCGGCTGGCGGCTCGTCCTCACGGTGCAAGGGCACGACTTCATCGTCGATGCGCCGGGAAGAATGCGGCACGATCATCCGCAAGACAGGCCGGTGGAAGAGTTCGGCGGGACCAGCACCGTCTACACGGGCGGCGACAGGGCCAGTCATCTGCTCATGCCGCTGATTCCAACACGCAACTGAGCGCCGGCGCGAGCCGGCCGCGATTCGCGTGGCCGGCTCGCGTCACGTTATGCTCCCTGCTGGTTCCCCATCCAGGAGACAAGCATGGCGCAATCCCCCTCACCTACGCAAACCGCGCTCGGCGGCAGCTTCAACGAGGCCCTGTTCGAGAAAGGCCTGGCCACGCGCCGGGAAGTGCTCGGCCGCGAATACGTCGACGCGTCATTGGCCAAGGCAGCGGAAGATCCGCTGCGCATGGAGCTGCAGCAGCTGGTCACCCAGCATTGCTGGGGCGACGTCTGGAATCGGCCGGGGCTCGATCGCCGCACGCGCAGCTTCCTCAACCTCGCCATGATCACGGCGCTGAACCGCCCGCACGAACTGCGGCTGCACGTGCGCGGCGCGATCAACAATGGCCTGACCAAGGAGGAGATCAACGAGGTGTTCCTGCAAGCCGCCATCTACTGCGGCGTGCCGGCTGCGCTGGATGGGCAGCGGGTAATGCTGGAGGTGTTCGCGGAAATGGGAGTGTGAGGTAAAACCGCGATCGACACCGGCAGGGCGGCCGTGAAGGCGACCCCGCCGCTCGTGCATGTATTACGTCGGATCGGCCTCAGGGGGCGTGCACTTGAAGCTGGCGGCGTCGTCTATCGACCCGGTTCCGTCATAACGTGCGTACGTGGGATGCGGGCAAAGCGGACGTGTCCGGTTGGCCGGAATCGCAGGCGTCACTGCGGCGAGGTCGGCGTTACCCGGCGCTGCCTGTGCCACGATGAAATCGGGCGCCTTGCCGCGCTCGACCCAATCCATGATCGGCACCAGGCGATCGAAGGTGTCGGTGCTGGGCCCCCCTCGGCAATGGCCCATGCCCGGCACGAGGAAAAGCCTGGCGAACTTGCCCGTTTGCTCACGACTCGAATTGAGTGCCACGACGGATTCATAGTAGTCGATCGTGTCGACGGCGTTCGGTCCGCTGTCTCCGGTACCGTGATAGAAGATTATCTTGCCTCCTCTGTCACGATATCGGCCCAGATCAGGATCTGACGCCAGCCACGGCGCATTGACGGTCATCGAGCGGCCCCAGGTAGCCCAATTGACATCGTCGAGAGGCCGAAATCCCGGCTGGGGCGGTGTCATGAACAGGATGGGGGTCGGGTCGATATTCAGTTTCCATTGAATATCCAGAATCGGCCCCTGCCCCGTGATACGTGCTGCCTGGCCGGCGGACGTCATCCACGCGGCGTCGATGCGGTATCCGCGGACTGGAACCTCTCCGGGCGATCGATAGCCAGGCACCTTGAATGCCGCGCCCGCGGAGTCGACCGGCCCATCCAGCACGGCTTCCCAAATGCGCACCTGCTCCGCCGACAGGCATTCCGAGGTCTTTTCTCCGGCGCAGAGCAACGCCTTGGGACGGAAAGTACATGCGGCCACGTTGCTCAACATGCCATCGACTACTCCATCTTGCGCGTCGCAGGCGGCCAGAAGCTCGCGCTGGAACAACTGGCGATCTGCCTGGGGCATCGCCTCGTGAAAGCGGGGCATGCCGGTCGGCTCTCGAGACACCACCGCGGCGGCCTGCTGCCAGCCCCAGATCCGGGCCGCCACCACCCGGCCGAAGTCGAATACCGGAGCACCCGCGACGATGCCGTCGAACTCGTCCGGAAAACGTTGGGCGAAAACCATGCCCTGCCGCCCGCCCGTGGAGCATCCGTCGAAATATGACCGCTCGATCGCGTCGCCATAGTAATCGGCGATCAGGCTTTTGGCGGCCCTGGACGTCTTGATGATGGATCCGTAGCCGAAATCCACCCTCGCCTGGGGATCGAAGCCGAAGGCCTCGGGCGCCGGCAGGTCTGCATTGTCGTGGCCTCCGTTCTGGGAAACCACCGCGAAACCTTGCTCCAGAGCCGTCTTCTCGCCACCCGTCGGGCCATACGCGGGAGGCAGGATGCCCTCGAGTCCGCTGCCGCCTTGAAAGAAGAAGCGCTGGTTCCAATCGAGAGGCAGGCGAAGCTCGAACTTTGTCGCGTAACTCTTTCCGTCAACCCCCGTCCGGGGCTCGAGAGAGCCTCTGACCACACAGTGAGCGGGCAGAAACGTTGCCGCAGTCGGCGCGGACTTCTCCGTGCCAGCCGGCACCCATGTGGCGCTGGTGATGACACCTTTATGCTCCGTGCCGCTGAAATCCTTGACTGCCGCACAGGCCGCCTCTCCGGTCAGGGCCTGGGACTCAGGCACCGCCCCCGATCCGCCACATCCGGCAACCGCCAGAACCGCCGCCAGACTTACAGCGCCCCACCCCACAGCCAGACATCTACCTGGTGCATGCACAGTGCGGTCCCCCTTCGTTGGTGCCTACGCTGGCAAATTTATAAGGTATGCTGATATAAAAAAACCTTACATAAAACTGAGACTTACGCGGATAGGGTTAGTCCTGACGGCAAAGACAAAGAGGTGACGAATTCCCTGTCCTGCAACGCGCTGCAATGCAGGGCAACGCCATTCTTGTTGTGCAAGGGAAAGCGCCAACAAAAAACCCCTTGATTCCACTGAGGAAATCGAGGGGTCGTATCTGGCGGAAGCGGTGGGATTCGAACCCACGATGCAGTTTTAGCCGCATACTCCCTTAGCAGGGGAGCCCCTTCGGCCTCTCGGGCACGCTTCCGAAACGGGGAGCAGTGTACCACGCCCCGAGGGTGATTCGGCCTCGAACGGCCGGAAAATTATTGCTCGGGCATCTGGTCGAGGCCGAAGGCCTTGTGCAATGCGCGCACGGCCAGTTCCATGTATTTGTCCTCGATGACCACCGAGGTCTTGATCTCGCTCGTGCTGATCATCTGGATGTTGATGCCCTCTTCCGACAAGGTCTTGAACATCAGGCTCGCGATGCCGGCGTGCGAGCGCATGCCGATGCCGACGATGGAGACCTTGCACACCTTGTCGTCGGACACCACCTCGCGGGCGCCGATGGCCTTGACGACCTGATTGTTGAGGACGTCCAGCGCCTTCTTGAACTCGTTGCGGTGGACGGTGAAGGAGAAGTCGGTGGTGCCGGCGACGGACTGATTCTGGACGATCATGTCGACGTCGATGTTGGCATCGGCAACGGGTCCCAGGATGGAGAAGGCGACCCCGGGCTTGTCCGGCACGGCCACGACCGTGATCTTGGCTTCGTCCCGGCTGAATGCGATGCCGGAAACAACGGCGGCTTCCATTTTCTCGTCTTCCTCAAAAGTAATCAGGGTGCCCGACTTCATTTCTTCGTCGAGCGGGATCATCGGGTCGGTCAGCGACGACAGCACGCGGGTGGGCACGCGGTACTTGCCGGCGAACTCGACCGAGCGGATCTGCAGGACCTTGGAACCCAGCGAGGCCATTTCCAGCATTTCCTCGAACGACACGACGTTCAGGCGGCGCGCCTCGGGCACCACGCGCGGGTCGGTGGTGTAGACACCGTCCACGTCGGTGTAGATCAGGCATTCGGCCGCCTTGAGCGCGGCCGCCACGGCCACGGCCGAGGTGTCGGATCCGCCCCGGCCGAGGGTGGTGATGTTGCCGTCGTCGTCCACGCCCTGGAACCCCGTGACGATGACGACCCTGCCGGCGTCCAGGTCGGCGCGGATGCGGGCGTCGTCGATCGAGGAGATGCGGGCCTTGGTGTAGGCGGAATCGGTGCGCACGGGAACCTGCCAGCCGGCATAGCTGCGGGCATCCACGCCCTGGGCCTTGAGCGCCAGGGCCAGGAGCCCGACGCTGACCTGTTCGCCGGTGGAGGCGATCATGTCGAGTTCGCGCGGGTCGGGCTGTTCCTGGATTTCCTTGGCAAGGCCGATGAGCCGGTTGGTCTCGCCCGACATGGCCGAGGGAACCACCACGACCTGGTGGCCGGCGGCGCGCCATTTGGCCACGCGCCGCGCCACGTTCTTGATGCGCTCGACCGAGCCCATCGACGTACCGCCATACTTGTGAACGATTAGTGCCATTGTCTTGTCGCTTGTTTACAGGCCCGAAGGCCCCGGGCGCGATCCGGCCCGGGAAAAAGGCTAACCATAGATGGTAGCCCACCTTGTTCGAGTTCGCAAAATGACGTTCTTTCCTTGTGGCGCCCGGGAAAAAACCTTCGGAGCAGCGACGGGGGCACGCCGGCTTATGTCGTCAAAGCATCACCGTCGCACCGGGGTGGTCCGGCCGCCACTCCAGGCGTATGCCGGGCGAGGCCTGCGGCAGGCGCGCGTCCGCCCCCAGACCGGCCGCGTAGACCAGGACGTCGCCGCGGTACAGGAGCGGCAGGCGCTCGCGCTCCCAACTGGGGATGCCGCGCTCCTGGTAGAGATTCTTCAGGCTGCGGCTGGGGCCTTGCGCCGATACTTGCAGCCGCTCCCGGCCGCGGCGGCGGCGCATCGTCAGCCCCGTATTGCGCAGCCACGCCGGGTCGATGCCCGATTCCTCGGTGGCGAACACCAGCGTCCCGTCCATGGCCTCCAGCCGGATGGACGGTTCGCCGGCCCATCTGAATTCGACGCCGGCCGCCTGTACCGCGGGCGGCGCGCTGTCCCTGCTGTCCACGATCACGTGATCCCGATAGCGGCGCACCTGCCTGTCGCCGTGGCGCAGCAACAGTTGCCTGTCTTGCGCCGCGTCCTGCAATTGCCTGACCATTTCCCGCAAGCGGGCTTCCGGCGGAGCGGCCACGTCGTGTCCGGCCAGCCAGAGCCGCAGCACCATCGCCCTGCGCGCGGGCGCCAGCCGGTTCAGCCCGGACAGGCGCAGCGCGTTGCCGTAGGGAGGACGCGGTTCCTGGATCGCCTCCAGGTCGGCCTGCGCCACTTCCCGCAGCAAGGCCGCCGCTTCGGCGGACCGGCGCGCATAGCGGTCGAGCGTAGAACGATACCCCGGCCAATGGCGCTCGATGGCCGGCAGGACTTGCGCACGCAGGATGCCTCGGGCGTAGCGGGCATCGAGGTTGCTGGGGTCCTGAACGGCCTCGAAACCGGTGCGCGCCGAATAGGCGTGCATGAATGCAAGTATCCGACTTCTAGGCAGGGCTAGCCAGGGGCGAAGGTAACGAATCCCATCCTTGCGGGTCTCGCGTGCCATGGCGCCCATGCCGTCCGGTCCCGCGCCGCGCAGCAGGCGCAGCAGCACGGTCTCGGCCTGGTCGTCGAGGTGATGCGCCAGCAGGACGGCGTCCACTCCCGTCTCGACGGCCATTTCGGCGAGCGCGCGGTAGCGCGCCTCGCGCGCGGCGGCTTCGATGCCAGCCGGGTCATCGGGGTCGACATGTACCTTGCGCATCGCAAGCGGCAGGCCGAGGCGCTGCGCGAGTTCATACGCGCGCTCGGTCCATGCGTCGGCGTTTGCGTGCAGCCCGTGGTGAACGTGGAACAGCCAGAGCTGCAGGCCGCGCCGCTGCGCCCATTCGGCCGCCTTGACGGCCAGCGCGGCCGAATCCGGGCCGGCGCTGAGGGCCACCCCGGCTTGGCCGTCCACCTGCGGCAGATCGTCCAGCGCCCGGTCCAGCAGCTCGGACGCGTGCAACGCCGCTACGTCCGTGCCGGGATCAGGCCTGGACGGTTTCCTTGAAGCGGCCATAGGCCATGATCCGTTCGAGGCGCGTGGTGACCAGGTCGCCGGCCTTCACGCCCTGGAACTGGCGCAGGGCGTCGGCCAGGGCACGCCGCAGCAACTGCGCCATGTGCTTGGGATCGCGATGGGCGCCGCCGACCGGCTCGTTGACGATCTTGTCGACCAGGCCGAGCGCCTTCAGGCGATGCGCGGTGATGCCCAGCACCTCCGCGGCTTCCGACGCCTTGTCCTGGCTGCGCCACAGGATGGAAGCGCAGCCCTCGGGCGAGATGACCGAATAGGTGGCGTACTGCAGCATCAGCACGCAATCGGCCACGGCGATGGCAAGCGCGCCGCCCGAACCGCCTTCGCCGATGATGGTGGTGATGATGGGAACCTGCAATTCGGCCATGGCGTAAAGATTGTGGCCGATGGCTTCCGACTGGCCGCGCGCCTCGGCGTCGATGCCCGGGTAGGCGCCCGGGGTATCGACGAAGGTGAAGACCGGCAGCCCGAACTTCTCGGCCAGGCGCATCAGGCGCAAGGCCTTGCGATAGCCTTCCGGGCGCGGCATGCCGAAATTGCGCGCGGCGCGCTCTTTGGTGTCCCGGCCTTTCTGGTGGCCGATCACCATGCACGGCATGCCATTGAACCGCGCCATGCCGCCCACGATGGAGCGGTCATCGGCGAACATGCGATCGCCGTGCAGTTCGTGGAAGTCGGTGAAGATCTCGCGCACGTAGTCCAGCGTGTAAGGCCGCTGGGGATGGCGCGCCACGAGGGCGGTCTGCCACGGCGTCAGCTTCGAATAGATTTCCTTGGCCAGCGCCTGGCTCTTCTGCTGCAACCGGCTGATTTCCTCGGAAATATCGACGGCGGAGTCGGCTTGCACGAAGCGCAACTCCTCGATCTTGCCCTCGAGGTCGGCCAGCGGTTGTTCGAATTCAAGAAATGCGTTGCGCATCAGGCCTCCCGAGGGGCAGTGAACGCCAGGCGTTCGGCTCGTTTCATCAACAATTCATCACTCCATCGCGCCGCAGCCACCCGCAACGCCCAATTCCTGTCCAGCCATCCAGTCGCGGAGTAACCCCGGGGCACCGCGGATCCGGCTCCGCCGGTCCGCCAGTGCCGCCCCCCTGGGGGGCGCGCGCAGCGCGTAGGGGGGGTCATAAACTCCGCCACAAATACCACGTCGCAACGGTACACCAGGGCTTCCAGGCCTGGGCCACTTCCCGCGCCTCGAAACGGGACACGGGTTCGCCGCTGAAATAGTGCAACGAAATGGCGCGCAAGAGGCCCGGGTCGTCCAGCGGCAGAATATCCGGCCGCCGCAGATTAAAAATCAGGAACATCTCCGCTGTCCAGCGTCCGATGCCGCGTATGGCGGTCAACTCGCCGATGACGGCTTCGTCGTCCATCTGCTCCCATTGCGCGGGATGCACCCGGCGCTCTTGGAAATGGGCGGCAAGATCCACCAGGTACTCGGACTTGCGCTGGGACAATCCCGCCGCCCGCAGCCCCGCCAGGCCCAGCCTGCCCACCGCCCCGGGTGTCACCCGGCGGCCGCAGGCGCCCAGGCAGCGTTCCCACAGCGCATCGGCGGCGGCGCGGGTGGAGATCTGCTGGCCGATGATAGCCCGGGCCAATGTGACGAACGGCTCGTCCCGCGTCAGCAAATGGACCTCGGGATGCTGCGGAATCAGCTTTTTCAGGATGCGATCGCGCTTGACCAGGTGGGCCACCGCGGCATCCCAGTAAGCGGGTTTTTCGGTACCGTCGAACGGCGCCGCGGGCGCGTGCTCGCCGGTCTCGGCCATGACTTGAGACTTCATTTCCAAAACCAAAGGTATTCAGCGGATCGCGGCACTCAGGCGCGACGCCAAAGGGTCACGCCACCGGGCTTGTCCTCCAGGACAATGCCGTCGGCCAGCAGCTCGGCCCGGATGCGGTCGGCCGTCGCGAAATCCTTGTTCTTCTTGGCTTGCGCCCGTTCGGCGATACGGGCCTCGATGCCTGCCGCGCCCTCGTCGGCAGCCTTGCCCTGCAGGAAAGCTCGCGGCTCCTGCTGGAGCAATCCCAGCAACCCGCCCAGGCCCTTGAGCTGGCCCGCGGCGCGGGCGGAGCCGGTCTTGTTGACTTCGGCGGCGAGGTCGAACAGCACGGCGACGGCTTCCGGCGTGTTGAAATCGTCGTCCATCGCCGCCTTGAAGGCCTGGCCCGACGGGTCGTTCCAATCGATGCCCAGACCGTCGGGCTCGGCATTGCCCAGCGCGGTATACAGGCGCGTCAGGGCCGCCCGGGCGTCGGCCAGGTTGTCGGCCGCGTAGTTCTGGGGGCTTCGGTAGTGGCTGCGCACGACGAAAAAGCGGACCACCTCGGCATCGTAGTGCGCGAGCGTATCGCGAACGGTAAAGAAGTTGCCGAGCGACTTGGACATCTTCTCGGCATCCACCATGAGCGGCCCGCAGTGCATCCAGGTATTGGCCAGGGTGCCGCCGTAGGCGCCCTCGCTTTGCGCGATCTCGTTCTCGTGGTGGGGAAATTTCAGGTCGGGCCCGCCGCCGTGGATGTCGAGCGGCATGCCCAGCAGTTCCCGGCTCATGGCCGAGCATTCGATGTGCCAGCCGGGCCGGCCGGGCCCGTATTCGGACTCCCAGCGGGACTCGGCCGGCTCGGTCGGCTTGGCGGCCTTCCAGAGCACGAAATCGAGCGGATCGCGCTTGGAGATATCCACCTGCACCCGCTCGCCCGCCCGCAAGTCGTCCAGCGACTTGCCCGACAGCTTGCCGTAGCCCGGGAACCGGCGCACCGCGTAATTGACGTCGCCGTCGCCGGAGCGGTAGGCCAGGCCCTTCTGCTCGAGCAGGCGCACGATCTCCAGCATCCTGCCCACGTGCTCGGTGGCGCGCGGCTCGAAATCCGGCGGCTCCACGCCGAGGGCCTTTTCATCCTCGTGCATGGCATCGATGAAAAAGCCGGTAACCTCGGAAATGCGCTTGCCGGTATCGACCGCCTTGCGGATGATTTTGTCGTCGATGTCGGTAATATTGCGCACGTAGGTGACCCGGTAGCCGCTGGCGCGCAGCCAGCGCTGGACCACGTCGAAGCTGATCAGCATCCGGGCATGGCCCAGATGGCAGTAGTCGTACACCGTCATGCCGCAGACATACATGCGCACGCATCCCGGCTCCACAGGCTGGAAGGGTTGCTTGGCACGAGCGAGCGTATTGTAGATATGGAGCATGAGCGAGTTACAGGCTGAAAACGGGAAGCCCCGGCTGGATTGACCACTACCGGGGCTAAAATCGGTCAGATTATATCAACCGGGAATGCCGGTCCGCGCGGACGGCATCCCCTTCCACATTCAGGCAGAACCGTTTGGCCACGACCAAAGCTTTCCTTTCCGCCTTGCGCGGCGCCCGCCGGGCCCGCCCGGCGGCCCTGGCCGCCGCCCTCGCGGTATTCGCCGCGCTGGCGCCCGCCCCGTTGCCCGCCCAGACTACCACGGCCACGCCACCGGTGCTGGCTCCGTCGTCGGCCGGGGACATCCCCTGGTTGAGCAATCTGCTGGAGGCGCTCAAGCCCGGCGTGGACACCAGCCTGCCGGAATCGACCCGGGCCATGACCGAAAGGCTGGAGCGCCAGCTCAACGAAGGCAAGGCCGCCGAGACACTGGCCGAGATCGACGAGCGCCTGGCCGCCGACACGCAGAAATCGCCCGACACCACCAATGCGCAGTTGCTTTTCCTGAAGGCTCGGGCGCTCAACCAGCTGGATCGGCGCGAAGAGGCCAAGGCCATCTACCGGGACATGACCCAGCGCTTTCCCGAGCTGCCCGAGCCCTGGAACAACCTGGCCGCGCTCGAGGTCGCCGACGGCCGGCTCGACCAGGCCAAGGTGGCCCTGGAGATGGCCATACGCACCGCGCCCGACTATGCCGTCGCGCGCGAAAACCTGGGCGATTTGTATATCATGCTGGCGGCGCGCTCCTACGACGCCGCCGGCAAGCTCAACCCCGGCGAAGACGCCGCCCGCCAGAAAGGCACCGAGACCCGCAAGCTGCTGGAACCCTCGCCCTCCCCCGAATCCCAACCCCGGACGCCCTGATGAAACTGCTTTTCCCCAGCCTGGCGCTGGCATGCGCGCTGGCCGCCCCGGCCGCGCTCGCCGCGCCGCAAGTCGCGCTGCAAACCACCGCCGGCCGCATCGTGCTCGAACTGGACGACGGCCGGGCACCCGGCACCGTCGCCAACTTCCTCCAGTATGTGCGCGACGGCCACTACAACGGGACTGTGTTCCACCGCGTCATCAACGGCTTCATGATCCAGGGCGGCGGTTTCACCTCCGACATGCGGGAAAAACCCACCCGCTCGCCCATACGTAACGAAGCCTCAAATGGCTTGAAAAACGCCGCCTATACCGTGAGCATGGCCCGTACGCCGGACCCGCATTCGGCATCGGCGCAATTCTTCATCAACGTCGCCGACAATGACTTCCTGAACTATCGTGGGCCCACCCCCAGCGGCTGGGGCTATGCGGTGTTCGGCAAGGTGATCCAGGGCAAGGAAGTGGTCGACAAGATCAAGACCGCGCCCACCACCACCCGGGGCCCCTACGAGAACGTCCCGGTCCAACCCATCGTGATCGAAAAAGCAGAGGTTTTGAACAAATGACTACCCGCGTCAACCTGCATACCTCCCAGGGCCTGATCGGCCTGGAACTGGACGCCGAGAAAGCGCCCAAGACCGTCGAGAACTTCGTCGCCTACGTGAACGGCGGCCACTACGACAACACCATCTTCCACCGCGTCATCAACGGCTTCATGATCCAGGGCGGCGGCTTCGAGCCCGGCATGTCGCAAAAGCCCACGCAAGCCCCGATCGAAAACGAAGCCGCCAACGGCCTGAAGAACAACCGCTACACCATCGCCATGGCGCGTACCAACGCCCCCCACTCGGCCACCGCGCAGTTCTTCATCAACGTCGCCGACAACGATTTCCTCAACTTCAGCTCGCCCACGCCCCAGGGCTGGGGCTATGCCGTCTTCGGCAAGGTCGTGGAAGGCGAGGACGTGGTCGACAAGATCAAGGGCGTGAAGACCGGCAGCCGCGCCGGCCACCAGGACGTGCCGGTCGAGGACGTCGTCATCACCAAGGCAGAAGTCGTTCAGTAAACGCCGCCGGCGCAGCCGGCACGCCGGGACGTCCGCGTCCCGCGCCGGCGCGCGAGGCGGTCCACGCACCCCTTCGAGGATTTCCGTGTCCGGTTCCCCGCTTTCCGGGACGCCCGCTTCCCACCCCGCGCTTTCCTTCGCCGGCCCTGTCTGGCTGGCCTCCGACATGCACCTGGGCCCTGACGGCCCGGCTACGCGCGAAGCATTCCTGGCGTTTCTGCAGGCCGCCGCCGAAGGCGCCGCGGCGCTGCTGCTGCCCGGCGACATCTTCGACGCCTGGGTCGGCGACGACGAGCTCGACGCGCCCGCACCCTGGCTGCAGGAGGTCGTCGCCGGCCTGCGCGCCGCCTCCTCCCGCATTCCCGTCTACCTGGGCCCCGGCAACCGCGATTTCCTGATGGGCGACCAACTGGCCGAGGCCACCGGCACCCATCGGCTGGCCGAACCGGTAACCATCCGCACCGACGCCGGCGAATTCCTGCTCTCGCACGGCGACGCCTTCTGTACCGACGACGTGGAGTACCAGCAATTCCGCGCGATGGTCCGCAACCCGCAATGGCAGGCGCAGTTCCTCGCCCAGCCGCTGGCGGCGCGGCAAGCCATCGCGCGCCAGCTGCGCGAACGCAGCATGGCCGAGAAAAGCCGCAAGGCCGCCGACATCATGGACGTGAACCGGCAGGCCGTGGAAGGGGCGCTCGCCGCGCACGGCGTCACGCGCATGATCCATGGCCATACCCATCGTCCCGGCCGCGAGGTGTTCGAGATGGACGGCCGCCGGTGCGAACGCTGGGTGCTGCCGGACTGGGACCTGGACGATGCGGCCGATCCGCGCGGCGGCTGGCTCGCAATCGACCGGGACGGCCCGGCCTATCACGACATCGCGCTGGACGCCTGATACGCCGGCCCGCGCCGGGCAATCAGCACAGCCGTCCCGGCCCGGCGGGCACATGGACCCAGCCGCTCATCAGGCAGCGCGCCGTGCGCGAGACGGTGGCGCGCTCCAGCCCCCACCCCGCTCCCTTGGGCACCACCGTCGCCCAGGCCGCCTGCACGCCGCTGGCATGGCCGATACGGGTCGCCACGCCGGGCAACGTGCGGGCCACCTGGGACACGACCGAGCCCGGCACCGCGGCCGCGACCGCCAGCGAGATGGCGCTTCGCGTGCCGAAGCCCCGCTGCATGTGGCCGTCGGCGATGCCGCGCGCCAGCACGTCGATGCTGTCGCGCGGAATGTCCCCCCCGCTGGCGCTCTTGTAGGACATCGGCGGCGCCACCCACACCAGCCTGGGCAGAGGCGCGCCGGCCTTCTCGGCCCGCGCCCGGGACATCAGTCCCATCGCGACGGCGCCTTCGATCCGCACGGTTTCCAGCCGCGCCAGCGTCTTGGCGTCGCGGTTGAACGCATCGGGCTTTTCGCGGCCGTTCAGGCCCAGGTCCGAGGCCCGCACGAAGATGGTGGCTTCGTCGGTGCGGATCAGGCTCACGGGCAACGCGCCGACGCCGTCGATCTCGAGCGTGTCCTGGACTCGGCCGGTGGGCAGCAGGCTAGTGGATCCGTCATCGATGAAATCCAGCCGCACCTCGGCCGCCGGGAATGGCACGCCGTCCTCGGTGAAAACGCCGTCCTCCATCACTTCGCCGCCGCGCACCTCGACATGCGCGGCCAGCCAGCGGCCTGGATGCGGCTGCCAGATCCGGACCACCGTCGTCCCTTCGCGCGGCGCTACCAGGCCCTGCTGGATGGCGTACGGGCCCACGGCTACCGCCAGGCTGCCCCCGTTGGCGGACCAGTCGATGACCGGACGGTCGATGGCCACCTGGCCGCACCGGTACTCCACGTCGCAATCGTCGCGGCTGGAGGCGTCGACCACCACGACCTTGCTGGTGGACGGGCTGGCCCCGCCCATGCCGTCGGCCTGGCGCGAATAGGGATCCGGGCTGCCCAGCACGCGCAACAGGACCCGGTCGCGCTGCTCCGGATCGCGCGGCAGGTCCCGGGCATTGAAAAATACGCCCTTGCTGGTTCCGCCACGCATGTAGACGGCGGGAATCTTAAGAACTGCCATGGGAAATCTTTCGGGACTGCGCGATCATCGCGGTGCAAACACCGCGCAACAGGTCGGTTTCCTCCCGGCTGAGGCCCGCCCGCGCAAAAAGGTGCCGCATCCGCGGCATGAGTTTCTTGGGATGCCGGGGATCGAGGTAGCCCACGGCGATGAGCGCCTCTTCCCAGTGCGCCAGCAGGGCCTCGACGGCCTCGCCGGAAGCGGGCTCGGCGCGGGGGCCGGCGACGGCCAGTTGCTCGGCGCCGAGCAGCGCATAGCGCAACTCGTAGGCGGCCAGCTGCAGCGCCTGGGCAACGTTGAGCGACGAGTACTCGGGATTGGCCGGAATGTGGCAGATCCGGTGGCACAAGGCCACCTGCTCGTTGGTCAGGCCCGAGCGTTCGGTGCCCAGCACCACGGCGGCCTGCGCGCCGGCATGGCCGGCGAGATGGTCGCGGACCAGCTCGGCGGCCTGCCGCATGTCGCAGGCCGGCGGGCCCAGATCACGCAGGCGGGCGGTCATCGCGAAGGCCATGGTCACGGGCGCCAGGGCCTCTTCCAGCGTGGCGCAGACCCGCGCGGCCGCCAGCACGTCGGTGGCGCCGCTGGCCAGCGCGAGCGCCTCCGGATGGTTCGCGGCATCGGCCACGCGGGGATTGACCAGCACCAGGCGCGAGAACCCCATGGTCTTGAGCGCCCGTGCCGCCGAGCCCACATTTCCGGGGTGGCTGGGCTCGACCATGACGAAACTGACTAGGGAAAGCATGTGTCCTTTAAACTAGAGGGGTTTCACCATATTCCTAGCCCATCGGCCTCCTTATGCATCCCATGCTCAACACCGCTGTCAAGGCGGCCCGGCGCGCAGGCGCCATCATCAATCGCGCCAGCCTGGACCTGGATCTGGTCAAGGTGTCTCAGAAGGGACCGGGCGATTTCGTGACCGAAGTCGACAAGGCCGCGGAAGCAGCCATCGTTGACATTTTGAAGACAGCCTACCCCGAACACGGAATTCTAGCCGAAGAGTCCGGCGAAACCCCGGGCGCGGCCGACGCCAAAGGCCAGCAGGAGAACCTCTGGATCATCGATCCGCTGGACGGCACCACCAATTTCATCCATGGCATGCCGATCTACGCCGTCTCGATCGCGCTGATGCAGCGCGGCCAGGTCACCCAGGCCTGCATCTTCGATCCCTCCCGCAACGAACTCTTCACCGCCACGCGCGGTGCCGGCGCATTCCTGAACGACCGCCGCATCCGCGTGTCGCGCCGCACCCGCATGCCCGAGACCCTGATCGGCACCAGTTTCGCGCCCGACCCCAGCGGCAAGCGGCTCGCCTTGTGGACCAAGACCTTCGGCCAGATCTCGGCCACGACCTCCGGCGTGCGCCGCCAGGGCTCGTCGGTGCTGGAACTGGCCAACGTCGCCGCCGGCCGGCTCGACGGCTACTACGGCTGCGGCCTGAAGCCCTGGGACCTCGCCGCCGCCAGCCTGCTGGTGCTCGAGGCGGGCGGCCTGATCGGGGATTTCGACGGCGAACAGGGCTGGATGCAGAGCGGCGAGGTGGTTGCCGCCACGCCCAAGGTCTTTCCGCAGCTCCTGACCCTGCTCGAGCCGCTCAAGGAAGCCCGCGACTGATCCCCTGCCGGGGATGGTTCCCCGTTAGCTCTACAATGGCACCGGCTTCGCGCGCCTTCCGCGCGGGTCGGCGTCTCCCGCCGGCTGCGCGTCGGCTCGACGGCGAGCCGCTCCCGTCCACACCGTCCGCCCCCGGACGCCGATACTCATGACCGAAAACTCGCTTTACCTGCTCAAAGCTTTCTTCCTCGGCATCATCGAGGGCCTCACCGAATTCCTGCCCGTTTCCAGCACGGGGCACCTGATCCTGGTCGGCGACTGGATCCAGTTCTTCTCGGGGGATGCCAAGGTATTCGAGGTCGTCATCCAATTCGGCGCCATCCTGGCGGTCATCTGGATCTTCCGCGAAAAGGTCGCGCACATCCTGGGCGGCATACTCACCGGCGACAAGTTCTCGCTGAAGTTCGCCCGCAACATCTTGATCGCCTTCCTTCCCGCCGCCATCGTCGGCGTGACGTTCCTGAAAGAGATCAAGACCGTCCTCTTCAATCCGGGCGTGGTGGCCACGACCCTGATCATCGGCGGCTTCATCATCCTGTGGGTGGAACGCAAGCCGCAGTCGGAAGTCAAGACGCCGAACATCGGCGAGATCACCTGGTTCCAGGCGCTGATGGTGGGCCTGGCGCAATGCGTCGCGATGATCCCGGGCACCTCGCGCTCGGGCGCCACCATCATCGGCGGCATGGCCGCCGGACTCAAGCGCACTACCGCCACCGAGTTCTCGTTCTTCCTTGCCATGCCCACGATGCTGGCCGCATCGGTCTACGATGCCTGGAAGAACCACGAATCCCTCACCAGCAACGATGTCACGGCCATCGCCATCGGCTTCCTGGCGGCGTTCGTCGCGGCGCTGCTCGTGGTGCGGGCCTTGATGCGGTTCGTCGCGAACCACTCGTACCGGGTATTCGGCTGGTATCGTATCGCCTTGGGACTGGTCATCGTCGTCTGGATGCTGGTCTGATCGGAACAACCATGGTCACCATCAAGAACCGCGTCGTGATTCCTCTCGAAGAGGGAGGAACGCCGCCGGAATTCGTCACTTTCAACGGCTTCGCGGAAGAACACGTGGCCATCGTGTTTCCGCAGCTCAAGCCCGGCAATACGCCGCCGCTGGTCCGCGTCCACTCGGAATGCCTGACCGGCGACGTATTCGGCTCCCAGCTCTGCGATTGCGGTCCGCAATTGCACGAGGCTTTGTCGTGCTTCTCGCGCGAGGGCGGGGTCCTGCTGTACCTGCGGCAGGAAGGCCGGGGCATCGGCCTGTATGCCAAGCTGTCGGCCTACGCCCTGCAGAAAAAGGGCCTCGATACCTTCGAGGCCAACCGCCACCTGAACCTGCCGGAAGACGCCCGCAGCTTCGAGCCGGCCGCGCAGATGCTCAGGGCCCTCGACGTCACTCGCATCCGCCTCCTGACCAACAATCCCGACAAAGCGAGCCAGCTCGAGGAGCACGGCATCGAGATCGAGAGCATCATTCCCACGGGGGTCTACCTGAACCCGAACAACCGGCGCTATCTCGAAGCCAAGGTCCGCCACAAGAAGCACACCATCCCGTTATAAGCGCGCGCGATGGCCAATGCCGAGCTCCAGCACCACTTGGTCAATGCCTGGTCCGTGGGCTGGGCGCTCTATATCGGCACCGTCACCGTCTGGATCGTGCTGCAGCGGCGCCCGCCGCTGTCCACCGTACTGTGGATCCTGGTGCTGGCCCTGCTGCCTTACGTCGGCTATATCGTCTACTACTTCCTCGGGCCCCAGCGCCTGAAGCGCCGCCGCATCAAGCGCCTGCGCAGCCGCCTGCTGATCGCCAGCCAGACCGAGCGCGCACTGCTGCGCGAACACGAGCACCAAATCCCCCCGACGGTGGCGCGCATGGCGGCGCTGGGGCGAACCGCCTGCGACATTCCGCTTTCCTCGGCTACCGACGTGCGCCTCCTGGTGGGCGGCGCGCAGACCTACGACGCTTTCGTGGAAGCGATCTGCGCCGCGCGCGAGCACATCCACGTCGAGTTCTACATTTTCGATCCCGACCGCATCGGCACCGCCATCCGCGACCTCCTGGCCGAAAAGGCGCGCCAGGGCGTGGCCGTGCGGCTGCTGGTGGATGCGCTGGGATCGGACCGGCTGGGCCGGCGCTTCCTCGCGCCGCTGCGCGAGGCGGGCGCGCAGGTCGGTTTTTTCCACAATGTGCGGATCGGCCGGCGCTGGCGGCCGGTCACCAACTATCGAAACCACCGCAAGATACTGATCTGCGACGGCAAGCTGGGCTTCACGGGCGGCCTGAACGTCACCGACGACGAGGACGAGCGCACGCGACCGGACGCCTATCACGACGTGCACTTGCGCATCGAAGGCGGCGCCGTGCGCTGGCTGCAGATGGTGTTCCTGGAGGATTGGGCCTACGCCACCAAGCAGCGCACCGACGACCGGGAGTTGGACGCGCTGCTGCCCGAGATGCCGCCTGGCGAGCATCATGTGCAGATATTGACGTCGGGCCCCGACGACCCCCGCCAGGCGATCCACCGCATGCAAGTCGCGGCCATCCATGCGGCCACCGAGCGGGTGTGGCTGACCACGGCCTATTTCGTCCCTAGCGAACCGGCCCTGATGAGCCTGACCAGCGCCGCCCAGAAAGGCGTGGACGTTCGCCTGCTGGTCCCGCGCCGCAGCGACTCGCTGGTGGTGACGGCGGCCTCGCGCTCTTATTTCGACGAATTGCTCGAGGCCGGCGTCAAGGTCTGGGAATACCAGGACAGGATGCTGCACTCCAAGACACTCCTGGTCGACGACACTTATTCGTTCATCGGCACCGCCAATTTCGACAACCGCAGCTTCGAGCTGAACTTCGAGGTCATGGCCCTGGTCTATGGCGAAACCATGGCGCGCCAGCTGGGCCGCCAGTTCGAGCTGGACTTGCGCCAGGCAGCGCGCGTCGCCAAGGACCGGGAAACCCCCTTCCCCCGCCGGCTGTTCGATTCCTTCGCACGGCTGTTTTCGCCCATGCTCTAGGGGGGGTCAATTGCTGGAGAGTTGAGTTCTTGATCCGTCCTTGGCCGGTGTGGCGGGGCGCCCCCTATCGGGGCGCAGCGAAGCCGGCCCCGGCTTTGCCGGGACTTCCCGGAGTTGGCGCGGTCGGCGGGGCGGGCGTGAACTCGCGCGGGGACAGTCCCCCGGACTGTCCCTACTGCCGCGCTCAGACATGCACGCCCTTGCTTCCCCGCCGACCGCGCCAACTCCGGCGGCTCCGAATGCGCCCCGAGAGCGGGCCGCCCCACCACACCGGCCAAGGACTACGGCGGTGATGAGCGACGATCGCCAGATGGGATACGGCGAGGTTCCATCCAATTCGACAAAACGACCGCACTGAAATCCATTGATCTGCATGCCTAACGGTGCAGGTCTTGCGCGGTACGCCGGGGCCGTGTTAGGGACCAAAACCCCGACATGAATCACGCCCCGCCTCTAGGGCCTGTTCAATGCTTGCTGACCAGCGGCCCCGCCAGCCAGCTCTCGGCCAGATCCACGTCGCGCAGCAATACCGTGAACACGTCGTCGTCGATCAGGTGGGCGTCGCGCAGCCGATGCAGCTCGGTGCGTTGCGCATAGATGGCCGCCATGCGCAGGTCGCGCTCGAAGTTGCGATGCAGGTTGGCTCGCGCGGCAATTTCGGTCGTATCGCTCTCGGCATCGATGCGATTGCGATAGACCTTCGCCAGGTCGGCGCCGACTTCGGCCAGTACGGCCAGGGATTCCTCGTTCAGCCCCTGGCGCATCCGCATCTGCGCCTGTTCCAGGCCGTCGAGCGCCGCGTGCGCCAGCCGCAGCCGCGCCGCGCGCTCTTCTTTGTCTTTCATGGTCTCGGCAGGCGTAGGAACCTTGGGCAGTACCAGGGGAAGCAGCGTGCTCCCCACCAAGAGCGAACAAAGGATGACGCCCGTGGCGAGGAAGATCAGCAGGTCGCGGCCGGGAAACGGCGTGCCGGCCGAGATTTCCAGCGGTACGGTCAGCACGCCGGCCATCGTGATCGAGCCGCGCACCCCGGACAGCGAGGTCACCAGCAGCACCCAGGCATTGACGGGGCGCACGGGCGACCCTTGCAGCAGCATCCGGAAGCTCTTCAGATGGTAGGTCACCCAGACCCACAGGAAGCGCAAGGCGATCAGCACCAGCGTGATCGCCGCCACGTAGACGAACAGGTGCCACACCGGGACGTTGCCGGCCGCCTGCGCATCGACCTGCGCAAGGCCGACCACGCTGGGCAACTGCAGCCCCAGCAGGATGAAGGTCATGCCATTGAATACGAACTCGAGCATGGACCACACGCTGTTGCTCTGCAGGCGCATGGCCGAGGATCCCTGCCCCGAATCGGTGTAGGTCATGGCGATGCCCGCGGCCACGGCCGAGAGGATGCCCGAGACCCCGAAATGCTCGGCCACGAGGTAGGCCGCAAATGGCGTCAACAGCAACAGGACGACCTGGATGGCGGGTTCGTCGTCGGTCCATTGCGCCACCAGCTTGCGCCCCAGGCTCAGCACCCAGGCCAGGGCCGCGCCCACCGCCAGCCCGCCGACGGCGATGATGACGAAGCTCAGGCTCGCCTGCCACAGCGAGAACGACCCGGTAAGCACCGCGGCGATGGCGAACTTGAACGCCACCAGGCCCGATGCGTCATTCATCAGGCTCTCGCCTTCCAGCACATGCTGCAATTTGGGCGGCAAGCGGTTCTTGCCGACGATGGCCGATACCGCCACCGCGTCGGTCGGCGACAGCACCGCGCCCAGGGCGAACGCCACCGGCAGGGAAATGGCGGGGATCAGCCAGTGGATGAAATACCCCACGCCGACCACTGTAAAGAGCACCAGTCCCAGGGCAAGCGCCAGGATCGGGCCGCGCAGCTGATACAGCTGGCGCTTGGGGATCCGCCAGCCGTCCACGAAGAGCAAGGGCGGAATGAAGAGCAGCAGGAACAGCTCGGGATCGAACCTCACCTTCAGGCCGAAGGCCGGTGCCGCAAGCAGCGCGCCGATCGCGATCTGGAACAGGGGCAGCGGCAGCCGGACCGGCGAAAGCCTGGACAGCACCCCCGACATCGCCACGGCCAGCAGCAGGACGAGTACGGTGAAGACGATTTGCATGGGCTTCCGCGCCTCGGCCTCTTCCTGGCGCCTATTGGCGCCCCAGGAGACCTGCCTGGTAGGCAGCCACGAACTCCCCGAAGTCGCCCGTCTGCATCCGTTCCAGCTCGCGCTGCTCGGCCAGCGACTCGGCGGCCAGGCGCCGGAACCGGGCGAGTTGCTCGCCGGCGCAGGGCTGGCTGCGGAAATGCTCGGCATGGCGGCGGCTCAGGTCGAGCATGAAGGCCTGGAACGTCATCCCGCTCGTACGCAAGGATTCCAGCACGCGTGCCGACGGCGTGAGCTCCGGCGCCTCGACCTTGGCCCGCTGCGGCGCAATCGACGCCGAATAGCCGGTCTCGCCGTGGACGCGGTCGAGCAGCCCCGCGCAGTCGGCGATACGATCGAGCAATTCCTCCGCCCACGCGCGCAAGGGGATTGCATTGCCGTCGCGATTCAACGTCAATCCGGGCTGGCGTCCGCGCTTGACCACGGTGAGGAAATTGTCGGCGCTGCGCGAGCAATGCCCGCCCTCGGCGAACAGCGGACTGTCTTCCAGGGTGCAATACAGCAGGAACGCGTCGAGGAAGCGGCTGGTGGTCTCGTCTATGCCCACCGGCTGGAAGGGGTCGATGTCCATGCAGCGCACTTCGACATACTGCACGCCCCGCTCGGCAAGCGCCCGCAACGGCCGCTCGCCGCTGCGGGCCACGCGCTTGGGCCGGATGCTCGAATAGTATTCGTTCTCGATCTGCAGGATGTTGGTGTTGAGCTGCACCCACTGCCCGTCGCGCACGGTGCCGATCTTCTCGTACTCCGGCCACGGCGTGCTGACCGCCTCGTACAGACGCGCCACATAGGTCGACAAATCGTTGTAGCACGGCTTGAGCCCGGCCTGCGCCTTGTTCTGGTACCCCAGGTCGCTCATGCGCAGGCTGGTGGCGTACGGCAGGTATAGCGTGCTGTCGTCCAGGCGTTCGAGCTGGTGCGCGCGCCCCTGGAGGAAATCCACCGATAGCGCGGGCGACGCGCCGAACAGATACATCAGCAGCCAGCTGTAGCGGTTGAAGTTGCGGATCAGCGCCACGTACTTGGCCGACTGCCGGTCCTTGGAGGACATGCCCGCCGGCTCGCCGGGATCGGCCAGCAGCGGCCAGAAGTCCTCGGCGAACGAGAAGTTGTAGTGAATGCCGGCGATGCACTGCATGGCCTTGCCATAGCGATAGGCCAGGCCGCGCCGATACACGTGCTTGAGCATGCCGATGTTGGACGATCCGAACCATGCGATCGGTATGTCCTTTTCGGGCGGCAGCCCACAGGGCATGGACTGGTTCCACAGCATTTCGCGATCGAGCTCGCTGTAGACGAAACGGTGGATGTCCCGCAGCTCGCCGAGCAGCGATTCATGGCCGGCATGAGTAGCCGTGATCAGCTCGATCAAGGCTTCGGAGTAATCGGTGGTGATGCTGGAATGCGTCAGGGCGGCACCGAGGCCGGCGGGATGCGGCGTCATCGCCAGATGCCCTTCGGCGTCGACCCGCAGGCTTTCTTTTTCTATGCCATGCAGTCGGCGCGCCAGCACCGCGCGGTGCGCGGGCTGGTCGAGCAACGCCAGGCGGCTGTCTAACAGATCACTCACGGATATCCTTGAATTCGCGCGGCGGCGCTACGGCGCGCGCCGGTATGGGCGTGTTTATATCCCAATTGCGGCCCACGCGCCTACGCCGCAAGGCGGCACATTATAGGTGGCGGTCCGCCCGGGCCCGGAATTCCCTTACATGACCTCGTTCAATTCGGCATGGCTCGCCGTACAGCATACCTCGCCGCGCCCCGGCCTTACGCGAGGGACATGACCGCGGGCCGAGTCTGGGCCACAATCGGGCTTTCCACCCGCCCGGATCGCGCCCATGCCATCCTCCCCGTTCACTCCCAATCCCGTCCGCGGCAGCCGCGCCATGGCAGTCGCCCCCCATGCGCTCGCCTCGCAAAGCGCGCTGGCGGTCATGCGCGAAGGCGGCAACGCGGTCGAGGCGATGATCGCGGCCGCCGCCACCATCGCCGTCGTCTATCCCCACATGAACAGCATGGGCGGCGACGGTTTCTGGCTGGTGAGCCGCCCCGGGCACCCGCCCCTGGCGCTTGAAGCCTGCGGCGCCGCCGCGGCGGCGGCCGATATCGGCGCCTATCGCACCCGCGGGCTCGAGGCGATCCCGTTCCGCGGCGGCCTGGCGGCCAACACCGTCGCCGGCACCGTTTCCGGCTGGGACGCCGCCTACGCCTGGTCGCGCGAAAACCTCGGCGGACGCCTGCCGCTGCAACGGCTGCTGGGCGACGCGATCGACTATGCGCGGCGCGGCATGCCTGTCACGACCAGCCAGGCGGCATGCACTTCGACCAAGCGGGAGGACCTGCTGGCCGTCCCCGGCTTTGCCGAAACGTTCCTGGTCGACGGCCAGGCGCCCGCGCCGGGCGCCCTCTTCCGCCAGCCGAGGCTGGCCGTCACGCTGGAGCAGCTCGCGCGGGCGGGCCTGGACGACTTCTACCGCGGCGACCTCGCGCAAGTCCTGGCGCGCGACCTGGCCACGGCGGGCAGCCCCCTGACAGCGTCCGACCTGGCCGCGCACCGGCCAGTGTGGAAAAAAGCCCTGGTACTGGAACACTCCCGCGGCAAGGTCTACAACGTCCCCCCGCCCACCCAGGGCCTGGTGTCTCTGCTGATCCTGGGCCAGCTCGATCGCCTGCTGGAAGCGGTAGCCGACCCCACGGGCGCCGACTACGTCCACCTCTGCACCGAAGCAACCAAGCTCGCGTTCGGCATCCGCGACGCCCACATCACCGACCCCGCGCACATGGACGTCGATCCGCAATCGCTGCTGGATGCCGGGCGGCTCGATGCAATGGCCGCCAAGATCTCGAGGGACCGCGCCGCGCCCTGGGGCAAGGGCAAGGGGCCGGCCGACACGGTGTGGATGGGTGCCGTCGACGCGCATGGCGTTGCGGTCAGCTTCATCCAGAGCATCTACCACGAATTCGGCAGCGGCGTGGTGCTGGCCGAATCGGGCATCAACTGGCAGAACCGGGGGTGCAGCTTTTCGCTCGACCCTGGCAGCCGCAACCCGCTCATGCCTGGCCGCAAGCCCTTCCACACCCTGAACCCGGCCATGGCTCATCTAGACGACGGCCGCACGCTGGTCTACGGCAACATGGGGGGCGACGGCCAGCCGCAATCGCAAAGCGCGGTATTCACCCGCATCGTGCAATTCGGCATGAATCCCCAGGCGGCGGTGGATGCGCCGCGCTGGCTCCTGGGCCGCACCTGGGGCCAGACCTCCGATACGCTCAAGCTCGAGTCGCGCTTCGCGCCAGGGGTGGCCGACGCGCTGCGCGGCCGTGGCCACGAGGTGGAGATCCTGCGTCCGTATGACGAAACCATGGGACATGCCGGCGCGATCCTGCGGCATCCGGACGGTACGCTCGAGGGCGGCGCGGATCCACGCAGCGACGGCGCCGTGGCGGCCTGGTAGCCCGATTACCAAACGACAAGATTCCACGTAAAACCTTACACAGCCGGGGCGCAAAGCCGACTAGATTGAAAGGCGTGGCGTTTTCGTTACCAAGGAGTACGCAATGAAAAAGCTCGTCTTGGCTATCGGTCTGGCCGGTTGTTGCGCCGCCGCATACGCCCAGCAGGCCCCCACGCGGGAACAGGCCACCCAGGCCTTGCAGAACGCGATGCATCGGGAAATCCAGTCGATGAACAACCAACAGGGGTTCGATGGCCCGGCCGCCACCAACATGGCGCGCTCGCTAGAGGTCAAGTCCCTGGACAACTGCACGCCCGCAAGCCAGAGCGTGACCTGCGATGTCACCACCAGCGCCGATGTGAAGGGCAACCGGCGCGAGGGCAAGCACCGCTACGAGTTCTATCAGCAGGGAGGCCGTTGGGAGGCCCGGCTGCCGGCATCGTGACGCGCCGGCCGGCTGGCAAGGCGCCAGCCGGCCGCCTGCCTCAGTCCTTGCCGCGTCCCGCCAGCAAGGCGTTGAGCAGGATGGCGCCGAAAGTGGCGGTACCTATCCCGCCCAGCGCGAAGCCGCCGAAATGCAGCGTGAAGTCGCCCGCGCCCAGGACCAGCGTGACCGCGGCCACGATCAGGTTGCGATTGTCGGAGAAATCGACCCGGTTTTCGACCCAGATGCGGGCCCCCGCTATCGCGATCAACCCGAACACCACGATCGACACGCCACCCAGCACCGCCGCCGGGATGGTCAGGATGACCGCGCCGAATTTCGGTGAAAAGCCCAGCAGGATGGCGATCAGCGCGGCAATGACGAACACCAGCGTCGAATAGATGCGGGTGACCGCCATGACGCCGATGTTCTCGGCATAGGTGGTCAGCCCGGTTCCGCCGACGCTGCCCGACAGCATGGTGGCCAGCCCGTCTCCGACGAAGGCGCGGCCGACGTAGCGGTCGAGGTTGTAGCCGGTCATGGCGCTTACCGCCTTGATGTGGCCAAGGTTCTCGGCCACCAGGATCACCGCCACCGGGGCGATCAGCACCATCGCATCCAGCTTGAAGACGGGCGCCGTGAAGCTGGGCAGCCCGAACCACGCGGCCTGCGCGACCGGCGCGAAGTCGATGGGCTTGCCCAGGCCCATGCCGTTGGTCAGTACGGCATACACCGCGTAGGCAAGCAGCAGGCCGACCAGGATCAAGAGGCGCTGCAACATGCCACGCGTAAACACCGCAACACCGCCCACGCACAGCACGGTCGCCAGGGCCATCCACCCGTCGAAGCCATTGGCCGAGACGCCCTTGACCGCGATCGGCGCCAGGTTCAGGCCGATCACGGCCACCACGGCGCCCGTGACCACCGGCGGCATGAGCCGCTCGATCCACCCCGTTCCCGCCGCCATCACCACCAGCCCGATCAGGGCGTAGAGCACGCCGCAGGCGATGATGCCGCCCAGCGCCACGGCAATATTGCCGTTCAGGCCGGATCCGCCGTATCCGGTCACGGCGATGACGAGGCCGATGAAGGCGAAGCTCGAACCCAGGTAGCTCGGCACCCTGCCTCCCACCACCAGGAAAAAGAGCAGCGTGCCGATGCCCGACATGAAAATCGCCAGGTTCGGATCGAAGCCCATCAGGAGAGGAGCAAGCACCGTGGACCCGAACATGGCGACCACGTGCTGCACGCCCATGGCCAGCATCGGCGGCCAGGGCAGTCGTTCGTCGGGCGCGATGACCCGCCCCTGCTGCAAGCTGCCGGCCTGCTCGCGCCAGGCCGGAAAATAGGAACCCGCCATAGATACACTCCCTCGCATTATTTGATTTTGCCCACGTGAAGCAGCGCAAGTTTAGAGGTTCCGCCCGCGTGGCGGGTGGTCTTGCGCCAACGGCGGCAAAAACGGGGAGCGAGCCGGGAAGGCGGGGCGGACCGCCTCAGGCGTACATCAGGGCGACAGGAAAAGCGGCCAGGGCTTCGGACACGCGGACGGCGCCGCCCTCGACGCTGCAATCGGGGCCGCCGAGCGCATTGCGCAGCGCGTCGCCCACCGCCAATCCGGACACGTCGATCGCGGTATCTCCCCAGGCCTGAGGCGGCACGTGGGGAACCGGCGAAGAGCCCGAAGCCGCCAGCACAAGCGCCGCGGCGCAATGCGGTGCCACCACCAGCGCAATGCGGTCCTGGTAGCGGCGGACGTAGGCCAGCACGGCCCCCTCGGCATCGCCGCGGACCGCGAGCGGCAGATAGTCGCCGCGGCGGAAAAGCTCGGGATCGCGCCGGCGCAGCGCCAATACGCGGCGAATCAACTCGAACTTGATGCAGCCGTCGCGCCAGCGGGCGATCAGGTCGGCATTGTCAGCGGCGCCCCGCAGCGCGGCGCGCCGACGCTCGTAGTCCACCGGCCGCCGGTTGTCGGGATCGACCAGGCTGAAGTCCCAGAATTCCGTGCCTTGGTACAGGTCGGGCACGCCCGGCGTGGTCAGGCGCAACAGGGCCTGGACCAGGCTGTTCAAGGCGCCGGCCGCGCCCGCGCGCGCGACGAAGGCCGACAGCTCCAGCAGCGTGCGGCCGTTGCGCCGCGGATCGAGCACGGCGCGCAGGAAGGCCTCGCAGGCCTGTTCGTACTCGTCGGCGGGCGTTACCCAGCTCGAACGCAGCTTGGCTTCGCGCAGCGACTTGGTTTGCCATTCGGCCACCCGCTCCGCCAGCGACGCGACGCCCGCCTCGTCGCCGATGAACAGGTCGAGCGGCCAGACGCCGAACAGCGTCTGATACAGCATGTATTCGTCCGCCGCTGCAGGACGCGGCCCTTCCTTGGCCTTGAGCGCCTCGTGCCGGCGCATCCACACCTCGACCTGCCGCTGCCATTCATCGCCAAGCTCGCTGAGCACCGCCAGACGCGCCCGGGTGTCTTCGCCGCGCTTGTGATCGTGCGTGGCAGTCGCCAGCATGGCGTCGGGCAGTCGGGCGGCGCGTGCCAGCACCTTGCGGTGGAAACCCTCGAGGTCCAGCGAGAACATGCCAGGATCGCCGCCGACCTCGTTGCGCGACAACAACCGTCCATAGCGATAGAAACCCGTGTCCTCCACCGACTTGGCCGCCAACGGGGCAGTCAGTTGCTGGAAGCGGCGTATCGCCTCCCGGCGCCACGTCCGCAGCGCCGGCGTGGTGGCCGGATCCGGCGCATGTCCCAGCCATTGCGCGAGCAGCTCCAGCAGTCCGAGATCGGCCCGCCTGAGCGCCTGGCGTGCGCCTTTGCAGGCAATGCTCATGGCCACCTCGTCGGCGGCGAGCGGCGAGGTTCCGCCCACATAGGTGCGGTAGACGGGAAAATGCACCAGCAGCTCGGTCAGTACCCTTCTGATGGCGGGTGGCCCCCAGTCGCGCGTGCCGAGGTCGGCACGCGCAATCCGGTGCAGGACGCACACGAGCGCGTCGCACTCGCCGGCGAAATTCTGCGCCACGAGCTTGCGCCGCACTTCCAGGACGAGAGAACGGAATCCCCGCGACTCGCCCGAGACGGATTGCCACAGGCTCGTCAGGCGCGGCTCGCCCTGCGGGTCGTGCAGCAAGGCGCCCACTTCGTTCATGAAGTCGTAGCCCGTGGTGCCATGCACACGCCATGAGGCCGGCAAGTGTTCGTCCGCGGCAAGTATCTTCTCGACCACGATGTACGGCACGTCGCGCGGGCAGCCCGCAGGCCGTTGCGGATTGAGGGCGGTCAGGTTCTCGCGCAGATAGCGGCAATATCCCTCCGGGTCGGCCAGCCCGTCGATGTGATCCACGCGGATGCCGTCGATCAGGCCCTCGGCATACAAGCGGAACGGCAGGCGGTGGATGGCTTCGCGGGTGTCGTCCCGCTCGACCCGCACGCCGATCAGGTCGCTGATCTCGAAGAACCGCCGCCAATTGATTTCCTCGGCTGCGGTGCGCCACCAGGCAAGCCGGTAATGCTGGCGCTCGAGCAGCGCGTGCAGGCGCGCCCGGCCCTGCAGTTGCGATGCGTCGTAGGCATCCGGCGGCTGGGCGGCGATCTCGTCCGAGAATTCGGGCGCCACCGGAAAGCGCGCGTCAAAGTAGGCAATGACGTACTCGCCCGTCTCGTCGTCGCGCTGCAGAGACAACTGGCCGGCCGCGAGCACCTGGCCGTACTGGTCGCCCAGAAACGGCGCCAGCACCTTGCCGCACAGCGCCGCGTCGGCGGGTTCCCAATCGATGTCGAAGAACTCGGCATAGGGGCTGCGGCGCCCCAGCCGCAGCACACTCCACCACCAGGCGTTGTGGGGGCTCACGCCCATGTGGTTGGGCACCACGTCGATGATCAGTCCCATGCCATGCGCGCGCAGCCGCTCCACCAGGCGGCGCAACCCCTCTTCGCCGCCCAGCTCGGGGCTCACCGTCTCGTAGTCCACGGTGTCGTAGCCGTGCATGGACCCTGGCCGCGCGCGGGTGATCGGCGAGGCATAGATGTGACTGACGCCGAGGGCGTCGAAGTAATCGACCTGCTCGATGGCGGCCTCGAAGGGGAAGCCGGCGTGGAACTGCAATCGCGCGGTGGCGCGCGGCACACCCGGCGCCACGGCGGCGGAAGGAGCGCTCCGCCGCGATGCGGCGGGCCGGGTCATGCCGCCCCCCTGGCCCGCGTCAGCGCGGCCACGCGCTCGGCCACCTCGGGCTGCGCGAACATGGACTCCACGGATACCGGCATCCGCCGCCGCCAGTTCGGATGGGCGTCGATGGTGCCCGGCAGGTTGGGCTGGTCTTCCAGCGCCAGCATGTCTTCCAGCGGCACCAGCAGCAAGGGTGCGGGGGTCGCGGCCACGAAGCCGAGCACCGCCGCCACGGGCGCCTGCTCGGGAACCGGCTCCTCTGCTCCGACCAGTCCGGCGCGGTGGAGGTCCTGCCACAACCGCGACCGGTCCAGGGTGCGCTCGGCCATCTGCGAGTCGCCGCTGCTGCCTTCGGCCAACAGGCCCAGCCGCTCGCGCCAATGGATGTCCGTGCCGCGCCACCACCCGGCCACCGTCGGCAGGTCGTGCGTGGTGGTGGTGGCGAGCGCATGCGAAGACCAGTCCGCCGGCAGCCGGAACGGCGCGCCGGGCCAATCGCCTTCGCGCGTGAACCACAGCACGTCCATGCCGAGCATGCCTGCCTCCTCGATCTGCGCATTGAAGCCCTCGGGAACCGTGCCCAGGTTCTCGCCGACGACGATGGCGCGATAACGCCACGACTCCAGCGCGATCAGGCGCATCATGTCCTCGAACGGATAGCTCACGTACGCCCCTTCGGCCGGGGACGCGCCCTCGGGCACCAGCCACATCCGCGACAGCCCCAGCGCGTGGTCGATGCGCACCCCGCCGGCGTGCGCCAGGCTCGCGCGCAGCAGTTCGATGAAGGCGCGATAGCCCCGGGCCCGCAGCGCGCGCGGCGAGAAAGCCGTCAGCCCCCAGGCCTGGCCCTTGGGGTTGAAGACGTCGGGAGGAGCACCTGGCGACAGCCTCGAGAGTACTTCCTCCTGCCGCGTCCAGGCATGGCTGCCCGAGGGATCCGTCCCGACGGCCAGATCGGAGATCAGGCCTATGGGCATGCCGGCGGCCCGCGCCGCGGACTGGGCGCCCGCCAAGCCGCGCGCCGCCAGCCACTGGAGGAACAGATGAAAGCGCACTTCGCGCTCGTGGTGCCGGGCGAACCGCTCCACGTCGGGACTGTCCGGCGACCGGAATGCCGCGGGCCAGTGGCGCCATCCGGCGCGGTCGCCGGTCTCGGCCACTCGCCAGGCATGGACGGCCTCGAAACGCGCATGCGCCTGCAGCGATGGCCCGCCCTCGCGCTCGAACGCCAGAAAATCCTCGTAGGCCCGGGCATCCACATTGCGCGGGAAGTCGTCGAACAAGGCGTGCAATATCGCGAGCTTGGCCCGGCCGGCGGCGGGCCAGTCGACCAGGTCCAGGTCGGCCAGGCGGGCCAGTTCGTCGCCCAGCCCCTTGGCGGTCACGGCGGCCAGCGCGTGTGCGCCGAAGACTGCGGCCGGATCGACGTACAACACGTTCAGGAACAACCGGCTCGACGGTGCGTAGGGACTGTAGCGGGTCGGGTCGGCGCTGAACATCGCATGCATCGGGCTGACGGCCACCGCGGCTGCGCCTTGCGCCGCGGCTTGCTCGGCAAGCCGCTGCAGGGCCGTGAAATCGCCGAAACCCGCTCCCGCCGCTGCGGCCTCGCGCCGCAGGCTGTAGAGCTGCGCCCCCAGCGCCCAGATCCGTCCATGCTCGCGGTGCAGCGCGTCGCCGGCCGCAAAGCACCGCCGCGGCGCGACCGCCACCGTGCAGGTGGCGCCACCGATCAGCAAAGTGTGATAGCCGGGCCGCGCGATGCCGGGCAGCGTCAGGACACCGGCATGTCCGCGGCGAGCCACCCCGTCGCAACCGGCGCCGTCCTCGAACACCAGGCGAAAGGGCATTTCCGGCTCGGCACCGGGCCATGGCAGCTCGATGGCCTCGCCTTGCAACGCCGTCTTCAGGGCGGGCGTCTCCTCGTTCCCGGGCCCCGTAAGAAAGGCGAGGCTTGCCGAGATCTGGGCCGGCGTGTCGGCTTCCAGGCCGAACTCGGTCAGCATGGTACGCAACACGTCGGGCGCCACGGCGTGGTGCCGCCCCATGGCGTCTTTCCAATGCACCGCGATGCCGGCGGCGCCGGCCAAGCGTTCGAGGTCGTGATCGGGCGAGCTCATGGCGTTCCTGCCTCCATCCATGCGACCGTGCATGCCGGGTCCAGCCAGCCCTCCCGCAAGCGGCGTGCCGCGTCCGGCCGGCTCTCGAACAGCAGGCCGGCCGAGTCGGCCGGAGCGGTGGCTGCCACCGCCTGTTCGCCGAAATTGGCATGGATCGCCAGTGTCCGGCCGTCGCCCAGGCTCCAGCGCGCCTCCACGGCCTGCGGCCCCAGCGCGCGCGCCCCGATCGCGCGCGCGGCATCCAGGTGCGGCATGAGGGCCTCGCGCCGGCAGCGCAACAACGCCTGGTAATAAGCATGCCAATCGCCCTCGGCCTCGAACAATCCCTCGCGGGACGCCTCGAAGGTGGACGCTTCGTTGGGATCGGGGATCTCCGCGCCCGTACCGTCCGCGAAGGCTTCGAAACTGGCGAACTCCTTGCGCCGCCCTTCCCTGACCGCCTGCGCCAGCTCCGGACCGTGGCTGGTGAAATACAGGAACGGCGTTTCCACGCCGTACTCCTCGCCCATGAAAATCAACGGTATTTGCGGCGACAGCAGGACCAGCGCGATCGCCGCCCTCAACGCCTGCGTCCGTCCGCGCACGCGAGCCAATGTTCGGAGGCGTTCGCCCAGCGCGCGATTACCGATCTGGTCATGGTTCTGCAGGAACAGCACGAAACTGGTGGGCGGCAGGTGGGCCGACGGCTTGCCGCGCGGCTTGCCATCGCGATGGGCCGACGGCTCGCCCTGGTAGACGAATCCTTCCGCGAGGCACCGCGCCAGCAACGCCGCCGGCTGGTCGTCGTAGTCGCGGTAATAGCCCTGGTTCTCGTCGGTCAGCAGCCGGTGCAGCACGTGATGGCCATCGTCGTTCCACTGGGCGTCGAACTCGTGCTCGAGCAGCGACACGGCGTTGCCGTCATGCTCGATCACCAGGTGCACCTGCCGCTGCCGGTCTATGGCCTGGCGCACATCGCTCGCCATTTCCTCCAGCCAATCCTGCTCGGAAATCGCATGCACGGCATCCAGGCGCAAGCCGTCGAAGCGGAATTCGTGCAACCAGTACATGGCATTGCCGGTAAAGAATTCACGCACCGGCCTGCGCCGGAAATCTATGGCCGGCCCCCACGGCGTCTGTACATCCTCGCGGAAAAAGGACGGGGCATAGGCGTGCAGGTAATTGCCGTCGGGGCCGAAATGGTTGTAGACCACGTCCAGGAATACCATCAGGCCCAGGCCATGGGCATCGTCGATCAAGGCCTTGAGCGCTTCGGGGCTGCCATAGGCGCGATCCGGCGCATAGGGCAGCACGCCGTCGTAGCCCCAATTCCTCCCTCCCGGGAAATCGGCGATGGGCATGAGCTCGACCGCGGTAATGCCCAGCTTGGCAAGCCGCGGCAATTGCGCGCGCACTCCCTCGAAGCCACCCAGCGCGCCGGCGTGCAGCTCGTAAATGACCGCCTCGCTCCACGGCCGTCCCCGCCAGCGGGTATGCCGCCAACGGTAGGCGGATGGGTCGACCACCACGCTGGCATCGTGTACATCGCCGTCCTGCATGCGCGAGGCGGGGTCGGGAACGGACAGGCCGTCTTCGAAGCAATAGCGATAGCGGGTGCCGGCGCCGCACGCGGCTTCGGCCTCGAACCAGCCTTCCTTCTTGGCCTGCATGGGTATCCGGGTGGCGTCGGCGCGACCCGGCTCCAGCTCCACGTATGCCTCCTTCCGGCCCGGCGCCCACAGCCTGAAACGGGTACGGTCCGGCCGGAGCAGGCGGGCACCGAATTTATCGGGAAGGTTTTTTTTCATCGCCGGGCCGTCCCAAGATGAAAAACGCCCCCCCGGGGGGCAGCGACCCCACGAAGTGGGCGGAGCGTGGGGGCGATTCCCCATCGCCGGGCCGTCCCAAGATAAAAAACGCCCCCCCGGGGGGCAGCGACCCCACGAAGTGGGCGGAGCGTGAGAGGGTAATTCTTCATGGTGCGTCCATCCTGCATCCCAGCAATACCGCGCTGCGGGGCTCGAGCTCGATCGATTGCCGGGTCAAATCCGCTTCGGGCAAATCGGGCCGCGCACTATCGATCAGCATGCGCCAGCGCATGGTCGAAGGCGGCAACGCGAAGGCAACGGCGTGCCCGTTGCCATTGATCATGAGCAGCGTTGCCTCGATCGTCTCGTTCTGCCGCACCGCCCGGCGCAGTACCAGGGTGCGGCGGTGCGGATCGTTCCAGGCGTCGTCCCAGATATGTTCCCCGTGCTCGTCGAACCAGGCGATCTCGGGCAGGTCTTCGGCGACGAAATGATTGTTCACCATGAAACGCTCATGGCGCAGGGAGGGGTAATCGTGGCGCAGCGCGGCCAGCCGCGACACGAACGCGGCCATCGCCCTGCCCGCTTCCGATTCGGCCAGCCGCCAGTCCAGCCACGACACTTCGTTGTCCTGGCAATAGGCGTTGTTGTTGCCGAGCTGGGTGCGGCCGAACTCGTCGCCGCCCAGCAGCATCGGCGTGCCGTGCGAACAGAATAGGGTCAGCAGCATGGCGCGGGCCACGGCCGCGCGGGTGGCGAGGACCGCCGGATCGGACGTCGGCCCCTCCACGCCCCAGTTGCTGCTGTAGTTCTCGTTGTGCCCGTCGCGGCCCTCTTCGCCGTTGGCCTCGTTGTGCTTGTGCGCGTAGCTGACCAGGTCCGCCAGCGTGAAACCGTCGTGCGCGGTGACGAAGTTCACCGAAGCCCAGGTCTTGCGGTGGCGCCGGTTGAAAAGATCGCCCGAGCCGGCCAGCCGGGTGGCCAGATCGGGCCGCTGCCCTTCGTCGCCACGCCAGAACCGGCGCACCGCGTCGCGGAAGCGGTCGTTCCATTCGGCGAATCCCGGTGGATGGTGCCCTACGTGATAGCCGTCGGGCCCGATGTCCCAGGGTTCGGAAATCAGCTTCAGCCGCGACAGCACCGGGTCCTGCAGCAAGGCATCGAAGAACCCCGCACCCGGGTCGAACCCGCCCTCCTCCCGTCCCAGCGTCACCCCAAGGTCGAACCGGAAGCCATCCACGTGGAACGCATTGGCCCAGTAGCGCAGGGAGTCCATGACCATCTGCAGCACGCGCGGATGCGACAGGTTGAGGGTGTTGCCGCAGCCGGTGTCGTTGATGTAGTGGCGTTCGTCGCCGGGCACCAGGCGGTAATAGCTGGCGTTGTCGAGGCCGCGCCAGGACAAGGTGGGTCCTGTTTCGCTGGCTTCGCACGTATGGTTGTAGACCACGTCGAGAATGACCTCTATGCCGGCGGCGTGGAGGTTCCGGACCGCCACGCGGATCTCGTCGAGGTTGTTTCGGGACAGGTAGGAGGCCTCGGGCGCGAAGAAGCCCAGGGTGCTGTAGCCCCAATAGTTGCGCAGGCCGCGTTCGACCAGGAAGCGGTCGTTGACGTGCGCGTGGATGGGCAGCAGTTCGATGGACGTCACGCCCAGCGCCAGCAGATGATCGATGAGCTTGCGGTCCGTGAGGGCCTGGAAGGTACCGCGCTCGATGGGCCGCAGATCCTCGCGCAGCATGGACAGGCCGCGCACGTGGGCCTCATAGATCATGGTCTGGCCCCACGGCCATTCGGGCCGCTGGTCGCCGTGCCAGTCGAAGGCGTCGTCCACCACGACGCACTTGGGCATCGCGGCCGCGCTGTCGCGGCGATCCATGCCCCGGTCTTCTCCCCGATAGCCGTTCAAGGCATCGGTCCAGCGCAGCGTCCCTATAAGCTTGCGCGCATAGGGATCCAGCAGCAGCTTGTGGGGGTTGAAGCGGTGCCCGTGCTGTGGCTCGTAAGGGCCGAAGGCGCGGTAGCCATAGACCAGGCCCGGGCCCGCGCGCGGAAGGTAGCCGTGCCAGACCTCGTTGGTGCATTCGGGCAGCGGCATGCGCTGGAGTTCCTTGCGTCCCGACTCGTCGAACAGACACAGCTCGATCCGGGTGGCGTTCGCCGAGAACACCGCGAAATTCACTCCCATTCCGTCGCACTGCGCCCCGAGCGGAAACGGCCGGCCGGGCAGCAATCGATCGGCGATCGTCTGCATGCGCTACTCCTGTGGCTCGAGCAGCAAGGTCGCCAGCGGAGGCAGCGTCAGCGCAAGCGCATGCGGCAGGCCGTGGGAAGCCTCGTGGCGGGCCTCGACGCCACCGCCGTTGCCCATGCCGGAGCCGCCATAGTCGGCCGCGTCGGTATTGACGATCTCCCTCCAGCGTCCGCCGCGCGGAACGCCCAGCAGGTATTCATGGCGCGGCACGGGAGTCATGTTGCAGACCGCGAGCACGTGGCGATCGCCGTCGCTGCGCAGGTAGGCGAAAACGCTGTTGCGATCGTCGTCGCCGACGATCCACCGGAAGCCCGCGGAATCGGCGTCGAGCCTGTGCAGCGCGGAAACGGCGGCATACGCATGGTTCAGGTCCCGGACCAGGCGCTGCATCCCGGCGTGCAGCGGATCGGCCAGCGCGTCCCAATCGAGCTGCGCGTCGTGGTTCCACTCCCGCTCTTGCGCGATCTCCCCGCCCATGAAAAGCAGCTTCTTGCCCGGGTGACTCCACATGAAGCCGAAGTAGGCGCGCAGATTGGCGAAGCGCTGCCAGCGGTCGCCGGGCATTTTGCCGATCAGCGAGCCCTTGCCGTGCACCACTTCGTCGTGCGAGAGCGGCAGCATGAACTTCTCGGAATAGGCATAGACCATGCCGAAAGTCATGTCGTGATGATGATAGTGCCGGAACAAGGGATCATCGTGCATGTACCGCAAGGTATCGTGCATCCACCCCATGTTCCACTTGTAGTGGAACCCCAGCCCGCCTTCGCCCACCGGCGTGGTCACGCCGGGCCAGGCGGTCGATTCTTCGGCGATCATCATCGCGTCCGGCACATGGCGGCGCACCTGCTCGTTCAGTTCGCGCAGGAAGGAAATGGCTTCGAGGTTCTCGCGTCCCCCGTAGTAATTCGGTATCCATTCCCCTTCGCGGCGGCTGTAGTCCCGATACAGCATCGAGGCGACCGCATCCACCCGCAAGCCGTCCACGTGATAGCGCCTCAACCAGGCAAGTCCGCTGGCCCGCACGAAATTGCGGACCTCGTTGCGGCCCAGGTTGTAGATGTAGGTGTTCCAATCCTGGTGGAAGCCTTCGCGCGGATCCTCGTATTCGTACAACGCCGTGCCGTCGAAGCGGGCAAGCCCGTAGACGTCGGAGGGAAAATGCGCGGGCACCCAGTCCAGGATCACGCCCAGCCCCGCGCCGTGGCAGCGGTCGACGAACGCGGCGAAATCCCGCGGCGAACCGTAGCGCGCGGTCGGTGCGAACAGCCCCAGCGGCTGGTAGCCCCAGGATCCGCCGAACGGGTGTTCCATGATGGGCATGAGCTCGAGATGGGTAAACCCCATCTCCCGCGCATACGGGATCAGCCGGTCGGCCAGTTCCTGCCAGTTCCAGTTTCCGCCGTCGTCGCGCCGCAGCCACGAGCCGACATGCACCTCGTAGACCGAGATGGGGGCGTCGGGGGCGTGGCGCGCGGCGCGGCCGGCCATCCAGGCCTGGTCGGTCCAGCCGAACGGCTCGGGATCGGCTACTACCGAAGCCGAGGCCGGCGCCAGCTCGGCCTGGCGCGCATAGGGATCGGCCTTTTGCGGCAGCAGCCTGCCGTCGGCGCCGATCAGCTCGTACTTGTAGGCCTCGCCATGCGTGAGCCGGGGCACGAACAGCTCCCAGACTCCCGCCGCATAGCGCAGCCGCATGGGATGGCGCCGGCCGTCCCAGGCGTTGAAGTTGCCCACCACCGACACTCGCCGGGCATTGGGCGCCCAGACCGCGAAGCGCACGCCCGGCACGCCCTCGATTTCGGCGCAATGGCCGCCCAGGCAGTCGTCCACGGCCTCGTGGGCGCCCTGCGCGATCAGGGCGAGGTCTTCCTCACCCAGTATGAGCCCGAACGCGTAGGGATCCTCGGTTTCCTGGAAAGAGCCCGGCCATTGGATGCGCAGCCGATATCCGGTCCGGGTGGGAAGGAAACCGGCGTCGGCGCATCCCTCGAACACGCCGTCGCGCAAGGGTTGCAGGGCCAGCACGCCGCCCGTGTCCGACACCGCCTCGACGGTCACCGCGCCGGGCAGAAACGCCCGTATGCAGATTCCATCGCCCTTGCGGTGCGGCCCCAGCACGGCGAAAGGGTCGGCATGCCGGCCGGCCGCCAGGGCGTCTATATCCGCGGGGCCGATCCCGCTGTCATGGCTGTCCGTCAATGTTCTCTTCCTTCCGGATCGCCGGTTCGATGCGTGTGGCCAGCGCCACCAGTCCGCGCAGCGGCACGCCTATCCAGGCGGGGCGGTTGGCGGCTTCGTAGCTCACTTCGTAGGCCGCCTTGTCGATGAGGAACAGCAACAGCAGTGCCTCTTCTTCGTCCATGTCCATCCACGGCTGGGGCGCGGCCGCGGCGACTTCACGGTACGCGGCGAGGAAGGCTTGCGAAGCTTCGGTGCGAAACCGCTCGAGCAAGGTATCGCGACGCTGCGCCACGGTGTCGATGGACGGGCCGGCGATGGGACTGGGCCCCGTCGCCGGCGTGCTCGCGTCCGGCGCCCGCGCGGCCACGGCGGCGGCGTAGTCGAACGAGCGAAGCAGGCCCGCGACGTCGCGCATGGGGTGGCTCTTGCGGCGTCGTTCGTCCATGGTGCGCGCCGGTTCGCCCTCGAAGTCGATGATGTAGGCATCGTTCTGCGCCACCAGGACCTGGCCGAGATGGAAGTCGCCGTGCACGCGGGTCAACCGGGCGTTCTTCACCCCGTGCCCGATGCGTTCGATGGCGGCTTCGAGCGCGTCGCGGTTGTCGAGCAGCAGCGCCACCTCGGCCGACAGCTCGCCCCAGTCGCGGCGCGCGGCCAATATGGCCAGGGCGCGGTCCAGGCTCTGCCGGGTATCGTCGATCCAGCGCGCCCGATCCTCGGCGGTGGCATCGGCCGGCGCGAAAGCCGGATTGTCGGAAGGCAGGGCCAGCGCGGCATGCAGCTCCCCGAGGCGCCGGCCGATGGCGGCGGCGAGCGTGGCGTAACCGCGCAATTCCTGCCCGTAGTCTTCCACGCTCTCGTCGGTCAGCGCAGCGTCGTCCAGGGTACGGTGCAGATATTCCAGGGTCCAGTTCCAGGCGTCGCCCTGGTTGCCCACGTACTGCTGCACCAGGATCAGCGTATGCGGGGTGCCGTCTTCGTCGACCCTGACCACCTCGCCCAGCAGCGCGGCGGTATTTTGGAAACCCAGCCGCGTCAGATGGCGCGTCATCTCGCTCTCGGGATGGATGCCCGCGGTCACCCGCCGCACGATCTTGAGCACGGCATCGGTGCCCATCACGAGGGAGCTGTTCGATTGCTCGGCCGACAGCCATTGGATGGGCGTTTCGGCATTGACCACCACCGCATCCAGCCCGGGCTCGGGAATGAACCGTATCCGCGCACCCGTGCCGCTGTCGCCGGCGGTCCGGGCTTCCAGCTCGATGGCGTTGCGAAGGCTGTCGAATATCGCGATGGCAAAGCTCTGCAGGCTGAAGGCGTCGGTGACCATGCCGACCATCGGACCGCGCCGCACGCGCGCCAGGGCCAGCTGCTGCTGCAGCTGCGGCAGCGTCTCTTCCCAGATCAGCCCCAGCGGCACCACGTAGCGCTCGCGGCGTTCGCCCAGGTCGGCTTCGATTTCCGTCAGGTAGAGCTCATCGGTGGCCGGCAGCCTGACGCCGTAGACAACGTGCCCCGAAACAATGCGTTCGTTCTTCGAAGCGAACCAGCGCCGCAGCGACAGGTACTCGGGCAGGACCGCCTGCTCCAGCGTCCGCCGGGATTCGGAGGTCAGCTCATAGCCAGTCCTGCCTCGCAGGACCAGGGTACGGAACTCGCGCAACTGGTCGGCGGTCGCCAAGTGCCAGTTCGGCGGCGCGGCCGACGTGCTCAATTCGAACCAGTAGAAGCCGTAAGGGGGCAGCGTCAGCAAATACGTCAGGCGACCGATGGCGGGAAACGAAGTCCCCCCCATCAGTTCCACCGGGACCCTTCCGTCGAACTCCGCCAGGTCGAGCTCCACTGCCTGCGGCGTATGCGAGAGGTTGGCCACGCAGAGGATGGTGGTCTCTTCATACTCGCGAAGGTAGGCCAGGATCTTCCGGTTGCCGGGATAGAGGAAACGCAGGGTCCCACGGCCGAACACCCGGTATTGCCGGCGCTTGCCGAGCATGCGGCGCATCCAGTTCAGCAACGAGTGGGCATCGCCCGACTGGGCCTCGACGTTGACCGCCTCGTAGCCGTAGAGATTGCCCATCAACGGCGGCAGCACCAGACGCTCGGGATCGGCGCGCGAAAAGCCGCCGTTGCGGTCGGGCGACCATTGCATGGGCGTGCGCACGCCGTCGCGGTCGCCCAGGTGGATGTTGTCCCCCATGCCGATCTCATCGCCGTAGTAGATGACCGGCGTGCCGGGCATGGTGAGCAGCAGGCTGTTCATCAGCTCGATGCGGCGGCGGTCGCGCTCCATCAGCGGCGCCAGGCGGCGGCGTATGCCGAGGTTGAGCCGCGCCCGCCGGTCCGCGGCATAGACCTCCCACAGGTAATCGCGTTCGCTGCTGGTCACCATCTCCAGCGTCAGCTCGTCGTGATTGCGCAGGAATATCGCCCACTGGCAGTTGGCCGGGATGTCGGGCGTCTGCTGCATGATGTCGGTGATCGGGAAACGGTCCTCCCGGGCGATGGCCATGTACATGCGCGGCATCAGCGGGAAATGGAAGGACATGTGGCATTCGTCGCCCTGCCCGAAATACTCCTGGGCATCCTCGGGCCACTGGTTCGCCTCGGCCAGCAGCATGCGGCCGTCGTAGGACGCGTCAAGGTCCTGCCGTATGCGCTTGAGGATGGCGTGGGTCTCCGGCAGGTTCTCGTTGTTGGTGCCCTCGCGTTCGACCAGGTAGGGGACGGCGTCCAGCCGCAGCCCGTCCACGCCCAGGTCGAGCCAGAAGTGCATGACGCTCAGGATGGCCTTGAGCACGCGGGGATTGTCGTAGTTGAGGTCGGGCTGGTGCGAGTAGAACCGGTGCCAGAAATAGGCCCCCGCCACCGGATCCCAGGTCCAGTTCGACTTCTCGGTGTCGAGGAAGATGATGCGCGTGCCGGCATAGGCCTGATCGTTGTCCGACCAGACGTAGAAATTGCGCGCCGCCGAGCCGGGCTTGGCATGCCGCGCGCGCTGGAACCAGGGGTGCTGGTCCGAGGTGTGGTTGACCACGAGTTCGGTGATCACCCGCATGCCGCGTTCGTGCGCCGCGGCGATGAACCTCCGCACGTCGGCCATCTCGCCGTAGTCGGGATGCACGCCGCGGTACTCGGCGATGTCATAGCCGTCGTCGCGGCGCGGCGAGGGATAGAACGGCAGCAGCCAGATGGTGTCCACGCCCAGCTCGGCGATGTAGTCGAGCTTGGCCAGCAGGCCGGGGAAATCGCCGATGCCGTCGTTGTTGGCGTCGAAGAACGATTTCAGGTGCAGCTGGTAGATCACCGCGTCCTTGTACCAGAGCGGATCGCCCCGGTTGACCGCATTCACCGATGTCTCGCGCTTGCTGTTCATGCGTCCTCGCTGCCGATAGGTCCCTAGAACCGCCGGGAGATCCGCCATATCGCGTACGGACCGTGGGGTTCGAGGCGGACGTATTGCATCTTTCCCCGCCAGTCGAAGCGATAGCCGTGCAACAGGTCCTCGGCATGCAGGGTGCCGTTGTCCGGCAGGCCGAACTCCCACAGCGGCAGTTCGATATGGGCCCCCTGCCCGGCATGGGGGTCCAGGCTCACCACCACCAGGACCACGTTGTCGCGCTCCGGCGTGGCCTTGGTATAGGCCAGCACCCGGTCATTATCGGTATTGAGAAAGCGTATGCCTGTATGGATATGCAACGCGGGGTTGTCGCGCCGGATGCGATTGAGCATGCCGATCTCGGCCACGATATTGCCGGGACGGTTCCAGTCCCAGGCCCGGATCTCGTACTTCTCCGAATCCAGGTATTCCTCCTTGCCTGGGACCGGCGCCGCCTCGCACAGCTCGAACCCGTTGTACATGCCCCAGGAACCGGACATGGTTGCCGCCAGCGCCGCCCGGATGAGAAACCCCGGACGGCCGGACGAATGCAGGTAGCGCGGATTGATGTCGGGAGTATTGACGAAGAAATTGGGACGGAAGAAATCGGAAACCGGCGGCCGAGAAATTTCGTCGAGGTACGCGGCCAGTTCCCACTTGCTCTCGCGCCAGGTGAAATAGGTATACGACTGCGAGAAACCCAGCTTGGCGAGCCGGTACATCATCTTGGGCCGGGTGAACGCTTCCGACAGGAACACCACGTCGGGATGCCGGGCATGCACCTGCGCGATCAGCCATTCCCAGAAGGGCAGCGGCTTGGTATGGGGATTGTCGACGCGGAAGATCCGCACGCCCTCGTTCGCCCAGAACAGCACCACGTCCAGCAGCGCCAGCCAGAGCCCGGAGGCGGCGTCGCGGCCGCCCGGCCCGCGGGCATAGAAATCGACGTTGACGATGTCCTCGTATTTCTTGGGCGGGTTTTCGGCATAGCGCAGCGAGCCGTCCGCGCGCCAGGCGAACCATTCCGGGTGCTCGGTCAGCCAGGGATGGTCGGGCGAACACTGGATGGCGAAATCGAGCGCGATCTCCAGTCCGTGCCGGGCCGCAGCCTCGACCAGCCGGCGGAAATCGTCCAGCGTGCCCAGTTCCGGATGGATGGCATCGTGGCCGCCCTCCTGCGCGCCGATGGCATAAGGACTGCCCGGATCGTCGGGGCCCGCCACCAGGCTGTTGTTGCGCCCCTTCCTGTTCTTGCGCCCGATGGGATGGATGGGCGGGAAGTACAGCACGTCGAATCCCATGTCGCGGATGGCCGGCAACCTGGCCGCCACGTCGGCGAAGGTCCCGTGCCGGCGCGCATCGCCGCTCTGCGAACGGGGAAAGAGTTCGTACCAGCTCGCGAACTGCGCGGCGCGCCGCTCTACCCGGACCGGAAACTCGGGCGAGCGGGAGGCAAACTCCCTCGGATCCAGCGCCTGCATCAGCTCGGCGGCCTGTGCGGAGCGTATCCATTCCAGGCAGGCGTCGGCGGCCAGGCCGGGCAGGCGCTGCGCGGCCTCGTCGGCGCGGGCGCGCACGTCCTCGTCGGCGTGCGTGCCGCGCGCCGCCAGGACCTTCATGATCCAGGCCCTGACTTCCTCGACCTCGAGGCCCACATCCAGGCCCGCCTCGATCTTCTTGCGCAACTCGTCGAGATAAGTGGAAAACGTGTCGCGCCAGGCCTCGATCGCGTAGCAGCCCATGCCCACTCGTTCGGGACGGCACACTGCTTCCCATCTGTCGTTGTCCACGTGCCTCATCGGGATGCGCGTCCACGCGTCCTCGTCCGCCGCCCGCCACAACAGGTGCGCGGCCAGCTTGTCGTGGCCATCCATGAATATGTCGGCCTGCACGCGCAAGGCTTCGCCGGGCGTGCGCTTGACGGCGAAACGGCCGCCTTCGATCACCGGGGCGACGGCCTCGATCGACACCCGTGGCGCGGCCATGGCCGCCGTCAGCGAACGGCGCCGCGGCGGCCCCCCGAGGACTGGCGGCGCGGGCCCGAGCTCCACGATCGCGGCGGCCCCCGGCTCGAGGCACGCGGGCACGCCGGCATGCAGCGCATCGACGGCATCTTCCCGCACCCGCACGGCGCGCTGCACGCGATCTGGCAGCCGGGCTTGAATGGCGTCCCAGTCGACCGCCGTGGAAGCCAGCAAGTCGGGATTGAAAAGCAGCAGATGATTGCGCCAGCCGCGCGGCCCTCGCGCCCTGCGCAGCAACGCGGCCACGATGGCATCGGTTCCGCCCAGCGGCAACAGCTCCACGCCGGCGGCGGGCACGCCGGCCAGCCAGCGATTGGCGGCCCGGATGTCGGCGCTCAGGTCCAGCTGGTCGTGGGGCGCGCCGTCCAGGCCGTATCGCTCGAATCCCATGGGAGCCAGCCAGCCCGACCCCGTCGATACGGCGGCCCACAGCGCCCGTGTCGCGGCCCGGCGGCGAACCTCGACGTCCGGTACGCCGACGCCGGTCGCGCCGGGCCCGTATGGATCCGCGGGAAAAGCCAGTACGTCGGCGGCTTGGTCCAGCGCGTGCCGCTCGTCCATGAGCCAGGCGCTGTGGAAGTCCCACCAGGCAAGGGAAGAAAAGACGTGCGAGAACCCCAGGCCGCGCAGGCCCCGGACCGCTTCGCGCGACAGCCCCGGTGTCCAGGCCAGCAGGTCCAGGTCCTGTTCACCGTCGCGCAGCGGGGCGAGCCGCTCGCGCAGCTTGTCGGGCGGCACGTCCCGCAGCCCGCGCAACAAGAGACCGCTCACGCCCCACTTGCGCCAGGCCGGCGCCCGTGCGCTCCAGTCGACCGCTTCCTCTCCGCCATGCGGCGCGGCAGGCGCCAATACGCGCGGATCCAGCGCATGCCCGGCACCACCCTGGCCGGAAGAGATGGCGGTCCCCGCCTCGCCCACGTGGCAGTCCAGGTAAAGCGCCAGGCGGCGACGCGAGGCGGCGCGCACCAATGCGGAGCACGCTGCCTCGACATCGACGACGCGCGCGTCCGTCAACACCTGTCCGAACCCCAAAGCGGCCGCGGTCTCCAGAAGGCCGCGCCACGCCGCGGCCAATTGCCCCGCCTCGTCGAGCACGGGGCCCAGGACCGCGGCACGCGCCTGATAGATCCGGAGCGGACTCCGTCGCGCCGCCGCCATCAGGCCCGTTTCCGTACTGCCGTCGCGGCCGGGATGCTGGCCGTCTCGGGCCGGCGTGCAACCATGGGCGCGCCGACCGGCGCAACCGGAGCGAGCATGCGATACAGCTCGACATACTGGGCGGCGGAAGCTTCCCAGCCGAAATGCGTGGTCATGCCGTTCTTCTGCAAGGCCGACCATTTCTGTGGCTGCGCGAATACGTCCAGCGCCCGCTCCACTGCCTTCTGCATGTCGTCCGGCGTGTCGCCATCGAACAAGATGCCGGTGGCCGAGCCGACCTCCGCGCCCGGCTCGGGCGACAGGCCGACGATGCTGTCGGCCAGCCCGCCCACGCGGGAAGCGATCGGCACGGTCCCGTACAGCATCGAGTACAGGGGCGTCAGGCCGAAAGGCTCGAAGCGGCTGCCGTGCAGCAGCATGTCCGCGCCCGCATGAAGCAGGTGTCCGCGCCGCTCGTCGTAACCGATGTGCACGCCCAGATTGCGCGGATAGCGCTCGGCCACGGCTCGCAGCGCCTCTTCGATCGCTCGTTCGCCGCAGCCGAGCACGGCGATCTGCAGCCGCGGATGCGCGGCCAGCAGCCGGGGAAAGACCTCTACCGCCAGGTCCGCCATTTTCTGCGAGGTCAGGCGGCTGCCCATTGCCAGCAGCGGCGCCTCGGGATCGGTCGGCAAGCCGAAGGCCTGTTGCATCTCGAGCTTGTTGCGCACCTTGCCGCGCATGTCGAGCGCCGAGAAATGCTCGGGCAGGAAAGGATCGGTGCTCGGGTCCCAGACCTCGGTATCGATGCCGTTGGGAATCGCGTGCAATTCGTGGGCACGCTCGCGCAACACGCCGTCCAGCCCGTGGCCGAACTCGGGCGTCAGGATTTCGCGCGCGTAGGTGGCGCTTACGGTGGTAAGCCGATCCGCATAGCGCAGCCCCGCCTTCATGAAATTGAGGTGGCCCCAGAACTCGGCCCCCTCGCTGCCCCGATAGGCGGGCGGGATCCCAAGCTCGTCGGCCAGGTGCAGCGGAAAGTTGCCCTGGAATGCCAGGTTATGGATGGTCAGCACGGTTTTGGGGCGCTTGACGCCCGCAGCGTGCAGGTACAGCGGCGTCAGGCCGGCATGCCAGTCGTGCGCATGCACCACGTGCGGTACGCGTATGGGTGTCTCGCCAACCGAAATCCGCTTTGCTGCCTGGGCCAGCGCGGCAAAGCGGATTCCGTTGTCGGGAAACTCCTTCCCGTTCGCGTCCAGGTAAGGATTGCCGGGGCGCACGTACAGGCGATCGTTGCGCAACAGCAGGACGGGGATCTCGGTATCGGCCACCCACCCGGCCCATACGGTGGCATCGCCGCCGGCCAACCCCGGCAGCTCGGCCACTTCCTCGAGATCGCAGGCCGCATCCATCGCGCTTTCGTAGGCGGGCATGAACACGGTGGCATCCACATGCGCGTCGCGCAGGGCGCGCGCCAAGCCGCTCACCGCGTCACCCAATCCCCCGGTTTTCGCAAGTGGCAAAGCTTCTGACGTTACTAGCATGACTCTCGGCAGCAAGATTTTTCTCCGGCAAAAGACGCTTCCCCATGGGCAGCGGGGTGAGTGAGAATCAAGGGTGTTCAATACGCGGGGGATCATTCTTTCGCATCGCCGAGGAGCTCAGGCCGCCGGCGGAGGAGATTTCATCCTCGCCGATAAAAATTACCGCCATGAGTAAGATGTACACGTCCGGCGGGCCGATTCCCCGGGATTTGTATCCCTTGCAGCGACTAGGGCAATATGCATGCCATAGTGCGTCAGGCTGTTGGCAGCGAGCGCCAAGTTTGTAACGACTTCCTTCCCGGACTCGCCGGCGGAAGTCTTTGATCACGAAGAGAAATCATGAGCCCAACCGACGCTTACAAACCCAGCGAATCCGTGCTGGCCTTGGCCGGCAAGCTATTCGACATGGCACGGGAGGGGCAGACGGAGCAGCTGGCCGCCTACCTGCAGGCAGGCGCTCCCGCCGACCTTACCAATGACAAGGGCGACAGTCTCATCATGCTGGCGGCCTACTACGGCCATGTGGACACGGTTAAGAAGCTGCTGCAGCACGGTGCCGACCCCAACCGGGTCAACGACCGCGGCCAGAGCCCCCTGGCCGGGGCGGTGTTCAAGGGCAGCGACGAAGTCGTGCGTACGCTGCTGGAAGGCGGCGCCGATCCCGAACTGGGCACGCCTTCGGCGCGCGATACCGCGCGCATGTTCGGCCGGACCGGGCTGCTCGGCGACGCCTGAGGCGCGGCGTCAGGCAGCCTGGCGGCGGGCGGTGCGCCCCCACTGCCACAGCAGCGGCACGAGCACCGCGGCCACGGCGGGGTACAGCAGCCAATTGATCGTTTCCCAGCCGGCGGCATTGAGCAGCTTGCCCGAGGAGAACGAAGCCAGCGCCACCGACCCGAACACCAGGAAGTCGTTCAGGGCCTGCACCTTGGTTCGTTCCTCGGGCCGGTAGCAGTCGGTGACCATCGCGGTCGCGCCGATGAAACCGAGATTCCACCCCACGCCGAGGAAGACCAGCGACAGCCAGAAATGCGCCACGGTCAGCCCCGCCAGCGCGATCGTGCCCGAGACCGCCATCAACAGGAGTCCCGCCATGGTGACGCGCTCCTTGCCATAGCGCGTGATCAGCCTGCCGGTGAAGAAACTCGGCGCATACATCGCCAGCACGTGCCACTGGATGCCCATCGCAGCCTCACCCACCGTGTGCCCGCAAGCCACCATCGCGATCGGCGCGGCGGTCATCACGAAGCTCATCATGCCGAACGACACGATGCCGGCGATCACCGCCACGACGAAGCGGCCGGACGACGCGATCTCGCGCAGGGAGCGGCCGCCGCTCTGCTCGGCCGCCGGACGTACCGATCCGCGCAGCATCATCAGCACCGGGATCGCCAGCAAGGCGAGCGCGGCCTGGCCCACGAAACTGCCGGCGAACGGGATGCCGGCGATGGCGTCGCGGGTCCAGATGACGGTTTGCGGGCCCACGACGGCGCCCACGAGGCCGCCCACCATGACCCAGGAAATGGCACGCGCCCGAAAGGCCGGATCGGCGCCGTCGGTGGCGCCGAAGCGATAGCTCTGCACGCATGAACCGTAGAGGCCGGCGATGGCGGTGGCGACGCAGAACAGGGCGAAGGCGCCGGACGTGATGCTGTGGGCGCCCAGCAGGCCGGCCACCACGCCGATGGCCGCGCCCAGCATGTAGGCCGCGCGCCGGCCGAGACGGCGCATGAGCATCGCGGCGGGAATGGTGCCCAGGGCAAGGCCGAGGTTATAGAGGCTCACCGGCAAGGTCGCCAGCGCCTTGTCTTCCGCCAGGGTCTGTCCCACCAGCCCGCCGAGCGATATGACGATGGCCGGACTCGCGCCGCCAAGCGCCTGCGCGCAACTGAGCACCAGCGCGTTGCGCCGCACCGCTTTCTCGGTCAATCCTTCCATGCTTTGCTTCATGCCTCCCCGGCCTGCCATCCGCACTTCTTATGATTCTAGGTTATTTACCTGCCGCGCCATCGAACAACCCGCCGGGCAACAGGGAGACGGAGATATACTGCCCCGGCCTTTTCCGGCATGCGACCCGCGCCGCCCCATGACCGCCACCCCGTCCAAGCCCAACATCATCTGGCTGATCGTCGCCGCCGCCTTCTTCATGGAGACGCTGGACGGCACGGTCATCGCCACCGCGCTGCCACAGATGGCCGCCACCTTCGGCACCAATCCCGTCAATCTCAGCATAGGCATGACCTCCTATCTGGTGGCGCTCGCGGTCTTCATCCCGATCAGCGGCTGGGTCGCGGACAGGCTCGGCACCCGCCGCGTCTTCGCCTGGGCGGTCGCGGCGTTCACCGTCGCATCGGTGTTGTGCGCGCTCAGCACCAGCGTCGCCCAGTTCACGGCGGCACGGGTGTTCCAGGGCATGGCCGGGGCAATGATGGTGCCGGTGGGCCGGCTGGCGGTGCTGCGCAACACCGGCAAGGAAGACCTGGTCCGCGCCATGGCCTTCATCGTCTGGCCGGGGCTGATCGCCCCGGTGATCGGGCCGCCGCTGGGCGGTTTCCTGGCGACGTATCTGAGCTGGCAGTGGATATTCATCCTGAACGTGCCGCTGGGCGTAGCCGGCATCTTCCTGATACGCGCCTACATCCCCGAATCCCCGCCGCAGCCCCGGCGGCCGCTCGATACGGCCGGTTTCGCGCTCAGCGGCCTGGCCCTGAGCGCGCTGATGGTGGGCGTCGAGATGCTGGGATACGGCGGGCACTGGCAACTGGGGACGGGCCTGATCGCCGCCAGCGCCGTGTCCGGCATCGCGCTGGCGGCCCACCTTCGCCGCCATCCTCATCCGCTGGTGGAGCCCGCGGTCATGCGCGTGGCATCGTTCCGCTCCGTCATGGTCGGCGGCACGATCGCGCGGACGGCGATCAGCGCCATGCCCTTTCTGCTGCCGCTATTGTTCCAGGTCGGTTTCGGCTTGAATGCCTTCGAGGCAGGCATGCTGTACCTGGCCAGCATGCTGGGCAACCTGGGCATGAAGCTGGTCACCACGCAGGCGCTGCGGCGCTTCGGCTTTCGCAACGTTCTGGTCTTCAACGGCGCGCTGGCCGCTGCTTCGATCGCGCTGTGCGCGGTGCTGTCGCGCGAGACGCCGGTACCGTTGATCGTGGCGATCATGCTGGTGTGCGGCATGACGCGGTCCATGCAATTCACCGGCCTGACGTCCATGGCTTTCGCCGAGGTCCCCCAGCCGCAGATGAGCAGCGCCAACACCTTGTTCAGCACCACGCAGCAGATGTCCATGGGCCTGGGCATCGCCGTCGGCGCGGTCGTCCTGCACGCCGCGGCGGCCGCCCGCGGCGCCGCCGACGGCGCCTACCAGGTGCAGGATTTCCGCATCACCTTCCTGGTGGTGGGGCTGCTCGCCCTGAGCAGCCTGTTAAGCTTCGCGCGGCTGCGCCGCGACGCCGGCGCCGAAGTCAGCGGACACCGGCGGGCCGACAAGCCCGCGTGACCGGTCAATAGACGTCTCGCCGATAGCGGCCGCGCTCGGCCAGCTCGTCGAGCCGATCGCGCCCCAGGATGCGCTCCAGCTCGGCGGCCACGCCCGCCGCCATGCCTTGCAGGCTGCCGCACACGTAGATGGCGGCGCCCTCGTCCACCCAGGCCTCGAGTTCGCGGGCGGCGCCCGGCAGGCAATCCTGCACGTAGCGCGGCCACCCCGATTCGCGGGAAAACGCCAGGTCCACGCGGGCCAACAGGCCCTGGGCCCGCCACGCCTCGATCTCGTCCCGATAGAAGAAATCGCGGTCGGACGTGCGTTCGCCGAACAGCAGCCAGTTGCGCGCCGCGCCGGCCGCCGCCCGGGCCTTCAGATGGGCTCGCAATCCGGCCATGCCCGTGCCGTTGCCGATCAGGATCAGCGGGCAGGCCACGGGGGGAGGATGAAAGCCGCTGTTGCGCCGCAGCCTGACGGCGATCGTGCCGCCCCGTTCGGCATGGCGCGTCAGCCAGCCCGATCCCAGCCCGAGCCTGCCGTCGGGATACCGCATCTGCCGCACCAGCAGCTCCAGGCGTCCGTCCGAAGGCAGCGAGGCGATGGAGTATTCGCGATGGGGAATGACGGGCAAGGTCTCGGCCAGGTGCTGCGCCGTCGCGCCGCGCAGCGCGGCCAGCGCGGCATCGCCATGGGGCAGCAGGCGCGCGGCCAGCACATCGCGCAAGGCCTGCTCGCCGCCTTTGCCGCGCACCGGGAGGCCGCCGTCCATGCCGAGCACGGCCAGCATGGCCTCGACCGCATGAGGATCGTTGCGCGGCCCGACTTCGGCGATGTCGCCCGCCATCCAGTCGCACGGGCTGCCCGTACCAGGCACGAGGGACAAATGATAGGCGGGATCGCCGGGACTGCCGGGGTTCAGCAGGCGGCGTTCGGCCAGCGTCCACGGCTGGTAGCTGGGCGCGGCCCAGTCCTCCATCTCGGCGCTGGCTCCCAGCACGTTCAGGTAGTGCTGCCAATGCCGCAGCGCCCCGGCATCGCCGTCGTCCACGAGAATGGTGTCGAACAGGGGCTCGGCGCCCTGCCGATGCAGCCAGTTGGCCAGCGACCGCCCGAAGGCGCAGTACTGCCGGTAACTGCTGTCGCCCAGCGCCAGCACGCCATAGCTCAGGTCCGGCAGCGACAAGTCGCGGCTCAGTGTCTTGCGCGCGAAACCGGCCACGCTGTCGGGTGCGTCGCCTTCGCCGGTCGTGCTGACCACGAACAGCGCCTTGCGGAAGCGCTGCAGGGTGTTCCCGCCCAGGTCCCCCAGGCTGGCCAGGTGCACGGGCAGGCCGGCGGCTTGAAGGGCCTGCGCGCTTCGCCGAGCGATCTGCTCGGCGAAGCCGGTCTGGCTGGCATAGGCCACGAGCAGCGCGTCGGGCGCCGCCGATGAGGTCCCGATGGCGACTCCGCGCCTGCGCAAGCCTATCCAGCCGCAGAACAGCGCATAGCACCCGACCACCAGCCCTCCTGCGACGGCGTGGCGGACCTCCGGTCCGAGCGGCAGCTCGGACCGCGCCACCACGACCAGGACGGCCAGCGACAGCAACGCCGCCACGCCCGCGACGGCGGCGCACACGTTGCGAGATTTTTCGTTCATTCCATCATCGCCGCGAAATTGGGCGTCATCGCTTCCCGGTGGCCCTCGGCGGCACGCCACACTATCGATGCAGCCAGCCCGCGACGCACGGCCCAGGCAAGTCCGGCCTCCGGTCCCATGACGGTCAGGGCGGTCGCCATCGCATCGGCCACCATGCACTCCGGATGCAGGACGGTGACCGATGTCACGCCGTTCTCGATCGGCGCACCGGTGCGCGGGTCGATGGTATGGCTGTACACGCCCAGGCCATCGGACATGTAGCGCCGGTAATCGCCCGAGGTGGCGACCGCCAGCCCGTGCAGGGCAACCCGCGTGACGGGCAGCGGGGCCTCGCCGGCGCCGGCTTGCGGCTGCTCCAGCTCCACCCACCAGGGTTGCCCGTCCGGCTTGGCGCCGTGGCCGTACAGCTCGCCCCCGATCTCAACCAGATAGCCCGCCACGCCGGCGCGCCGCAGGCAGCGCGCGACGGCATCCACGGCATACCCCTTGGCGATCCCGGACAGGTCCACATAGGCGCCGCCAGGCTGGCGCGCCCGACGGCGCGGCGGATCCAGCTCGATGCGATGCCAGCCCACCCGCGATCGCTGCGCCGCCACGTCCGCGCCCGACGGGCGCCGATATGCCCCCTGGGGCCCGAAGCCCCACAGGTTCACCAACGGGCCGACGGTCGGATCGTAGGCGCCGCCGCTGTCGTGCGCGACATTCAGCGCCTGCTCCAGAACCACGAACAGCGCTTCCGGCAACTCGTGCCACGAACCCGCGGGCGCGGTATTGAACCGGCTCAGATCCGAGCTATCCCGCCACGTGCTCATCTGCCCGATGACCATGTCCAGCTCCGCCTGCACCAGCGCCCCCAAGTCCGCCGCCACGGCCCCGTCGTCCACGAACTTCACCGACCAGCTCGTCCCCATGGTCGGCCCACCCATCGTCCGCACCCGCGCCCCGGCCGAATAGCCACGCAAGGCATCGGCCGACAACGCCAGCGGAACAAGAATTCGAGGCCCCCCCCTACGCGCTGCCGCGCGCCCCCCAGGGGCCGGCGCTGGCGGACTGGCAAAGCCAGATCCGCGGCGCCCTGGATCAGAAGCTTCCACGATTGCACCCGACACCCGCCCCACCCCACTCCCCCCCGACCCAGGGCGCCGCGGATCTGGCTTTGCCAGTCCGCCAGCGCCGCCCCCCGGGGGGCGCGCGAAGCGCGTAGGGGGGGGCCTTCTACTCAGGCAACACCTCGAACGTCGCGGCGTAAGTCGAGCGGCGCTCCTTGGCCTGGCTGAAGGAGGTCTTGTCGTCGCGGGTCTCGGCCTCGATCCAGTACATGCCGGCCTCGGGCCAGGTCACCGTGAACTTGCCGTCGGCATCGGTGCGGGTCTTGATCTCGTGCAACTGGTCGCGATAGCGGATTCCGCCCGGAACGATGGACACGTCGACGCCGGCAGCCGGCTTGCCGTCGAGCAGCAGGCGGAAACTCGCCTCTTCCTTCGCGAACAAGTCGTTCGGATGGGTGATGGGAGCCAGCTCCAGTCCCTGGCCGGTGGGCCGCAGCACGGTCTCGGTGGGCTTGCCCACCGTCACGAAGGTTTCGAGGCGGCTGTTGGATTGCGTCACCCGCAGGTCCTGGGCAGTGGCCGGCACCTCTTGCGCGAACTTCTCGGGCGTGCCGCGCCAACGCTTGTTCTTGCCATCCTCTTTGTAGGAAGCGAACAGCCCCGCATTGACCACCGCCATCTTGTAGGTACCGGTCTGCGTCAAGTGCACGTCGAACGTGCTGCGGTAGCGGCCGGTGGATTGGTTCTCGGCCTTGGCCGGCGTGCCGTCGGGCGCCGTCACCGTCAGGTTGTGCAATTGCAGGGGGAAGTGCTCGAAATAGAACAGGTCGTTCGAAATCGCCGCGTCCACCGTCACCCAGGGATCGGCACCCGACAGCACGGTCGCCGAGGGCAGCATCCACATGCGGTGCGCCTGCGCCGACAGGGGGAGGCTTAACGCCAGGGCCAGGGCGGCCCATTTGAGAGACGTCTTCATGTTTTTTTCCTATGGAGAGGGGATTGCGATCTGGATGTCAGGGCTTGAGTTGCAGCGCCACGCGGCCGAGCTCGTGCTCCCCGCGCGCCTCGGCCTTCTCCGGTCCCTTGGGCGGCCACTGGAACGGAATGCGCAGCAATTCGCGGCCGCCCACTTCGCGCGCGGCCTCGACCACGAGTTCGTACTTGCCTTCGGCCAGCTTGCCCAGCGGCGCCTTGCCCTCGCTGAACGACAGCTGGTGCTCGCCCACGGGACGGGTCGCGCCGCTGATGCCGTCCGCCGGCATGGACAGCTCGCGGCCGCTGCGGCGCCACCATTGCCGCATGTCCTTGAGCCATTTCGTGCCTTCGTCGTTCTTGAGCTTGAGGTCATACCAGACCGCCAGGTTGGCGGCGACCTTCTGGTCCGGGCCCTCGATCCACACCGCCACGTAGGGACGGTGATACTCCGCGACATTCAAGCGGGGGATCTCGATCCGGACCGCCATGTCGGCGGCGTGGGCCTGCCCGACCAGCAGGCCGGTGACGGCCACCGGGATCAGCGTACGCATAGCCAAAACCTCTTCAATGAATGAAAACGAGCGCGAGGAATAAGGGCACGGCCACTCCGAGCGCCACCATGGGCCACGTGACCGGCCGATTGCGTGCATGGATCTGCAGCAGGAAGAACCCGGTCACGCAGAACACCAGACAGGCGACCGCGAAGGCGTCCAGGAACCACTTCCATGCTTCGCCGGTGTTGCGGCCCTTGTGCAGATCATTGAAATACGAGATCCACCCCCGGTCGGTGCTTTCGTAGCGGACCGCGCCGTCGGGCAGCTCGACGCTCAGCCAGGCGTCGCCGCCCGGCCGCGGCAGGGAGAGATAGATTTCATCGGCGGACCATTCCGCAAGCTGTTCGCCCACGGCCAGCGAGAATTGGCTTTCGAGCCACTGCCGCAATGCCGGCGGCAGCGGCGCCTTGTCGGCGCCGGCGCCCTCGGCCAGGACATCGGCGAGCTCGCGCGGCAACTGCCCTTCCCTGGACACGACGTGCGGGTGGGCCTCGATCTGGGAAGCGTGGTTGAGCGTGATGCCCGTTGCCGCGAACAACAGCATGCCGACGAGGCAGATCGCCGAGCTGATCCAGTGCCACTGGTGCAGATGCTTCAACCAGAATGAGCGACGCTTCTGTTCCAGGAAGCGATCCGACTGTTTGTCCATACGGAGCCGTGCGCGGCACTGCTAGAGAAATGATCCAACGGGGAATGATAACAATTCTCAAGCAGCGCATCCAGCGCACGGCCGGGCCGGCGGTCCTGCCCGGCACCTTGCCGCCTTTCCTCTTTTTATTTGTCCTTGGCGTCTTCCAGGCGTACGCCCACCTTCAGGCATACCTGCCAGTGCGCGACCTTGCCGTCTTCGATGTGCCCGCGAATCTGGGTCACCTCGAACCACGCGAGATGGCGCATCGTCTGGGACGCGCGATCGATGGCGTTGCGGATGGCATCGTCGCTGGACGTCGTGGAAGACCCGACCAGTTCGAGCTGCTTGTATACATGTTCCGACATCGTCGTCTCCTGGTTGCCTGCCCGTGCCGGCCAGCAAAGCCCATACCCGGCGCCGAGTGCGCGCGGGACGCCGGCCAGACCACCTTAGACCATGCCGCGGGAAGGAATCAAGCTATCCTTATGCCACCCCTCAGTCCCCTACCGGCGCGCGCCCCGTGGACACAGAAAAATCGCTGAACGTCACCCTCTGGCTGGTCGCCATCGGCCTTTTCATGCAGACGCTGGACACGACCATCGTCAATACCGCCCTGCCTGCCATGGCGGCGAGCCTGGGCGAGAGTCCGCTGCGCATGCAGTCGGTAGTGATCTCCTACGCGCTGACCATGGCGGTGCTGATTCCGGCCTCGGGCTGGGTGGCGGACCGTTTCGGCACGCGCAAGGTGTACTTCACCGCCATCGTCTTCTTCACCCTCGGGTCGGTGCTGTGCGCCGTGTCGCAGAATCTGAGCCAGCTCGTGGCGTCCCGGGTCATCCAGGGCGCGGGTGGCGCCATGCTGATGCCGGTGGGCCGGCTCGCCATCCTGCGCAGCTTCCCGCAGCAGCGCCTGCTTCCCGCTCTGAGTTTCGTCGCCATTCCGGCCATGGTCGGCCCGATGATCGGACCCGTGCTGGGCGGCTGGCTCTCGGAGCAGTTCTCCTGGCACTGGGTGTTCCTCATCAACATCCCGGTCGGGCTGGCCGGCGCCGCCGCCACGCGCGCCTTCATGATCGACAAGCGCGAAGCGCATCCGGCGGCCTTCGACGGCGTCGGCTACGGCCTGCTGGCGTTCGGCATGGCCTCCATCTCGCTGGCGCTCGACGGCCTGTCGGGGCGCGGCATGGGCCATGCGTCGGTGGTGCTCATGCTGGTGTTCGGCCTCATCAGCATCGTGACCTACTGGCTGCGCGCCTCGCGCCAGGCCGCGCCGCTGTTCTCCCCCACCCTGTTCCACATCCATACGTTCACGATCGGCCTCTTGGGCAACCTGTTCGCCCGGCTTGGCAGCAGCGGCATGCCCTTCCTGCTGCCGCTGCTGCTGCAACTCAGCCTGGGATATTCGCCCACCCATTCGGGCATGATGATGCTGCCGGTCGCGGCCGCGGGCATGCTGAGCAAGCGCATCGCGACCTCGCTGATCACCCGCTACGGCTACCGCCACGTGCTGGTGGTCAACACGGTGCTGGTGGGCCTGACGATCGCGAGCTTCTCGCTCATCGACCCCTCCCATCCGGTATGGGCGCAGGCGCTGCTGATGGCCTTCTTCGGCGCGGTCAACTCGCTGCAGTTCACGGCCATGAACACGCTCACCCTCAAGGACCTCGGCCAGCAAGGCGCGAGCAGCGGCAACAGCATCCTGTCGATGATGCAGATGCTCGCCATGAGCCTGAGCGTCACGGTCGCCGGCGGCATTCTGGCGGCCTTCAGCCACCTGGTCGATCACGGCAGCCCCGCCGACACGCTGCCGGCGTTCCACGCCACCTTCGTCTGCATCGGCCTGCTCACGGCGGCCTCGGCATGGATCTTCTGGCAACTGTCGCCCGACGTGCCGCGCGAATCCAAGAAGGACAATTCCCTGGACCTGGGTTGAGGGCGGCCGGGCGTCGTCGTATAGAATCGACCCTTTTGCCCGGCCCGCCATGTGGTTCAAGAACCTGCAAATCTATCGCCTTCCCGCCCCCTGGCCCATGACGCCCGAGCGGCTCGACGAGCTGCTCCGGCCGCACGTCTTTGCCTCCGGCTCCAGCCTGGAGCTGCAGACCCAGGGATGGGCCCCGCCGCTCGAGAACGGCAGCATGCTGGCGCACGGGGTCGGCGGCCAATTGCTCATCACTCTGCGCACCGAGAAAAAACTGCTGCCGACCACGGTGATCAACCAGGTCGCCAAGGCCAAGGCGCAGGAAATCGAGGAACAGCAAGGCTACAAGCCCGGCCGCAAGCAGATGAAGGAGATCAAGGAAAACGTCAAGGAAACGCTGCTGCCGCGCGCCTTCAGCATCCTGCGCGATACCCGCGCCTGGATCGATACGCGCAACGGCTGGCTGTGCATCGACGCCTCCTCGTCGGCGCGCTGCGATGAAATGCTGCAGCTGCTGAACCGGGCCATCGACAAGTTCCCGCTGGCCAACCTGCACGTCCAGACCTCCCCTGCCGCGGCCATGACGGATTGGCTGGCCGGCGGCGAGGCGCCCGCCAACTTCACCATCGACCAGGACACGGAATTGCGCTCCACCGGCGAGGGCCGCGCGACGGTACGCTACGTGCGGCAGTCGGTGGAGGCCGAAGACGTGCGCCGCCACATCGAGTCCGGCAAGCAATGCACCCGCCTGGCCATGACCTGGGCCGACCGCGTGTCGTTCGTGCTGACCGAGTCCCTGGCCGTCAAGCGCATTGCGCCTCTGGACGTGCTCAAGGAAAACGCCGACGCCCTCGCGCAGAACGATGCCGAACGCTTCGATGCCGACTTCGCGCTGATGTCGGGCGAACTGGCCAAGCTCATTGCCGATGTGGTGGACGCGCTCGGTGGCGAGAAGAAGGACTAGCGCCTTTCAGGGCCGCATCGCCCGCCGGGCGCTCCAGGCCGCGACGGCCGGCGTGAGCGCGAACAGGCCGAACAGCCAGGCCGACGCGGTGCGCGCCCCCTCCAGCCCGCCGGGGTCGGCCAGGCCCGCCGCGTTGGCCACCATGCCGGCAAGCGCCGCGCCCAAGGCGATGCCATAGAGCTGCAAGGTCGTCACCGCCCCGGATGCGAGGTTCTCCTGGCCGGGCGGTGCCGAGCGGAACACGCGGGTGACCAGGTGCGACCAGCACATGCCTATGCCGAAACCGACCCCGGCCAGGGCCAGGCACAGCGCGGCGAATGCCCAGGCACCCGCCGGATGGGGCATGAGCATGGCCAGCGCAGCCAATCCCGCGGCCGTCACCAGGGGGCCGCCATGCACCAGCCGCACCACGGCGTCGCCGGTCCGGCCCGAGAGCATCAGCGAGGCCAGCGTCCAGCCGCCCGCCATGACGGCGGTCAGGTAACCGGCGGCCAGCGGCGTCTGGCCGTGGATGGCTTGCAGGAAATACGGTACGAAGATTTCGCTAGTCAGGCCGACGACGAGCATCGCCATCGTGAGGTAGCAGGCGCCCAGGATCGTGCGCGGCGAATAGGCGCCCGTGGGCAGCAGCGGCGACGTGCCGCGCAGGTCCAGCCGCGCCATCCATGCCACCAGGGCCAGTCCGGTCGCCAAGCCGGCTGCATTCCACGACAACCGGGTGGACAGGCTGCCCACGGAAATAGCCAGGACCGAGCATGCGAGCATGCCGAGCTTGCCCCATGGCACGCCGGTCGCGGACGAGGACACCGGCGCGCTGGCCGGCACCAGGCGATGCACGATGGCCGCCAGTGCGGCGGCCACCGGCAACAACGAGAGGAACGCCGGCCGCCACCAGCCCAGCGTGGCGAACAACCCGCCCAGCGCCGGGCCGGACAAGGTGGCGACGCCCCACATCGCCGACACGAAGGCCAGCGCGCGCGCCCATAGCCGCGGTTCGTACACCATCCGGATCAGCGCATACGACAAGGCCAGCAATACCCCGCCGGCAAGCCCCTGGACGGTGCGCCCCGCCAGCAGCCACCACATGGCGGGCGCGCTGGCGCAGATCAGCGAGCCGGCGCAGAACAGTCCCAGCGCCGACAGGTAGGCGCGGCGCGGCCCCAGGCGGTCGATGAGCCGGTAGGACAAGGCCGAGCCGAGGATGGAAGCCACCACGAACAGTGTCGTGCTCCACGCGTAGTAGGTCAGGCCGCCGATGCTGCGCACGATGGTGGGCATGATCGTGGTGACCACGTAGACGTTGATCGCGTGCAGCGCCACGCCGCCGGCCAGCGCCAGCGAGCGCAGCGCGTTGCGGCCGGTCATGAGCTCGAAGGGGGACGAGGATTCCTGGGGGGCGGACATGAGGGCATCCGGCAAGCCGCGCGGTCAGCGTGCGACCACCGAGCGGACCGGATCGTAGGGGCGGACCGGCAGGCTGTGGCCGACCGGGACGACGTCCGAGAACTCCAGCGCCACGCCCTCGTGCACTTCCCTGAAGGTATTGGCGCCATACAGGTTCTTACCCTGCACGTAATGCACGCCTTCGATGGCCGAAGGCGACTGGATGTCGCGCCCCAGGAGGCCGGCGAGCCACCGCGACATCTCGAAATGGCTGATCCAGCGCTGCTGCGCCATGGGCGCCGACGCGGACGGCGGCGCGTCGCGGCTCCAGGCCAGCACCGGCACGTCCGCCACTTCGGGCTCCAGGACGTTGTGCCCCCACAGGCCCCGGGCTCCCAGCAATTGCCCGTGGTCGCCGGTAATGGCCAGGTGGCGCTGGCCGGGCAGCTTGTCGAACTCGTCCAGCATCCGGTCCAGCAGCGCATCGAGGTACAGCACCGAATTGTCGTAGGCATTGCGCATGCGCACTTCGCGCGGCAAGTCGCCGCCGTCGGGCCAGCGGGCGAAGCGGTCGCGGGCGTGCTGGTAGTTGGCCTCGTAGGGAGCATGGACCGAACGCAGCAAGACCACGACGAAGGTCTTTTCCGGCCATTTCTGCTCTTTGAGCAACGACAAGAGGGTTTCGTCGCCCTGGTTCAGGAAACGCTGGGGTTCGTCTTCGCGGGTGATCGACACGTCGACGTAGCGGCTGCCGACGTCATTGAGCAGCTTGGACTCCTGGGACGAGATCCAGTAGGTCTTGAAGCCCGCCTCCTTGGCGAACTTGAAGAGATTGGTGGAAAGCCCTCTTATCTGCCCCAGTTGCCCCGGCTCGCGCACGGCGTTCAGGATCAGCGGCATGCTGGCCGCCGTGGACACCGCCGCCGCCACACCGTGGCGCGCGATCAACCCTTCTTCCATGCGCCGCGCCAGGCGAGGCGTCGTATCCCGTTCGTACCCCATGATGCCCAGGTGTTCGCTGCGCAGCGAATCGGCCACGAACAGCCACACGTGCCGGGTGTCGGAAGCGACCGGCGAGACCGCGGGCGGCGCCGCGCCGGGGGCCGGCGCGGCATGGGCGCCGTCGCGCAGGACGTTGTGCACCAGGAAGAAACTGAAGGTATTGAGCGAATTGTGCAGGCCGCTGCGTGTGGGCCCGGGCAGGAAGGCGTTCAGGTCGCGGTAGGTGGCGCGGTACGGCTTGGACAGCAGGCCCGCCGCCACCAGCAGCAGGCCCAGGGTGCGCTGCCAGCGCCGCACGTCGGACTGCATGCAGGCCATGAACAGCCACCACGCAGTCAGGTAAGGCGCCAGTACGGCGAACAGCACGTGGGCATGGTCGCCGAACTCGGCCAGCGCCACCTGCTGCACGTCGTGGAATTCCGAGAACAGGCTGGCCAGCACGACGGGATCGAGCGGCCGCCCGGCGTACGAAATATGGCTCAACTGCACCAGTTCCATGCCGGCCAGCAGCGCCAGGATGCAGGAGACGAAAACCCGGCTGCCCGACAGCCACAGGCCGAGATTGAACGCACACAGGGCCGCGAAGTAGTTCAGCTCGAAATCGGCCTGGTTGGACGACGTGAACCACTGCTGGATCCAGTCGTCCAGCATCAGCAGCGTAGTGGTCAGGAGCACCAGCGCCCCGCGGAAAGCGAGATTGCGCCAGTTCCACATCCCGGGCCGGGGCATGTAGGTCAGGGAATCGTTCGTCGTCATGCGCACTCGAATAAAGCGGCCCGCCGGCCTCCCGATAAGCAGAACGGCGTCCGGTTCAATCCGGACGCCGTTCTAGGGGCGGGAGAGCTCCCGCCCTGGACGTCAAGTCGCAAGGTTAACCCAGTTCCGGGCCGCATTGTTCCCCGCCGCGCCTGGCGGCAGGGAACGGCGATCATGCGGCGCTGGACTCGGGCTCCTTGGCCCGCATGCGGTTGCCGATGATCATGCGGCTGCCGCCCAGGATGGCCGCCAGCGCCAGGGGATAGAGCACCCACGGCACCCAGGCGTTGGCCTCGAACCAGGGCTTGACCAGCGGCTCGCCCGTCACCATCTTGACCGCGGTCACCACCAGCACGCCCGCGCCGATGTAGATGATCACGGGATAGCGCTCCATCAGGCGCAGGATGATGCGGCTGCCCCAGACCATGATGGGCACGCTGATCAGCAGGCCCAGCACCACCAGCAGGAAGCTGCCGTGCGCGGCGCCGGCCACGGCCAGCACGTTGTCCACGCCCATGACGGCGTCGGCGATCACGATGGTCTTGATGGCGGCGATGAAGCTGGTATTGGCCCCGCCGTCGCCGTGCCCGTCATCCTCGGCAGTCAGCAGGCGATACGCGATCCACAGCAGCGCAAGGCCGCCCACCAGCATCAGGCCCGGTATCCTGAGCAGCCACACGACCGCCAGCGTCATCAGCGTACGGACCACGATCGCGCCCACGGTCCCCCAGATGATGGCCTTTTTCTGCAGGGCCGGGGGCAGGTTGCGCGCGGCGAGCGCGATGACGATGGCGTTGTCGCCGGCCAGCACGATGTCGATCACGATGATCGAGGCCAGCGCGAAGAGGAACTGTGTCGTAAAGGTTTCTGCGGCAAAAGCCGAAAGCCATTCCACGAGGGATATCTCCAGAGAAGTTGTCGACCTCTGCTGGCAACAGGAATGACCGGGGGACGGGAGCACCCATGCAGGACCTGACGCCAGGCTGCAAAGGTCTTGTTCGATCACCGGGCGGTGACCCGCACGACCGGAGGAAGCGAGCTTCCACGTATTGACGATCGGGCGAAAGAGCCGGGAAGGCTCTCGAACTACTCCCCTTTGGAGGGACATACGGTTTGTACGTCAGCCGGCATTTTCGCTGCGGGAAACATTCGCGTCAACACCGGGGGATACCCCTAGTGTGCCGTCCCGGGCCCGTCCCATCGCCCACGCCTCGGCGGCTCGGCGCCGGCTTCGTATATGCTTGGACGGTCGGCCGGATCCGGCCGGGAATCACCCTGGAAACGCCATGTCCGTCGCCTTCAACGCCGTCGAAGCCGCCGCGGCCCTGCTCGCCGGCCACGCCCATCGCACGCCCGTGCTGACCTCGCATGCCGTGGACGCGCGCACCCGTGCCTCCGTGTTCTTCAAGTGCGAGAACTTCCAGCGCATGGGCGCCTTCAAGTTCCGCGGCGCCTACAACGCCCTCGCCCGCCTGCCGGACGAAGCGCGCCGGCGCGGCGTGGTCGCCTATTCGTCGGGCAACCATGCCCAGGCGGTGGCCCTGGCCGGCCGTCTGCTGGGCATCGCCGCCACCATCGTGATGCCCACCGATGCGCCGCGCGTGAAGCTCGAGGCCACGCGCGGCTACGGCGCCCGCATCGTGACCTACGACCGCGCCACCCAGAAACGCGAAGACATCGCCGCCGAATTGGCCGCTCGCGAGGGCCTGACCACCATTCCGCCGTTCGATCATCCCGACATCATCGCCGGCCAGGGCACCGCGGCGCTGGAGCTGCTTCGCGAGACCGGCCCGCTCGACTACCTGCTGGTTCCGTGCGGCGGCGGCGGACTGCTGTCGGGTTCGGCCATCGCCGCCAGCGGCTGCGCACCGGGCATCAAGGTCGTCGGCGTCGAGCCGGCCGCCGGCGACGATGTCACCCGCTCCTTCCGCAGCGGCACCCTGCAGACCGTCGACAATCCGGACACCATCGCCGACGGCGCGCGCACGCAGTCGGCGGGCAAATACACCTTCCCGCTGATCCTGTCTTATGTCCACGACATGTTGACGGTTACCGATGATGAGCTGCTGCGCACCATGTTCTTCCTGATGGAGCGCATGAAATTCGTGCTCGAACCAACCGGCGCGCTGGGTGCGGCGGCACTGCTGTCGGGCAAGGTCGACGTGCGCGGCAAGCGCGTGGGCGTCATCATCTCCGGCGGCAACGTCGACCTGTTCGCGCTGGCGCCCCACCTGGCCCGGGGACGCTCCGCCTACGGCGAATAGCCGCCGGCTCAGGGCCGGGGCGGGAGATGGACGCCAGCCTGCGCGGCGGACACCGCCGCCACGGCATCCTGCTGCGAGGGCACCGCGGCCTGGGCGGGACGGAAGGTCACGACCGTCATCAGCAACACCGCGATCGCCAGATCGCGGCGCGGCGTCTCGTAGCGTTCCGAGCGAAACCGCTTGAATCCCCAGAGGACCAGCACGATGAAGCCCCCCATCAGCGCAGCCGCCAGAAACGCCCCCGCGTACTGCGCCAGCACCGGCACCCGCTCGCTGAACGGCCCCTCCGGCAAAGGCCCGCGCAAGGCGCTGGACACCAGGAACATCAACCCCAGCGCTCCCGCCAGCGCCCCCCACGACAAATCCCGATCGACGAAAAACTTCACGGCAGGCCCACCCAAGGAATAAGCCGGAAGTGTAAAGGAAGCCCACCCCTGGAAGCCCACCCCCTACGCCCTTCGGGCGCCCCCTCAAGGGGGCGGCGCTGGCGGACCGGCAAAGCCGGATCCGCGGCGCCCTGGGTCTAGTACGGCTTTCTTGGGTTGCGGCACCGTTGCTACCGCTGGCAGCCAGCGAAGCACAGGCGCCCCACCCCAAGACAACGGCCCTAGACCCAGGATGCGGTGGATCCGGCTCCGCCGGTCCACCCGCATCGCCCCCTGGGGGGCGCCCGTAAGGGCGTAGGGGGGGCCTCTACGGCCAAGCCGAATACGTCAGGTCCTCGCGGGCCGCCGATTCCAGCATGCGCCGCCGGTAGCTGCCGGGCGGCTCGCCCATGTGGCGCTTGAAGAAGCGATTGAAGTGCGCGGTGTCGCGAAATCCCAGTCCATAGGCCACCTGCGCCACCGGCAGCGGAGACTGCTGCAGTCGCACCCGCGCCTCTTGCAACAGGCGCCCGTGCACCACTGCCAGGGGACCGCACCCGGCGCTGCGCATGGCCGCCGCATGCAGCCGCCGTTCGGTCACGCCCAGGGTGCGGGCATAGCGGGAGATGGGCCAGTGCTCGCGAAAGTGCAGCTCCACCACCCGCAGGAAGCGCTGGAACACGACCGAACCGGGCCGATCCCCGGTGGGCGCTTCCGGATCGATGTCGCTCATGCGCCATAGGTGGGTCAGGACGATGGCGAGGTAGGCGGCCACAATGCCGGCCGCGCCCTTGGCACCCTGGCGCAGTTCGTGGTTCACCGCCTCGAACACCGGGCGCAGCATGTCCACGCCGGAAGTCATTTCATCCGGGCCGATGTGCAGCAGCCGGTCCGCCACATTGCGCAGGGCCGCGGCATGCTGGCTGGCCGAAGATGCGCGCGACACCAGTTCTTCGGCAGCCGACAGCATGTATCCCGCGCCGCCCGCCTCCAGCCGGACCGACTGCGCCATGCCCGGCGGCAGCCACGCCAGGCACGGCGCCCGCAGCGCGAGCTGGCCGTGCCGCAGGACCGCGAGCCCTTTGCCGGAGGTCAGCAGCAACGCGTGGCTGCGGCCCTGGCGCCGCGCGGCCTCGACCACCCACTCGCGAGGCGCCAGCGCGGGCACCATCGATTCGCCGTCGATCAGCGTGGCCAGCGGCGTGTCGCCGGCGTCCGCATGCCCCGCGGGGGCGGGTGGGAGGGAAGTCGTCATGTTGCTCCTGAGAAGGTCCGCGGAAAAGTGCAAGTATTCGTCCGAATTAGTCAATGCCTGCAACTTTACACGGCCTTGTCCCCTGGCCAGAATCTGCAGGTCGCTACAACAAAACTCTGCGATTGTTACAAAATAACCAGGAGACAACCATGCTCACCTCGTCCCTGAAGTCCCTGCGCCTGCTGGGCGCGGCCGCGGCACTCTCGGCCTTCTCGCTCGCTCCCCCGGCTGCCGCCCAGGATGCCGTCACGATCGGCTATGCGGTCTCCAAGACCGGCGTCAATGCCGGCGGCACGGGCATCACCACGATTCCCAACTACAAACTGTGGGTCCACGAGGTCAATGCGGCGGGCGGCTTGCTGGTCGGCGGCAAGCGGTTGCCCATCAAGGTCATCGAGTACGACGACCGCTCCAGTTCCGAGGACGTCGTGCGCGCCGTCGAGCGGCTGATCACCCAGGACAAGGTCGACTTCCTGCTGCCGCCGTGGTCGACCGCCATGAATCTGGCGGTCGCCCCGACGTTCCACCGCTACGGCTATCCGCTGCTGGCCGGATCCGCCGTGACCGAGCGCGCGCCCGAGCTGGCCAAGCGCTGGCCCAACAGCTACTGGCTGCTGGGCACCGGCTCGCAGTACGCCGAAGCGCTGGTCGACCAGCTCGCCAGCCTGCGCAAGGCAGGCAAGATCGGCGATTCCGTCGCCATGGTTTCCATCGCCGACGGCTTTGGCATCGAACTTGCCACCGCCGCGCGCGCCGCCTTCAAGAAAGCGGGCTTCAAGGTCTCCTACGCCAAGACCTATCCTGTGGGCACGCAGGACCTGGCACCCATCGTGACCGAGGTCAAGAACCTGAATCCCGACGTCTTCATCGCGTTCAGCTATCCGCCCGACACCATGGCGATTACCGACCAGGCACGGTTGCTCGGCTTCAATCCCAAGGTGTTCTACACCGGCGTGGGCACCGCCTTCCCCTTGTACAAGAACCGCTTCGGCCAGAACGTCGAAGGCGTGGCGAGCCTGGGCGGCATCGATGCCAACAGCCCCGCGGTCAAGGCCTACATCCAGCGCCACAAGGAAGTGACGGGCGCCGAACCCGACCGCTGGGCCAGCCTGGTCACCTATGCGGGGCTGCAAGTGCTGCAACAGGCCATCGAAAAAGCGGGAACGCTGGATCGCAAGGCGGTATCCGCCAAGATCGCCAGCGAGGAGTTCGATACCGTGCTGGGGCGCATCAACCTCAAGAACCACATGATGCCCAACGTCTGGACCCTGGGCCAATGGCAGAACGGCGAGTTCGTCGGCGTGGAACCCGCCGACCACGCCGGCGCCGCCAAGCTGGTCTTCCCCAAGCCCGCCTGGCAGCCCGCCGCCGCGCGCTGACCCCTAAACCGCCGTCCGGCCTTTGCAGCCGGGCGGCGAGCGACAGGAATTCCGTATGTTCATCGATGCACTTTTCTCCGGCATCACGCTGGGAGGCATGTACGCGCTCGTCGCCATGGGGCTCACGCTCCAGTACGGCGTCTCGCGCATCATGAATCTGGCCTATGGCGAGTTTCTCGTCGCCGCGGCCTTCTGCGCCTACCTGCTGATGCTTTCGTTCCAGGTTACCCCGCTGTGGGGGCTGCTGATCATCGTCCCGGCCGCATTCGCGCTCAATTGGCTGGTCTACCGCTTCCTGCTCACGCCGCTGGTCAAGCGCGCCAAGACGCGGGCGGCGCTGGAGGTCGACAGCATCCTCGCCACCTTCGGCCTCCTGTTCATCGTGCAGGGCGTGATGCAGGTCATTTTCGGCGGTAACTACCACAGCTACTCCTATCTCAATGAACCCGTGCGCATCCTCGATTCGGTGGTGGCCCTGAACAGGCTGCTGGCGCTCTCCTTCGCGGCGGTGTTCGGCATAGGCTTCTACCTGGCGCTGACTCGGACGCGGCTGGGCACGGCCATCCGCGCGGTGGCGGTCGATCCCGTCGCCGCCCGCCTCGTCGCGATCGACGTGCGCTGGGCCGCGGCACTGGCCTTCGCCGCGGGCGGCGCGCTGGCGGCCGCCGGCGGCGTGCTGGTCAGCATGTTCCTGACGTTCAACGCCAACATGGGCGTGATCTTCACGATGAAGGCATTGATCGTGATCATCATGGGGGGCGTGGGCAACGTCCTGGGCGCCCTGGTGGCCGGCCTGCTGCTGGGCGTGGCCGAGTCTTTCATCGCCACCTATGTCGACCCCGGCCTGACCATCGCCGTGACCTACGGCGTGTTCCTGCTGGTGCTGCTGGTGCGGCCCACCGGCCTGTTCGGGAGGGCGGCGCGATGACATCCCTGCGCACTCCCCTGCTCTTCGGCGCGATCGCCGTGGCCGTGCTGGCCGTCGTGCCGCTGGTAGCCGACGGCTATGGCCTGTCGCTGGCCATCAACATCCTCAACTATGCGGTGCTGGCCACGGCGTGGACCATGTTCTCCGGGCCGACTCGCTACGTGTCGCTGGCCACGGTGGCGTTCTTCGGCATCGGCGCCTATACCGTGGCGGTGCTCGGCGACGCCCTGCCCTGGCCCGCGGTGCTGGCCGCGGCCGCGCTGGTCGGCGTCGCGGTGGCGTTCGTGGTGGGCCTATCCACCCTGCGGCTGGCCGGCGTCTATTTCGTCATCTTCACCTTCGGGCTGACGGAACTGATCCGCCAACTGGTCACCTGGTACGAAGTCAACGTCTCCAACTCCATCGGCCGGTACGTGTTCCTCGACATTACCCAGGAGCAGATCTACTGGCAGTTGCTGGCCCTGGGCGCGGTGTTGTTCCTGGCCACCCTGTTCCTGGGCCGGTCCCGGCTGGGCTTCGCGCTGCGCATCATCGGCGCCGACGAAACGGTGGCACGCCATTGCGGCATCGACACCACCCGCGCCAAGGTGCTGCTGTTCGCCCTGAGCGCCGTCTTCATGACGCTTGCCGGCGCGATCATGGCGCCTCGCTGGACCTACATCGATCCGGCCATCGCGTTCAATCCGGTCACGTCGTTCCAGGTGCTGATCATGGCCCTGCTCGGCGGCGTGCAGCGCCTCTATGGCCCGCTGCTCGGCGTGATACCGCTGGCGCTGCTGTTCGAATACCTGGGCGCGAACTTCCCGAATCACTACAGCATCCTGCTGGGAGCCGTGTTCATGGTCATCGTCTATCTGCTGCCCAACGGCGTCGTCGGCCTGGCCGAACGGCTGCGCCGCACCGCTTCGCCAGCCGCCCCGGCGGGCAAGGAGGTCGCATGAATACGACCGCTCCCGCCACGGGAAGCTCGCCCCCCCTGCTTCGCATCTCCGCGCTGCGCAAGACTTTCGGCGGCCTGACCGCCGTCAACGACCTCGGCTTTTCGGTCGCGGCCGGCGAGATCGTGGGATTGCTGGGACCCAACGGCTCGGGCAAGACGACGGTCATGAACCTGATCTCCGGCGCGCTGTCGCCTGACGCGGGCGAGATCGTCCTCGCGGGCCATCCGATCGCCGGCAAGGCGCCGCACAAGGTGGCGCACGCGGGCGTTGCGCGCACCTTCCAGCTCGTGCGGGTGCTGGGCGAGATGAATGCCGTCGAGAACGTGATCGCCGGACTCGCCTTTTCGCGGCGGCCGCTCTGGGGCGCCGAGGCCGCCTCGCGCGCCCGCGAGCTGCTGGCCCGGGTGGGACTGGCGCGCCATGCGCGGACGCTCGCGGGCGACCTGACCTACATCGACCAGAAACGGCTGGAGCTCGCGCGCGCCCTGGCGCTGTCGCCGCAGTTGCTGCTGCTGGACGAGTGGCTGGCCGGCCTGAATCCGTCCGAGCTGCTGGAGGGCATTGCCCTGGTCCGTTCGCTGAAAGAGGAAGGCGTGACCATCGTCCTGGTCGAGCACGTCATGGACGCGGTGCATTCGCTATGCGATCGCTGCGTCGTCATGAACGCCGGCGCCAAGATCGCCGAGGGCACGCCCGCCACCGTACTGGCGGACCCGGAAGTGGTCCGCGCCTACCTGGGAGACGCCGGTGCTTGAAGTCTCTAATTTGTCGGTCGCCTTCGGCAAGCACTCGGCGCTGCGCGAGGTCGCGCTATCCGTGCAGCCGGGCGAGATCGTGGTGATGCTCGGCGCCAACGGCGCGGGCAAGAGCACGCTCCTGAAGGCCGTTGCCGGCCTGGTCCCGCATGACGGCCGCGCGGTCGTGCGGCTCTCGGGCAAGGACATCGCCGCGCTGCCGGCGCACCGGATCGTGGAGCTCGGCATCGCGCTCGTGCCCGAGGGACGAGGCATCTTCGGCGATCTGACCGTGCGCGAAAACCTGCAGCTGGGCGCCTACGCCCGCCGCGCGCGCGGAGCCGAGCACGAGACGCTGGAACGCGTGCTGGCCCTCTTCCCCCGCCTGGGAGAACGCCTGCGGCAGACTGCCCGCACCATGAGCGGCGGCGAACAGCAGATGGTGGCCATCGGCCGGGCGCTGATGTCCCGGCCCGAGATCCTGCTGCTGGACGAACCGTCGCTGGGATTGTCGCCGTTGATGAGCACCGAGCTGTTCAAGTCCCTGTCCGCCGTCCGGGAGACCGGCGTGGGCATCCTGCTGGTCGAGCAGAATGCCCGCCTGAGCCTGGCCATCGCGCAGCGGGGCTATCTGATCGAAAACGGGGCCGTCGCCGGCGAAGGCCGGGCCGACGCGCTGATGAGCGACCCGGCTGTCCAGAAAGCCTACCTCGGCATGGCGGCCGCCACCTGATCCGAATCCGGCGGCCCTTGCCGGCCGCCTTCACTGGAGCCTCATTCATGTTCGACATCAAGCTGCTGATCGACAACGAAGACCGCGATGCCGCGGCAAGCGCCACCTTCGTGCGGCGCGACCCGGTGACCGGCGCGGAAAGCACCCGCGCCGTTGCCGCCACGGTAGCCGATGCGCGGGCCGCGGCCGATGCCGCCGCCGCGGCCTTTCCCGCCTGGGCGGCGCTTGCGCCGAACGAGCGGCGGCGGCTGCTTAACCGCGCCGCCGACCTGCTCGAGAACCGCACGCCCGAATTCATCGACCGCATGATTGCCGAAACCGGCGCCACCCGAGGCTGGGCCGGCTTCAACGCCCATCTTGCGGCGGGCATCCTGCGCGAAGCCGCGGCGATGACCACGCAGATCTCCGGCGAGGTCATCCCGTCCGACGTGCCCGGCAGCCTGGCGATGGCCGTGCGCCAGCCGGTGGGGGTCGTCGTTGGCATCGCTCCCTGGAACGCCCCCATCATCCTGGGCACCCGTTCCATCGCCATGCCACTGGCCTGCGGCAACACGGTCGTGTTCAAGGTCTCGGAACTCTGCCCCGCCACGCATCATCTCATCGCCGACGTGCTGCGTGAGGCCGGCCTGCCGGCCGGCGTGGTCAACGTCGTCTCCAACGCGCCGGATGACGCGCCGGCCGTGGTCGAGGCGCTGGTCGCCCATCCGGCGGTGCGGCGGGTCAATTTCACCGGCTCGACGCGCGTGGGCCGCATCATCGCGCAGACGGCGGCGCGCTACCTGAAGCCGGTGCTGCTCGAATTGGGCGGCAAGGCGCCGCTGCTGGTGCTGGACGACGCGGACCTGGACGCCGCGGTCGACGCGGCGGCGTTCGGCGCGTTCATGAACCAGGGGCAGATCTGCATGTCGACCGAACGGCTGGTGGTGGACGACGCGGTGGCCGACGCGTTCGCGGCCAAGTTCGCCGCCAAGGCCGCCGCCCTGCCCGCCGGCGACCCGCGCCGCGACGACGTCGTGCTCGGCGCGGTGGTGACGGCGGAAGCCGTGCAGCGCATCCGCCGGCTGATCGACGACGCCGTGTCCAAAGGCGCCAAGCTCGTCGCCGGCGGCCAGATCGAGGGCAACATCATGGCGGCCACGGTCCTCGACAAGGTCACGCCGGCCATGGAAATCTACGGCGAGGAGTCCTTCGGGCCGGTGGTCTGCATCGTGCGCGTCAGCGGCGTGGAGGAAGCGATCCGGGTCGCCAACGACAGCGAGTATGGGTTGTCGTCGGCCATTTTCAGCCGCGACATCGCGCGGGCGATGGAGGTGGCCAAGCGCATCGAGAGCGGGATCTGCCACATCAACGGCCCCACGGTGCACGACGAGGCGCAGATGCCGTTTGGCGGCGTCAAAGCCAGCGGCTACGGACGCTTCGGCGGCAAGGCCGGGATCAACGAATTCACCGAGCTGCGCTGGATCACGGTGCAAACGACGCCACGGCATTATCCATTCTGAATCCCCGCTGGCCGCTGCGCGAGAGCAAAAAAAATGCCGCCCCGAAGGGCGGCATTTTTCAACGCGTCGCGGCTCAGGCGGCGGCCGGAGCCGGGGCGGCTTGCTGCTCGGCGGCGGCCGGTGCGGCAACCGGAGCGACAGCCTTCTTGCGAACCACGCGCTTGGCGGCGGGCTTCTTCGCAGCGGGCTTGACCGCAGGCTTGGCGGCCGGCTTGACCGGCTTGGCAGCCTTGGCGGCGGGCTTGGCGGCAGCCTTCTTGGCCGGCGCGGCCGGGGAAGCGGCCTTGGCTTTCTTGGCAGCAGGCTTCTTGTCGCCTGCGGCCACGACAGCCTTGGCCTCTTTCAGAGCGGCCTTGACGGCCTTCTCGTAGAGGCTCACGCGTTGCGCGGCATCCTTGCGAGCCTTCTCCGAACGCTCCAGCGCCTTCTTGGCGGCTTCGCCCAGACGCACGGCGGCGGCTTCGAGCTTCACCAGCACGCCCGATCCGGCCGACTTGGCCGGAGCGGCTTTCTTGGCGACCTTCGCGGCCGGCTTCTTGGCTGCCGGTTTGGCAGCGGCCTTAACGGATTGCGATTTCTTAACCATATCAATCTCAAAAAGTCGAGGCCCGAAGTGTTAATGGTGCTCTGAACAATGTCAACCCTTTTGGCCGCAAAAACACGTCGGCGACGATTTTTTTTTGCGACACGCAATGCGGTCACGCATGCAGGCTTTGTTCCGGCGTTACGTCGATGGCGTCGCCGTCGAAGCGTGCGATCAGCGCGACGTGCCGGCTTTCATCGTCGCGGCCGCAATACCCCAGGTCAATAAGCCGCACGCGGCGGCGAGCATGCCCACGGCTACGACGGGCGCGATCGGAAGCACCCCCACCGCGGTGCTTCCCAGCGCACCGCCCAGCATCTGCGAAGCTCCCAGCACGGCGGCGCCCACACCGGCCATCGCTCCCGCGTCCTGCAATCCCAAGGCATAGATGGCCGGCATCACGAAGCCGCCAAAGAACAGGCTCGCCGCCATCGCCGCGACGAACAGCGCGACTTCCCACCACTGCCCGTGCGCATCGCTCAAGACCAGGCCAACGACCAGCGCCACGACACCGGCGCAGGCTGCGCCGCGCACGCCGGCGGCCAGGATCCGTTGCGGCGCGACGCCGCGCTGCGACAGGCGAGCGGTTGCGAGCGAACCCGCGAGCACGGCCGCCGAGGCGATGGCGAACGCGACCGCATAGGCGGCGCTCGAGATCCGCATCCTGTCGATCAACACGAACGGCGAACCACTGATGAAGACGAACATGCCGCAAAAGACCATGCCCAGCGACACTGCCAGGGCCAGCGCGTGCGGAAGGGAGATAAAGCGCCGGTACCCGGAAGGCGTACCGGAGGCGCCTGATGCGGAAGGCGCCTCCGGTGCACCGGCGGGCGCCTGCGCGGCCGATGCGCGCAACGCCTGCAGCCGTCCGCTGCGCAGGCGCGCCGCGACGATGCCGATCAACAACAGCCCCGCGCCGGCCAGCACGCCGAACAACCCGCGCCAACCGGCCAGGTGAATGACCAGCGCGCCGAGAAGCGGCGCAACGATGGGCGCCAGGCTCAATACCGCCACGATGAAGGATTGGATGGTGGCCCGCTGCTGTGGTTGCGGAAACACGTCGCGCACCAGGGCAATGCCAGCCACCGACGCAGCCGATGCGCCGAATCCCTGCAGCGCCCGCCAGCCGACCAGCGCCGCTCCGCCCTGCGCCAGCATGCAGGCAAGCGCCGCCACGACGTACACCACGAGGCCCGACAGGATGATGCGCAGCCGGCCATGGCGGTCGGACAACGGTCCCCACGCCAGTTGTCCGAAGCCGAAGGTCAGCATGAAGGCGCCTAGCGTGGCCTGCATCTGCGCGTCGGAGGCGCCCAATTCCGCACCGATGGCGGGTAGGCCTGGCAGGCTGATGTCGATGGACAGCGGCGGCAGGCCCGCAAGCAGGCCCAGCACGATGATGAATCCTACCGGCAAGGCGATGCGTGCCGGCGCTTGGCGCCTGTCGTCCACGGCGGGATCTCCTCGGGAAAAGCAAAAAAAGAGCACGCCACATGCATGGCGTGCTCCTTTATTATGCGGCGGCCTGAACGGCGCGGGATAGGTCCGCTAGCCTCCCAGATACGCTTCCACCAGGCGCCGGTCGCCCAGCAGCTCCTTGCCGCTGCCAGCCAGCGCGATCTTGCCGGTCTCCAGCACGTAGCCGCGGTGGGCAATCTTGAGCGCCTGCCTGACGTTCTGCTCGACCAGGAAAATCGTCAATCCCTGGCGGTTGATCTCGCGCAAAGTGCGGAAGATCTCCTGGACGATGATGGGCGCCAGACCCATGGACGGCTCGTCCAGCAGCAGCACCCGCGGCTTGGCCATCAGGGCGCGGCCGATGGCGAGCATTTGCTGTTCGCCGCCGGACAGGTTGCCCGCCATGCCGTTCAGGCGCTCTTTCAGGCGCGGGAAAAGTTCGAACACGCGATCCAGGTCGGCGCCGACTTCACCCTTGTCGCGCCGCGTGTACGCGCCGAGCTCGAGGTTTTCGCGTACCGTCATCGTGGTCAGGATCGCACGCCCTTCGGCCACCTGCACGATGCCCCGGGAGACGATCTTGTGCGGAGCCAGCCGGGTTATGTCCTCGCCCTCGAACATGATCGTGCCGGATGCCTTGGGGACGAGGCCGGACAGCGCCAGCAGCGTGGTGGACTTGCCGGCGCCGTTGGCGCCGACCAGCGTCGTGATCTCGCCCTCGCGCAGTTCGAGGTCGATGCCCTTGACGGCGGCGATATGACCGTAGGACACCTCCAGCCCGGATACCTTGAGCAGCGGATTCATGCCTGCACCTCGTCCGCCACGTCGTCCTCCCGCCCCAGATAGGCTTCGATCACCATCGGGTTGTTGCGGATCTCCTCGGGCTTGCCTTCGGCGATGATGCGCCCGAAGTTGAGCACCGCGATGCGGTCGCACAGGCCCATCACGAAGCGCATGTCGTGTTCGATCATGAATATGGTGTAGCCACGGGACTTGATGTTCTCGATCTCGGCCATCAGGTCCACCTTTTCGCCGGTGTTCATGCCCGCCACCGGCTCGTCCAGCAAAAGCAGCCTGGGTTCGGTGGCCAGCGCGCGCGCCAGCTCGAGCTTGCGCTGGTCGCCATAAGAAAGATTGTCCGCCGTCTGGTGCGCCTTGTGCTCGAGCTTGACCCAGGACAGGAGCTCCAGGGCCCGTTCGCGCGCCCGGCGCTCCTGGGCGCGGAACCCCGGCAGCGATAGCAGCAGTCCCGCCGGCCCATAGTCGAGATGGCGATGCATACCCACCACCACGTTCTCGAGCAGCGACATTTCCTTGAAGATGCGGATGTTCTGGAACGTGCGGGAAATGCCCAGGCGCGTGATCTGATGCGGCTTGGCGCCGGCCAGGTCGCGGCCGTCGAACGTCATGCTCCCGCCCGAAGGCTCGAGCAACCCGGTGATCAGGTTGAACACCGTCGTCTTGCCGGCGCCGTTGGGCCCGATTAGGCCGAAGATGGTCCCTTGCGGAACCTCGATATTGACGTCCTGCAATACGTGCAGCCCGCCGAAATGCTTGGAGATGGATTGAAGCTTGAGCATGTCAGGTACCCCGCCGGCGGAACCAGCTGCGCAGCAGCGCCGGATCCCAGATGCCCTTGGGCAGGAACAGGACGATCAGGACCAGGATCACGCCGTTGATGACGAGCCGGAAATCGCTGAACGCACGCAGCGTCTCGGGCAGCAGTGTCAGGATCACGGCACCCGCCACCGGTCCGGCCAGGCTGCCGATGCCGCCCAGTATCGTCATGGTCAGGATCTCGACGCCGCGGTCGAATCCGTACTCATTGGGGCCGATGAAGAACGTCAGGTGCGCGTTGAGTGCGCCCGCCAGCCCCGCCAGCAGCGCCCCCAGGACGAAAGCGAGCATCTTGGTGTTGTTGACGTCGATGCCCATCAGGCCGGCCGCGGTCTCGTCTTCCTTGATGGCCTCGAAGGCGCGGCCGACCTTGGAGCGGCGCAGGCGGTACAGCACGGCCAGCGCCAGCACCACCGCCAGCGCGATATGCCACCACTGGGTCAGCTGGGGGATGCCGTTCAGCCCCAGCGCGCCGCCGGTCCAGGATTCCGTGTTGAGGATGACCACGCGGACGACCTCGCCAAACCCGAGGGTGGCCATGGCGAGGTACACGCCCGAGAGGCGCAGCGTGGGCTTGCCGATGACGAACGCGACCAGCATGGGGGCCGCCATGCCGCCCAGCAGCGCCACGGGGAAAGACATCTCGTAGTTCATGGTCAGGATGGACGCCGTGTACGCGCCTATCCCCATGAAGGCGGCATTGGCCATGGCCAGCATGCCGCACGAAAGCGTCAGGTAGATGGACAACGCCAGCAGCGCATTGGTGCCGAGGGTCAGCACGAGGTTGCTGTAGATCGCCCAGAAGTTATCGAACCATTCCATTTCTTTCTTCGCCCTTTATGCCTTGCGTTCCAGCACCTTGCCGAACAAGCCTTGCGGACGAACGAGCAGAATCAGGAACAACAGGCCGAAGGCCACGGCGTCGCGCATGGTGGACCCCACGTAGGCGACCGACAGCACCTCGGCGAACCCCAGGAACAGGCCGCCTATCATGGCGCCGCGGATGTCGCCCATGCCGCCCAGGATGATGACCGCGATGCCCTTGTGCAGCATGGGTTGCCCCATCAGCGGGAAGACCGCGTTGGAATACAGCCCGATCAGCACGCCCGCCACCCCGCCCAGCGCGGCGGCGGCGAACGAGGTGAGCAGGAACAGCCCTTCGACGTTGATGCCCAGCAGCGAGGCCGCCTTGGGCGACTCGGCGATGGCGCGCAGGCCCCGGCCGAGCTGGGTCCGTTTCATGATCACCATCAGCGCCGCCATCAGCGCGAACGACAGGAAAATGATGATGAGCTCGATCACCGTCATGTGAAGGCCGGCGATCTGGATGGCGTCGTCGGGCACGAGGCCGGCCGGGAAGCGCATGTTGGCCGCCCCGTAGATCCCCTGCATGCCGCTGTTGAGCGCGATGGCGACGCCTATGGTGGCGATCATGGGAATCAGGTGCGGCGCATTGCGCTTGCGCAGGCGCTTGAGGATGAGCACGTCGATCAGGATGCCGACGAGCCCGCTGCCCAGCGCGGCGGCGGCGAGGGCCGCCCACAGCGGCAGGCCGAACTGGGAAACCAGTTGCAGCGCCACGTAGGCGCCCACCATGAAGACGGCGCCATGGGAAAGATTGATGACGCCCAGGACGCCGAACACCAGCGTGAAACCGAGCGCGAACAGGGCGTAAACGCACCCGAGCGAAAGCGCGTTGACGAGTTGTTGATGGAACATGGCACCCCCTACGCGCTTCGCGCGCCCTGTATGGTGAGCCCCCATCCGCTACGCGGCAGCCCCCCGAGAGGGCCGGGACTCGCCTCGGGGCGGCGCTGGCAGACCGGCGGAGCCGGATCCGCGGCGCCGTGAATCAGAGCAGCCCACCTTTCGTGGGACCGAATACAGGATCGAAGCAGCAAGGTTACAAGTGAAAAATGGGCGAGAGCCCTACTATTACAAAGGGCGCGGGAGTCCCGCGCCCTTTTCGGATCGCCGGCACGGAGCCGGCGGATTCCGCAGGTACCGATTACTTCTCGATGACGTAGCGGCCGCCGCGGGTGACCATCACGATGGGGGTCTGGACCGCATCGTAGCCGCCGGGCTTGCCGCCGGCGCCCTTGGCCTGGCGGAACTGGAAGGCTCCGGTGGCGCCGGTGATCTTCACCGCGGGCAGCGCCGCCTGCAGCGCCTGGCGGTCGTTCTGCACGTTGCCGGAGAGCTTCACCTTCTTCAGGGCTTCGGCCACGATGTGCATCGCGTCATAGGCCTGGGCGGCGAACTGGTCCGGCGCGATATTGTACTTGGCCTTGTAGGCGGCGATGAACTTGGTGTTCTCGGGCGTCGCGTTCTCGATGGACCAGGGGCTGCCCACCCACAGGCCGTCCGCCTTTTCCTTGGCGAGGTCGAATACCTTGACCGAGTTCATGCCGTTGCCGCCGATGAAGGGCACGTTCAGCCCGAGCTGGCGCGCCTGAACCATGATCGGGCCGCCTTCGGCAATCAGCGCCGACAGCACCACGGCGTCGGGATTGGAGGCCTTGATCTTGGTCAGCTGGGCCTTGAAATCGACGTCGCCCTTGGCGAAGGTCTCGGTGGTGGTGACCGGGATCTTCAAGTCCTCCAGCGCCTTCTTGAAGTTGTCGTAGCCGCTCTTGGTGAAGACGTCGTCGTTGCCGTAGAAGACGGCGACCTTCTTGATGTTGTTGTGCTTGGCCGCGACACGGATCGTCTCGGGCAGCACGTCGGCTTCCGTCACGGAATTGCGGAAGACGTAGTTGCCGATGGAGGTGATGCCGTCGGCGGTGTTGGACGTGCCGAACACCGGCGTCTTGGCGCCCTGGGCGATGGGATCGGCCGCCTGGGCCGAGTTGGACAGCGTCGGCCCGAAGATCAGCACGACCCGGTCCTGGAAAATCAGCTTCTTGAAGACGTTGATGGCTTCTTCTTTCTTGCCCTGTTCGTCTTCGATGACCAGCTTGATGGTATTGCCGTTGACGCCGCCCGCGGCGTTGAGTTCGTCGGCGGCAAGCTGGAAGCCATTGCGGATGGCAGCGCCGTACTGGCCGGCACCGCCGGACAGCGCCGCCGCCAGGCCGATCTTGACCTCGGCGGCCTGCGCGAAAGCGGCGACGCCCAGCGCGGCCGCGGCCACCAGCGATTGACTGAAAATGCGGTTCATAATTGATGTCCCTGAAGGCGTCGACTTTGCGCATGGGCTCCTGGGACGCGGGACTGCGTCAGCCGCATGCGCGGGCGACTTGGGGCGATATTCTACCGTTTCGGGCCATACCAGACGAGTCGAAAGGGTTTCCCCTAGCGGGAGACGGCGCTTCGACTATGCTTGGGGGCATCGCCCACGCAACCGCGTTTCGTTCCATCATGATCGCATCCCATACCCCATCTTCGGATATCTCGCCCGAGTGGAACCTGGCCGACATCGTCGAGCAGCTGCGCACCTCGCGCGAGATCGAGCACAAGATCCGCTACCTCGACCGCGTGCGCGAACTGCCCTCGCGCGAAGCGCTGGTCACCGTGCTGGACGGCCTGTCGGCGGCCCTGTTTCCGACCCACTACGGCCGCTGCAAGCTGACCGACGACAGTATCGATTACTTCGTCGGCAACACGCTCAACGCCACCCTCAACCTGCTCTGCGAGCAAGTCCGGCGCGCCCTGTATTTCTCGGAGGCCCCCGACACCCACGACCAGCAGGGCCTGCAGGTCAAGGCGATCGACATCACGCGCCGGTTCGCCGCCCAGCTCCCGGCCATCCGCGCGGTACTGGTCAGCGACCTGCATGCCGCCTACCAGGGCGATCCGGCCGCCACCAGCATCTCGGAGATCCTGCTGTCGTATCCGGGCATCAAGGCCATCATCCATTACCGGCTGGCGCATGCGATCCACAAACTGGGCGCGCCGTTCCTGGCCCGGCTGATCTCGGACATCGCCCATTCGACCACCGGCATCGACATCCACCCCGCGGCACAGATCGGCGCGAGCTTCTTCATCGACCACGGCACCGGCGTCGTCATCGGCGAGACCACCATCATCGGCGAACGCGTCCGCCTCTACCAGGCCGTCACGCTGGGCGCCAAACGTTTCCCCGCCGACCCGGACGGCAAGCTGACCAAGGGCATCGCGCGCCACCCCATCGTCGAGGACGACGTGGTGATCTACGCCGGCGCGACCATCCTCGGCCGCATCACCATCGGCCGCGGGTCCACCGTCGGCGGCAACGTCTGGCTGACCCAGAGCGTGCCGGCCGGCAGCAACGTCACCCAGGCCAAGAGCCAGGAAGATTGACGCCCGCTCGCCCGCGCTCCGCCCCCTCCAGGCGGCGCGCCGGCGGCCTTACTTTCCCGCCGGGCTCGGCCCCAGCCACGCCAGGTCGGCATCCTGCAATCCCACCAGCACCGCCCTGCCCCGCGCATCCACCCGCAGCGCGCCATAGCGGGCGCGGACATAGGCCTGCGCCATTCCCTCCTGGAAGTAGTACGCGTCCGTGGCGATCCGCATCCGCCCATTGCGGACGGTATAGGCGAGCCGGCTCTCTCCTTCGGCCAGCGGCCCGCCCTCGTCCAGCCGGACCAGCGTGGCGCGGGTAGACCCCGCCTCGCGCCTGACCACAATCGCGCCCGCCCGGGGCAGCCGCTCGCCATAGCGCTGCCGCGCTTCATGCGCCACCGCCCAGTCCAGCGCCATGTAGTCACCCTGCATCAGCGACCGCGGGTCGACCGGGGCCAGTTCCAGCGACAGCAGCGTGCCATGGGCCAACAGCGATTCGTTGCGCCAGATCGACACGTTGACCGCTGCCAGCACCAGCGCCAGGCCGACGGCGATGAGCCAGCGTACCGCGCGCTCGCTCATGGTCCGGCCTCCCGCGCCCCGAGCCGGGACACGCCGCGCCAGGCCAGCAGCAATACCACTCCCAGCGCCAGCAGCATTGCCGCCTTGCGGGGCAGGGTCCAGTGCTGCGCGTAGTAGAACCAGCCGACGCCCCACAGCGCCACCATCAACCCGCCTTTCCACAAGGGCCCCCGGCCGCGGGAATAGCCCAGGACCGCGGTCAGCAGGCCGAACGCCACGCCCTGCGCCCATGCGCCCGCGAGGACGACCGCCAACGCCGCGCCGGTGGCCCAGCCCCGGGCAGGTTGCCCCGCAAGGGCCGACAGCCGCCAGGCGGCGAACGCCAGCGGCAAGGCCGCCAGCAAGGCGAGCCCCCAGGACACGGCGCGCCAGCCCGCGGGCGTCTCCATCCCCACTGCCGACCAAAGGCCGCTGGCCAGGCCCAGGGCCCAAAGCGCCAGCGTCGCGCCCCAGGCGAGCGGCGCCTGGCGCTCGCCCAGGCGATAGGCAAGGCGGGTTTCGGCCAGCCAGCAGATCGTGCAGGTCCACGCCGCCACCGCTGCGACAGGACTGGGCCAATCCAGCGCCCGTATCCCCCCTTCGGCGGCGAGAAACGCCGCCGCCACGCCGAAGGTGCGGGCAGTCCTGTCGGGCATGGCGACCGCCAGTGCGGCGCCGGCCAGCGCCGCCGCGGCCCACGCCTGGGCGGCGGATAGCCAAAGCCCGGCGGCGACGGCGATCGCGCCATAGCCGGCGAGGCACAGGCTCAATGCGAACTGCGCCCGCAGCTCGGAGGCCTTGCCCCGGAACAGCACGCCGGCGGCAAGCACCAGCAGGACGCCGGCCACGGCCAGACTGCGCTCGTCGAAGGGATCCGGCACGACCAGTCCGAGGAACACCAGCAGCAACAGCCCGCCCAGCCAGCCGCACACGGCCAGCATGGCCCGCACGTGCCAGGGCGCCGGCGGACCGTCGGCCGGACTGCCGGGGGGCGCGCCGTCGACCAGGCCGCCGGCATGGAGCTGCCTCCAGATCGACTCGAATCCGGGCCTGGATGGGGCCCCGTCTGGCCGTACGGGCGGCCGGGTTGGAGCGCTCATTCAGCTCCCCACCGCGCCTGCAGGCGCCGCAGCCACACGGCCGCCCCGGCCGAGGCCAGGACCAGGAATACGCCGATGACGAGCACGCCCAGCTCCCCTCCGTTACCTTCGGACAGCAGACGCAACAGCACGGCCGTCGCGACCACGATGGCGGCCATGCAGCAGAGGGTGAGCATGAGCAGGTCGCGGCGCCGGCGGTAGAAAAGGAAACCGCCTGCCAATGCCAGCAACATCGCCGCGCGCGTCACCCAGTATCCGGCTCCCGCGTTGCGGCCGCCGTCCAGGATTGCCCCGGCCAGCCCGACCACGACGATGGCCAGCAGCAGCGTGCCGGCCAGGCGCGGTAGCAGGCGCCCCGCCCCGCCTTCGGCCAAGCGGGCGCTCAGCCGCTCCGCCAGCGCCGCGGCGGCAAGATCGAGCCAGAACAGCGTGGCATGCGGCCCGCCGTCTCCCGCGAGGGCATCCACCAGGAACGGCGAAAAGCGGCCCGCATAGAGCTGCGCGGCCAGGTTCGCCAACACGAGCAGGAGCACCCAGGCGGCCGCCGAACGCGAGGCCGCCACCCATGGAAAAATGAGCACCGCCCACGCCAGGAACAGTTGGTAGTTGTCCGCGCCGCTCTGGTAGCGCTGGCCGACGTAGGCCAGCAGCGCGCCGCAGGCGATCATGGCGAACAGCAGGGCCACCCGCCCGCCGGCGCGAGCCGTGCCCAGGCGCCAGGCCAGTCCCGCGGCAGCCACCAGCACGGCTTGCAGCAGCGCGAACTTGGCGATCGGCGGCCACGCCTGCCAATTGAAGGCGACGAAGAAAATGACGGCCGCGGCGCAGGCCAGCGCCCCGCCGTAGGCGCAGAGGCGTTCGAGGAACCCGCGCCAGGCCCGCGCATCGGGCAGCACGCCCGCCAGCCGCAGGCCTTCCTCGGCCGCGGCGGCCGGGATCCGGCGCCGTTGCGCCAGTTGCAGGAACCGTTCGCGGACGTGATCCCGGGCGCTCAATGGGATTCGGGAGCCGCCGCGCGGGCATGGCCGAAGAATCGGCCCAGTTCCCGCGCCAGCTCGTTCAGGGCGGCCATTTCCTCGGGCGGTATCTTGCGTGCCAGTTCGGCGCTGTTCCAGTCGCCGTAGATCAACGCGACCGTGTCCTTGTCGGCGCGCACGGGCAGCAGCACGAAGGCATGGCAATCGGGGACGACCTCGCGGAACCAGCGCGGGATATGCACGCTGAACTTGGGATCGCAGGCGTTCTCGATGAAGATTCCCACGGAATTGGTGATGGCCAGGTGGAAGACATCCACCGAGAATATCTCATTGAAGCGCAGTTGGGGCAGCAATTGCTCGATGCCGCGCCCGAATCCCAGCCGCGCCTCGAAGGTATGGCGGCGCGGATCGCGGACGAAAACGATGGTGCGCGAGAACTGCATGCCCGCCAGCATGGCCTCGGAGGCCATGGCAAGCACCGGCCCCAGGTTGTGCTCGGAAGGCAGCGAGCGCAGGTCGCGCATGCCCTCGCGCAACGTGCGTTCGGCGTTGTGCGAACCGCCCTGGGACGACTCGGCGTGCAGGTCGTCGATTTCCTGGATGAAACGCTGGCTCGCCCGTTCGCGGGTCAGCTGCTCCATGATGTCGTACAGCGGCCCCGGCGCGACCGACAGCGCCCGCGCATAGCGCTGCACCGTCTCGCGCATGCGGCGCTCGCGCAGCTCGACGTCCCCGCCGGCGATAGTCATGCTGCGGGACATCTGGACCGAAAACGTCGCCACCGCCTGCAGCCAGCGGTCGTGGTCCAGTACGCCCTCCTGGTCAGGCGGCACCGAGGACGGGTCGAACGGCTGCATTCCGCGCCGTATCACCGCCGGAAGGCCCCAGCGCTCGGCCGCGTCCTCGCCGAGCTCCTCGAAATTCACGCCCAGTACCTCGGCCGCCACCTCGTCCTCGGTGCGGCGGTATTCGAGCGCGTGCTCGCGGATCCGGGTCCATTCGTTCTCGAGATAGAAGATGCACAGCAGCTTTCCGAGCTGGCGCATCAGCGTGCAGACCACCGCCTCTTCGCTCGCCAGCACCTCGCGCGCCTCGCATACCTTGCGCGCCACGCAGCCGGCCAGCATGGCGCGGTTCAATTCGAGCTTGGCATCGAGCCGCTGCAACTGCAGGTGCGATTGCTGGAAATGGTCCACCAGCTTGAGCCCCAGCACGAGATGGCCCACGGCCTCGATGCCGAGCACCACCAGCGCCCGGGACACGGTGGTGATGTTGCCGCCGAATGCCATGTACATGGCGGAATTGGCGAGGCGGATGACGCGCTGCGTGAGCGTGAAGTCGGACAGGACGATCTGGACCAGCGCGGTAATATCGTAATCGTCGGCCTTCATGGCCGAGATGGTGGCGCGCAGGGAGTCGGACAGCAGCGGGAAATCGCCGCGCTCGTTGATGCGCGACCATAGCTTGCGGGTCAACGCATGGCGTTGTTGGATATCCGGCATGGAAAGGATCAGGTGGTGATGTCCGGCTCAGCAGTCCAGCGGCAGCAATTCGCCCGTTTCGAACTTGTGCGCCAACTCGGTAATGGGCAGGGCCTTGCAGACCAGCCAGCCCTGGATCAGCTCGCAGCCGCTGGACACCAGCAGCTCGCGTTGGGCCTCGGTTTCCACGCCTTCGGCCACCAGCGCCAGGCCCAGCGTGCGCGCCAGCCCCACGATCGCGGCAACGATGGCCTGGTCGTTGCGCGACACCGGCAGGTTGCTGATGAAACGGCGGTCGATCTTGAGCGCGGCGAGCGGAAAGCTCTGCAGATAGGCCAGGCTGGAGTAGCCTGTGCCGAAATCGTCGACGGCGAAGCGCACGCCCAGGTCGGTCAGCTCTTCCAGCAGCAGCTTGGCATGGTCGGGGTCCTCCATCAGCACGCTTTCGGTGATCTCGAGCACGATGCGCCGAGGCGCGAGCCCGGTCAGCTTGAACGCCTCGCGCACCGCCGCCGGAAACCGCTTGTCGCGGAATTGCTGGGCGGAGACGTTGACGGTGGCGTACTGCAAGTGGATGCCTCGCGCATCCCATTGCATGAGCTGCATGCAGGCATTCTTGAGCGCCCAGCCGCCCAGGAAATTGATCAGTCCGGCCGACTCGGCCAGCGAGATGAAGACTTCCGGCGATACCGGCCCCAGCACAGGGTGGTGCCAGCGCATCAGCGCCTCGATGCCGGCCACGCGACCGCTGCGAGCCTCGACGATGGGTTGGTAATACAGGGAGAACTCGCCGTTGCGGATGCCGCTGTGCAGGTCGGACTCGAGCTTGAGCGTATCGGGCCGGTTGCCCGCCGCGCGCCGCTCGTAGAAGGCGAAGCTGTAGCCGCGGTTGCGGCCCGCCTGCGCCAGGGCCTCGTCCACGTGATGCAGCAACTGGTCGCTGCCGTTGGCCGGGTCCGGGAACAGCACGGCGCCGATGCGGACCGACAGTTGCAGCGTCTGCCCCTCGTGCGAATATGGAAGCTGGATCGCGTCGGAAATGCGGCGGGCGAACTCCTCGACGTAGTTGCGGTCGGGAACGTCGCGCAGCAGGATCAGGAAGGCGTCGCTGTAGCAGCGCGCCACGAACTCCCGCGCGTGGCAGGCGTTCTTGAGGCGAAGTGCCGTCTCGTGCAGGATGCGGTCGCCGGCCTCGTAGCCGAACGCCTGGTTCACCCGGTGGAACTCGTCGATGTCGATCTGCATCAAGGCCACGCGAAAGCCCTTGTCCAGCGCCTCCTGCTTGGCCCGCTCGATCTCGTGGCGGGCCGAGGCGAGGTTGTCCAGCCCCGTCAGCACGTCGTGGTACATGGCGTAGGTCAGGCACTGCTCGTTGTCGGCCCATGCCGAGACGTCGTGCCCGACCACCGTCAATTGCCCCGGGTCGGCCGCGTCCGGCGAAATGCGCAGTTCCACCAGGCGCGGATAGGTCAGCGTCTTGATCAGGTGCAGCGTGCACTTCTGCACCTCTCCGGTCAGGTGCGCCTGCTTCAGGCAGGCGTCGAGCAGGGGCGCGTCTTCCTGGGGAACCAGATCGCGCAAGGTGATGATGCGCAGGTATTCGCGGTGGTAACCGATGAACGCCAGCCCCGGCGCCGAAATGTGGAGGAACCGGCCCTGCTGGTCGATGCGCGCGAAAAAATCGATAGCGTGCTCGAAAGAGGAGATCGAATCGGCGCGAACGCGGTCTAAGGTGTCAAGTCGCATGGAGGGACGGGCTCAGGGGAGATCCGGAGCCACGCTTGGACAGCAGGAGGATAGCGGGGCTTGCTCTCCGGTCAACGTACTTGTTCCGTAGTTAACGGCGCTTCCGGCGCCAAATTGAGATGCGCGGCGATCCGAAAAGACCCCTATTCATGCCTCTCTTCCGGCGCCGACCGCCCGCGACAAAGCCTTGACAAGATCGGTTTGCGTAATGATGCCCGCCAGTTTCCGCTCTTCGTCGATGATCGGGATGTGGTGATGGCCGCCTTCCGCAAAGAGCGGAACCAGCTCGATCACGTAGCGGCCGGCGCTGATCACCCGCACCTGGCGGGTCATGATTTCGGCGATGACGCCTGGCCGCCCCGCCGCTCCTCCCAGGCCGATCAACGCGCGCAGCCGGCCGCCCAGCCCCTCGGGCCGGTCCATGTCCAGTTGCCGCATGAAATCGGCCACCGTGACGATCCCGACCAGGCTGCTTCCCTTGTCCACCACCGGCAACGCCTTGACGCGGTGCCGGCGCATCAGCGACCAGGCCTCCTTCAACGGCATCTCTGGCGTCGCGACCACCGGTCCGGGCGTCATGATGTCCCGGCAGCGCAGCTCGCCCAGGTTGCGGCGATAGGCGGCCATTTCGGCGTGATGCAGCAGCTCTTCCAGGTCATCGCGGCTGACGTCCAGCACCTGGTTGTAGTGCGCCAGCGCGGCATCGAGATCGGCCGAGGTGAAGCGCGACCGCTGGCCGCTCGACGGGGCCGCCTGGGCATGGGGATAGCGCCGGCCCGTCAGGCTGTTGTAGGCCAGTCCCGCCATGACCAGCAGTACCGAATTGGTAAGCACGGGGAACAGCGCGAACTGATAGTCGGCCGCATGGGCGAGCACGGCCGTCAAGGCTGCCGCCCCGCCCGGCGGATGCAGGCAGCGCAGCGCCAGCATGGCGGCGATGGCCCCGCCCACGGCCAGCGCCGCCGCCAGCGCGGGATCGCCGACGTACCGGACGCAGGTGATGCCCACCAGCGCCGACAGGGTATTGCCTCCGATCACCGACCAAGGCTGGGCCAAGGGACTGGCCGGGACCGCGAACACCAGGACGGCGCTCGCGCCCAGTGGCGCGACCATCCAGGCCGTGGCCGCCCCCTCCCCCGCCATGAGCCGGCAGGCCCAGGCCGCCAGGAAGATCCCGGCGGCGGCCCCGGCAATGATGCGCAGGCGCTCGCGGCCGCTGATGCGGACCCGCCCCGGGCGAAAGGACAGCAGCCAGGCCCGCAGCGCGGCGAGGATGGGAAAGGGCAATGAGGGGGAGACGGGCGGAGAGGAAGCGGAACGATCGGACATGAAGAGCAAGGCAACGGCGCGATCCGCCGGATTGAACCAGCCGGGCATAGTACTGGATTTGGGCGCCCTCCCCGGTTCGCCCCGATAACCCCGATGCCGCAACGGGCATGCGCATATATCGTTACTTAACGATATATGATTCGCAGTTCATCGATATTGACCACCAGCATTTCCGTTTTGGATCCCCGCATCATGCCTACGCTGTTCGACCCCATCACCGTCGGCGACATTCCGCTCGCCAACCGCATCGTCATGGCTCCCCTGACCCGCAACCGGTCACCGCGGGCCGTGCCCCGGCCGATCACCGCCACCTACTATGCCCAGCGGGCAAGCGCCGGCCTGCTGATCACCGAAGCCACCGCCATCAGCCACCAGGGCCAGGGCTACGCCGACGTGCCGGGACTCTATTCGGAAGAGCAGCTCGCCGGCTGGCGCCGGGTTACCGACGCGGTGCACGCGGCCGGCGGCAAGATCGTCGTGCAGCTGTGGCACGTGGGGCGGATCTCCCACACCTCGCTGCAACCCGAGGGCGGCGCGCCGGTGGCGCCTTCCGCCATCCGCGCCAATGCCAAGACCTACCTGGCGGGCCCGGACGGCGGCGGCTTTGCCCCCACGTCGGAACCGCGGGCGCTGCGGCTGGACGAACTGCCGGGCATCGTGGCGGATTACCGCCGCGCCGCCCGGGCCGCCATCGATGCCGGGTTCGACGGTGTCGAACTGCACGCGGCCAACGGCTACCTGATCGATCAGTTCCTGCGCTCGGGCAGCAACCATCGCGACGACGCCTACGGCGGCCCGATCGAGAACCGCGCCCGCCTGCTGACGGAAGTGCTGGACGCCATCACGGCGGAAATCGGCGCCGGGCGCACCGGCATCCGGATCTCGCCCGTCACCCCGGCCAACGACGCGTCCGATCCGCAGCCGCAGCCGCTGTTCGAATACGTTGCCCGCAAGCTTGCCGGCTACGGCCTGGCCTACGTCCACGTGATCGAGGGCGCGACCGGCGGTGCCCGCGATTTCCGGCAAGGCGACACGCCGTTCGACTATGCGGCCTTGAAGGCGGCTTATGCCAACGCCGGCGGCAAGGGTGCCTGGATGGTCAACAATGGCTACGACCAGGCGCTGGCGGAAGCCGCGGTCGAAACGGGCGCCGCCGATCTCGTCGCATTCGGCAAGCCGTTCATCGCCAACCCGGACCTGGTGCGCCGCTTCCGCGAGCGGGCGCCGCTCAATACGCCCGACAACACCACCTTCTACGGCGGCACGGAAAAGGGCTACACGGACTACCCCGCCCTGGCCTGATGCGGGAACGCGTCGCGGCGCGGGCCATGGGCCCGCGCCGCATGCCGTCAGCAACGGCCTTTCTTGGCCTGGCCCGGCGGGCAGAACCTCGGGCCCGGATACACCGGCCCGTAGTCGTAGTACCCCGGCGGCTCGTAATAGACGCCGGGAGCGGGCGCCACCACGACGCCGCTCGGCGTATAGACGGCGCACCCGGACAGCACGACGGCCGCCGCGATTGCGGTGAGGATGGATTTCATTGCCGATTCTCCGTTCACGATGGGTTCAGAACGCGAAATCGCGCGTTGCCGGCCCCGCCCCGACGTCGACGGACGCGGACTGGACCGCTCCGGTCGCGCTGGTGGCCTCGATGGTATAGCGCCCCGCCGCCGCGGCGTCTTGCGCAAGCGGAATGGGCAAGGTGGTTTGATAGGTACCGACGGCCGGCGCCGCCGCCGGCAGGCGTATGCTGTAGGCGCCGGTCGACAGGTTGGCGAAGGTCGAGGCGATCTCGAACCGCGCGCCGCCGGTCGTCTGCAGGGCGCGCAACGCGGCCTCCGCGCTGGCCGGGGTAACCGTGCCCGTGACGGTGTTGACAGCGGAAGACGGCGGATTGATGGGCGCAGCCGCCGTCGAGACCGTCGTGCTGGCGCCGGCGACCACCGGCACCGCGCGGATGATGCCCGCGGCGCGTGCCGCCGCCGGCGGCGGCACGACCACGACGTCGACATTGCCGGCAGTGCGGCTCTGCTCGATGGGCGACAGCGTGAAGCTGCCCGCATCGGTCGCCACGGTTCCCTTGACCACTTCCCCGCCACGTTCGGCGTACACATAGGAACCGGCCGGCGCGTAGCCCTGGATCCTGCCGCTCACCACCATGGGAATGGCGGTCACGACCGGCTTCAGGTTGAATCCCCCGTTGCCGCGCGCCACGATGGACTTGCAGGCGTCGAAGTCCAGCACCAGGTCGGTCAGCGTGTCGGGCGCGACGGTAAATGGCCGGATGATCTTGTACCCGCTCTGCGCGGCGCTCGGCGTCGTCAAGGCGATTTCCTCGCCGCCGCTTCCCGTCTGCACCACCGCATTGGCGTAAGGCCTGCCGCCGTTGGCCTGCAGCACCAGCCGGATCTGCTGGTAGTCGCCGGCCGGCAGCGCCGCCTTGCCCAGCGTGGCCATCACGCCGTTGGTCAACGACAGCAAGTCGATACGGCGGACCGGCGTAACCGGAATGTCGACCCAGCCCGAGCCGTTGTCGTCCACGTTAGGGTTGCCGTTCACACGGATTTTGCTGACCGTTACATACACATGGTCGAAGCCGCAGGCCGGCGCATCGGTCATCGATACCTGGAGCGTGCCCTGGGCCGGCCCGGAGGAGCCATCGCCGCCGCCGCAGGCCGCCAGCCCGACCATTCCTGCACAGCCCAGTGCCAGCATGCCGTATAGATTTCTTTTGTTCGCCACGACGATCTCCTTCGGTAAACGTGAACGCGGCCCGAGCATACGGCGGCCGATGCCGGACTCGTGTAATCCACGTGTAAGCTGTGTAAGCGGCGAAGCGGGCGCCGGTTACAAGCACCGAAGATGTGGCGCGCAGCACACGCCGGGACCGGAACGAGCCGGCGCCCGGCGTTTCCTCAATCCGGCATGACGCACGAGAAACTGGACGCGTGGTCGATGCTGCCGGAACCGTCGTATCGGGCCACGCGCGGATACGGGCACAACGGGCGCGTCCGGTCGACGGCGCCCCCGGCGACCCGGGACGCTTCGATGCGATCCGGGGGCAGTCCCTTGTCCACCCAGTCATCCAGCGCCGCCAGCGCATCGAACGTGGAAGTGCCGTTGCCGCCGCCGCAATGCCCCATGCCCGGCACCAGGAAGAGCCGGAAGAATTCGTCGGTGGCGGCCTGCCCGCTCTGCGCGGCGCGGACCTTGTCGTAGTAGGCGATGGTATCCAGGGCGTTGACGACCGGATCCGCCCAGCCGTTGTAGACCAGCAGCTTGCCGCCGCGGGCCTTGAAAGCGCTGATGTCGGGATTCACATGGTCGACCAGCGGCGATATCTTGGCCATGGCGTAGGCCAGGTCGCGATCGAAGTCGAATGTCCACCAGTTCCATTTCGGATCATCGAAAACCCAGTAGCGCCAGAAATCAGCCCGAGTCGGTTCGGTGGTCCCCCAATAGGCGTTCCAGCCGGACTCGCTGCCGATCGGCCACCCGGGATAGATCTGGCTTCCCGTCCGCGGATTCGATGGGCCGGCGTACATCTTGTTCATCGCGTCGATCTGCGGCCCCGTCAGGCAGCCTGGCGCGTCTTCACCGGTGCAGCGCAGGGACTCGATATTGAACTTGTCGGGCGTGCACCGGCGCGGATCGTCGATGACGCCATCCGTCACGCCGTCGATCCCGTCGCACGCGGCTACGGCGGTGCGTGTCGCCAACCGGATCTTTTCCACGGTCAGGATCGGGCGGGTATTGTCGTTGGGTGCGTGGTTGGCGAGGAACTGCCACATGAAGCCTACGTTCAGGGCGGTGCGGTTGTTGCCCGGCGCACCCGCGATGACGCCGTCGAAGTCCTCGGGATAACGCTGGACTTCGGCGTATCCCTGATGGCCTCCCGTCGAGCAGCCCATGTAGTACGACCTCGACGCCGGCCTGCCGCGCAATGCCGCCACCAGGGGCTTGGCGGCCTGGGTGATGGCGTGGATGGACCGCGTTCCCCAATCGGTGATTTTCTCCGGATGGCCCACGCCCCAGAGCATGTCGTTGGGATTGCCGGTCTGGTGGCCCGTGTCGCCGCCGACGACGGCATAGCCCCGGGCCAGGCCGCGCGCCATGTCGGACCAGCTCAGCGCAGGACTGTAGCCGCCATTGCCGGTCGCCAGGAATTTCCCGTTCCATTCGCCCGACGGCGGTATCCACAGTTCGAAGTTGATGAGCGAATCCGCCGTAGGCGTCGCCACGCCGCGCACGCGGCAGAAGGCGGGCACGTCCAGCTCGGCGGCGCCGGGCGGCGTGAACTTGCCGGCGGCAACGGATACCGCGTCCACCACACGCGCATTGTCCAGAGCCACCGAGGCCAGTTCTTCGCAGCTGCGCGATGCCGCGGGAGGAGGATTTTCCGGCGTTCCCGCGCCGCCGTCCCCATCGCCGCCGCAGGCCGACAGCATCCATGCGCATATCCCAAGCACGGCAACGCCGCGCCCCTTGGCAAGCACCATTGCTCTCTCCTCCTCGCTTTTCGTATGTCGGCGCCGGACGCCGGCGGTCCGCTGGAGGCTGCTGGCGCAGGCCAGCGGAGTTGAGCGGCAATGTATGCCTGCGCATCTATTCTGTGAATTCGATATTTCGGATAGACAATCCCAAGAAACCAATCAATGCGCCGGCGAGCCGCGCGCTTGCGGACATCCCGCGAAAGCCGGCTACGCCTCGCCGGCCGGGCCGGCCCCTTTGCCGCCGCGCGCCTCCTTCAAGGCGATGGTCAAGTGCGCCACGCGCCGCTTCAAGTCGGCATTCTCGGCCCGCAGCGCCCGTACCGTGCGCTGCAATTCCTCGACGTCGCTGCTTTCCGGCGGCAAGTCCGCATCGGCCGCCGCCGCGCCGTCCTCGGGGGGCATCGTCTCGTCGCGCTTCGGCCTGGCCCGCTTCTCGCGCACCTGCCGGGCGGCGCGACGCAGTTCCTCCTTGCCGCCGGCCACGGCTGCGACCTGCTCCTCGGCGGGCAGCGAAGCGACAGCCGCCGCCGCGCTGATGGAAACGGTGCCGGATTTGACGGCGGCCACGAGCTCCGGGGCGGCCGCCTTCTGGATTTTTTCGATCTGGCCAACGATGCTTGGGCTCAGGCGCGCCGCCTTGGCCACGGCCTCGCGCGTGACGAGGCCCGCCTTGCCCGCATCGGCAGGCGCGTCGCTCGCGGGCAAGGCCTGCGCCCCGGACGCGCCTTCCGGCGCCGCCGGGGCGGCCTCGTGGGCCGCCGCTGCGGCCCGCGCCTGCAGGATGTCCTTCTTGCGCAGGGCGAGGACGCCGCGCTGAAAGTCGGAAATACTGCGACGGCCGAGATGGTTGTCGATCATCCAGAGCCGCACGTCGTCCATGGACCGGAACGCCGTGTTCTGCACGGTGCGGAATTCGATGCCGTGCTTCTTGCAGATGCCATAGCGATTGTGGCCGTCGACCAGCACATTGCCCCACAGAACCAGGGCATCCCGGCACCCCTCGGCCAGCAAGCTGCTTTCCAGCGCGGCATATTCGTCGTCGGTCAGCGGGTCGATATAGGCGCGCAGTTCTTCGTTGATTTCTATTTCCATCGGGACCTCGCCATTGCGGATCGGCGGGCAGTGTAATCGACCGCGCGCCCCTTCCCCGCCCCCGCCCGATCGGAGCATACTTAGACCGCGCCCGCCAGGGGCCAGTGTCCAGGACTTGCCACCTTCACAAGGAAAACCCATGAAGCAGACGTTCACCGTTGCCGCGCTGATCAGCGGCCTGCTCTTCGCGGCAGGCGCCGGCGCCCAGGAGCAAACCGTCCGGATCGGCCACGTGGGCCCGATCACCGGCCCCGATGCCCACATGGGCAAGGACAACGAGAACGGCGCCCGCATGGCGGTCGAGGAACTCAATACCAAGGGGCTCACCCTGGCGGGCAAGAAGATCCGCTTCCAGCTGCAGGCCGAAGACGACGCGGCCGACCCCAAGCAGGCCACCGCCGCCGCCACCAAGCTGGTCGACGCCCGGGTCTCCGCCGTCATCGGCCACCTGAATTCCGGCACGACCATCCCGGCCTCGAAGATCTATTCGGACGCCGGCATCCCCCAGGTATCGCCTTCGGCCACCAATCCCAAGTACACCCAGCAGGGCTTCAAGACGGCGTTCCGGGTGGTCGCCAACGACGCCCAGCTGGGCAACGTGCTCGGCCAGTACGCGGTCAAGACGCTGGGCGCCAAGAACATCGCCATCATCGACGACCGCACGGCGTACGGGCAAGGCGTGGCCGAGGAATTCGCCAAGGGCGTCAAGGCCGCGGGCGGCAAGGTCGTGGCCAACCAGTACACGAACAACAAGGCTACCGACTTCAACGCCATCCTGACCGCGATCAAGTCGCGCAAGCCCGACGTGGTGTTCTTCGGCGGCATGGACGCCGTGGGCGGTCCTATGTTGCGCCAGATGAAGCAGCTGGGCATCACGTCGAAATTCATGGGCGGCGACGGCATATGCACCGGCTCGCTGCCCGGGCTGGCGGGCGCCGGACTGGGCGAAGAGCAAGTGGTCTGCGCCGAGGCGGGCGGCGTGCCCGAGTCCGAGAAGAAAGGCATGGACGATTTCCGGGCGGCGTACAAGAAGCGCTACGGCATAGACGTGGTCTACAACGCCGCCTACGCCTACGATGCCACCTTGGCCGTGGCCGCCGCGATGCAGAAGGCCGATTCGTGGGAGCCCGCGAAATACCTGCCCGAACTCGCCAAGATCAACTACAAGGGCATCACCGGCAACATCGCGTTCGACGGCAAGGGCGACCTGAAGGACGGCGCGCTCACGCTCTATACCTACAAGGGCGGCAAGCGCACCCTGCTGGCCGTCACCAAGTAGCTCCCCGGGAGGCTCATTCCTCGCCCAGGTAGGCCGAGCGCACGCGCGGATCGTCCAGCATTGCCGAAGCCGGGCCGGTCATGATGATCGAACCCGACTCCATCACGTATCCCCGGTGCGCGGCCTGCAGGGCCAGGCGGGCATTCTGCTCCACCAGCAGGATCGTCACGCCCTGGGCCGAGACTTCGCGGATCACCTCGAAGATCTTCTGCACCATGATGGGCGCCAGGCCCATGGAAGGCTCGTCCAGCAACAGGAGCCGCGGGCGGCACATCAGGGCGCGCGCCATGGCGAGCATCTGCTGCTCGCCGCCCGACAAGGCGCCGGCCATCTGCGACGACCGCTCCTTCAGGCGCGGAAAAACGCCGTACCAGCGTTCGATGTCCTCGGCGATCTGGCGCTTGTCGGAGACCGTGTAGGCGCCCATCAGCAGGTTCTCGCGCACGCTCATGCGGGCGAACACGCCGCGTCCTTCCGGCACCATGGCGAGCTTGCGCTCGAGGAGTTGGAAGGACTTCAATCCCTTCAGGGGCTGGCCGAGGTAATCGACCCGGCCTTCGACCCGGCTGCCGGGCAGCGTGCCGGTGATGGCCTTCAGCGTCGTGGTCTTGCCCGCGCCGTTGGCGCCGATCAGCGCCACCAGTTCGCCCTCGTCGACTTTCAGCGATACGCCCTTGAGCGCCTGGATGCCGCCATAGGCCACGCGCAGGTCGTGGACGGACAGGACGTTGCCGGCCGCGGTGGTCGTCGCGTCGCTCAATGGCTGGCTCCCAGGTAGGCGGCGATGACCGCTGGATCGCTTTGCACCGCGGCGGGCGGACCTTCGGCGATGACCTTGCCGTAGTCGAGCACGGTGATGCGGTCGCATAACCCCATGACGAGCTTGACGTCGTGCTCGATCAAGAGAATGGTGCGGCCGTCGGCGCGGATGCGCTGCAGCAGTTCGCGCAGCGCCAGTTTCTCGGTGGGGTTCATGCCGGCGGCGGGTTCGTCCAGCGCCAGCAGCAGCGGATCGGTCGCCAGCGCCCGCGCGATCTCCAGGCGACGCTGGTCGCCATAGGACAGATGGCGGGCGGTACGGCCGGCGTAATGCCCGATGCCCACGAACTCCAGCAGTTCCTTGGCACGCGCGCGTATGGCCGCTTCCTCCTCGCGCGCCGCGCGGTGCCTGAAGACCGCGCCGAATACGCCCTGCGAGGTGCGCACGTGGCGCCCTACCATGACGTTCTCGAGCGCCGTCATGTCGCCGAACAGCCGGATGTTCTGGAAGGTGCGGGCAATGCCGGCCTGCGCCACCCGATGCGGCGCCGACGGGGTATAGGGAACGCCCTGGAGCGCGAAGTGCCCGGCATCGGGCTGGTAGAGGCCGGTGATGACGTTGAAGAACGTCGTCTTGCCCGCGCCGTTCGGTCCGATGAGCCCGTAGATCTGCCCCGGCATGATGCGCAGCCCGACCTCCGACAAGGCCTGCAAGCCGCCGAAACGCTTGCTGGCGCCGCTCACCTGCAGCATCGCCAGCCCCTCTTCCGCGCGGGCGGCAACGGCATCCTGCCTCATGCCTTCACCTCACCCACGGATTCGGCCCCGTGCGGATGGTCGGCCTCGGGCCGGTCCTCCGGCCGCGGCGACGGCCACAGCCCGGCCGGCCGGGCCAGCATGATCAGCACCATGGCCAGGCCATACAGCAATTGCCGCATCACCTCGGCGTCCACCCAGACCCGCCCGAACAGGTCCTGCTGCAGCGGCTCCACCGCGTGGCGCAGCACTTCGGGCAGCGCCGCCAGCAGCACGCCGCCCAGGACGACTCCGGGAATGTGGCCGATGCCGCCCAGCACGACCATGGCCAGCACGGCGATGGACTCGGTCAGCGAAAAGGATTCGGGCGAGACAAAGCCCTGGAAGGCGGCGAACATGGCCCCGGCCACGCCGCCGAAGGTGGCGCCCATGGCGAAGGCCAGCAGCTTCACGTTGCGCGTGTTGATGCCCATGGCCGCGGCGGCGATCTCGTCCTCGCGCAGGGCGACCCATGCGCGCCCCAGCCTGGAGTTCTGCAGGCGTACCGAGATGAAGACGGTCAGCCCGCACAGCACGAGGAACAGGAAATAGTAGGCGTTGACCGAAGGCAGGCTGAACCCCAGCACGTGCACGGTGGAACCCGAGCCGGCCTCGCCCGCCAGCGAGACGCCGAAGATCCGCACCGGGTCGATCATGTTGATGCCCTGCGGACCGTTGGTGATGTTGACCGGCCCGTTCAGGTTGTTCAGGAAGATGCGGATGATTTCCCCGAAGCCCAGCGTGACGATGGCCAGGTAGTCGCCCCGGAGCTTGAGCGTCGGGGCACCCAGGATGACGCCGAAGATGCCCGCCAGCAGCGCCGACAGCGGCACGATGAACCAGAGCGACAGGTGTATGCCCTCCTGCACGATCTGCGGGCCGCACAACCAGACCAGAAACTCGCCGATGGCCGGATAGGTATTGACGAACGACTCGATCACGCTGGCGAACTGGGGCGAGGCGAACAGTCCGGCGGTGTACGCGCCGATGGCGTAGAAGGCGATATAGCCCAGGTCGAGCAATCCCGCGAAGCCCACCACGATGTTCAGCCCCAGGGCGAGCATGATGTAGAGCAGCGCCACGTCGATGATGCGGACCCAGGAGTTGCCGAACTGGCTGGCGACAAAGGGAAAGACCAGCATCACGACGATCAGGGCGGCCAGTCCGGCACGGACCCGGCGCGGGTCGCGGGCGGCGAACGAATGATTCATCGCTGCCCCTCCTCAGGCGCGGTCGGCGACGCGCTCGCCCATGATGCCGGCCGGGCGCAGCGTCAGCACGCCCACCAACACCACGAAGGCGAAGATGTCCTGGTAGTTGCTGCCCAGGAAACCGCCCGTGAGGTCGCCGATGTAGCCCGCGCCCAGGCTCTCGATCAGCCCCAGCAGGATGCCGCCCAGCATCGCCCCGTAGATATTGCCGATGCCGCCGAGCACGGCGGCCGAGAAGGCCTTGAGCCCCGGCACGAAGCCCATCGCGAACTGCGTGGTGGAGTAATTGGCGGCCCACATCACGCCTGCGATCGCCGCCAGCGCGGCGCCGATGGCGAAGGTGGCGATGATTACCTTGTTGGCGTCCACCCCCATCAGGCCCGCCACGCGCGGGCTCTCGGCGGTGGCCCGCATAGCGCGCCCCAGCCGCGTCCGCTCGATCATCAGCGCCAGGCCCGCCATAGCGACCACGGCCAGGGCCAGCAGCAGGATCTGCGTATGGGAGATCAGCGCGCCGGCGATATTCACCGGCTCGGCCGACAGCAATTGCGGAAACGGGATCGGGCTGCGCCCCCAGATCATCATGGCGATGGTCTGCAACAGGATGGAGACGCCGATGGCGGTGATCAGCGGCGCCAGGCGGGGCGCGTTGCGCAGCGGCCGATAGGCCACCCGCTCGATCACGAGACTCACGGCCACGCACACCGGCACCGCGCCCGCGATGGCCAGGGCCAGCTGCACGCCGCCCGGCAGCTGCGGCGCCACGCTCTCGATCACGCGCAAGATGGTCAGCCCCGCCATCGCCCCGATCATCAGGATCTCGCCATGGGCGAAATTGATGAGATTGAGCACGCCATAGACCATGGTGTAGCCCAGCGCGATCAGCGCATACATGCTGCCCAGGACCAGGCCGTTGATGATCTGCTGGAGGAAGATATCCATGAAACGGGCGTTCTCCGGAATGCGTTGGACCCGAACGTGCAGCATGCGGCGGCCCGCAGCCCGCGGCCGCAAGCCAGACAGGATGGTCGCGTGTTAGGCCGGCCTAGTCAACGGAGGATTGCACGGTGCACCAGCGTGGTTCGCTACGCGCATTGAGCGTACAATCCCGCGCTATCTCCGCAACCGCTTCCTTCGCCCCGCATCGCCCGCCCGCCATGGCCTTGTCCGCGCCAAGAAAATACGGCCCGCCTCCGGCAGCCATACGGCTGGCCCGGCACACGGCCGGCCTCACCCAGGCCGAGGCTGCCGATACCGTGCGCGCCTCGCTGCGCGGCTGGCAACAATGGGAAGCAGGCGATCGTGCCATGCCCCCCGGCTTGTTCGAGCTTTTCATGATCAAGACCGGGCAGTGGCCCCTCGACGACACCGAATGGCGGCGGTCCGCAACCCGCGGCCGTGCCTCCGAACCGACCCGGAATCCCGTTCATCGCCCTGCATGACTAAAGCCGATACTTCCTCCCATACCCCGATGATGCACGGGTCTATGGCCCTTTAAAATCAATAACTTAAAAATCGAGTTACGCTAAAAGTTACGCTATTGTGTCATGGGAATGCCTGACGCCTTCTCGGCGATGTCGCGCAGGCCAGGCACCAGCACCAAATCACCGAGCACGCCCTCGACCGTCCGCTGGGCGTTGCAGTGCTTGGCATAGGCCAAGAAGGACATCACCCGCTGGCGGACGTGCTCAAGGTCGACCTCGCCGTGGTAGAACTGGCTCGCCAGCTCCCTGAAGTCGGCCCGCGCCCGCTTGATGTTCCTCTTGCGCGGCAGCACATGGGTGGGCCAGATGCGGTAGCCGCAAAAGTCGATGCCGCGCTGCCAGGGATGAACTGCCGTCTTCGGGTTCAGCCACAAGCCCAGCTCGCGCACCGTATCGCCCAGGGCCTGCATCGCCTGCTGGGCGGCCGACTTTCCCGGCAGGATGGCGATGAAGTCGTCCATGTACCGGACGTAGTACCGCAGCCCGAGGTCGTCCTTGGCGACGTGATCGAGCCGGTTCAGCATGACGTTGGCCCCGAGCTGGCTGGTCAGCGCGCCCACGGGCAGGCCCACGCCGCTCTCGTGTCCGTAGCCAGCGACGATGCAGCGCCACAGCCAGAGCACGTCCGGGTCGGAAATGACCCGCTCCACCTCGCGCATGAGCACGTCGTGGCGGATGCTGGCGAAATACTTGCTGATGTCCGCCTTCAGCACGTAGAGGCCGTCACCGTGGTTGCGCTTGGCGACGCGCAGGAAGTGCTGCACGCGCGCCACGGCGGCCTGGGTTCCCTTACCCTCGCGGCAGGCGAACGAATCAGAAATGAACCGGCGCTCGAAGTGCGGGCCGACGACGGCCACCAGGGCGTGATGCACCACACGATCAGCGAACGGCGGCGCCTGGATGGCGCGCAGCTTCGGTTCGCGCACGATGAACTCGCGCTGCGGGCCGGGCGTCCAGGTTTTCTCGATCATGGCCGCCTGGAGCGCAAAAAGGTTGTCTTCCAGGCTTTCGGAGAAGCGCAGCACGTCGGGCCGATACCGCTTGCTGCGGCGCGCCTCAAGGTAGGCGCGGTAGATGTTGTCGAACTGGGTGATGCTCGGCCATAGGCCGCTGATGGTCTTCGGCATGGGGTTCCTGTTGGGGGTGGTCGGGTGCCACCACGTTCGCCGGCGTGCCGGGTACTTGCCGTGACGCCCTGTTCATCTTCGACAGCATGGTCAGGACACAGGCCCCAAAGGAAATGCACTGGACGGTGGCCGCTTGAACCGCCCGCCTTCTGGCAATGTCGTTTGCGAGGCGGCCACCGATGTTGGAGTTCGAGAACTCCGCGTCGTTGTTGACGTTGAGATGGAAGGCGCCGGCGTTCTGGCCGTTGCCCCAATTGCCGCCGGAGTAAGCCTCTGCCCCATCGCTTGGGAGAGTGGCGCGCTACATGGCCTTGCCTCCCTCGTTCTTAATCCAGGCCCCTACCATGCGGCCTATCTCGTTCGTGTGCCGCATCCAGACTTCCAGCCGGTGCGTGTTGATGTAGCCCAGCCGGTGGGCCTTGCGGATGAGGCCCCGGAACACCTCGATTTCTACGTCCAGGTCGAACAGCGCGGCGGACTTCTGCCTGCGCTTCCACGCCACCACGACCTGACGAATCACCCTGTTCATGGTGCCGCGCATCTCGGCGCACAGCAGATGCCGTTCGAGCTTGGGGAACTGGTGCAGCACCGTGTGGGTGTAGGCGTCCAATTCCTCCAATTTCGTCATCAGCACCAGGTGGGCGTCGCTCATTGGGGCCGGCCCTCCCCGCGCGTGAAGGGGGTGCTGGCCAGCAGCTTGCGGCGCAGGCCGTAGGTTTCCGCATGGCTCGCGTGCGCTATCCACGACATGACCGATTCCCTGATCTTCGAGAGGTCGATCTTGCCAGCCGCGTACTGCCTGCGCAGGCGCTTGAGCGTGCGGGTGATGCGCGAAATCGAGCTTTTCCTGATGCGCCGGTGCGTCGTCCATATCCGGTAGCCCAGGAAATCCACAGCGCGGCCGAACCGCTCGCCGACGGGGAACACCTGGGTCTTGGAGTTCGTCTTGAGCCGCAGGCGCTCCCACAGGAACCGCTCGATCTGGGCGCGGATGCGGTGCAGGTGGGCCTTGTCGTGATGCACGATCAGGAAGTCATCCATGTAGCGCAGGTAGTTCTTCTCCCGCAGAACATGCTTCACGAACTCGTCCAGCTCGTTCAAATACACGTTGGCGAACAGTTGCGAGGTCAGGTTGCCGATGGGCAGGCCGACGGGGTGCGGGTCGCCTGGCATGGCCGTCGAGTCGATGATGCCGTCTATCAGCTTCAGCGTGCGGCGGCATCGGATGCGCCGGCGCACCAGCGACTTCATCACGCCGTGGTCGATGCTGTAGAAGAACTTGGAGATGTCGGCCTTGAGCACATACACATGGCTGTGCTCGCGCTTCACCTTGCGAAGCATGGCCTCGGCGCGGTCGGCGCCCTTGTGGGTTCCTTTGCCCGGCCGGCAGGCGTAGCTGTCGAAAATGAAGCGACGCTCCCAGATCGGTTCGATCACCGACACCAGCGAGTGCTGGAGCACGCGGTCGCGGAACGGCAGCGCGGCAACGAGGCGCTCCTTCGGCTCATTGACGATGAACTGGCGGTAGTGCCCCGTCTGGTACATGCCCCAGATAAGCTCGTTCTGGAGCTGAATCAGGTTGCCTTCCAGGTCTTGCTCGAACTTCTGGACTTCGCGCCTCTCGCGCTTGCCGCGCCGGGCGAGCATGTAGGCCGCGTGAAGGGACTCGAAGCTGTAAATGTCCGGGTAGAGATTGTTGTACGTCTTCGCCATAAAAACCCAAGACCCCGAAGGGCGGCGGCTGCGAACGGTCGCCCAATCGGGCTACTGGTTCGGGCCGCCTGTTCAATCTTCCGGCTTCAGGTTTCCCGTGGCCGGGGGATGCGCGTCCTTTTGAGGGTGTGCTGCCGTCAGGCCCGTGAGCCTGCCGTTCCTGACTTTCCCCAAGAGCGGGGCGGGAGCCGATGTTCGTGTTCGTGTTCGACCGAGCGTTGTTCAGGTTCAGCGCGAACACGCCCGAGATGGCGGCGTTGTTCCAGTTGCCGCCACGGATCGCCAGCCGTTTTCAACGCGCACCCCCATTGCCGTCACCGGCAAATGCTTTGACCCAACCGCCTACCATCCGGCCGATTTCGTCGTTCAGGCGTGACCAGTGCTCATACTTCTTGAAGTCGATGTAGCCCATGTTCTTCGCCATCCGCACCTGGGAGCGCAGCAGGTCGAGTTCAGCGTCCAAGTCCTGAAGCGTGGTCTTCTTGTGGTATCGCTTGTTGCACACCACGATCAACCGAAGCACCGCCCACATGGTGGCGCGAATCTCCGCGCCGAGGACATGCCGCTCCATCTTGGGAAACTGCCTGACGGCCGTGTGGCCGTACTCGATCATTGCTTCGCACCGCTGCCGAATCAGTAGGTCGTTCTGGACTGGCCGCGTCACGCCTGCGCGGCCACCAGCCGCCAGTTGTTGCAGACGACCAGGCCATAGAAGCCGCACAGGCCCGCCGTGACGTGGGGCGTATAGACCCAATCCGGCGCCTGCACGCCCAGGCCGACGTAGAACGCCGCGAGAGCAACGACCTTCACGACCGCCAGCGCCGGCACCACGCCAATCCAGCTCATGGCCTTCGCCATGATGGGGTTCAGCTCGCGGCCGCCGCCGTCCAGCACGCGCACCGTGAGCACTGCATCGGCGACGTTCAGCAGCACCAGGGCGGCGAACAGCGCCACGAAGGGCACGCTCACGCCGAGGTGCCAGCCGAGGGCCACCAGCAGCGTCGCCGCGACGGGAAACGCCAGGTCGAGCTGGCTGTCGAGGCTCCACTTCCAGAGCTGGAACCCGGCCAGCGGGTTGAGCGTGCCGACGGTGCCGCCGGCGACGGCCAGCTTGCGCTCGAACTGCGCGTGCTCGCGGCCAAGGAAGAAGAAGACGCCAGCGGCGGCGCCAATCCACCAGTTGCCGGTGAGCACGCCCACCGCGATTTGCAGGAGCACGGCGTAGATGGCGTGCTCGAAGTTTGTTTCGTTCATCTTGGATTCCCTGAGCAGTTTTCTTGGAGAGGCCCGAGGGGTGGGCTATCGCCCACCCCATCAGATGACACGCTCCAGATTTCAGAGCACAAAAGCGGGGCGGGAGCCGATGCCCGTGCTCGCGCTCGACCGAGCGTGGGTCAGGTCCAGCGCGAACACGCCCGAGAGGGCGGCGTAGTGCCAGCTGCCGCCACGGCGCGCCAGCCGCTCGCCTTCCACGTTCAGGTAGAAGCCGTCGCCGCCCAGGCCCGTGCTTGCCACCGGGAACAGGCCGTACTTCTTCAGCACGGTCAGCGCAGCAGCCGAAACCGGGGTGGAGCCGGGGTTGGTCATGCCCTCGAAAGACTGGCCCGAGGTGCGCACCAGGGTGTAGTTCGCCGTGCCCGACGTGTTGTAGCGGACGGACTTCGGCGTGGTCGGCACGTAGTCGCCGCCGGCGATGCTGCCCGTGAAGGTCGGGTTGATGAGCAGTCCGGTATCGCCGTCGATGGCCTTCCAGGCCGAGGACGTGGCGCTCAGATCGGTAGCGTTCAGCGCAGCGTCGTTGTTGGCGATGACCTGGATTTCGCCCTGCACCACGCGCAGGCCCGGCGACCATTCCCAGATGTTGCCGCACAGGTCAGCGATTCCACCCACGCTGTTGTCGTGGCGCCAGCTCACCGGGCCGGAGCCGGTGAGGGTGCGCGCCGTGCCGTTCGTGTCGCCAGGCGTGCCGCCATCCTGGCGCCGGCCGGTTTCCCAGGCGGAGTCGCTGGGCTTGCCGTAGTTGGTATTGCCGCGCGGCATGAAGCCGTTCTTCCAGCACCAGAGCGCCAGAGCGGCGAATTCGACGTTCGAAATAGCGTGCCAGCCGGGGCCATTGGCGCGGGCCAGGTTGGCGAAATAGTCGAAGTTCTGGCTGGCGGTCGGATCGACGCCGGGCAGGCTCAGGAACTCGCCGTTTTTGTTGATGCCCTGGTAGGTGCCGATGAACAGCTCGGACTTCTCGACGCCGCCGACGATGAACGCCGGATGCACGCCGGAACCCAGGCCCGCATCGATGTCTTCCAAGTTGAACTTGGGGATGACGTTCATGTACGAGGGCTGACCGCTGGCGGTGTAAAGCACCGTGACTTTGCCGCCAGTGGCGGCCTCGACGGACGCGCGCAGGTCGTCCTTGACGAAGATGGAAGGCATGTAGGTTTCTCCTGATGAATCGGTCGGGGTGGTGCCGCGCGCTTAGGCCGTGGGCCAGAGCGTAACGACGACGGCGTTCGGGTCGAGCGGCAGCGGCTCGCGCAGCTCGGTCGGCTGCTCGTCCTCGCCTTCGCCTTCGGCGGGGACGATGACCGTCTCGTAGCGGCGAGCCGGAATCTCGATCTGCGCCAGGTAGGCGCCGTTACCGCCTTCGCTGGGGCCGCCGATGTTCTGGCGGACTTCAACCGTCACGGCGATGTCCTGCTGGCGCTCGGCGCAGTCGATGGCGACGCCAGCGACGGTGACATTGGCGCCCGACACCGAGAAGTCGGCGACGGGCTGGCCGTCCTGCTTGAGGATGATTTGCATGGTGGATTGCTCCTTTCCTTAGTTGTTGAGCTTGCTGGCGCGCCAGCGCAGAACCACGTTGTCGGCCGCGCTCGCCAGATAGACGGAGAACCCGTTGGTGGCACGGCTGGCAACGACGATGTGCCGGCTGTCGCAGGGCGCGCCGTCGGCGGAAACCACGTCGAAGGACAGGCTGTAGTCGTTGGCGCCCAGCGTTTGCAGAGCGGGCGACACGCTGGCCGGACTGTTGAGCAGTTGCGGGAACTGCGCTTCGATGCGGCGAACGTCCGTCATCGCCACGCCCGTCAGATTCGGGTCAGTGGCATCAGTCGAGTTCGCCGGGATGGTCAGGTTGTAGATGATGATGGCGCCGTCGGGCACGGTCGTGCCGATGGGCGTCACCGCCAGACGCCACAAGCCGTTCGCGTCTTGGAACAGGTAGGCATAGACCACCACGGAGCTGGAGCCGATGTTGCTGGGCACGGAGGCGGCGTTATTACCGTCCGACACGGAGTAGGCCCGGCCGTTGGCGAAACACACACCGCTGGTGATGTTCAGGTTGCGCGCCGCCGTGGTCGATTTCGACACCGAGCAACCCTTGACGATGCCCCGGTTCTTGATCGTGACGACGCCCTCCTGCTGGGCCTGTTCTCGCAGCGCGCGCACGCTGTAGTTCGCCAGTGCGGCCTGGTCGAGCGCGAACTTCAGCGCGGCGGCCGTGGCGTTTTGCATGTCCACCGAGGTCGCGCCGATGTTCGAGTCCATCTCGGTCAGGCGGGCGGCCAGGTTGGCCTTGCCACCACGGGCGTTGTTCAGCTCGGTTTCGCGGGCCGCCAGGCGCGACTCGTGATCGGCGAAATTTTCGTCGATTTCCTGGTAGCGGGTGTTCCACAGCGACGGGACGGCATCCGGCTCGTTGTTGGGAATCGGGGAAATGTTGGGATGGGGCAGTGCCATTGTGGAAACTCCTTTCAGAAGCGCAGCTTGATGCTGATTTCGTAACGCTCGTCGTTCTCTTTGAACTTCGGAGCAAACGTCTTCAGGCCGACAAGCTGCCCGTTGGCGTCGATGAGGGCCGCTTCGGAGATTCCGGCGCCGACAACCTCATTGGCCTCGACCGCGCCCTTGCCAGTCACCGAATACAGGTCTTCCTGCGTGATCGCCGCGAGGGGCTTGCGCAGGATTTCGTGATTGAGCGCCGTCGCGCTGGCGGACGGGGCTTTCGGCGTCAGGTCGGCGTTGTGCCCACCATCGCCGAAGGCCATGTAGGCGACGGGCGCGAGCTGCGCACCGCCGGCCATGTGGGCCGCGATGCGCTGGCGGTAAGTGTTGACGACGACGGCTTCAGCCATGTCAGCCCTCCTATGAGCGTGATGCCGGCCATTCTGGTTGCCAGGAACACCCCGGCTTGGCGGCTTTTTCCGAATCCAGACGGCCCACAACGGCCCGCCGGGCGGAGACGGTCAGCCCTGGGTGATGGCGGCCCGGCAGGAAGGCGCAACGTGCCAGCGCCGGTAGGTGCCGCCCGCCACCGAGAAATCGCCCCTGGTCGAGTCGCGCAGGTTCCCGGTTTCCTCGTCATTCCAGGCCGTGCCGGCCGCGCGGTAGTCGAGCGCGTAGCGCACCTCGGCGGCCGATGCCGCGCCGGCGGCCAGCGTCAGCACCACGGTGTCGCCGTCCTTGATGGCGATGGAGGAAATCGCCAGCTTGTTGCCCGCGCTGTCATTCACACGGAACCCGTAGTCGGTCGTCTGCGGCATGGTCGCCACGTCGAACACCAGCGGCCGCAGGGGCACGCTGAACTTCCACTCGATGGTGCTGCCCTTGCGCACGGCGGCCACCGAGCGGATGAAGGCGGGCTTCTTCCGGTCGATCAGGTACTGCTTGACCGCGCGGCCGAACTGGTGGCCGGTGCGGTACTCGCTGATGTTGGTGATGTGCGTGCCGTCGGTGGCCGGCTCCATGTGGTAGATCGGCCCGCCGAAGAAGAACCCCGGCTCGTTGAGGCACAGGTCGAGCTGCGCGCGCGAAATCTGCCCGTTCAGGCTCCCGTTGTTCGGGGTCTGGTACATGATGATCGGCACGTCGAAGCTCTGCCCGGTGACGCTCTTCACCCAGGCCGAGAACCCAGCCTGGAAGGCCACCATGCCGTTGTAGTAAGTCTGGTAGGCGGTGCCGCTGTTTGCCTCGCCCTGCATCCAGGGCATCGCCACTACCTGGTACGACTTGCCGGCCTCGTCGGCGCGGGCCTTGGCCTCGGTCACATGGTCTTTCAGCACCTGCACCCAGGCGCTGTTCATGTCGAGCTGGGCCAGCGAGTAGCCGCCGTGGCCCGGCGCGGAGCAGAACAGCACCACGCTGCCCGGCGCGATGCCATCCTCGGACAGCGACAGCTCCGTGAAGGCGTGCGCGAGGCCGCTGCATGGCGTTTCGCCACGGTTCGAGCCTTCGGACGCCGCCGTGTTCTCTATCAGCCCCTTCACCGTGTCGGTGCCGGGGTTCGTGCCCAGGCTGCCGGCCTTGCTCGCGCGCGGGCCGGCGCCGAACGTCAGATGCCCATAGCGCGGCGTCGTAGAAAGCGGCGGCCGCGAGGTGGCGCCCACGGACAGGGATTGCCCATAGACCACCACATGGTTCTAGTCCGCCAGTCCGTCGGGCAGCACCGAGGCGTCCAGGTCGTCCAGCGGCTCCGGCTCGTAGCCCGGCCCACCCGGCACCTTGAACACCTCCAGCTTGAACTCCGGCGCGGCCGGGCCGCCGATGCGCCAAGCACCATCGAGGCGCAGGCGGCGCACGTCGCCCGAGGCGTATTCCACGTCGCCTGGGATGTCTGCCGCGATGGCGAAGTGCCCGATGCGCGGGTACTGGGTCATCTTCATGGCGCGCAGGCGCCGGCCGTCCAGGGGGAAGCGCCCGATGCGGTTCTCCGCGCCCAGGAACCACGTACCGTTGAGCTTGCGCGAGGTGCCCTTGAGCTTCGTGGCGGCGGGCCGCGCCAGGCGCTCGGGGATGGCCCAGGCATTCGCCGTCGAAGTCATGCCCAGGGAGCCGTCGGCAAGGAAAGCCTCGTCACGCTCGATGGCGAAACCGAAGGGTCGGCGCACGGACTTCTCGCCCACGCGCCAGCGGCCGTCCAGGCGGCGCCACGGCGCCAGGCGAGCCGTGCTTCCCAGGCGCGCCGGCGTGGCCGGGTACTTGATCTGGTGCTTGTCGTGGAACGTCGTCACCAGGCCGGCCGGCGCCGCCATCTCGATGCGCTTCTGCATGGCCGCACGGCTGCCGACGTACAGCGAGCGGCCGCCAAGCCGCCAGGTGCCGTCCAGCCGCCGGTCAGCCTCGCCCACCTTCGGCAGGCGGTAGATGATCGCGCTGGCCGCGCTCTCCAGCAGCGCCGAACTCTGGATGCGGCAACCTTTCAGGCGCCACACGGACTTGCCGCCGCGCGCTTCGCCCAAGCGGAACGACCCGAAGGGCTGCGGCAGCTTGACCAGCACGCCGTCCTTGCCCAGCTTCCAGCGCACGTCGGTGGAATCGCCGATCACGCGCCCGCACCAGGGGTAGCGCATCCGCGAGTTCTTCTGCATCAGCAGCTTGGACGATGCCAGGATTTCGACGTACAGGACGAAGTTCAGCCAGAAGCGGAACACCGGCAGCAGGCGCGCGGGAATCACCGAGCGGATGATGTGCATGAGGCTCGCAATCGAGCGCACATTCACACTGAAGTCCAGCACGATTTCGACCCGGCTGGTCAGGTACATCTGGTCTGTGTCGATGGGCCGGTCGGCGCGGCTCTCGGCGGCATTCAGGATGCGCCGGCCGATGCCCCAGGTGCCGTCCAGCTTCAGGCCGGGTTCGCCGATCTGGTGCAGCCACCAGGAAAAGCGCGGCGTCGAGGGATAGAGGCCGGTCGGATACGGCAGCGCCTTGTCGTGCCAGAGCTGATCGACCTGGCAAAGGTTCGGGAACAGCATCTGGAGGTAGGTGCGCAGGAAGTGCAGCCCGCGTCCCTGCACGTCGCCCGACTTCCAGGCCCGGTACAGGTAGCGGGTGGCGGCTTCCTCGCGGTCGCCCTGCATCAGCACCAGGCCGTCGGCATTGACCGCCTTGCGCACCAGGTCGAAGCTGCCCAGGTGCGCCGCGCCCAGCACATTCACGTCGAAGGTGTCGGCGGCCAGGGTCGAGTCGAACAGGTCGAGAAACAGCCGCTTCAGGTCGGCCTCGACCTCGTTTTCGGTGTAGCTGTTCTCCAGCGGCAGCAGGCGCGGGAGCTGGGCGTTCGAGAAATCCAGGGACATGGCTTACCCGCCCCAGGAAGGCGTGACGATATTCACCGTCTCCACGGTGACGCTCAGGGTATCGGTGTCCAGGTAGCGCCACATCTCGGGCCGGGCCAGCAGCGAGGCCGGCTCCACGATGCCCACGGTCAGGTCGGCCTCGCCGTCGGACAAGGCCGGCACCTTCTGGCGCAGCAGCGCATAGACGCGCTGGTACAGCGGGCGCTGGCGGCCGCGCCGCGATGCCGCCGAGGACGGGCCGAACTCGGCCATCAGCGCCTCGATGATCTTCTGCTTCACGTCGGACGCCACGTAAGAGGTGGAAACCCGCGCGCTGATGGTCATGCGGATTTTCGAGCGCACTGGCGAGAAGAAGCGGACGCGGTAGCTGTCGTCGGCAGCCAGGATCGCCGCCTTGATGGCCTGCTGCGTCCCGGTCAGGTCGTCGTCGGCGATCACCGCCGGCGGCACCGGCGTGTCTGGGTCATCCTCGATCAACACGGATTCGCCTCCCTCGCTGGAGAGGCAGGCCACGAAGATCGCATTGATGTTGTCGAAGGCCGGGCCGCGCGCCTGCTCCTCGGCCGACTCGTTCCAGACGGAAAGGAATTGCAGGGTCGGGAAGTTGCGCCGCACCAGAAAGTCGAACTCGCCCAGGAACACGGCGTTGTTGTCGTACACCGACGGGTAGCGCGCCAGGTCGCGCAGCACCGACATGGGCATGGGGTTCTGGCCGGCGATCAGCAGCGCGTCCATGCGCAGCTCGATGGCGGACTCGGCCGGCGACCCCAGGTACTCGAACGAGAACGGGCTGTCGTAGGCCGGGCTGACCTCGCCCGAGGTGTAGAAAACCGTCAGGGTGATTTCCGCGCCGTCCTTGGGCTGCACGCCCACCACGCCGTCGAAGCCGAACCGGACGTAGGTGCGCTGGCGGTCGTCCGCCTCGACGTGGAACACGCGCTCATCGGGCGCCGTGTTCACGTAGCGGTCGCGGTACTCGAAGGCGCCATCCGCATCGCTGACGGCGATGGCGCACAGGTAGGAGTCGTCCTCGGGCGCCGGCACCTCGATGGCGTAGAACGGCTCGGTGCCGCTCACGGTATGCGTGACGGTGCTGGAGCGCACCTGGCTGGCCTCGAACGTGGTCTCGCCGCCGGCGGGCACGGCGGCCGGCGTCTCGACGCGCCACAGCAGGCCCGATGAATCCAGCAGCGTGCGGCCGGATTCCACCGTGAAGGCGCTGGAGCTGGTGTTGATGGCCCGCACGCGCACACGCGCGGACTTGCCCTTGCGCACGATGCCACGCATGGCAGCATCCGCCAGCACGGTCGCGTCACGGGTCTTCTCGAATGCCTCCGCATGGGCTGCCTCCACCTGCGCCGAGAACATCGCCAGCATGGTCGCCATCGCGTCCAGGTGCTGCATGATGCGCGGGTCGCCCGCCTGGTACAGAGGGGCGATGGTCGGGTAGGAAGCAATCGAATCGCGGATGGCCCGCTGGTAATCGGCCTTGGTCAGCACGTCATCCCCCCGTCACTTCGATGGTCTGGCCGGCGACTTCCACGATCAGGTCGAGGCGGTCAGGCAGCGAGGGAACGCCGTAGAGGTTCAGCGAGCCGGTCGGCAGGGCCTGAAGCACAGGCACGTCGCTGCGCATCTTGCGCAGGAACGAATCGGGCGCACCGTCGGCGTGCGGGCGCTGGAGCAAGGATTTCGTGTCCTGCCCATAGTCCGAGCCGAGATAGCCCCCCACCGGCGTATTGAGCCAGTGGCGCACCATGCCTTGAATGTCGTTTCCAGTGATCGTCGCCATGCCAGAAATCATGACGCTCAAGGAACAACAGGCAGCGGCTCGTTTTCCGATGGTTTCTCGGGAACCTTCGTGCGGCCTTTTCGGAAACCTTCAGGGCCGGCACGCCCGCTACGCGCCCCCCAAGCCTCCCGTGGCAATGTGCGCGATACCCCGCTCGCGCAGGTCTTGGCCCACCTCGGCCGGCTGAGACACGACGGCAACGGGCTTGCGCGCATCGGCCCCGGCCATCGGCACGGCCACGGGCGGCGCGTCGGCGATGGGAGGCACCACGGGCGCGGCCGGCACAGTCGGCACGCTCACGGCAGCCACCACGGGCGCGGCCGGCGCCACGATGCCAACCGGGGCGGCCGGCGCGGAAACCTGGGCCAGCGCCGGCGCGGCGGGCGCGGTGACGCCCTCCGGCGCAGCGGCGGCGCGCGGCGGTGCCGGCTTGGCCTCGCCATCCGGGGAGACTTTCGCCATCGCAAGAGCCGCATAGCTGGGCGGACGCTTGCCGCCTGGCGCTTGCTGGGCCTGCTGCGCATCGGCCGCAAACACCTCGCCGCGCCGCATGACCTGCCCCATGCGCGAATAGGCTTCGGCGGCCGTGACGCTGCCATCGCCGTACAGGCTCCTGTTGTTGGTGATGACGGCCTCGACGCGGGCGCGCTCCTTGTCCGTCTTTGCTCCCTGCGACAGCGCCTCGCGCACGGTCATGGACGGGTTCTGCCGCATCCCGGTCAGCAGGTTCTTGGCGTCCTTGTCCCCCAGATTGTGGAAGGCATAGACATTGGCGTCGTCGTCGGTGCCGCCGTACTTGCGGCCCTTCTCGATGTTCTCGCGGGTGAACTCGGCCAGCATCGCGGCCTGGATGGTCTTGTCGCCCCGGAACTTGGCGGCCTGCTCCTTCGTCAGCTTGCCGGCGCCCTCGATACCGTACTTGCCGCCGTACTTGTTGAGCATGTCCATCCAGGTTCCGTCGATGAACTGGCCGTAACCGTGGGCAGACGACAGGCGGGTGCCGTCCCTCCTGATCGGCGCGGCATCGGCGTTGAAGCCGCTCTCGAAGTTGGCGATCTTCGCCACCGTTCCAGCATCCACGCCCGCCTTGTCCGACGCGCCCAACAGGTATTGCTTGGCGTCGTTCCACCGTTCGGCGATCTGCCCGCTGATGGACTTCGCGCCTTCCCATGCCTTGGTGGCGCCGCGCCCGACGGTAGTGTTCTCGGCGAGGTAGCTTGCGCCAGCCTTGACACCATCAATCGCCTGGCTGCCCAGTTCCACCGCCGCATCCGCCGCCTTGGATGCAAGCTCCTTGGCGCCGGTGGCGGCCGAGCTGACGACCTCCGCCGCCTTCTTGGCCGCGCCCTCGACCGCCTCAATAGCCGGGCCGATGACGGGAAGTGACTTCAGACCCTCATAGGCCGACGTGAACAGGCTCGTGATGGCATCCCACCCGGCCTTGGCCGAATCTACGAATTTGCCCCAGGCTTTGCCGATGCCATCACCCACAGCCGTGAAGCCAGACACAACGGAATCCCAGCCCTTTTTCACCCCTTCGACCGTCGCATTCCATGCGGACATGACGGCTTCGGTGGTCGCCGTCCAAGCCGCCGCGATCTTGCCGGGGATGTCGGCGTCGCGCAGGTCGGACACCCAGCCGCCCACGGTCGTCCCGATGATCTGGCCGGCCTGGTCGCCGAAGAACAGGCCCGCCGCGCCGCCGATGGCGCCGCCAATGGCCGCGCCCGCCGGGCCGGCGAAGGCCCCCACCAGCGCGCCGAGCTTCGCGCCGGCGAACATGCCGCCCATCGTCCCGGCCAGGCCGCCCACCGCCTTCCCGGCGCGCTGGTCTTTCTCGCGCCGGGTCAGGGTGTCGTCCGTCTCCGAGTCGTAGATGTCGGTGGCCGCCCCGATGCCGCCCAGCAGCGCGCCGATGATCGGGATGCGGCGCAGCGCGCCACGACCCAGGCCCAGCAGGCCGCGCCCAGCGCCGGCGGCCATCCGGCCAGCCCCAGCCAGCAACCCACCGCCGCGCGCGAGCAGCCCGCCAGCGCTGGCAGCCAGCGCGCCGACGCCCGGAATCCGCTTCAGCAGGCCGCCCAGCATTCCCAGCAGCCCGCCGAACAGGCCGCCACCGCCGCCGGCTTCGGCGACTGGCTTTTCCTCGATGGCCTTCAGCCGCTTGGCGGCCACCTTGTTGAACAGGCCCTCATCCTTCCTGAAGCCGGTCAGCGAGCCGTAGATGCGGCGCAGCCAGCCTTCCTGCTTCTTCTGGCTGTCGCCGCCGGTCAGCAGCTCGTAGCCCCGCGCCATCGGCTGGGCCACCTCGTTGAACGCCTTGACCGTCGGGTCGGCTTCCTCCAGGCCGGCGCCCGATTCCTTGAACGCGCCCACGATGCGGTCGCCCAGGGAGCGCAGCGCGCTTTCGTCCTGGCCGTCGCGCTCGCCATCGGTTGGGCCTCCGGCTCCAGCGCCGCGCCCACCGCCAGCGG
>NZ_NINW01000046.1 GCF_002188465.1 Pigmentiphaga sp. NML080357 | reverse complement strand
CGCGAGCGGCCGCTGCGGCGGCGGCGCTTGCGGGCCGGCGCGTCGCCTGGCGCGCGCGGCTGCCGGGCCAGTTCTTCGAGCATGGCGGCGCGCGCCGAGTCGCTGGCATCGGCCAGGTCCATCCACCACTGCGCCAGGGTGCTGTCCACCTCGCCCGCGGCAGCGCGCAATTGCAGGAAGTCGCAAGCAGCGCGAAAGCGGGGTTGTTCGATCATGCGCCAGGCCGCCTTGCCCTGCCGCCGCTCGAAGCGGGGCTGCATGAACCAGATTTCCCGCATGTCGGAGACGAAGCGGCGCTGGATCGCCAGCTTCTCGGTCTGGTCGTCCAGCACCGAGTCCACCGCCATGCCCAGCGCAGGCATGGGCAGCTCGCCGTCGGCCCGGTATTGCTGCCAGCGTTCGTTGACCTGCTGCCAGAGCAGCGCCGCGAACAGGAAGCTGGGGCTGACCGACTTGCCGCTGCGCACCCGCGTGTCAGTGCGTTCGAGCGCCAGCTGGACGAAGCGCTCGCCGCCGGGCTGCTCGAGCACCACGTCGAGCAGCGGGAGCAGGCCCTTGTGCAGTCCCTCGGCGCGCAGGCGCCGCAGGCAGTCCAGCGCGTGGCCGCAGGTCAGCATCTTGAGCATTTCGTCGAACAGCCGCGATGCCGGCACGTTCTCGATCAGGTGCGCCATTTCGCGGATCGGCGCCTGGGTGGCCGGCGCGATGGTGAAGCCGAGCTTGGCGGCAAAGCGTACGCCGCGCAGCATCCGCACCGGGTCCTCGCGGTAGCGCTTGACGGGGTCGCCGATGATGCTGACGACCTTCTTCTTCAGGTCGGCCACGCCGTTGTGATAGTCGATGACGATCTCGGTGGCCGGGTCGTAGTACAGCGCGTTGAGCGTGAAGTCTCGCCGCGCCGCATCCTCCTCCAGCGTGCCGAAGACGTTGTCGCGCAGGATGCGGCCATGTTCGTCGGTGGTCTGCTCGTCCGAGCCGGAGGCGCGGAAGGTGGAGGTTTCGATGATCTCCTGGCCGAACACCACGTGCACCAGGCGGAACCGGCGGCCGATGATGCGCGCGCGGCGAAAGAGCGGTTGCACCTGTTCCGGCGTGGCGTCGGTGGCCACGTCGAAATCCTTGGGCTGCGCGCCGACGATCAGGTCGCGCACCGCGCCGCCCACGATGTAGGCCTGGTAGCCGTTCTCGTGCAGCACGTCGCACACCTTGATCGCATGGCGCGATACCAGGCGGCGGTCGATGCCGTGCTTGGCCTGCGGCACGCGCAGGGGGGCATGCCGCCTGACGCTCAGGATGGGCCGTGGCGCCCGCGGGGTGAAGAGTTTGCTGATGAGCTTCTTGATCATGCGAACAGATCCGTGATGCGCCAGCCCCGGTCGCGCGCCAACTCGCGCAGCGCAGCGGACGGGTTGGCGGCGACCGGGTCGGTCACCGCCTCGAGCAGCGGGACATCGTTCATCGAGTCGCTATAGAAGAAAGACTGCCGGAAATCGGACAGCTGCCAGCCGTATCCGGCCAGCCATTGGTTGACGCGCACCACCTTGCCTTCGCGGAAGCAAGGGATGCCCTGGATGCGGCCGGTGTAGCGGCCGGCCACGTACTCGGGCTCGGTGGCCAGCAGCACCGGGATGCCGAATGCGCGGGCAACCGGAGCGGTCACGAAGGAGTTGGTGGAGGTGGCGATGGCGCACAGGTCCCCGGCCTCCAGGTGCTCGCGCACGAGGGCGATGGCCCGCGCGGTGATGGCGGGGCGGATGACCTCGGCCATGAATTCCTCGTGCCAGCGCGCCAGGTCGTAGGGCGTGTTCTGCGCCAGCAGGCCCAGCATGAACTCGGCGGACTCGATGGCGGTCAGCTTGCCGGCATCGTAGCGCCGCATCAGTTCCTCGTTCTTGGCGCAGGCCGCCTCGGGATCGCCGACGTGGCCGCCACGGGCGAGGAAATCGGCCCACCGGTAGTCGCTGTCGAGCGGCAGCAGGGTGTGGTCCAGGTCGAACAAGGCGAGGCGTGCGGGCGGCGCTTGGGTGGCGGTCATGACAACGAAGAATACGACTGAATGGAGGGCGATTGGGGCTGTTCGGCCAGCATGGCGCGCAGCAGCGGGAGGGTGATCGGCCGCTTGGCGGCGAGCGAGTAGCGGTCCAGGGCGTCGAGCAGGGCGGCCAGCTGGCGCATGTCGCGCTCGTAGTGGGTAAGTATCCAGTTGACCACTTCCGGGGCCAGTTGCAGGCCCCGGCTGGCAGCCTGGCGGACCAGGGCATCGGTCTTGTCGGCGTCGGACAGCACTTCGAGGCGGAACACGAGGTCCCATCCGAGCCGGGTGCGCAGGTCTTCCCGGATCTCGAGCTGCCCGGGAGCGCGTTCGCCGGCCACGACCAGCGACACGGCCATGTCGGTGGCGGAAAGTTCGCGCCAGCGGTTGTACAGCGTGAACACGGCCGCCAGGCGGGGCTCGTCCAGAAGGTGCAGGTCGTCGATGGCGATCAGGGCTGGCCGGGCATCGGCGTCCTCGGGCTGGGCGGCGCGCCTGTAGGCCGAGACCGGACTGCGGCTGTCCAGATAGACCGCGCCCGCGCCGTCGGACAAGGCGCGCAGCAGGTGCGTGCGTCCGCATCCCGCCGGCCCCCAGAGGTAGACGGCCCGGCCGGGAGGCAGCGCGCGCAGCGTCGCCAGGGCCTCGGTATTGGGGCCCGCGACGTAGTTTTCCAAGGACGGCGCCGGCGCGGCAAGAACGTCGAGTAGCAACTGCTTCATGTGATGCGGCTAAGAAGACCCGCAGCGTCGGACGATCATGGCGTTGGGAGGCGACAGGTCGGGCCGGGCAAGGCTGCGCAGGCAGGAAAGAAACGCAAAGGCGGCGAGGCGGCGGAGGAGGCCGCCACAGGGCCGTCGGCGGGACGGAACCGGCCGCAAGCCCCTATACGCTGCATGGGAATACCAATCATCGTAAAATTATAGCTTTCAGGCGTTCCCCGGCTGGTTTTTTTGCTGCGAGGGCCCGTTGACGCGGGGTTCGCGGCCGCGTCCCCGACGGGGCGCCGCCGCCGGACCGGGGACGAAAAACCGCCTTTTTCCCGCCTGGCCAACGAAAACGCATCCCTCCGGGGCACGCGCCAACTTATTTTTCGGTCCATTCCATGTCCGCACAACAACCCAGCGCTTCTTCTCTAACCTATCGTGACGCGGGCGTCGACATCGATGCGGGGGATGCCCTGGTCGAGCGCATCAAGCCGCTCGCCAAGCGTACCTTGCGCGAGGGCGTGCTGGCCGGCATTGGCGGATTCGGGGCGCTGTTCGAGGTGCCGAAAAAATACCGCGAGCCTGTGCTGGTGTCGGGTACGGACGGCGTGGGCACCAAGCTGCGCCTGGCCTTCTCTTGGAACAAGCACGACACGGTCGGCATCGACCTGGTGGCGATGAGTGTCAACGATATTCTCGTGCAGGGTGCCGAGCCGTTGTTCTTCCTCGATTACTTCGCCTGCGGCCGCCTGTCGGTGGATACCGCCGCAACCGTCATCGGCGGCATCGCCAAGGGTTGCGAACTGGCCGGCTGCGCGCTGATCGGCGGCGAGACCGCCGAGATGCCCGGCATGTATCCCGACGGCGAATACGACCTGGCGGGCTTTGCCGTCGGCGCGGTCGAGAAATCCCGCGCCATAGACGGCAGCCGCATCCAGCCGGGCGATGCCGTGCTCGGCCTGGCTTCCAGCGGCGCCCACTCCAACGGCTATTCGCTGGTGCGCAAGATCATCGAGCGCGCCGGGGCCGGACCCGACCACGATTTCCATGGCCAGCCGCTGCGCGACGTGGTCATGGCGCCCACCCGCATCTATGTCAAGCAGGTGCTGGCGGCCATTGCCAAGCATGAGATCAAGGGCCTGGCCCACATCACCGGCGGCGGCCTGCTGGACAACGTGCCGCGCATTCTGCGGCCGGGCCTGGCCGCGCGCCTGCACCGCGATGCCTGGAAGATGCCCGAGCTCTTCGCCTGGCTGCAGCGCGAAGGCGGCGTGGCCGACGTCGAGATGCATCGCGTGTTCAATTGCGGCATCGGCATGGTGGTGGTGGTGTCGGCCGCCGAGGCCGATGCCGTGGCCGCGACCCTGCGCGAGCAGGGCGAGACGGTCTACCGCATCGGCGAGATCGTCGAGCAGCAGCCGGGCGCGGCACAGACCGAAGTGGTGTAAGGACCGCCGGCCGTTGCCGGAATTTCGGGCAAGCCCGCGCACGGGGCCGGAGTGCGGCGGCTCCGGTCGCGAGGCTCGCCGCGTCGTTCAACCGACGATGGCGCGCAGGGCCCCGATCAGCGCATCGCACTCGGCATCGGTGCCTATGCTGATACGCAGGTACTGGTCGATGCGCGGCTGCTTGAAATGCCGCACCAGTACCTTGCGTTCGCGCAGCGCCTTGAGCAGCGCCGCGCCGTCGTGCGAGGGATGGCGCGCGAAGACGAAGTTGGCCGCCGAAGGCAGTACTTCGAAACCGAGCTGCGTCAATTGCTCCGTCAGGCGCGCGCGCGAGGCCATGACGGCCCGGCGGGTCTGGTCGAAGTAGGCCGTGTCCTCCATGGCCGCGGTAGCGCCCGCGATCGCCAGCCGGTCGAGCGGATACGAATTGAAGCTGCTCTTGACCCGTTCCAGTCCTTCGATCAGGTGCGGCTGGCCGATGGCGTATCCCACGCGGAGTCCCGCCAGCGAGCGCGCCTTGGAAAGCGTCTGCACCACCAGCAGGTTCGGGTAGGCCGCCACCAGCGGAACCGCCGAGGCGCCACCGAAATCGACATAGGCTTCGTCGATGACCACGGCGGAGTCGGGATTCGCCTTCAGCAGGGCCTCGATGTCGTCCAGCGGCAGCAGGCGTCCGGTCGGCGCGTTCGGATTCGGAAAAATGATGCCGCCGTTCGGCTGGCCGTAGTCCTGCACGCGGATGGACAGATCGTCGGTCAGCGGCACGGCACGGTAGTCGATGCCGTACAGGCCGCAGTAAACCGGGTAGAAGCTGTACGTCACGTCCGGGAACAGCAGCGGCAGGTCGTGCTTGAGCAGACCCACGAAGACATGGGCCAGCACCTCGTCCGAACTGTTGCCGGCGAACACGTGGTCGGCAGGCACGCCATGGAAGCGCGCCACCGCGGTCTTGAACGCCGTGGCATCGGGGTCGGGATAGCGGCGCAGGGACTCGCCGGTGGCGTGGCGGATGGCTTCCAGGGCACGCGGCGAGGGCGGATACGGGTTCTCGTTGGTGTTGAGTTTGACCAGTCCGTCGATCTGCGGCTGTTCGCCGGGGACGTAGGGCGTCAGTTGCTGAGTGACGCGGCTCCAGTACCTGTTCATGAATCGTGTCGTCGAAAGTGCTCGCGCGGCAACGGGCCGCGCGAGCATTGAGCATAGCAGGGCCGGGGAGAGGGCGCACGCCGCGGGTTGGCGGGCCGCGACAGGATATCGGCGCGGGATGGGAGGCTGGCCGCCTCGATGGCGCTGTTCAGCCCGCGGCGCTGATCGCCGCGTCGAGTGTCGCCGCCGCCGCGTCGATGACGCGTGCGGTGCTGTCCGGGGCAAGGCAGTCCACCACGATCCGGTCGGGCAGCGCGCGCAGCCAGGTGATCTGCCGCTTGGCCAGCTGCCGCGTCGCGGCAATGGCCTGCCCGCGCATCTCGGCACCGTGGATCTCTCCCGCCAGGTAGCTCCAGACTTGGCGGTATCCCACGCATCGTATGGAAGGCAGCTCGGGACTCAGGTCGGGGCGCGCGCGCAGGCGGCGCACCTCTTCCACCAGTCCGGCTTCGAGCATGGCGTCGAAGCGCTGTTCGATGCGGGCGTGCAGCCCGGCCCGCTCGGACGGCTCCAGGCTCAAGTTGACGGTGCGAAGCGGGGACCCGGCCGCCGCGCGCTGGCCAGTGAGCAGCGCCGACATGGGCTTGCCCGCAAGCGCATGGATTTCGAGGGCGCGCTGGATGCGCTGGCTGTCGTTGGGCGAGAGCCGTGCGGCGGTGGCCGGGTCGACGCGCGCCAGCTCGGCGTGCATCGCGGGCCAGCCGATTTCGGCCGCCCTGGCGTTGAGCTGCGCGCGCAGGACGGCATCGGCCTGCGGCAGGCTGTCCAGCCCTTCCCGCAGCGCCTTGAAATACATCATGGTGCCGCCGGCCAGGATAGGGATGCGACCGCGGCCGCGGATGTCGCCGATCAGGCGCAGCGCCTCGCTGCGGAATTGCCCCGCCGAGAAGGTCTCCGCCGGGTCGCGGATGTCGAGCAGATGCTGGGGCACGAGCTCGCGTTCCTCGCGGCTGGGCTTGGCGGTGCCTATGTCCATGCCGCGGTAGATCGTGGCCGAATCGACGTTGACGATCTCGACGGGCCAGCGCTCGGCCAGCGCCAGCGTGGCCGCGCTCTTGCCCGCGGCGGTGGGGCCCATCAGGCACAGGACGGGAGGCGGCGTATCGGCGGCCATCAGTGTCGCCATCGCGGGATCAGCGGCCGCGCAGGAACAGCCGGTCGAGGTCGCCCACGCTGAGCTGCACCCAGGTCGGGCGGCCATGATTGCACTGGTCCGCGCGCTCGGTGGCCTCCATTTGCCGCAAGAGGCCGTTCATTTCGTCCAGGTTGAGCCGGCGGTTGGCGCGCACGGCGCCATGGCAGGCCATGGTGGCGAGCAATTCGTTGCGCTGTTCGGTCAGCAGTCGCGAGGCGCCGATCTCGGCGAAGTCGCGCAGCACTTCGCGCGCCAGCGTCTCGATGTCCGCCTGCGCCAGCGGCGCGGGCACGGCCCTTACCGCGATCGACGCCGGTCCCGCGGGCCGCAGCTCGAAGCCCAGTCCGGCCAGCGCCTCCTGCTGCTCCTCCACCAGCGCCACATCCCGTTCGGAAGCCCGGAAGACCACCGGCACCAGCAGGTTCTGCCGCGGCATGCGCTGGGCGTCGAGGGCGTTCTTGAGTTGTTCGTAGACGATGCGTTCGTGGGCCGCGTGCATGTCGACCACCACGAGGCCGTGCGCGTTCTGGGCCAGCACGTAGATGCCGTGGAGCTGGGCCACCGCCATGCCGAGCGGGAACTCGCCGTCGTCGGGAAGCGGGCGCGGCCGGGCGCCGGCGAGCGCCTGGGCCGCGCCGGACGCGGTAGGCGAGGCAGGTACCGGCGGCGGCGCAAGCGGTTCGTGCAGCGCGAGGATGCGCGCACCCAGTTCCGGCCGGTAAGCCGGCGTGGCCGCATCGTGCAGCCTGAACGGCAATTGCGAGGCCGAGGCCAGGGCCGGCGCGACCGGGCCGAGCGTGCCTGTGCCCGGCGCAGGAGCGGAGCCGGTCATGGCGTCGGCGCCGCCGATCTGTTCGAAGACGGGTTCGGCGATCGCGGCCTGCGCATGCGCCAGGTCCGGCGCGGCGCCCGCCGCATGGGCCAGCGTCTGGCCGATGATCTGCGAAACGAAACGATGCACCGCGCCGCTGTCGCGGAAGCGTACCTCGTGCTTGGCAGGATGCACGTTGACGTCGACCGCGGCCGGGTCGAGATCCAGGAACAACACGTAGGCCGGCTGCCGGTCGCCGTGCAGCACGTCGGCATAGGCAGTGCGCATCGCATGGCTCACGGTGCGATCGCGCACAAAGCGGCCGTTCACATACAGGTACTGGCGGTCGGCCCGGGCGCGCGAGGCCGTGGGTCGGGATACCACGCCATGCAGGCGTATCGCTCCCGCGTCGGCCTGCACCGGCAGGCCGCCTTGCCCGAATTCGGCGCCGAGCACGTCGTGGATGCGACGCACCGGATCGGCGGGCAGGTGCTGCTGGTAGGCGCGGTCGTGATGGAACAGCCGGAAGGCGACATGGCAGTGCGCGAGCGCAATCCGCTGGAAGGCTTCCACGCAATGGCCGAATTCGGTGGCTTCCGATTTCAGGAACTTGCGCCGCGCAGGGACCGCATCGAACAATTGGCGTACGTCGACGGTCGTGCCGGGCGGGCCGGAGGCCGGCGCCACCTGGCCGTCCTCCCACTGCCAGGCGTGGTCGGCGCCGGCGGTGCGCGATATCAGGGCCAGTCGCGCGACCGAGGCGATGGAAGCCAGCGCTTCGCCGCGAAAACCCATGGAAGCGACGGATTCGAGCTCGTTGAGCGAACGGATCTTGCTGGTGGCGTGGCGGGCGACCGCCAGGGGTAGTTCATCGGGCGGAATGCCGCTGCCGTCGTCGCTCACCGCGATCCGGCGTATGCCGCCGCCCTCGAGCCTGACGTCGATCGCCCGCGCGCCGGCGTCGATGGCGTTCTCCATCAACTCCTTGAGCACCGAGGCGGGGCGCTCGATGACTTCGCCGGCCGCGATCTGGCTGATCAGGAGGTCGGGCAGCTGGGCGATGGTGCGGCGTTCGGACATGGCGGGATTATAGTGGTCCGCCCGCAAAGCCGGGGGGCTGTCATGCTTTGACATGTGCGGAAACGCCGGCGTGGGCTATATTGCCCGATCGGTTTTCATGCTCGCGGGAAAAGGCCCGGTTCTCCTATGCTCGAATTTCTGAACATGCTGATCCACATCGACCAGACCCTGGGCGTGTGGGTCGCGCAATACGGCGCGTGGATCTACCTGATCCTGTTCCTGATCATCTTCGCGGAGACCGGACTGGTCGTGGTGCCGTTCCTGCCCGGCGACTCGCTGCTGTTCATCGCCGGCGCCTTTGCCGCCACCGGCAGCATGCACCCGGGACTGCTCATCGCGCTGCTGCTCGTCGCCGCCGTGACCGGAAACACCGTCAACTATTTCGTCGGCCGCTACATCGGGCCACGGGTCTTTTCGCAGAACATCCGTTTCCTCGACCGCGAAGCGCTGCTCAAGACCCACACTTTCTACGAAAAGCACGGCGGCAAGACCCTGATCATCGCCCGCTTCCTGCCCATCGTGCGCACCTTCGCCCCCTTCGTGGCCGGTGTCGGCTACATGACCTTCGCCCGCTTCCAGTTCTTCAATGTCGTCGGCGCCGTGCTCTGGGTCGTGCTGCTGGTCCTTGCCGGTTACTTCTTCGGCAACCTGCCGCTCGTGCGCGAACACCTGAACACCATCGTCCTGGTCGGCCTGGCCGCCGCGATCGTCCCCTTGCTGCTAGGCGCCCTCTGGAAAGGCCTGCGCCACTTCCGCAATCGCTCCGCCGGCGTAGAGCAATAGGGAAGCGAAGAAGCCCACCCCCTCCGCGCTTCGCGCAAGGGGAGCCCACCCCCTCCGCGCTTCGCGCGTCCCCCTCAAGGGGGCGGCGCTGGCGGACCGGCAAAGCCGGATCCGCGGCGCCCTGGGTCTAGTACGAGTTTCTTAAATTGCCGCACCGTTGCTATCGCTGGCAGCCAGCGAAGCACAAGCGCCCCACCCCAAGATAACGGTACTAGATCCAGGATGCGGCGGATCCGGCTCCGCCGGTCCGCCCGCATCGCCCCCTGGGGGGGGCGCGTAAGCGCGTAGGGGGGGTATCTCTACGTCAGTTTGTTCTTGGACAGCGGCGGATTCTTCGCGAAATAGCGCTGGATGCCCTGCATGATGGCGGTCGCCATGCTGTCCTGGTAGGAGACGTCCGAGAGCCGCTTTTCTTCCTGGGGATTGCTGATGAAGGCGGTCTCCACCAGGATGGAAGGGATGTCCGGCGCCTTCAGGACGGCAAAGCCGGCCTGTTCGACGCGCGGTTTGTGCAGCCGGTTGATGTTCGACAACTCGTCCAGCACGGCGCGGCCGAGCTTGAGCGAGTCGTTGATCTGCGCCGTGGTCGACAAGTCGAGCAGCACCCGCGCGATCTGCTTGTCGTGCGAGCCGATGTTGACCCCGCCTATGAGGTCGGAGGCATTTTCCTTGGCCGCCAGCCAGCGGGCGGCGCTGCTGCTGGCGCCGCTCTCGGACAGGGCGAAGACCGACGAACCGCGGGCATCGGGCTTGATCCAGGCGTCGGCGTGCACCGATACGAAAAGATCGGCCTGGACGCGCCTCGCCTTGGCGACACGGACGTGCAGCGGCACGAAATAGTCGCCGTCTCGGGTGAGCATGGCGCGCATGTTGGGCTGCTGGTCGATCTTGGCCTTCAGGCCGCGCGCGATCTGCAACACCACGTCCTTCTCGCGGGTGCCGCCGCGTCCGATGGCGCCCGGGTCTTCGCCGCCATGACCGGGATCCAGGGCCACCGTGATCATGCGCGCCACGGCGGGCGCCGGGTCCGTCCGCCGGCGGGAAGGCGCCGGTTCCGGCGCGGCCTCCGGAATCTGCCCGCCGTTGACGGCGGAGCCGGTGCCCGGCGCGGGTACGGCGTTGCGCTCGGCCTGCAGATTCTCGAGCATCTGCGCCATCGGATCGTCGCCGCCCTTGTTCGCCAGGGCCAGCAGCGGGTCTTGCGCAACCTTGGGGTAGAGATCCAGCACGAGGCGGTGCTTGTATTCCCCCACCGGCTTGAGGCTGAAAACCTGGGGAATCGTCTCCTGCTTGAGGTCCAGCACCAGCCTTACCACGTTCGGCCGGTTCTGGCCCACACGGACACTGGCGATATAGGGATCGTCCGGGCGGACCTTGGACACCAGGTCGCGCAGCGCGGCGTTCATTTCCACGCCTTCGATGTCCAGCACCACGCGGTCGGGGTTGGCCAGCACGAAGTGCTCGGTCTTGAGTTCGGCGTCCAGCTCCAGCGTGAGCCGGGTGTAGTCGGGCGCGGGCCACAGGCGCACGGCCACCAGTTCGGCGGCGCGGGTGGCAGTGGGAACCAGCGGCACCACCAGGGTGGCGGCCAGGCCGGCCACCAGGCGCCGCCGGGAAATTCCCCGCGGCGCCAGGACGCCCTGGGCTTGGGCGTAGGACAAGGCCGGCGCGCCGGCCGGCTGGTCGGGGTCGGGCTCTAGCCCATCGTGTCGGGAAAAAGTGTGTTCAGCCATGCCTGCCCTTTTGCGGTGTGGGCACTGAGCGTCACCCCGCGTCCTGCGCCTTCATAAGACAGCGCGATGTCCAGGTCCGGAGCCGGGAGCGCACCGCCCGCGCGTTCGGCCCACTCGATGAGCACCAGGGCGTCATCGCGCAGAGCGTCCCGGAATCCGGCGTCGAGCCACTCGCGTGGATCGGTAAAACGATAAAAATCAAAGTGATAGCAGTATAAGTTCGAAACTTTGTAAGGTTCAACTAGCGTGAACGTCGGACTTTTGATTCGACCTGTAACGCCGACTCCACGCAACAGAGCGCGGGCGAAGGTGGTTTTGCCCGCACCGAGGTCGCCTTGCAGGTGAATGCGGCCCCCGGTGGCGGCCAGCGGCGCGAGGCGGGCGGCCAGCGTTTCGGTCGCGGCTTCGTCGGCGAGATGGAGATGTCGAGAGTTGGGCATGGCGGGGTGAAAGGCGTCGTTCGTGGGCATGGGCTACCATCGCAGTATGTCAGCGTTGCCCCCGAATGCACCCGTTTCTTCCTCTTCCGGCCTCGATCTCGCAGGCCTGGTCGAATCGGTGCGCCAGTGGGGACGGGAACTGGGGTTTTCCGCGGTGGGGGTTGCCGACCTCGACCTGGCCGAGGCGGGGGAACGGCTGGCCGCCTGGGTAGGCGAGGGCATGCATGGCGAAATGGATTATATGGAGCGGCATCTGCCGCTGCGCCGGGATCCTGCCCAATTGGTGCCGAATGCCCGATCGGCCATCATGGTCCGCATGGACTACGCGCCGCTGGACGGCCCCGCGCTGGCCGCGCGCCAGCGGTCGGCCCTGGCCGACGGCGCCACGGCGGTCGTGGCCAGCTACGCGCTGGGGCGCGACTACCACAAGGTGCTGCGCCAGCGTCTACAGCGGCTGGCGGACCGCATCGCCGGGCACATCGGTCCGTTCGGTTACCGCGTCTTTACCGACTCGGCGCCGATCATGGAAGTCGAACTGGCGCGCAAGGCCGGAATCGGCTGGCGCGGCAAGCACACGCTGTTGCTCTCGCGCGACGGCAGCTGGTTCTTCCTGGGCGAAATCCTCACCGACCTGCCCCTGCCGGCCGATCGGCTGGAGACGCCACGCTGCGGACAATGCCGCCGCTGCATCGACGCCTGTCCGACCGGCGCGATCGTGGCGCCGTACCTGCTCGACGCCCGGCGCTGCATCTCCTACCTGACCATCGAACTCAAGGGCAGCATCCCGGAGGCGCTGCGGCCGGCCATCGGCACGCACGTCTACGGCTGCGACGACTGCCAGACGGCGTGTCCGTGGAACAAGTACGCGCGCGCCTCGGATATCCCGGATTTCGCGCCGCGCCATGGACTGGAGGCGGCGTCGCTGCTGGAGCTGTTCGCCTGGACCGAGGCGGATTTCGATGAGCGCACGCAAGGAAGCGCCATTCGCCGCATCGGCTACGAACGCTGGTTGCGGAATGTCGCCGTCGCGCTCGGCAACGCGCCGCCCTCCGAAGCCGTGCGGGCGGCGCTGCGGGAACGGGTCGACCACCCCAGCGAACTGGTTCGCGAACACGTGCGCTGGGCGCTGGAGCGGCAACGGGCCGCCGACGACTGAGCGGGAGTCGGGGAAAACGAGCAGGGGGATATGCACAGCGTAACAAGGCTGTTTGCTATTCTTTTGACCAGGCCCTTGACCAAGCCCGCTTGAGCCATGAGGTCAGGACATATCCGCAGGAAGCCGGATGAGGGTAGGCGCGGGTGCGCACCTGCGCCTGCGCTGCATGGGCCGTCCCGTGAAGGACCATCCAAAAGAGGAGCATGCATGAAAGCAAGAAGAATCGCCGCATCGCTGGCGGGAATGGCGGCGGCCGTCACCACGTTCGCCGCGGCACCCGGCGCAGCCTTCGCGCAGTCCTATCCGAACCGGCCGGTGCGCGTCATCGTGCCGTTTGCCCCCGGCGGCTCGACCGACATCATCGCCAGGCTGGTGGGCGAACGCATGGGCAAGGAGCTCGGCCAGCCCTTCGTGATCGAGAACCGTGGCGGCGGCGGTGGCGCCATCGGCGCCAGCGAGGCCGCGCGTGCCGCGCCCGACGGCTATACCCTGAGCATTGCCACCGTTTCCACGATGGCGATCAATCCGGCCTGCAATGCCAAGCTGGGCTACGACCCGCTCAAGGATTTCCAGCCGGTCACCAATTTCGCCCACACCGCCAACGTGCTGGCCGTCAATCCCAAGGTCCCGGCCAACGATTTCAAGGCCTTCCTCGAGCTGGCCAAGAAGGAACCGGGCAAGTTCTCGTTCGCCACGTCGGGCACTTGCAGCATCAATCACTTCCTGGGCGAACTCTTCCAGTTGGGCACGGGCGCCAAGATCGTCCACATTCCCTATCGCGGTTCGGGTCCGGCCATTGCCGACGTCGTCGGCGGTCAGGTGCAGATGCTGTTCGACAACCTGCCCTCGTCCATGCCCAACATCCAGGCGGGCAAGCTGCGCGCATTGGCCGTGGCGTGGCCGGAACGGGTCGATGGCCTGCCCAACGTGCCGACGTTCAAGGAACTGGGGCTGCCGCTGATGAACGATCCGGCATGGTACGGATTGCTGGCGCCGGCCGGGACACCGACCGAGATCGTCAACAAGCTGCGTGATGCCGCGGTGAAGGTGCTGGCCGATCCGCAGGTCAAGGATACGCTGGCCAAGCAAGGGGCCGCGCCGGTGGGCAATACGCCCGCCGAGTTCCGGGCCGAGATCGAGAAGGAGCTCAACAAGGCCAAGGACGTCGTGAAGAAGCAGAACATCAAGTTGGAGTGAGTCCCCGGCAGGGCCAACCCCCCGGCGGCCTTCGGCCGCTCCCTTCCTCGAGGGGGCGGCGCTGGCGGGCCTGCGGTCTGCTAGGAATGGCCCAGGCCCCGGGCCATGGCGGCGGCGAGGATGGGGAGGGCGGCCCAGCCGGCGGCCTGGATCTTGATGGCGGTGCGGACCTTGACGATGTCTGTGGCTGCGGGGTGGAAGTCGGGGGTGTGGCGGGCTTGCTGCCGCCAGCGCAGGTAATTGATGGTGGGAAAGGCCGATACGGCGCCCACTGCCAGGAATACCCCGATCTTGGCCCAGAAGATGGGGTTGTCCAGATAGAAATCCATGCCTTTGGGACCCCAGGCGACGCGGGCGGCGCCGATGGCCAGGATCAGGCCGGCCAGGCTGCCGTAGCAGGCGTCGGTCCGGCCCAGGGCGGCCAGGGGTAACGGGCGCGACGGGCTCAATAGTGCCCACTGCATGGCCAGCGCGGCCGCCATGCCGAGAAAACAGAGATGGTGCATCCACGCGAGCAGGAAGTCGGTGGTCATTTTGTTGACACTGTCTAGATTGCTGGAAGCGTCACGATAACATGAATGTTTACAGTGTCAAGAATTATTTTCCTCGAAGAAGGCGCGGTCAATTTGACGACGTAAAGATTTGTTTGCGAAGATGCGGCATGGCAGTCGATCAATCCACCGGCGGCAGGGGCGGCCGTCGTCCCGCCACGCGCGCGGGCGCTTATCACCATGGCGATCTGCGCCAGGCCCTGCTCGATGCGGCGCAGTCCATTCTCGAAGAGCGCGGGCTCGAGGGATTCACGCTGCGCGAGTGCGCGCGGCGCGCCGGTGTCTCCCATGCCGCGCCGGCGCATCATTTCGGCGATGTGGCGGGCCTGCTCACGGCCTTCGCGGCATCCGGGTTCCGCCAGTTGTCCGCCCTGATGCGGGCCTATCGGGAAGCCGCGCCGGCCGAGCCCGAGGCCCAGCTGCGAGCCGTCGGCCTGGCCTACATCGACTTCGCCATCGGCCACCGGGCACAGTTCCAATTGATGTTCCGCGATGACAGGCTGGCGCCCGGTGATTCCGGCCTGGACGAGGCCGGCCGGGAGGCCGCCGGGCATTTGTCCGACACCCTGGCCGCCGCGCTGGCGACTCGGGGGCTGGCGGAGAAGGGACCCGATTTCGACCGTCGCTTGATACTGGCATGGTCCGCGGTACACGGCTTTGCCACCTTGCTGCTGGAGGGCCGCCTGGATGGATGGCGCGGACAGCAATCGGTGCCCGTCTATGCCTCGCGCGCCGGCGACGAGGTGCTTGCGGTGCTGGAAGTGGCACTGCTCGCCCCCGCCACGGCGCCCGGCCGACGGCGACGGGGAGGGGGGGAATGAGCGCGCCCGGCCGGCCGGCCGAAGGGCGCGCTTCCTCCCTCGGGGAGGATGTCGCGCAGCGACAGGGGGGTATGCGATGAGCGTCCTGCGCGACAAGCCCAAGGCGCGCCAAGGCGTGATGCGTCCCGGCGACGACCCCGGCATAGCGGCCTTCATCGAAGCCATGTGGCTGGAGGACGGCCTGTCCGACAATACCTTGCGTGCGTATCGCCAGGACCTGGCGGCCTTCGACGCCTGGCTCAAGGAAGCGCGCGGGTCCGCGCTCGACCGCGCGCAGGGCCACGACATCGAGGCCTGGTTTGCCGCCGTCCATTCCCACAGCAAGGCCACCACGGCCAACCGGCGGCTGGCGACGCTGCGGCGTTATTTCCAGTGGGCGCTGCGCATGCATCGCGTCGAGGCCGATCCATGCCTGACGCTGCGCGCGGCCAAGCAGCCGCCGCGGTTGCCCAAGACCTTGTCCGAGGCCCAGGTAGAGGCCTTGCTGGGGGCCCCGGACCTGGATACCGACCTGGGATTGCGCGATCGCGCCATGCTGGAGACCTTGTATGCCACCGGCCTGCGCGTATCCGAGCTGGTCGCGCTGAAGTCGCTCGACGTGGGGCTCAACGAAGGCGTGGTGCGCGTCGTCATGGGCAAGGGCGGCAAGGATCGCCTGGTGCCGCTGGGCGCCGAGGCGGCGCACTGGATCACGCGCTACCTGGCCGAGTCGCGCCCGGCCCTGCTCGGAAGCCGGATCAGCGACGTGCTCTTCGTCACCGCGCGCGCGGAGGCCATGACGCGCCAGAGTTTCTGGCTCATCATCAAGAAATACGCCATTCGTGCCGGCATACGCGCCGCCTTGTCGCCCCACGTGCTGCGCCACGCTTTCGCCACGCATCTGCTGAACCACGGCGCCGACCTGCGCGTGGTCCAGATGCTGCTTGGCCATGCCGACATCTCGACCACCCAGATCTATACGCATATCGCGCGCGAGCGGCTTAAACTCCTGCACGCCCGGCACCATCCGCGAGGATAGCCGCGCATTTCACCGGGCCGGCCGCGCCGGCGAAGCACATGAGCAAATCCAAGCACGTTTCCGAGACACCCGCGACGCAATTCCTGCGCAAGCACGGCGTGGCTTTTACCGAGCATGCCTACGAGTACGTGGAGCATGGCGGCACCGCCGAATCGGCGCGCCAACTGGGCGAGGACGAGCATGCCGTGGTCAAGACCCTGATCATGGAGGACGAGGAGGCCAGGCCGCTGGTGATCCTCATGCACGGGGACCGCGAAGTGTCCACCAAGAACCTGGCCCGCCAGATCGGCGCGAAGAAGGTGGCGCCGTGCAAGCCCGAAGTCGCGCAGCGCCATTCCGGCTACCTGGTCGGCGGCACGTCGCCGTTCGGTACGCGCAAGGCCATGCCGGTCTACGTCGAGGCCAGCGTGCTCGAACTGCCGCGCATATTCATCAACGGCGGCAAGCGCGGCTACCTGGTCGGCATCGATCCGCGCGAGCTGGTGCGCCTGCTGCGCGCCGTTCCCGTGTCGGCGGCGCTCTGACGCCGGAACCGAGGCGCCCGCCTTCCTGTCATGCGTGCCCGCGATCATGGCCAGGCGCCGCTCGCGCCGCCGCGGGACAGCATGATGGCCAACCGGTAGAATCGCCGGCTGTCATGCCTTTGTCATTGCACCGTGGCCACACTGGCCCGAGGATTCCCTTTCCATGATCACCATTGCCGCCGCCGTCGTCGCCTACCTGATCGGCTCCATATCGTTTGCCGTCATCGTCAGCCGCGTCATGGGGCTCGCCGACCCGCGCACCTACGGCTCCAAGAATCCCGGGGCCACCAATGTCCTGCGCTCGGGCAGCAAGGCCGCTGCCGTCATCACCCTGGTGGGGGACGCCTTCAAGGGCTGGCTCGCGGTATGGCTGGCCCAGGTCTATGCACCGCGGCTCGGCATGGGCGAGACCACCATCGCGGTAGTCGCGCTGGCGGTATTCCTCGGCCATCTCTATCCGGTGTTCTTCCGCTTCAAGGGCGGCAAAGGCGTGGCCACGGCGCTGGGCGTGCTGATCGGACTGCAGCCATGGCTGGGCGTGGCAACCCTGGCCACCTGGCTGATCGTCGCCGTGTTCTTCCGCTATTCCTCCCTCGCCGCCATCGTCGCCGCCATCTTCGCTCCCATCTACTACGTATTCGGCCACGGCGTGGCCTGGACCGCCGACGCCCGCATCGGCACGGCCATTGGCATCATGGCGCTCTTGCTGCTCTACCGCCACCAGAAGAACATCGCGAATCTCCTGGCCGGCAAGGAAAGCCGAATAGGCCATAAGCCGCCCTCCCCTTGAGGGGGAGCGGCCGCAGGCCGAAAAGGGGGGGGCCTCCCTAGCGCGTAGGAGGGGAACCCAGCTCCCATCGCGGCTGGACCGTAAAGCCGCTGTGGCGCTCGGCGGGGTCGGCCAGGCCGGCTTGCAGGCGCAGGGCGGCGGCGAAGGCGATCATGGCGCCGTTGTCGGTGCACAATTCCAGTGGCGGGAAGAAGGCTTGGGCTCCCAGGCGCTCGAGCCGGGCGGCCAACCGTTCGCGCAGCAGCTTGTTGGCGCCCACGCCGCCGGCGATGACCAGCCGTTTCAGCCCGGTGGCCTCGAGCGCCTTGACGGACTTGGCGACCAGCACCGACACGATGGCGTCCTGCGTGGCCGCGGCCAGGTCGGCGCGGGCCTGCGCGTCGTCCGGTTCGAGGTTCCTCATGCGGGTGAGCACGGCCGTCTTGAGCCCGCTGAAGCTGAAGTCGAGGTCGGGGCTGTGCAGCTTGGGGCGGGGCAGGTCGAAGCGCTCGGCATGTCCGGATTCGGCCAGCCGGGAGAGCGCCGGCCCGCCGGGGTAGCCCAGGCCGAGCAGCTTGGCGGTCTTGTCGAAGGCCTCGCCGGCGGCGTCGTCCAGGGTCTCGCCCAGCAGCGCATAGCGGCCGACGCCATCCACCCGCATCAACTGGGTGTGTCCGCCGGATACCAGCAGCGCGACGAAGGGAAACTCCGGGCGCGGCGTGGCCAGCAGCGGCGAGAGCAGATGGCCTTCCAGGTGGTGGATGGCGATGGAGGGCAGGTCGCGCGCCCAGGCGATGGCCTGCGCCACGCTGGCGCCCACCAGCAGCGCCCCGGCCAGGCCCGGCCCGGCGGTGTACGCAATGGCGTCGACGTCTTCCAGGGCCAGGCCCGCGGCGTCGAGCGCCTGGCGCGTCAGGGGAAGTACCCGCCGCACGTGGTCGCGCGAAGCCAGTTCCGGGACGACGCCGCCATAGTCCTGGTGCATCTCCACCTGGGAGTGCAAGGCATGGGCGAGGAGCCCGCGCTCGGTGCTGACCACGGCCACGCCGGTTTCATCGCAGGAACTTTCAAAGCCGAGGACGATCATGGAAAATGAGCGTGGACGCGATTATGATGCGAGTTAACCCTAGCGGGCAGTGTAGCACCGAGGCCGCAGAAGCATTGGCAAGTTGGCGCGGGATCTGCTATATTGGCAGGCTTGATTAACCCCTAGCAACCCCGAGGCAATCGTTACATGCCGACAATTCGCGTTAAAGAAAATGAGCCGTTTGAGGTCGCCCTGCGTCGTTTCAAGCGCACCATTGAAAAGACTGGCTTGCTGACCGAACTGCGCTCGCGCGAGTTTTACGAAAAGCCCACGGCCGAGCGCAAGCGCAAGCACGCTGCTGCCGTCAAGCGCCACTACAAGCGCATCCGCAGCCAGCAACTGCCCAAGCGCCTGTACTGATTGCTGCCGCGCCGCGTGCGCGATGTAAGCTTTCCGGTAGTTTCGCAGAGTTGTCAGAGCCGCTACGGCGCCAGCCGGGCGGCTTTTGGCGTTTTTGCCGTTATTCTTCATTTTTCGGCGTCCGCCCGCGACGTCCGAACCCTCACACCGCGGAATGCTCATGACTGCAGATACCCTCAAAGCCCGCCTGTCCGATGAAATCAAGAGCGCCATGCGCGCCAAGGCCACCGAGCGCCTCGGCACGCTGCGCCTGCTGGCTGCCGCCATCAAGCAGAAGGAAGTCGACGAGCGCCGCGACCTGGGGGACGCCGACATCGTCGCCATCGTCGAAAAGCAGGTGAAGCAGCGCCGCGAGTCCATCGCGTCGTTCGAGCAGGCCGGGCGCACGGAATCCGCCGCCCAGGAGCGCGCCGAGATGGCCGTGCTGCAGGAGTTCCTGCCCCAGGCCGCTTCCGAGGAGGAAATCGCCGCCGTCGTGGCGGCCGCGGTGGCCGAGGTTTCGGCCCAGGGCGTGACCGGCGGGGCGGCCATGGGCAAGGTCATGGGGCTGGTCAAGCCCAAGCTGGCCGGCCGCGCCGACATGGCCGAGGTGTCGAAGCTGATCAAGGCCCGCCTGGGCTGAGCCGCGAGGCGTTCCTCCCCCGCCCTGCGCGCATGATTCCCGAGTCATTCATCCAGGATCTGCTGGCCCGGGTCGACATCGTCGACGTGGTGGGCCAGCATGTCCAGCTGCGCAAGGCAGGGGCCAATCTGCTCGGATTGTGCCCTTTTCACGGCGAAAAGACGCCGTCTTTCACCGTCAGTCCTACCAAGCAGTTCTACCATTGCTTCGGCTGCGGCGCCCACGGCACCGCCATCCGCTTCCTGATGGAGCATACGGGCGCGGGCTTCCCGGAGGCGGTGCGCAGCCTCGCCGGCATGGTCGGCATGCAGGTGCCCGAAGAGGAGCGCAGCCCCCGCCAGCGCGCTGCGCGGCAGCAGCGCGAGGCCATGGTGTCGCGCCACAGCCAGGTGCTGGAGACGGCCAACACCTGGTATCGGCAGCAGCTGCGCGGTGCCGCGGCGGCGGTTGCCTATCTGAAAGGGCGCGGCGTGTCGGGCGAGATCGCCGCCCGCTTCGGGCTCGGCTGGGCCGGCGCCGAGCGCCAGGGCCTTGCTGCCGTGCTGCCCAGCTATGACGATCCGCTGCTGGTGGAGGCCGGCCTGGTGATCCAGAGCGAGGACGGGCGCCGCTACGACCGCTTCCGCGAGCGGATCACGTTCCCGATCCGCAACGCCCGTGGCCACTTGATCGGCTTCGGCGGCCGCATCATCGGCAAGGGCGAGCCCAAGTACCTGAATTCGCCCGAAACGCCCATCTTCTCCAAGGGGTCGGAGCTCTACGGCCTCTGGGAGGCGCGCCAGGCCATCCGCAAGGAAGGCATGGTGGTGGTCGTGGAGGGCTACATGGACGTCGTGGCCCTGGCCCAGCTGGGCATCGAATGCGCCGTGGCGACGCTGGGCACCGCGACCACGCCGGTGCACGTGCAGAAGCTCCTGCGGGCGAGCGACAGCGTGATTTTCAGCTTCGACGGCGACAAGGCCGGGCGCAAGGCCGCCTGGCGCGCGCTGGAGGCCTGCCTGCCGCTCCTGCGCGACGACATCTCGATCCGCTTCCTGTTCCTGCCGGACGACCACGATCCCGACTCGTACGTGCGGGAATTCGGCGCCGAGAGCTTCAGGAAGGCATTGCGCGAAGCCATGCCGCTGTCGCAGTTCATGCTTGGCGAACTCGCCGAGCGCCATCCCATGGAGGAAGCGGAGGGGCGGGCACGCTGCGTGCATGATGCCCGGCCTTTGCTGCAGGCCATGCCGGCCGGCGCGTTGCGCATGCAGGTGCAGCGGGAACTGGCGCAGCTGACACGCCTGACCACGGATGAGCTCGCCCAGCTCGTGCCGCTGCAGGATACCCCCAGCGGCCCCCTGGTGCAGACGCCCGCGCAAATGCGGGGAACTTCGCCGGTTCCGGCCCGCTCTGAGTCTAATGGCGTACAAGGCAGTGCCGAAGACCCCCCCTGGGTTCCCGACCACGAGCCGCCTGACGACCATTTTTACGAGCCGGCCCCCGATTTCCATGAAAGATCCGAGGGGCCCGGGCATGGCGGCGGCTTCCGGCCGGGACGCTTCAAGAGCGGGCGTTTTCGGGACCGCAACGGCCGCTACGGAGACGAACGGCCCCAAGGATACGCCGGGCCGCGCCCCAGGGTGACTCCCATCGCCGGACGCCTGCTCCAGCTGCTGCTGGCGCATCCCGGCCTGGTCCGGCACATAGGCGACGATGCCGAACGTTTGCTGGAGGCCAACCAAGGTTACGAATCGGTCCGGGCGCTGCTGGCGCTGGTGCGCAGCACGGGCGCGCAACATGCGGGCGCCTTGCTGCAGGCTGCCGAAGGCAGCGATCTGGCGCAGACTCTTGTAATGGCCTCGACGGCCACCATTTATGAAGAAGAGCTGCCCGATCCCGACAGCGAGCTGCGCGACGCGTTGCGCATGGTCGAGTTGCATGCCGTCAGCGCTGAACAGCAAAAGCTGGCCGCTTCAGGCCTGAAAGATGCGCAGGACAAGGCCAGATATCTGGCCTTGACGGAAAGAATCCTAGAGTTGAAGAAGCCGAGGGTGGTAGAATAGAAGGTTTACCGCAGGTCTGATAGCGGACCTTTTCCCCCGGTTTTCTGGTATAGGTTTGTAACGATGGCTTCGTCCATCGCATCGGATAGCGCCCGTGTGATGCGGACGCCCGCGTGCGACGGCCGGGCGGATCGGCCTTCCCGGGGATGGCGGCCTTGCGGCGTCCCCCGGGAAGCCGTGATGAACGAGGCCGAGTGGTTCGAGCGCCGCCTGTACCCGGGCGGCGGCCGAAAACGGTGCCGTTTGGCGCCGGACAAGGGTGGGGCCGGGTGATCCGGCCGCCAGATGAAATATTAGGAGTGGTTGACCGACCATGGCGAAGACGACAGGCAAGACGCTGACTGTGAACAAATCCAAAGCCGAAGGGCAAGACAAGGCCAAGGAAAAGGCGGCGTCGAAGGCCGCGGACGCCAGTGGCGTCAAGGTAACGGTCAGGTCGGCAGGCAGGGCCCGCACCAAGGTGCTGGACGCCAAGGCCGCCGCCCAGACGGTCGACACCGATTTCGAGGCCGTGGCAGAGCCGGCCGAGAAGGCAAGGCCCGCCGCGAAGGTGGCGGCCAAGACTGCCGCCAAGACGACCAAGACCGCCAAGGCCACCAAGACGGCGGCCAAGGCGCCTACGGCCGCCGAAAAGAAGAACGCCGAGAAGAAGCTCGCCGAACTGCTGGCCAAGCCGGCGGGGCGCCGTCCTGGCCGTCCGCCCAAGGACGCCAAGCAGGCGGAGTCTTCCGGTTCCGATTTCGACGACGTGGCCGACAACGACGTCGATGCCGAACCCATTCCCGAGATCAAGATCCCCAAGGGCCGGGGCAAGCGGGGCAAGGCCGATCCCAAGGACCTCATCGCCCGCGGCCCGGTTTCGCCCGAAGAATACGAGGCGCGCCGCAACCGCCTGAAGCTGCTGATCAAGCTCGGCAAGGACCGCGGCTACCTCACCTACGGCGAGATCAACGACCACCTGCCCGACGACCTGGTCGACGCCGAAGCCATCGACGGCATCATCAGCACCTTCAACGACATGGGGATCTCGGTCTACGACCAGGCTCCCGATGCCGAAACCCTGCTGCTGAACGAGAACGCCCCGGTCGCCTCGTCCGACGACGATGCCGAGGAAGAGGCCGAAGCGGCGCTGTCCACGGTGGATTCCGATTTCGGCCGCACCACCGATCCGGTACGCATGTACATGCGCGAGATGGGTTCGGTCGAGCTGCTGACCCGCGAGGGGGAGATCGAGATCGCCAAGCGCATCGAGGATGGCCTCAAGCACATGGTGATGGCGATTTCCGCCTGCCCGACCACGATCAACGAGATCCTCGAGCACGCCGACCGCGTGCGCAGTTCCGAAATCCAGATCGACGAGATCGTCGACGGGCTGATCGATCCCAACGATGGCGAGGAATACGCCGGCTCGGGGGTCACCTCGACGTCCGACGATGACGACGACGAGGCCGACGACGCCCCGGCCGGCGGCATGAGCAGCAAGCAGGTCGAAGAGCTGCGCGTGAAGTCGCTGGAGAAGTTCGAGAACGTCAAGCGCTGGTTCGACAAGATGCGCCAGGCCTACGAGCGCGAGGGCTACAAGTCCGAGGCCTACGTCGCTGCCCAGGAGACCATCCTGGAAGAGATGATGGGCATACGCTTCACCGCCAAGATGGTCGAGCGCCTGGCCGATACGCTGCGGGCGCAGGTCGAGGAGGTTCGCAAGCTTGAGCGCGCGATCATGCAGATCTGTGTCGATCGCGCCGGCATGCCGCGTGGGCACTTCATCAAGACCTTCCCGGGCAACGAGACCAACCTGGATTGGGTCGTCGGGGAAGTCAACGCCGGCCACGAATATTCCGAGACCCTGTCGCGGCAGATTCCGGCCATCCAGGAGCTCCAGCAGAAGCTGATCGACCTGCAGGCCCGCGTGGTGCTGCCGCTCAAGGACCTGAAGGACGTCAACAAGCAGATGGCCACCGGCGAGGCCAAGGCCCGCAAGGCCAAGCGCGAGATGACCGAGGCCAACCTGCGCCTGGTGATCTCGATCGCCAAGAAGTACACGAACCGCGGCCTGCAGTTCCTGGACCTGATCCAGGAAGGCAACATCGGCCTGATGAAGGCGGTGGACAAGTTCGAATACCGTCGCGGCTACAAGTTCTCGACCTACGCCACGTGGTGGATCCGGCAGGCCATCACCCGTTCGATCGCCGATCAGGCGCGCACCATCCGCATCCCGGTGCACATGATCGAGACGATCAACAAGATGAACCGGATCAGCCGCCAGATCCTGCAGGAAACGGGTGCCGAGCCCGATCCCGCCACCCTGGCGCAGAAGATGGACATGCCGGAGGACAAGATCCGGAAGATCCTGAAGATCGCCAAGGAGCCGATCTCGATGGAGACGCCCATCGGCGACGACGACGATTCGCACCTGGGCGACTTCATCGAGGACACCGCCACGCTGGCGCCTTCGGATGCGGCCTTGCACGGTTCGATGCGCAACGTCGTGAAGGAAGTGCTGGATTCGCTGACGCCGCGCGAGGCCAAGGTGCTGCGCATGCGCTTCGGTATCGAGATGAGCACCGACCAGACGCTGGAAGAAGTGGGCAAGCAGTTCGACGTGACGCGCGAGCGCATCCGCCAAATAGAAGCCAAGGCGCTGCGCAAGCTGCGCCACCCCAGCCGGGCCGACAAGCTCAAGAGCTTCCTCGAAGGGCAGTAGGCAAGCCCACCCTACGCCATGATGTTTCAACCCCCTGTGCCGTGAGGCCAGGGGGTTTTGTTTTTGTGGCGTCATCTCCCGGGTCTAGGCAGGGAAGGCAAGGCGGTGCGGGGCCGGTAGTGAAAACGGGGATGGTCGCGCGGCCCGGCGGGACGGCGCCCGCCGGACTGCCCCTCGTCTACCTCGTCAGTGCGGCCTAGACCCGCGTTGCGGCGCTCGTTCGCCGACGAGTGGCGGAGGGCGGCGTCTCGCTTTCCAGCCCATGTTGTGCCCGGTAGCCGGCCGCCTGTCCGGCCAGCCACTGCGCGAACAGGTGCAGTGGCTCGTGGTCCGCTTTCCATTCCGGCAGGACCAGGTAATAGTTCTTGTCCCGCACCGATTCCCGCTCGCAGGCGATGATCAGCCGGCCCGACTCGAGTTCCTGTTCCGCAAGCAGTCGCGGCACGAGGGCGATGCCCTGGCCGTGCACGGCGGCTTCCACCAGCATGGAGAACAGTTCGTACCGGGGGCCGCCGAGGTCGTGGGGGTGGCTGACGTTCTGCGCCGCGAACCATTGGCGCCAGGCATAGGGGCGGGTGCTCTGTTGCAGGAGCCGGTAGGCGGAGAACTGCTCGGGCATGATGCGCTTGCGCACGCCCAGCAGTCTGGGGGAGCACACGGGGACCAGTTTCTCGGGCATCAGGAAGACCGCCTCCGTGCCCGGCCACGGGCCGTCGCCCGCGTAGATGGCGGCGTCGAAGGGAGTGCCCTCGAACAGGAAGGGGCGGCTCTGGGGGGTGATGTTGAGCACGATGTTGGGAGCGTGGCGTTCGAAATCGCCCAGGCGCGGCAAGAGCCAGCGGGTGGCGAAGGTGGGCACGGACGCCAGTTCCAGCACGCCGCCTTCGCCGCGCCGGGCCATGAGATCCAGAGTGTCGCGTTCGACCTCGTCCAGCCGGCGCGCGACCACCTCGCCGTAGGTCTGGCCGGCCTGGGTCAGCGCAACGCCCCGGCGCGTGCGGCGGAAAAGCTTCAGGCCCAGGAAGGATTCGAGGCCGGCGATCTGGCGGCAGACGGCGCTCTGGGTCAGCGCCAGTTCGGCTGCCGCCTTGGTGAAGCTCTGATGGCGCGCGGCTGCTTCGAAAGCGGCGAGCGCGGCGGTGCTGGGAAGTTTGCGGCGCATCGTCTGCCCCGGGAAATGTGCTCAGGCCCTACTTTACCAAGTGCGTGGAACGCACAGATAAGTGAAAAGAACTCGTTTGGCGCCAAAGGCGAATGCGTATATCGTGCAGGGAATACGCCGGGAGGAGGCCGGGTAGCGGCATGAAATGCCATCCGATCCGGACTCCGCCTGTTCTGACAACCATCCGCGAGACATGAATCTTATGCACAAGCCCGCACAATTCAACTGGGCCGATCCCCTGTTGCTCGACCAGCAATTGACCGACGACGAGCGCATGGTCAGGGAAGCCGCCGCGGCGTACTGCCAGGACAAGCTGATGCCGCGCGTGCTGGAATCGTTCCGCAACGAACGTACCGACGCCGCGATCTTCCGCGAAATGGGCGAGCTGGGCCTGCTGGGACCGACCATTCCCGAGCAATACGGCGGCCCTGGCCTGAACTACGTCAGCTACGGCCTGATCGCGCGCGAGGTGGAACGCGTGGATTCCGGCTATCGCTCGATGATGAGCGTGCAGTCCTCGCTGGTCATGGTTCCCATCCATGAATTCGGCACCGAGGCGCAAAAGCAGAAATACCTGCCCAAGCTCGCCACCGGCGAGCTGATCGGCTGCTTCGGCCTGACCGAGCCCAACCACGGCTCGGACCCCGGTTCCATGGTTACCCGCGCCACCAAGGTGGACGGCGGCTATCGCCTGACCGGCGCCAAGATGTGGATCACCAATTCCCCCATCGCCGACGTGTTCGTGGTCTGGGCCAAGCTCAAGGACGAGGACGGCAAGGACAACATCCGCGGCTTCATCCTGGAGAAGGGCTGGAAGGGGCTGTCGGCGCCGGCCATCCATGGCAAGGTCGGCCTGCGCACGTCCATCACCGGCGAGATCGTCATGGACGAGGTCTTTGTGCCGGAAGAGAACTACATGCCCAACGTGGCCGGCCTGAAGGGGCCGTTCACCTGCCTGAACTCCGCCCGCTACGGCATCGCCTGGGGTGCGCTGGGGGCCGCCGAGTACTGCTGGCACACCGCCCGCCAGTACGTGCTGGACCGCAAGCAGTTCGGCCGTCCGCTGGCCGCCAACCAACTGGTGCAGAAGAAACTGGCCGACATGCAGACCGAGATCGCGCTGGGCCTGCAAGGCTGCCTGCGCCTCGGGCGGATGAAGGACGAAGGCACGGCCGCGGTGGAGATCACCTCCATCATGAAGCGCAACTCCTGCGGCAAGTCGCTGGACATCGCCCGCGTCGCGCGCGACATGCTGGGCGGCAACGGCATTTCCGACGAGTTCGGCGTGATCCGCCACGTGGTCAACCTCGAGGTGGTCAATACCTACGAAGGCACGCACGACATTCACGCGCTGATCCTGGGGCGCGCGCAGACCGGCATCCAAGCCTTCTGCTGAGCGTGGCGGGCGGGGCGACGCTAGGCGGAGCCTGTCCGTCCTCCCCTGCCGTCCTTGAGCTTGCGCCACAGTGTGGCGGGGCTGATACCCAGTATCCGGCATGCCGCGGCCCGATCGCCGCCGCATGCCTCAAGCACGCGGCGGGCATGGGCGGCCTGGCTGGCCCGGGCCACCTCGTCGAGCGAAACCAGGGGCGGAGCGTCCGGTGACCCGGACGGCGCATCGCCGTCCGTCGCGCCGTAGAGCTCCGGCACCGTTATCTCCAGTTCCAGCTCCAATTCCCTGCGGTTGATCTTGCGCCCGGCGTGTGAAACGGCCACGCGCTCGAGCACGTTCTCCATTTCGCGCAGATTGCCCGGCCAGGCGTAACTGGCGCACAGCGCCTTGACGAAGGCGGGCAGGCGCACGGGCCGCGCGATGCCCAGCCGCCGCTGGGCCCGGGCATAGAGCACTTCCGCCAGTTCTTCGACGTCGCCGTCCCGCTCGCGCAGGGGCGGCATGGCGATGCGCAGGATGTTGATCCGGTAGAACAGGTCGCGGCGAAACTCGCCGCTGCGCACCATCGCGTGGAGATCGCGGTGGGTCGCGGCGATGACCCGCACGTTGACGGCCACCGGTTCCAGGGCGCCCACGGGCAGCACTTGCCTTTCCTGCAGCACGCGCAGCAGGCGCACCTGCAGCGCCAGCGGCATGTCGCCGATCTCATCCAGGAAAATCGTGCCATTGTGCGCGGCTTCGAACAGGCCGGTCTTGCCGCCCTTGCGCGCGCCGCTGAAGGCGCCTTCCTCGTAGCCGAACAGTTCGCTTTCCAGCAGCGGTTCGGGGAAGGCGGCGCAGTTGATGGCGACGAAAGGGAAGTCGCGCCGCGGGCTGGCGCGGTGCATGCCCTGCGCCAGGACCTCCTTGCCGGTCCCGCTTTCGCCCTCGATCAGCACCGTCGAGCTGACTTCGGCGTAGAGCCGGGCCAGTTCGCGTACGCGCTGGATGGCGGCCGAACCGCCCAGCAGGTCTTCCAGCCCGTAGCGCGTGCCGGCCGGGCGCGCGGTGGCGCCCGTGCGCAGATTGCGGTCCACGCGCTGGATGGCCTTGGCGTCCTGCGCCGTCACGACCGCGCCCAGCAGTTCGCCGCCGCTCTGGATCGGGATGCGATTCAGGATCAGAACCTTGTCGTTGACCTTCTGGATGGTCTCCAGCTCTTTCTGGCCATGGCGCAGCGGACCGTCGAGCGAGATCGCCGGCGCTTCCTCTTCCAGCGGTCGTCCGATGACCTGATCGCGCCGCAGGCCCAGCAGACGCTCCATGGGTGGGTTCAGCGACTGGATGCGGCCTTCGGCGTCGACCGCCGCCACGCCTTCGTTCAGATGGGAGAGCACCGTGTTCAGGTATTCGCGCCGGCGCTGCTCGATGCGCGCCAGCCGGGCTGCCTCGATGGCGTCTTCCAGCGCGACGCGTATCGAGTTGCTGGAATAAAGGAAGACGCCCGCCAGGCCCTGCTGCTCGGCCAGGTCCGATACGAGTCCCGGCCCGACGATCACCTCCATGCCGGCGCGCTTGAGCGCCTTGACCTGCATGGCGGCGTCCTCGGTCGTGACGTAGCTGTGGCTGGGGAAATCCAGCCCGAAGGCCTGCTTGAAGGCCTCGGTCTCGGGAAAGGTGGAAGCGTGCGTGACCAGGGCCAGGCGGTTCGACAACTGCTTGGCCGTGGTGAGCGCGTGCATGACGTCGAATCCGGTGACCTTGATCAGGATGACCGGCACGTCGACGTGCTGCCGCAGGTAGGCGCCGTTCGAACCGCCCGCCACTACTGCGTCGACCAAGCCCTGCCTGGCCGCCTCGTTGATGGAACGGGCTGCGGTCTCGAAGCCTTCGTCGACGATGCGGAAATCGGCCTGGCCGGCGTAGGCGGGGGTGAGCTCGGCGAAGGCGCGCGATACCCGGCTGATGCCCATGGCCCAGATCGTGGGGCGTGCGGTGCGCAAGGGAAGGGAGGTGGCCAGTGCCATGCGGTCGTCCGCAATCTATATCAAAGATGATTATAGAGGTTTCAAAAATGAAATAAAGCTGCCTCGAAACGGAGCCATGGAAGCAGGACCGCATGGCGGCGAAGACGGCCGCCCGGCCTTGCGCGGCGCCGGTTGGCGGCTGGTCGGACGGCATCCGGGCGAGGCATGGCACGGTCTTTGCAGTAAGCTGGCATTTCCGTCGACCGAGTTATCGCCATGACACATTCCAGGCAAGCCTCGCCGGGCGCCCGTTTCCGCCAGGCGCTGCAAGACGAGCATCCTCTGCAGATCATCGGCACGATCAACGCCAACCACGCGCTGCTGGCCAAGCGCGCGGGCTTTCGCGCCATCTACGTGTCGGGTGGCGGCGTGGCAGCCGGATCGCTGGGCATGCCCGACCTCGGCATCAATACGCTGGAGGACGTGCTGATCGACGTACGCCGCATTACCGACGTGTGCGACCTGCCGCTGATGGTGGACATCGACACCGGGTTCGGTCCGTCGGCCTTCAACATTGCCCGGACCGTCAAGAGCCTGATCAAGGCCGGCGCGGCCGCTTGCCACATCGAGGACCAGGTCGGCGCCAAGCGCTGCGGCCATCGTCCCGGCAAGGAAATCGTCTCGGCGGCGGAAATGGTGGATCGCGTGAAGGCGGCGGCCGATGCCAAGACCGATCCGGATTTCTTCCTGGTCGCCCGCACCGATGCCATCGCCGTCGAAGGGCTGGACGCCGCCATCGAGCGCGCGCAGGCCTGCGTGGAAGCCGGCGCCGACGGCATCTTCGCCGAGGCGGCCTACGACCTGCCCACGTATCGCAAGTTCGCCGAAGCGGTGAAGGTGCCGGTGCTGGCCAATATCACCGAGTTCGGCCAGACGCCCCTGTTCACGGTCGAAGAGCTGCGCAGCGCCGACGTTTCCATGGTGCTGTATCCCCTGTCCGCCTTCCGCGCCATGAACAAGGCCGCCGAAACGGTCTATACCGCCATCCGCCGCGACGGGCACCAGAAGAACGTGATCGACATGATGCAGACGCGCGAGGAGCTGTACGATCGCATTGGCTATCACGCGTTCGAGCAGAGCCTCGATACTTTGTTCAAGAAGAGGTAGGCCCCCTACCATGCCAAATGGAGCGAGCGAGACGATGAGCGCAACAGTATCCAATCAAAAAGACCAGCCGGCCGCGGGGCCGAAGCCGAAGAAGTCGGTGGCGCTGTCGGGCGTGATGGCGGGCAATACCGCCTTGTGCACGGTGGGCCGTAGCGGCAACGACCTGCACTATCGCGGCTATGACATCCTGGACATCGCCGACGAGTGCGAGTTCGAGGAGATCGCCTATCTGCTGGTGCACGGCAAGCTGCCCAACCGCAACGAGCTGGCGGCCTACAAGGCCAAGCTGAAGGCGCTGCGCGGGCTGCCGGCGAACGTGAAGGCGGCGCTGGAATGGCTGCCCGCGGCCAGCCATCCCATGGACGTGATGCGCACCGGCGTGTCGGCCCTGGGCTGCGTGCTGCCCGAGAAGGACGACCACAACCTGCCCGGCGCGCGCGACATCGCCGACCGGCTCATGGCCTCGCTGGGCTCCATGCTGCTGTACTGGTACCACTACAGCCATCGCGGCGAGCGCATCGACGTCGACACCGACGACGACAGCATCGGCGGCCACTTCCTGCACCTGCTGCACGGCAAGCCGGCGCCGGCGTCGTGGGTGCGCGCCATGCACACTTCGCTGAACCTGTACGCCGAGCACGAGTTCAACGCCTCCACCTTCACGGCCCGGGTCATCGCCGGCACGGGCTCCGACATGTATTCGGCCCTGACCGGCGCGATCGGCGCGCTGCGGGGCCCCAAGCACGGCGGAGCGAACGAGGTCGCCTTCGAGGTCCAGAGCCGCTACGAAACGCCGGACGAAGCCGAGGCCGACATCCGCCGCCGCGTCGAGAACAAGGAAGTGGTGATCGGCTTCGGGCATCCCGTCTACACCGTCTCCGATCCGCGCAACCAGGTGATCAAGGAAGTGGCGCGGCGCCTGTCCAAGGAGTCGGGCAACACCCGCCTCTTCGAGATCGCCGAGCGTCTCGAGACCGTGATGTGGAATGCCAAGAAAATGTTCCCCAACCTCGATTGGTTCAGCGCCGTCAGCTACCACGAGATGGGCGTCCCCACCGCCATGTTCACTCCGCTGTTCGTGATCGCCCGTACCGCCGGCTGGTCGGCCCACATCATCGAACAGCGCATCGACAACAAGATCATCCGCCCCAGCGCCAACTACACCGGCCCCGAAGACCGCAAGTTCGTGCCGCTGGCCAAGCGCAAGTAAAGATCGTCCGCTTTTGCAACGACATCCGTATTCTTCAACCAACTAAACCCGCACCGCGCAAGCCGCCCCCCCAGGGCACAGCGGATCCGGCTCCGCCGGTCCGTCAGTGCCGCCCCCTGGGGGGCGCGCGAAGCGCGTAGGGGGGAGCCCCATGTCTTCTGCCGTTTCCGCCGTCCGTCCCAAACCCGACCAGGTCCTGGTCGACATCGTCGACTACGTCCTGAAGAAGCGCATCACCAGCAAGCTGGCCTACGAAACCGCGCGCAACTGCCTGATCGATACCCTGGGCTGCGGCCTGGAGGCGCTGGAGTATCCGGCCTGCACCAAGCTGCTCGGACCCATCGTCCCCGGTACCGTCGTGCCCAACGGCGCCAAGGTGCCCGGCACCCAGTTCCAGCTCGATCCCGTGCAGGCCGCGTTCAACATCGGCGCCATGATCCGCTGGCTGGACTTCAACGACACATGGCTGGCCGCCGAATGGGGCCATCCTTCGGACAACCTGGGCGGCATCCTGGCCACGGCCGACTGGCTGTCGCGCCAGGCCGTGGCGGCGGGCAAGAAACCGCTGACCATGCGCGACGTGCTGACCGCCATGATCAAGGCCCACGAGATCCAGGGCTGCATCGCGCTGGAGAACTCGTTCAACCGCGTGGGCCTGGACCACGTGGTGCTGGTGAAGGTGGCTTCCACCGCGGTGGTGGGCCAGATGCTGGGCCTGACCCGCGATGAACTGATCAACGCCGTGTCGCTGGCCTGGGTCGACGGCCAGAGCCTGCGCACCTATCGCCACGCGCCCAACACCGGCTCGAGGAAGAGCTGGGCGGCGGGCGACGCCACCAGCCGCGCCGTGCGCCTGGCCCTGATCGCCCGTACCGGGGAAATGGGCTATCCCTCGGTGCTGACCGCCAAGACCTGGGGCTTCTACGACGTGCTGTTCAAGGGCCAGCCCTTCAAGTTCCAGCGGCCCTACGGCAGCTACGTGATGGAGAACGTGCTGTTCAAGATCTCGTACCCGGCCGAGTTCCACTCGCAGACCGCGGTGGAATGCGCCATGGAGATCCACAAGCAGCTGCAGAAGCAGGGCCGCAGCGCGGACGACATCAAGAAGATCACCATCCGCACCCACGAGGCCTGCATCCGCATCATCGACAAGAAGGGCCCGCTGGACAACCCCGCCGACCGCGACCACTGCATCCAGTACATGGTGGCCGTGCCCATCCTGTTCGGCCGCCTGACCGCCGCCGACTACGAGGACGAGGTGGCGAAGGACCCGCGCATCGACCAGCTGCGCGACAAGATCGTCTGCGTCGAGGATCCGGCCTTCACCAAGGACTACCACGACCCCGAGAAGCGCTCCATCGCCAACGCGCTGACGGTGGAATTCAAGGACGGCAAGAAGCTCAAGGAAATCGTCTGCGAATATCCCATCGGCCACAAGCGCCGCCGCAAGGACGGCATCCCGCTGCTCGAGGCCAAGTTCCGGACCAACCTGGCGCGGCGCTTCCCGGGCAAGCAGCAGCAGGCCATCCTGGACGTGTCGCTGGACCAGCAGGCGCTGGAGGCCATGCCGGTGCATGAATATGTGGATCTCTACGTGATCTGACGATGCCGATGGCGCGGCGGCACGCCGGATGCCTGGCCCGTGCCGCCGCATCACTCCAGAGCCAGGGCGCCCAGCATCGCCAGGGCGACCAGCGCCAGCACCGCGCCCGAGGCGCGTTCCAGCCAGGGCAAGGCGCGCGAGAATCGCTTGAGGATTCGCCCGTTGCCGATCGTCGCTGCTACCAGCAGGTCCCACAGCAGGACGACGCAAGTCATCCACGCTCCGTAGAACGTCTTCCAGGCCGCCGTGGCGCCGGGCCCCGCCAGCATTGACGCCAGGCTGGCATAGAAGAGCGCATTCTTGGGGTTCAGGATCGCCACCAGCAAACCCATGGCCGCTGCCCGGCCCAGCGACGCGGTTTGCGCCGACGCCGCAAGACGAGGCGGCTCATCCGGCGGCCCGAGCGTGGTCCTGCCTGCATGGCGGATGAACAAGTAGCCGAGGTAGAGCAGATATAGGCTGCCCAGCACCTGCAAGGCGATGAAGGCCGCGCTGTGCGGCCGCAGCGCCGAGACGCCCGCGAACGCAGCCACGATGAATGCGCAATGGGCCAGCGCGATACCGGCGCAGGCGCCGCACGCGATCCGCCATCCCAACGCCAGCGACGTGCGGGCAATCAGGAAAAAGTCGGGGCCGGGAGACAGCAGCGCCAGGAAGTGCGCGGCCGCGATCATCAGGAATTGCTGCATGCGCCAGGATCGGTTTGCGGAGAACAGGCCCGCAAGCATGCCGGCGCCGCCGCGGCGGGTATTGAAGAAAATTGCGCTAGCGGCGATAGCTGCCCGGCGTGACGCCGACGTGCCCCTTGAACACGCGCTGGAAATGGCTCTGGTCCGCGAAGCCGAGGCCATAGGCGACTTCGGCCAGGGGCTGGCCTGCCCGCAGCCGTTCGCGGGCCTGGCTGACGCGCTGGTCGAGCTGCCAGGCATGCGGCGTCAACCCGGTTTCCGCGCGGAAAGCGCGGATCAGCTGATAGCGGCTCATGCCTGCCAGCGCCGCCAGTTCGGACAAAGAACGCGGAGGCATGTCCGCACTCTGCAGCGCGTCCAGCACCGGCGCCAGTCGGTCGCGCCGGCCGCGGGCCGAGACGAGGGGAATTCGGTGGCCGGCCTGGGCATCGCACTCGGCCACGAATTCGATCAACGCGATTTCTTTTTCGTGCGGGCCGGCATCCGAGAACAGCAGTCCGTTGAGCCGGCAAAACCCGGCGTAGAAGGCCGGTTCACGGCTCATCCAGACGGGCTCGTCGGCATGCGCGGCATAAAGGCCATTCTCTCGCCGGATCGACTCGTACCACTGCACATCCAGGTGCAGCATCTGGTAGCTCCACTCCCGGTCCGGTTCGGGATTGCACGCATGGACGCGCTGCGGCGGCACGAAAACCAGGGTACCGGGACGTAGCCCTACCGGACCGCCCGAGGCACCCGTGAACACGCTGGCGCCTTCGTCCACGGCGCCGATGGAGAAGGTTGGGTGGCTATGAGGCCGGTAGCAGGCACGGCTGTGGCAGGCGCGTCTGCTCTCGGCATACGGCAGAGCCGGGTCGCGCCAGAACTGGGTGGTGTCGTCCATGGCGGGATTGTAGGGCGATCGGGCGTTCCAGCGTCTCCGGGGGGCAAGTCGGTGTAGAATTGCGCCCTCGGGCCTCTAGCTCATGCCTGGTTAGAGCAGCGGACTCATAATCCGTTGGTGCTGGGTTCGACTCCCAGGGGGCCCACCAAGTACTTATCTGAATTAGTCCGCGACTGTTCATCGTGAAACCCGCACCGTTCCTGGCGCTGCGGGTTTTCTTTTGCGCGACAGGATGAGGGCTGTAGGTTTACAATGTTAGCCTTTTTGGTTTACAATGTTGGTGTTGGTGGTTTACAAAGTGCGCCATGGCCAAATCGTCGAAATTTGATGAACTAGTCAGAACGGTCACCCGGGATGTCGTTGAACATCCCCGTGACTTAACGCGGTACTACGCTGATAAATACAGCGTTTCTCGTGTTGCGGCCAATAAATACATCCAGCGCCTGGAGGCAGAGGGATGGATTGCACGCAGCGGCCCGTCTACTCATCCTGTTTTTAGCCCTGGCTATAAACGCCGGGTGGCGCATCTTTATCCCTTGGCAGGGCTTGAAGAACACTCCATTTGGGAAAGCGCTTTCAAGCCGTACTTCTCGCTCCCAAACAATATTCAACGCATTGCGGTGCATGGCTTTACAGAAATGGTCAACAACGCAATCGATCATTCCGGCGGTGAGTCGGTCTTCGTTTGGGTTAGCCAAGACGAAAAAACGTTGAGCATTGTCGTTTCCGATGATGGAGTGGGGATTTTTGCCAAAATTACAAACTCGCTTGGACTCGCCGACATGCGGCAAGCCTTGTTCGAGTTATCGAAGGGAAAACTGACAACCGATCCATCAAGGCATACTGGGGAAGGAGTTTTCTTTACTTCTAGGATGTTCGATCAATTTGAGATCATTGCCAATGGGTTGACATTCAATCATGAGGACGGCTCCCCCGACGACTGGTTGAGAGAGGAGGAAAGCTTGTTTGATGAGGGCACGACGGTTTTCATGAGAATTGGATTGGCAAGTCAGCGTACTGCTGCCGAAGTCTACGAGCAGTTCACCGATGCGCCTGAAGACTATGATTTTTCGAAAACCGTCGTTCCCATGAAGCTTGCCAAATACGGCGGCGAACAATTGGTATCCCGGTCTCAGGCCAAACGGTTGATCGCACGGTTCGATCGTTTCAAGAAGGTCATTCTGGATTTCTCGGAGGTGCAGGAAATCGGCCAAGCCTTTGCTGATGAGCTATTCCGTGTATATGGAAGCGCGCATCCGGAAGTTGAGTTGATTCCACGGAACATGACCAGCCAGGTCGAGAAGATGTGGTTGCGTGCAGTAGCTCCACGGTAGATGCTTCCGCTCAGCCCCGAGTTTGGCTACCTCGGCCCTCCCTGCACCCCCGTCGCTTTCCTCCAGTCATCATCCCGCGGCATGCTGGGATTCGCCGGCCGCTGGTCGTAATACGGAATCAGCGGCATATACAACTGGTACAAGCGGCGCAGCTCCCCGATGGGCTCATCGTGCTCATCCACCCGCAAATCCACCCACGCGTACGATTTCCTGTTGTGCACCAGCAGCGCGGCGGAGTGCTGGCCGGCCACTTGGCCGCCGGCATCGCGCGCCGCTTCCAGCACGCACACCAGCCGGTCGGCCAGCTCCAGGTCGCCGTGTCGTTCGAAGGCTTCGGACATGGCGGTGAGCGTGCGTTCGCTGGTCAGGCGGTTGCCCAGCACGGCATAGTCTTGTTTGGCGACGTGACCCTTCCAGTCCTCGTTGTCCTTGCCGGTCACGGCGGCGGTCCGGCCGTCCTTGTCGATGACGGCGATCTGCCGCCAGGCGATGTTGTCTTCCCCGTCGCTTTCGATGATGTCGTTCAGCACCTTCCGGGCGGAATAGCCCTGTTCCAGGAGCGACAGGCCCAGCGGCCCAAGGCGGGGATCGCCGTTGGCCTGCACGACGAGCCCGCCGATGCCGGGTCGCAGGAACGGGCACTTGGCACCGATGGCCATGGGGCGCGTGGCGATGGCGATGCCGAACATGCCCGTGCGCGGGCAGCGGGCGATCACGGAAAACGTCATGAGTACCTCCTTGGGGAGCGTATGGTGGCTAGTCGACCTTGACGTTGGCCGCCTTGATGATGGCGGCCCACTTGGGGATTTCGGCGCGCAGGTGGGCATCGAACTGCTCCGGTCCCGTGCCGATGATCTCCGCGCCGAAGCCGTCCATGCGTGTCTTGATGTCGGGCGAGGCGAGGGCCGCGGCGATGTCCTTGTGCAAGCGGGCGACGACAGGCTGGGGCGTGCCGGCCGGCGCGAAGATGCCGAACCAGACGGCGACGTCGTAGCCGGGCAGCCCGGCTTCGGCCACGGTGGGCAGGTCGGGCAGGGAAGCCGATCGCTTGCTGCCCGCCACCGCCAGCGCGCGCAGGCGGCCGGCCTGGATGTGGGGCAGCAGGGCGGGAGGGTTCTCGAAGGCCATCTGCACCTGGCCGGACAGGAGATCATTCAGCGCGGGCCCGGTGCCCTTGTAGGGCACGTGCACGATGTCGACGCGGGCCAGGTATTTGAACAGTTCGCCGAACAGATGCTGCGAAGAACCGTTGCCCGTGGAGGAAAAGTTCAACTGGCGGGGATGGGCCTTGGCGTAGTCGATCAGTTCGGGTACCGACCGGATCGGCAGCGAAGGGTGCACCACCAGGATGTTGGGGACCACGGCGGCCAGTGTGATGGGCGTGAAGTCGCGCATCGGGTCGTAAGGCAGGCGGGGGTAGAGGCCCGGCGCGATGGAATGAGTGGGCGAGCTTCCCATCACCAGCGTATATCCGTCGGCGGGCGCCTTCGCCACGAAGTCGGAGCCGATGGTGCCGGCCGCGCCCGGACGGTTTTCCACGACGACCGGCTGGCCCAGCGATTCGCTCAGTTTCTGCGCCAGCGCGCGGCAGAAGATATCGTTCGCGCCGCCGGGCGCCCAGGGGCTGACCAGCTTGACCGGGCGGACCGGGTAGTCCTGCGCGACCGCCTGGCCGCTTCCCACCGCCACCCCGAGCAGCAGGCAGCTGGACCACTTCGACAACCTATCGTTTCGTCCGGTCGAGCGCATGGCGAATCCTTTGAGAGACGACGAGGAATCAGTTGCCGGCCCCCGCCTTGGGATAAAGGGTGGCCGCGTATCGGTAGCGTTCGGGGTGATAGACCGCATCGACGATCTCTACCGGTCGGCTTTGCGCGTCGTAGTAGATGCGGATGGCCCGCAGCACAGGCGTGCCCTTGGCAATGTCCAGGCGGGCGGCGATTTCGGCAGTGGCCGCCATGGGCTCGACGAGCTGGTCGGCATGGTCGATGCGGACATTCAAATGCGTCTGGAGATACTTGATCGGTGGCAACGGGCCGGCTACCTCGGCGGCCCCGATCCCGCCGGCGATGTGATCGGCGAAATAGAAATGCGCGTAGTCCAGCGGTTCGTTGGGGGCGACGTGGTTGACCGCGCGCACGCATTTCCATTTCTGCGTCCCCAGGCCGAACAGCTCGCGCAGCTTGGCCGGCAGGATCGTCAGGGCTTCGTCGACGACGATTACCTGGTTGCGCGGCAGGACCTCGTCGATCACGCCTATCAAGGTCACGGCCTTGGTGGCCCGGCGCGGATCGTTGACGAAAGTGCCGACGCCGCGGCGGCGGACGATCAGATGGCGGTCGAGCAGTTCTTCGACTGCCTTGCGGACGGTGATGCGGCTCACGCCGAACTCGCGGCACAGGCTGTCTTCCGGAGGCAGGGCGTCGCCCGGGGCGAGCTGCCCGCTGGTAATGCGCTGGATGAGATGGTCCGCCACCTGGCGGTAGAGTGGGGCGGCGCCTTCGGTGAGGAGCGGATTGGGAATGCTCATGCAAGTAGCATACCGTTATGATGTCAGCCCATCATGACAGCATGACGTCATGATGTCAATGCGGTCATGATATCGCTGGCGCGACGGCCATTAAGCTGTCCGACACCCGAAATCCGTAATATGGCGATTCCCGATCGCCAGGTCCGCCATGATCCCGACGCCTTCTTCCCTTCGCCCCGGCGATGCCCCGCCTCCTTCCGCCTTCCAGCTCTTTCTCGCCTTCGCCAAGATCGGCCTGACCAGCTTCGGCGGCGGCCTGAGCGGCTGGATGATGCGCGAGTTCGTCCAGCGGCGGGAATGGCTTTCCGAGGCCGAGTTCCTGAGCGGCCTGGCGCTGGCCCAGGCATTTCCCGGCGTCAATGTCATCAACATGTCGATCTGGGTCGGCTTCCGCCTGCGCGGCGGCGTGGGGGCGCTGGCAGGCGCACTCGGACTGGTGGTGCCGGCCATGCTCCTGGCGCTGGCGGTGGTGGGCGCGTTCTCGGCGGCGGCCAAGTCCGATTCCGTGCACGTGGCCCTGGCCGGCGTCGCCGCCGCCGCGGTGGGGCTGTCTCTGCAAACGGGCTTGCGCGCCGCGCGGCGGGCTGCGCAAAGCATGGCGGCCGCGGCGATCATGGCCGCGACGTTCGGGGCGATTTTCTTCCTGCGCCTGCCGCTGCTGTGGGTGGTCGGCACGATGGCGCCGCTTTCTGTCGGCCTGGCTTATCTGCGCCTTCGTGCACGCGAGGGATCATGAACCTGAAGTCGCTGCTGGAGGTGGTCCTGGTTTTCGTGCCGCTGTCTTTCCTGACGGTGGGCGGCGGGCAGAGCATCGTGGCCGACATCCACCGTCAGTCGGTGGACGTCTACGGCTGGATGAACAATGCGCAGTTCATGGACTTGTATGCCTTGTCGCGCATCATCCCGGGGCCCGGCGCCTTGCTGGTGACGCTGGTGGGGTGGCAGGCGGCGGGCCTGGCGGGGGCGCTGGTGGCGTCGGCCGCGATCTTCATTCCCAGTTCGCTGCTGGTCTATGGGCTTGCCCATTTGTGGACGCGCTTCAAGGGAACCCGTTGCATACGCGCGGTGGAGGCTGGGCTGGTGCCGGTGGCGGCAGGCATGGTTCTGGCTGCTTCGTGCACAGTACTGCGCGCGGCAGAGGGTGGCGCATGGGCCTGGGGCGTGGCGGCGGTTTCGACGCTGGCGCTGATGCTGACGCGGCTCAGCCCGTTCCTGATGCTGGGGCTGGGGGCGGTCGTCTTTCTGGTCGCGCTGGGATGATGCGGCTCGTTTGACGCGGAAGGCATCCTGCCGGCCGGCGCGCCGCTCTGAGGAGGTCGTTGTGGAGGACTGGACGCCGCAGGCGCGTGGCTGGGTCAACGAACGCAATTTCGAGATAGATACGGCACCCGGCGAGGGCGGCTATCAGTTCCGGGTGCGGGTGCTGGGCTTTCCGCTGATGCAGGACGGCGAGCTCTTCCCCTCGGCCGATGCGGCCCGGGCAGGGGCGATCGCGTTCCTGGAAAGGCAATTCCAGGCCAAGGTCGAAGTGGAATGACGTCAGCCTCGATAGGCCGCGGTGGCGTCGCGCACGAAGCCGTGCACGGCTTCATCGTAGGCGGGGCCGGCGCGGCTCGCTCCCGAATGGGAAGCGCCCTCGATCTTGACCAGTCGCTTCAACGGCGCGTGCTGCGCCGCGGCCCATAGGGCATCGCTCATGGCGTGGGGCACGACGCGGTCTTCGGTGCCGTGCAGCAACAGGACCGGGGTGCGCAGCGAAGCGATGGCACGCACCGAATCGAAGGGCTGCGTGACCAGCAGTCCCAAGCCGGGAAGCTCGCTCCAGCGCGTGGTGGCGATCATGTCGCGGATGCGGGTGAAGGTCGACTCGGCGATCAGGCCTGCCACCGGCGGCGTACCGGACCGGGATACGAGGTCGATGGCGATCGCGCCCCCCAGGCTGTGGCCGTAGACGAAGCGCCGGGCCGGATCCGGCTGCCGGCGCGCCAGTTCGCGCAGGGCAGTCTCGGCATCCCGCCGTACGCTGGCCTGGGACGGCAGCCGGGCGGAGGAGGCGCCGAAGCCGCGATAGTCGATAGCGAGGATGGAATAGCCGAGGTCGGCCCAGCGGCCGATGCGGAAGGCGCTGCCGTTCAGGTTCCAGCGCGAGCCGTGCAGATACAGGATGGTGGGGGCGTCCCGGTCGGGATGCTGCCAGTACCAGGTGCGCAACGTGTCGCCGCCCGGCATGCCCAGGTCGTAGACCTCGGTGCCGGCGGGCGGTTCGCGCCACCACGAGCGCTCGCCCAGCTCGACCGAGAAAATCATCTGGCGCTGCCAGCGGTCGAGCGCCACGTAGCCCGCGCAGGCAAGCGCGAACAGGCAAGCGAGGGTGGCGAGGCGGCGGATCCACATGCTCAATCAGAGAGCCGGCGCCGCCGGAGGTTCCCCGCCGACATGGCGGCGGGGTGTTTCCTCAGTCGGCCTGGATGCCGAACTCCTTGACGACCTTGCCGAAATACTCGTATTCGTCGGCGGTCAGCTTGCCGAAGGCTTCCGGCGTGCTCGATTTGGCGAAGGCGCCGAAGACCCGCATCTTCGCGACCACATCGGGCATTTTCAGGATTTCGGCCATGTGGCCGTTGAGCGTGCGGATGACCTCGGCGGGGGTGCCCTTGGGAGCATAGAGGCTCTGCCAGGCCGCTACGTTGACGTTCTTGTATCCCAGTTCCGCCATGGACGGCGCATCCGGCGCAAGCGGGGTGCGTTCCGAGGCGCCGTTGGCCAGGATGCGCACCTTGCCGGACGCAAGATAGGGCTCCACCGGGCCGTAGGTCATCCAGCTCAGCGCGACGTGCCCGCCCAGCAGGTCGTTGACCGCGGGAGCCACGCCCTTGTAGGGAACGTGGGTGATCTTGACGCCGGCGGCCTGGTTGAAAAGTTCCCCGAGGATGTGCATGGGCGAGCCCGAGCCCGGGCTGGCATAGGTCAGCGCCTTGCCGGCCTTGGCGTCCTTGATCACCTGCGCCACCGAGGTATAGCCCGAGGCCTGGCTGGCGACCAGCAGCAGCGGCTGATAGGCCGTCTGGGTGATCGGCGCGAAGTCCCTGGCCGGATGGTAAGTGTCGGTGGCGTTCGTCTTGACGACGTGGGTCGCCATCGAGAACGTGCTGGGGGCGAGCAGCAGGGTATAGCCGTCGGGCTTGGCACGTGCGGCGTAGTTGCTGCCGATGATGCCGCTGGCGCCTGCCCGGTTCTCGACGATGACGGGCTGGCCCAGGCGCTGGGTCAGCTTTTCGCCGAAGAGCCGCGCCATCGCGTCGGTGTCGCCGCCCGCTCCATAGGCGACCACGATGGTGATGGGCCGGGACGGATAATCCGCGGCCATGGCGGGAAGGGAAACGGCGGCCGCACCGGCGGCGCATGCGGTAGCGAGCGCGAGCAGGGCGCGCCTGCCTGATTGGAATTGCGAGTACATCATGGTGACCATCTGCGTGAAAAAAGAAAGCCGGCATCGCGCGGATGCATGTGTCGTCCGCGCCGCGGCGGGCGCCGCATGCGAGGCATGCGTCGGCGTGGTTATACCGCAGACCTTCGGCGCGCGGATCCGGGCGCATGGAATTCCAGGGAAAGCGATAGGTCGCCTGCACTCGGCGTGTCAACGGTGGAACGGCGCTGAAACGCAACGGGGGGCGGGACGGACGAAACAAAAAGGATGCGGTCCGCGCCGCTCCGGAGAACGGGGCGAACCGCCCAAGCTGCCGGGAGCCCTTCCTTGGGGGGAAGGCGGGGCCCGTATTGGTCCGGCAGTAGCCGATGGCGCGCGGCGGATCAGGCGGAGGCGGGTTGCGCCTCGCCGGCCGGCAACGCCGCCGCGCCCGCCTCGAGATAGCGCTTGAGCTGGCGCAGGTCTTCGGCCATCTGGCGGGCGGGATTCTCGCGCGACAGCCGGGCGGCGACCCGGCCCGCCTGCCCCAATGGCGGTTGATAGGCGATCATGGCCCGCACCACCGTGCCGGTTCCGTCCGGCGCATCGCGGAATTCCACCCAGCCGTGGTTGGGGATATCCGCCGTCGCTTCCGCCTCCCAGGCGATGCGCTCGTTGGGAATGTCGTCGACCACGTGAGCGATCCATTCGACGGTCTTGCCGAAGGGGGCCTTGACGGTCCATCGCGAGCGGTGGTCGTTGATGACCTCGATGCTGACGATGTGGTGCATGAAGCGCGGCAGGTTCGAGAAGTCGCGCCAGAAGCGGTAGATTTCCTCGCGCGGGCGGTCGATGGCGATGGCATAGGTGGCCGCCGCGGCCGAGATCCAGCCCTGTTCCTGCGCGATGCGCCGTTCCAGCGGGGACGCCGTGACAGCCCGTTTGACGGGGCAGTTGCCCGTGGCCGCTCGCCACAACAAGCCCGCGGCGGCGGCTGCCGCCAGGTCGCCCAGCAGCCCGCCGTGCCGGAGTCCCCAAAGCAGGAGCAAGGAGCCCCCCGCGGCCGAGCCCAGCCGCTCTGCCGGGCCGACATTGCGGTCTCCGTCCGCCGATGCGAGCCATCCAGGCGGGGCGTCCGGTGTCGCGCTCGTTCGGTCTTCCATGCGTGTCTCCATTGCGCTGCGGCGTCGTCGGACGGCGTAGCAAGGGCCGTGCCCCGCGGAGGCAGCGGGACGCAAACCGGGAGATGTAAAAGTTGCCGCGGTCCGGCTGTAAAAAATAGGCCCGGCGGCGTGGGCGGGCTGGTAGCGTAGACTGGGGATCCCGCATGGCCGATGGAGGAAACATGGAGGCAGGCATGGCATATCGACGTTACGTCGCGACGCTCGCGGCGGCGTTCGCCGTCATCTGGGTGGCGCTGGCGATCAGCCCGCTCGACCGTGGCGACTGGGCCCTGGAGAATGTGCTGGTCGTGGGATTCTGCGCCGGCCTGGTGCTGAGCTGGCGGCACTTCCGTTTTTCGCGCCTTTCCTACACGTTGATCTTCGTCTTCCTCTGCCTGCATGCGATCGGCGCCCACTACACCTATGCGAAGGTCCCGTACGATGCCTGGTGGCAGGCTCTGGCCGGGCGCAGCTTCAACAGCCTGTGGGGTTGGGAGCGCAACAATTTTGACCGGGTGGTCCACTTTTCGTACGGCTTGCTGCTGGCTTATCCGATCCGCGAGGTCTTCCTGCGCGTGGCGGATGCCAAGGGCTTCTGGGGCTATTTCCTGCCGCTGGAGTTCACGCTCGCGACCTCGGCCATGTTCGAGCTGTTCGAGTGGGCGGCGGCCGAGGTGTTCGGCGGCGACCTCGGCGTGGCCTACCTCGGCACGCAAGGCGATGTATGGGACGCGCACAAGGACATGGTCCTGGCCGCCGGCGGCGCCGTGGTGGCCATGCTCGCCACGGCAGCGGTGAACCGCTGGCTGCAGCGGGATTTCTCGCGCGAATGGGCCGAGAGCCTGCGGATCAAGGATCCGCGGCCCTACGGCGAGGACGAAATCCGGCGCATGTTGCGCCATGAGGCCCAGGCAGGGGGAGCGGATCTGCCTCCTACCTCCCACCCGCGCTGAAGCGTTGTGCCCGCGCGGCCGCAGCGGCCGTCGCGCGGGCGCCGCGTCAGGCTTCGCGCTTGAGCCGCCTGAGCAGCAGCGGCAGCACTAGCGCGGCGATGGCCAGCACGATGAGCGTGGCCGATACCGGGGTGGAGACGAGGATGAGGGGATTGCCCTCGCCCACGGCCAGGGCCCGCCGCAGTTGCGTTTCGGCCATGGGGCCGAGGATCAGACCGATGAGCACGGGCGCGATCGGGAAGTCGTACACCCGCATGACGTAGCCCATCAGGCCGATGCCGAACATCAGCGCGAGATCGGTCCACGACGTCGCCACGCCCCAGATGCCCACCATGGCGAAGATCAGGATGCCCGCGTACAGGTAGGGCCGGGGAATGAGCAGCAGCCGTACCCATAGTCCGACGAGCGGCAGGTTCAGCACCAGCAGCATCAGGTTGCCGATGTACAGCGAAGCGATCAGGCCCCAGACCAGGTCGCCGCTGCTGGTGAACAGGAAGGGGCCGGGCTGCAGTCCGTAGCTCTGGAAGGCCGCCAGCAGCACGGCTGCGGTGGCGGACGTGGGCAGGCCCAGCGTCAGCAGCGGCACCAGCACGCCCGCCGCCGCGGCGTTGTTGGCGGCTTCGGGACCGGCCACGCCTTCGATCGCGCCCTTGCCGAATTCTTCGGGATGCCGGGACAGCTTGCGCTCGATCGAGTAGGAGAGAAAGGTCGGGATCTCGGTGCCGCCCGTGGGCAATGCGCCGATGGGAAAACCCAGCGCCGTGCCGCGTATCCAGGGCTTCCATGACCGCTTCCAGTCCTGCCGGGTCATCCAGGTGCCGCCCGCCAGCGGATTGATGCGCGGCGGCGCCTTGTTGTAGCGGCTCGCGACGTACAGGATCTCGCCCACCGCGAACAGCGACACCAGCACCACCGTCAATTCGATGCCGTCGAGCAAGTCGGCGGAACCGAATGCCAGGCGGGCCTGCCCAGTCTGGCCGTCTATGCCCACCACGCCCATTGCCAGGCCGAGGAAGAGCGAGATGAAGCCCCGTACGCGCGATGTGCCCAGCACCACCGAGACCGAGGTGAAGGACAGCACCATCAGCGCGAAGTAGTCGGCCGGCCCGAACACGAATGCGAGCTCGGCGATGGCCGGCGCCACGAAGCTCAGGGCCAGCGTGGCGATGGTGCCGGCCACGAAGGAGCCGATGGCCGCGGTGGCAAGCGCGGCGGCGCCGCGTCCGGCCCTGGCCATCTTGTTGCCCTCGAGCGCGGTCATCATGGAGCCGCTCTCGCCCGGCGCGTTGAGCAGGATGGACGTGGTGGAGCCGCCGTACATCGCGCCGTACAGGACTCCGGCGAACATGATGAACGCAGCCGTCGGCGCGATCTGCACCGTGACCGGCAGCAGCAGCGCGATCGTGAGTGCCGGGCCGATGCCGGGCAGCACGCCGATGGCGGTCCCCAGCGCGGAACCGAGGAAGGCCCAGAACAGGTTCATCGGCTGTAACGCGACGCCGAACCCCGCAAGCAGGGAGTTGAAGGTATCCATCGATTACCACCCGGCCGGAGGAAAGGCGCCGCCCAGGCCCACGCCCAGGTGCGAGAATCCGAGCCAGCAGATCGCGCCGAGCGCGAGGCCGACGGCACAATCGAACACGACGCGCCGCGAGCCGAAAGCCCGCGTGACCAGGGCGAACGAGCCCATGGCGGTCAGGGGGAAGCCGAGCGGCTTCATGGTCAAAAGCGGCAGCGCGGCGCCCGCCGCCGCCCACAGCAGCGCAGGCCACGAGGCGCCGGCATCGGCCTCGGCGTTCTCCACTTCCTGGGGGGAGAAGGTCTCCCCCCGCGCGATCTGCACCAGCAGCATGAGGCCCAGGACGATCAGGGCCACGCCTATCGCGCTGACGAAAAAGCCCGGGCCCAGCGCGGCATAGCCGCCGATCTGCGGCAGCGTGCCGCCCTCGTAGAGCCAGACCGCGCCTATGAATACGACCGCCAGGCCCAGCCACCAGGGGCGCCTTTGGGGAGTTGTCATCGTGTGTCTCCGATGGGCGCCGGCGGCGCCCGGTGCCTCGTGTCGGTGCGGATCTACTTGACCAGCCCCACGTCCTTGAGCACTTCGGCCTGGCGCGCCTTCTCCTTGGTCAGGAAGGCGGCGAAGTCGTCGCCGGCCAGGTAGGCGTCGTCCCAGCCGTGGTCGGCCAGCGTCTTCTTCCATTCGGGCGAGGCATGCAGCTTGGCATAGCGCTGCAGCCACATGTCGCGTCCGGCCTTGCTCATGCCGGGGGCGCCGATGATGCCGCGCCAGTTGCCGACGACCACGTCGTAGCCGCTTTCCTTGAGGGTGGGCGCGTTGACGCCGGGCAGGCGTTTCTCGGAGGAGACCGCGATGATGCGGATGCGGCCCTGGTCGGCGAAGGTCTTCAATTCGGACAGGCCGGAGATGCCGATCTTGCCTTGGCCGCTGGCCAGCGAGGTGACGACTTCCGCGCCGCTGGTGTAGGGCAGGTAGTTGACCTTGGTGGGGTCCATCTTGGCCGCCTTGGCGATCAGCGCCGCGGTGACGTGGTCGGTGCCGCCTATCGATCCGCCGGCCACGGCCGTGCCGCCCGGGTTGGCCTTCAGGGCCTGGACCGCGTCGGCAATGGTCTTGATGGGCGAGTTGGCCGCCACGACGATGGCGCCGGCGTCGTCGGTCAGCCTCACCAGGGGCACGGCCTGGTCCAGCGTGACGGGGGATTTGTTGGTGATGATGGCGCCGACCAGAATCGCGCCGATGGACATGATCGCGTTGTCGTCGCCCTTGCTGGTCCGGAAGAACTCGGCCAGCCCGATGGTGCCGCCCGCGCCGCCCTTGTTGGTGACCTGGAAACCGTCGGTGAAGATGCCCGTCTGCTGCATCACCTGCAGCGGTATCCGGGCGGCGCCATCGTAGCCCCCGCCTGGTCCGCCGGGGGCCATGACCTTGGCGGGCGCGGCCATGGCGGCCAGCGGCATGACGGCGATGACGAAGGCTGCAACCGATTTCTTGACGAACTTCATGCATGTCTCCTTGCTGCGATGTCGGCGGCCGATCCGCCGGGGAGGGAACGGCAGGCAGCCGTTCCGCTACGAAGACAGTATCCGCCCAAACGCCGGCGTACGCGAGGTCCCGCGGGCGCCGCCGCAGGGCAGGTTCAGTCCCGCCATGGCGGCACCAGCACCACGCCGTCCATGAGCCGGCGGGCGCTGCGGCTCATGGCCACCAGCGCGACGCTCCACCGCCCGTCCTGGCACCGCGCCTGCGCGCCGACCTTCAGCGTGCCCGACGGGTGGCCGAAGCGCAGTCCGTCGCGGGCGCCCCCCAGCAGGTCGGCCAGCACCGTGCCGGGCACGGCGGCCGCGGCGGCGATGGCCACCGCGCCGGTGCCCGTCATTGCGTGGTGAAGCTTGCCCATGGAAAAGATGCGTACGTTCAGGTCGATGTCGTCCGTGCCGACGGCGCGGCCGCTGGAGGCCGTATAGGCCGCGGGCGGGGCGGCGAAGGCGAGCTTGGGCGTATGTTGGCGGTGGGTGGTCGCATGAGCGGCATCGGGCGCCAGGCCCATGGCGACCGCGGCGTGGGCGCGGATGGCCTCGGCACGGGCCAGCACGCCGGCATTGCCGTTGACATCGGACTGCAGTTCGGTGCCTGCCAGTCCCAGCGCCGAGGCGGGAACGAAGACGGTGGGGTTGCCGGCGTCGACCAGCGTCGCGCGAATTTCCCCCACGCCCGGAATGGTCAAGTCATCGGCCGTGTTGCCCGTGGGGAACATCGCGCCGTCCGGGCCGTCGCCGCCGCCTGGGTCGAGGAATTCCAGCCGGACTTCCGCGGCGGGGAAGGTCACGCCATCGAGCTCGAAGTCGCCCAGTTCCTGGACCTGGCCGCCGCGCACGGGGACGTGGGCGACGATCTTCTTGCCGAGGTTCGCTTGCCAGATGCGGACCTCCGCCATGCCGTCGCCTGCCGGCCGCACCAGGCCGCGGTGGATGGCAAAGGGGCCTACCGCCGCGCTGAGATTGCCGCAGTTGCCGCTCCAGTCGATCATGGGCTGGCCGATGGCGACCTGGCCGAACCAGTAGTCGACGTCGCAGTCCTGCCGGCCGCTGGGGCCGACGATGACCACCTTGCTGGTGCTGGAGGTGGCGCCGCCCAGGCCGTCTATCTGTTTCTCGTAGGGGTCGGGGCTGCCGACCACCCTCTGCAGTACCCGGTCCCGGACGGCAGGATCAGGAGGGAGATCGCCGGGCAGGAAGAACACGCCCTTGCTCGTGCCGCCGCGCATGTAGAGGGCGGGAATGGCACGCTGTGTCTCGGTGGCGGTCATGGCGGATCGGATTTGCTTTTTTCAGATTGTTTTCAGGAAACGCGCCCATATATGTGCGAGGTTACTACGAGGCGCGCGGGAATGCCCGGGCGGCCGCCAGGCTGTGGCGTGCCGCCCCTCCCCGGCCGGCCGGAATCGGTGCAAACTAGCTTTCTCTGCCGATTCCCCCCGGAACCGGCGCGGCTCGCGGTTCGTTCCCCCCAACCTTTCGACGAGATAGCCATGACCCGCAAGACCCCCATCGAGCGCTACCGGAACATCGGCATCAGCGCCCACATCGACGCCGGCAAGACGACGACGACCGAACGCATCCTGTTCTACACCGGGGTCAACCACAAAATCGGGGAAGTCCATGACGGCAACGCCACCATGGACTGGATGGAGCAGGAGCAGGAGCGCGGCATCACCATCACGTCGGCGGCCACCACGGCCTTCTGGAAAGGCATGGCGGGCAATTACCCGGAACACCGCATCAACATCATCGACACCCCGGGGCACGTCGATTTCACCATCGAGGTCGAACGCTCCATGCGCGTGCTCGACGGTGCCTGCATGGTGTACGACTCGGTCGGCGGCGTACAGCCGCAGTCCGAGACCGTCTGGCGCCAGGCCAACAAGTATGGCGTGCCGCGCATCGCGTTCGTCAACAAGATGGACCGCGTCGGCGCGGACTTCTTCCGCGTGCAGCGGCAGATCGTCGATCGCCTGAAAGGGCGGGCCGTACCCATCCAGATCCCCGTGGGCGCGGAAGAGCATTTCGAGGGCGTGGTCGATCTGGTCAAGATGAAGGCCATCATCTGGGACGAAGCCACCCAAGGCGTGCGCTTCGAGTACCGCGACATCCCGGCCGGACTGCAGGCGACCGCCGAGGAGTGGCGCGACAAGATGGTGGCAGAGGCGGCCGAGGCCGACGACGAGCTGATGGACAAGTACCTGAACGGCGTCGCCCTGACCGAGGACGAGATCAAGCGCGGGCTGCGCAAGCGCACCGTGGCGGGCGAGATCGTGCCCATGCTGTGCGGCAGCGCGTTCAAGAACAAGGGCGTGCAGGCCATGCTCGATGCCGTCATCGACTATCTGCCGTCGCCGGTGGACGTGCCCGCCATCAAGGGCGTGGACCAGAACGACCACGAGATCGAGCGCCATCCGTCGGACGACGAGCCGTTCTCGGCGCTGGCCTTCAAGATCATGACCGACCCCTTCGTCGGCCAGCTGATCTTCTTTCGCGCGTACTCCGGCATCGTGCGGTCGGGCGATACGGTCTTCAACCCGCTCAAGGGCAAGCGCGAGCGGCTGGGGCGCATCGTGCAGATGCACGCCAACGAGCGCCGCGAGATCAAGGAAGTCTATGCCGGCGACATCGCGGCTGCCGTGGGCCTGAAGGAAGCCACCACCGGCGACACGCTGTGCGACCCGGACCACGCCATCATCCTGGAGCGGATGTCCTTCCCGGACCCGGTCATTTCGCAGGCGGTCGAACCCAGGACGCAGGCCGACCAGGAAAAGATGAGCCTGGCGCTGAACCGGCTGGCCCAGGAGGATCCCTCTTTCCGCGTCCGCACCGACGAAGAGTCCGGGCAGACCATCATCTCCGGCATGGGCGAGCTGCACCTGGAGATCCTGGTCGACCGCATGCGGCGCGAGTTCGGCGTGGAGGCGACGGTGGGCAAGCCGCAAGTGGCCTATCGCGAGACGGTGCGATCCGCCGTGCGCGACGTCGAGGGCAAGTTCATCAAGCAGTCGGGCGGCCGCGGCCAGTACGGCCACGTCGTGATCACGCTGGAGCCGCAACCCGCGGGCAAGGGCTACGAATTCGTCGACGCCATCAAGGGCGGCGTGGTGCCGCGCGAGTTCATCCCCGCGGTCGACAAGGGCATCCAGGACACGCTGGCGTCCGGTGTGCTGGCCGGTTATCCGGTGGTGGACGTAAAGGTCACCCTGACCTTCGGCTCCTACCATGACGTCGATTCGAACGAGAACGCCTTCCGCATGGCCGGTTCGATGGCGTTCAAGGAAGCCATGCGCCGCGCCAACCCGGTGCTGCTCGAACCCATGATGAGCGTCGAGGTCGAGACGCCCGAGGATTTCATGGGCAACGTCATGGGCGATCTTTCCTCGCGCCGCGGCATGGTGCAGGGCATGGAAGACATCGCGGGCGGCGGCGGCAAGCTGGTGCACGCCGAGGTGCCGCTGGCGGAAATGTTCGGCTACTCGACCACGCTGCGCTCGCTGACGCAGGGGCGCGCGACCTACACCATGGAGTTCAAGCACTACGCCGAGGTGCCGCGCCAGGTGGCCGAGGCGGTGATCGGGGCGCGCAAGCAGTCGGGCTAGGCCGCCAGCTCGACGCCGCAGCCCGGCGTGCGGGGGACGGTCAGCACGCCGTTTGCCACCGGCAGGTCGGTGCAGGGGTCGTCGAGCAGTTGCTGGTGCTCGGACAGCTCGCACGCGTAGGGCAGGGCGGCGATCGCACTGGCGGCATGGGCGTTCATGGCCTGCATGAGCGCCGGTCCGAACGCGGCGCCGACGCGGCATATCACGCCGCCCGCTTCGCAGATGTGCACGGCTTCCATGAAATGGCGGAAGCCGCCGAGTTTGGTGACCTTGAGGTTGATGGCGTCGACGACACGGTCGGCGACCAGCCTGTGGACGTCCTGCACGGTGACGGCGCTTTCGTCGGCCTCGATCGCGGTGGGCAGGCTGCGCGTGAGCAATGAGAGGCCCGCCCAGTCATGGGCCGGCACGGGTTGTTCTATCAGCGCGATGTCGTACTGTTCCATGCGCGAGAAGGCGGCCATCATCTGCTTGGCGTGGTAGGACTGATTGGGGTCCAGCGTCAGCACGACGTCCGGCCCGACCGCCGCCCGTACGGCGGCGACACGGTCGACGTCCAGGTCGGTGTCGCCGGACAGCTTGAGCTTGAGCTGCCTATATCCGCCGGCCGCCAGCGCGGCCGCGTTGGCGGCCATCTCCGAGGGCGGCTTGATGGACAGGATGCGAGACAGCGGCAGCTCGGCATGGACCTGGCCGCCCAGCAAGACGTTGATCGGTACGCCCAGGCGCCTGGCCAGCAGGTCGTGCAGCGCCATGTCGATGGCGGCCTTGGCGCTGTGCTGGAAAGCCAGCCTGCGGTCGACATCGTTCATGATCGCGGCGATCTGGTCCAGCCGCCTGCCGGAGACGATCGGCGCGAGCAGCTCGAGCGCGGTCCGCACGCCTTCGCCGTGGCTCGTGATGGCCGGAATGGCATGCGCATAACCCAGTCCGGTCGTGCCGATGTCATCGGTGAGGGCCAGCAGGTAGCCGTCGATGGTCGGCACGGAAGCCCGGGCGAACTTCCAGGAGGCGTCGCGCATGCGCTGGGGGCAGGGTATGACGGAAACTTGGGCAATGTGCATGGCTAGTCGGGAAGGAGGGTCGGTGCAGCCAGGGCATCGAATACCGGAGCGACATCGTCGAGCTTGTCCAGTTGCATCAGGCGGTCAATGGCTTCGTCGATCTTGCCGGGCGCGATGACCCCGTCGGCATTCGAGCGGAATTTCCGGATGTAGTCAGCTTCCGATATGGGATTGGCGCGGGTGCCGCGCACACTGTCGATGACGTGCTCGAAACGCGAGCCGTCGTTCAGCCGGATCGAAACGTGCGCGCCGGCCTTTTTCGGATCGGCGCTCAGGGAGGCATGTGCCTCGTAGACTACCTTGTCGGCCAAGGCGTTGATGGCTGGATCCGCCAGCGCCTCGGGGCTATAGGCGTGTTTGCCCATACTGCCACGCACCATGGCCTCGGCAAGCGAATGCTGCAAGCTGATGCGGCCATGCCAGGTGGTCAAGGGGCGCAGCTTCTCGGCTGCCGGTTCGCACAAGGTCGCCACGGAGGTGGGCGCGATGCGGCAGCGGATTTCGGCAATGTCGGCGGGTACTATCGCGTGCGCGGCCCTGAGCGCGAGTACCGCGTCGATGTAAGGATGAATGGTGAACGCGCTGGGATATGGCTTGGAAGCCACCTCGAGCAGCTCCCAGCGGCTGCCTAGCCGGTCGGTCGCCATGGCGTACCGAAAGGCCGACGGTTCGACCTTCTGAAGATGCGTCTGGAACCAGCCGAAGCGACCTTCGAAGACGAAACGAGGGCCGCTGATGCCTTCCTGTCCCAGCGCGACGGCGCGCACGGCTTGGCTCGCCGCCATTCCCACGTGCAGCGTCTTGGTCGACGCGCCATCTTCCCATGAAGCCATCAAGCCACCGCACATGCTGGCGCAATGGCCGACTGCGTCGGCGACTTGCCGGCGATCGAGCTCCGCCAGGGAGGCGAGTGCGTACACGGCTCCGAACGCACCCATGATCGCAGTCGGATGAATACCGACGCCATGCAGGCGCACGGGGGAGACCAGGCCCAGCCGGCAACTGAGCTCGCTGCCGACGATCACCGCCTGCATCAGCCGGGCGCCGCCGAGGCGCGATGACTGGCAGTAGGGAAGGGCGACCGAGAATGGCGCTACCGTCGGATGGACGAACGACTCGATGTGCGTGTCGTCGAATTCCAGCAGCGAGGACATGACGCCGTTGACGAAGGCGGCGCCCGCCAGCGACAGTGGTTCGTCGAAGCCAAGGCTCCTGGCTTGCGAGCCGGCGTCGGTCCGCGCCATCGCGCGGGCCGCGGCATGGACCGGTTCCAATGGCCTGGCCGCGAGCATGACCCCGACCGCATCGAGGATCTGCAGCCGTGCGAGGTCCTTGACGTCCCGGGGAATGCCGTCCCACGACAGTCCCATGGCCCAGTCCGCGAGTCGTTCGCTCAATCCGACCATGGCCCTAGTCCATCTTGATGGTGATGGATCGCCCCAGGCGCGACCACTGGTCGTATTCGCCGCGCAGGAACTCCACGAACTTCGGCCCGCTCAGCGTGCTCGGCTTGGAACCCTGGTTCGCCAGTGTTTGCATGAAGGCCTCGTCGCGGAATACGCCGTCGATGGCACGGTCGAGCTGGGACAAGACGTCCGCCGAGGCGCCTTGGGGCGCGAACACGCCGTACCATCCCGCCAGCCTCATGTTGCCGAGCCCGCTCTCGGCGAGAGTGGGCACGTTCGGCAGCATCGGCAACCGGTCGGGCGCCGTGGTGGCCAGCGCCGTCACCTGGCCGGCTTGTACGTACGGGAGGCCTACCTGGAGGTCTGTGAACAGCAAGTCGATGTGCCCCGCATGAAGATCGATCAGCGCCGGGCCCGCCCCTTTGTACGGGACGTGGACCAGATTCGCGCCGGTCTCGTGCTTGACCAGCTCCGCTGCGACGTGGGGAAGCGTACCCGTTCCCGAGGAGCCGATGTTCAGGCCGGCGGCACCGGCCTTCGCGCGCGCCGTAATCTCGCCGACTGTCCTGATGCCCGATTTCTTGCTTGCCATCAATATCATCGGAGCGGTGGCGATCATCCGCACCGCGACCAGATCGCGGAACGGATCGTAGGGTACCTTGGTCAGCGCGGGATTGATGGTGATAGGGCCCTGCAGGCCCAAAAGCAAGGTGTATCCGTCCGGCGCGGCGTTCACGACCGAACTGGTGCCGATGACGCCGCCGGCGCCGGCCTTGTTCTCGACGACGACCGGTTGGCCGAGCCGCCGCGCGAGGGCCGCCGCGAGAGAACGTCCGACCAGATCGGTGGGACCCCCGGGCGCGTAGGGAACGACGAGTTTGACCGGCTTGGAGGGATAGTCGGTATCCCGCGCGTGGGCGCCGGCTGCGCAGCAAAGGCTCGCAAATACCAGGCAGAGCGCGCGGATGCGATAGGTGAACACCGTATGTCTCCTCGTTTGTTCGTGCTCTCTAGGCGTGGCACCGAGTGCGAGGATTACAGCACAGCGTCGTTTCGCAGGGCGAAAACTCCATAAATAATCGACGAGGCCCCGCCGTCCCGCCGCATCGCGCATCATCGTTCCGGGATTGCCGTCACCCGAGCCCGGAGCTCCATCATTCGAGGAAGGACGCGCCACCCTTGGCGAGATGAACTTCGATGAAGCGAGTTTCCTCGCGCCTGCCGCCGGGGTGCCTGTCGAACAAGGCGATGTCATGCCCCGGCACGAGGCGCCGCAGGTCGTCGCCGGCCACGTCTTTCATGCGCCGGAACTCGCGCAGCATGTTCCAGGCATTCCCCTGCATGTAGCCGGGCGGCCACATGCGTTCCAGGTTCTCGTAGGTATAGCAGCAGTCGCCCGCGATGACATAGGCGCCGTCCGGGGTGGCCACTTCCAGCCACTGGCTGCCGAAGGTGTGCGTATCCTTGGCCAGCCGGCACGTGACGCCTTCGGCCACCGCCGCGTCGCCGTCCAGGAACACCACCCGGCCGTCCCGCGCGGCGGCCTCCAGCGCGTGGAAGTCGGCCACGTTCAGCGATGAGAAGGCCCAGTGGCTCTTGGACGTCTGCTCTCCGAATTCCTCGATGACGCGCTTCCACGACTCGTACTCGTAGCGTTGCACGTAGATCCGCGCGTTGGGAAAGCCGCGCAGGTTGCCCGCATGGTCGAAATGCATGTGGGTCAACACCAGCGTCTCTATCTTGCGGGGATCGACGCCGAAGCGTTCCAGCAGGACGTCGCTGCGCACGAAATCGTCGAACCTCCTGCCCGTCATCGACGCGCCCGAATCGAAGCCGGTATCGACCAGGACGAGCTGGCCCCGGCTGGATTTCAGGAGCGAGATCATCATCGGCACTTCCACGGTGCCGCGATTGCTCGCCACCGGCGCGCCGCTGAGGAAGTCGTGGGGCAGGCGGCCCAGGGCATAGCAAAAGCCCCATATGTTCCAATCGGTCATGCGGGTGTCCTTGTGCGGTGCGGTCAGTCGAATTTGAGCCCAAGGCGCTTGATGACATTCCGCCACTTGTCCGAATCGGCCTGGATGACGCGGTCGAATTCCTCGGGTGTGGTGGTCCTGGGCACCGCGGCACTGGAAACGATTTTTTCCTGAACTTGCGGGTCCGCGGCGGCGGCCACCACGGCCTTGCGCAGGGCGGCAAAGACGGCGGGCGGCAAGCCGGCGGGCGCGACGATGCCTCCCCACGATGCGACGGTGGCGTCGGGCACGCCCAGTTCCGCGAACGTCGGAATGTCGGGATGGCCGGCCAGGCGCTGGGCGCTCGAGACGCCCAGTATGCGCAGCTCGCCGGTCGCACAGCAGGTGCTGGGCGCCGCCTTCCCCCGAGGTCCCGAAGCTGAGCTTGCCGGGATGGGCCTTGACGTAGTCGACGAACTCGGAAAGGGTGCGCACGGGGAGCTTGCCGTTGACGATCAGGCCCATGGGCAGTTCGCTGACGAGCGAGACGGTCTGGAAGTCGCTGCGCTTGAAAGGCATCCGGCTGTAGAGGTGGGGCGCGATGGAGAACATGTTCGCGCCCGCGTACAGCAAGGTATAGCCGTCGTTGCCGGACTTGGCGACGTAATCGGCGCCGATCAGCGTATTGTTGCCCGGCTTGTTCTCGACCACCACGGGCTGGCCCAGGCTGGCTCCCATTTTCTCGGCCAGCATGCGGGCGACGATGTCGAATTGCCCGCCGGCGGTATAGGGAACGACCAGTTTGATGGGGTGCGTGGGCCATTCCGCCGACCGGCCCGGGGCGATTGCGCCCAGCGCGAGGGTTAGCGTTCCCATCCATGTCTGCAGGGTCTTCATAGCGGCCTCGTGAACGAAAAAAATCGGGATCCGTCGCGGGAGCCGCGGTCAGGCGGCCTGCGCCTTCGGCTTGCGTTCGAGCGGGTGCTTCAGCCAGTGATCCATGTCCTGGAAGCGCTCGTGGAAATAGGCGGGTATGGCGCCGTAGCCCGGGGTGCGTAGCCACAATCGCATCAGCAGCCGTTTCAGCTCGGGTTCTTCATAGTCCTCGAAGTCGGTGCGCGAGTGCAGGACCACGCGATTGTTCAGGAACTGGATGTCGCCTCGCCGGAAATCCATGTCGAGCCGGAACGTGTCGCTGGCACACAGTTCGTCGACGTATCGCATGGCCTCGTCCTGGTGTGCCGTCAAGCGCGGCACGTCGGGAAAGCGCTGTGCGGAGTCGACGTAGGTGCGTCCATGCTGGGTGAACAGCCGGCCGTCCAGCATCGAGAAGCGCGGCTCCACGTAGTAGGGAGGGCGGCCCGGGGGTTCCTCGCCGCGGGCATCGCAGTAGAAGGGCTGGTAGAGCACCTCCAGCAGGTCCGGACGCGTGCGCAGTATTTCGTTGTGGACCGCAGCGGCGCTGGCAATGCAGCTCAGGCCCCCGCTTTTGGACCGCCTGTAGCACAGCAGTCCGACGACGTCGCCCTGGTCGTTGTGGAAGGGCAGCCGGCGCGCGGTATGGAAGCCTCGCTGGGTGGGGTTCCTGTATTGATCGCCACCGGTGTCCCGCACGTCGACCAGCAGGTCTCCAAACGGAGTCTGCGCCAGCGCGGTCCCCATGTGGACGCCGAGCCCCCAGTACACCAGCCTGGTGCCTTCCAGGCCGTATTCGTCGACGGCCAGCCCGCGCATCAGCACGACGCCTGCGCCCGTCTCGACCTCGGCCAGGATGCGAGCCATGCGGACGGCGAAGCGGCCCAGCGGGAAGTCTTCCTTGCCGAAGGGAATCGTCAGGCCGCGAGTCCGTACGTGCGAGAGCGCCGACGCGACGTCGGCGCGGTCCTCGTCGTCCAGCTCGTAGATCCATTGCCGCGAATCCCGCATGCCTTGCCCCGTCCAGGCAGAGGGCCCGCGTGCGGGCTGAAAATCCAACGTCGCCATTCTCGTCTCCACCGCTTCCATGGGGTGGAAACACTCTAACTGCTCGCACTTCCCCCTACAATCGGCCAAATAGCGCGATATCAATTCTCGAAGCGAGAATAATCATGGACACCATCGCCAACCTGAAGGCCTTTCTCGAAGTGGCGAGAGCCGGCAGCTTCGTGGGCGCGGCCCGGCGGTTGCGGGTGGCGCCGTCCGTCGTCACCAAGCGGGTCGAGCAGTTGGAATGGCGAACTGGGCAGAGGCTGTTCGAACGTACCACGCGCAGGGTGTCGGTAACCGAAGCGGGGCGGCTCTTCATGCCCACCGCCGCGCGACTCGTCAATGACCTGGACGACGCCATCGCGCAACTCCAGAAAAGGCCGCGGGCGCTGGAGGGGCGCCTGCGCATCAAGGTGCCCACCACGCTGAGCGCGTTCTATCTGGGCGGGATGCTGGCGCGCTTCCAGAATCAACATCCCAACATCACCATGGACGTGCTGGCGCTGGACCGGCCTGTCGATCCCGTGCAGGAAGGCTTCGACATGGCGATCGGCATGTTTCCCGCATCGTTCGGAGGATCGGTCGACGTCGGCCTGTGCGCCGTGCCGCGGCTGGCCGTGGCCGCGCCAGCCTATCTTGCCCGCAACGAAGCGCCGCGGCATCCCTCGGAATTGCTGCGGCACCAGATACTCAACTTCCAGCCCCTGGGCGCGACCTGGACATTCGAGGGCAAGACCGGCCCCGTGGCCGTATCGGTGACCCCGCGCGTGGACTCGAACGATGGGTTGATCCTGTTGCAGAATGCGCTGGAAGGCAATGGCGTCACGCTATTGACCTCCTACCTGCTGCTTCCCGCGATCCAGGCCGGCCGCCTGGTCACCTTGCTACCGGAGTTCCGCGTGGCCGATATCTGGGTCAGGGCCATGGTCCCGGAAAACCGCATGCAGATCGAGCGGGTGCAAGCCTTGCTGGACTTCCTGCGCGCGGAGTTCTCTCCCGTGCCGCCCTGGGAACGGAACACGGGGTCCGCATGACGGCTGCGTGCCGGATGCCCGATACGTCGCATGCGGATGCGCGATCCCGCCCGCAACCCTCTGGGTAGCTGGTACAGTTGTCGGCGACGTTCTTCGGTATTCCGCTCGCAACCGTTCATGACGCCTCCTGTCTTTTCCGCTCGCCTCGTGGCCCGCTGGCTGCTGATCCTGATGCTGCTCGCCGGCGCGTATTTCTTCAGCGGATTTCTCGTGCCCGGCCTGGCCGCGCTGATCATCGGCCTGGCAAGTTGGCCTTTGTACCGGCGCTGGGTCCGCATCTGCGGCGGCCGCACGGCGCTCGCGGCCAGCGGCGCGCTGCTGGTCATCGTGGTCGGCCTGATCGTGCCGTTCGCCTTCGGCCTGTCCTACGCCATCCAGGAAGCGAGCAACCTCATCCGCTGGCTGCTCGAGGCCAACCGCGAAGGCCTGCCCGTGCCGCACTGGGTCAGCGGCCTGCCGCTGATAGGCGAGCGCCTTGCGGGCTATTGGGAAGAACATCTGTCCCGGCCGCATGCCCTCGGCGCATGGGTGCAGCTCATCAGCGGCGAACACCTGGGCAATATCTACCGGGTCGTGCTGTCCACCACCGGCAACGTCTTTCACCTCGCGTTGACGGTGGTGTTCATGTTGATCATCCTGTTCTTCGTCTACAAGGACGGCGAGAGCATCGTGGCCCAGCTCGACACGGTGGGCGAGCGGGTGCTGCCGGTGCGCTGGACCCGGCTCTCGCGCGTGGTGCCGGCCACCATCAGCGCCACTGTCACCGGCATGGGCCTGATCGCCATCGGCGAAGCCGTGGTGCTCGGCGTGGCCTATTGGATAGCGGGCGTGCCGTCGCCCGCGCTGCTGGGCTTGATCACGGGTTTCATGGCGCTGGTGCCGGGCGGCGCCCCGCTGGCCTTCACCATGGTGTCGCTGTACCTGATCGGATCGGGCAAGCTCGTGGCCGGCATCGGCCTGTTCGCCTGGGGCACCTTCGAACTCTTCGTCGTCGACAAGACCTTGCGTCCGCGGCTCGTCGGCGGACCGGTCAAGCTGCCGTTCCTGCCGACCTTCGTCGGCTTGGTCGGCGGCGTGCAGACCATGGGCCTGGTGGGCCTGTTCGTCGGCCCGGTGCTGATGGCGCTGCTCGTAGCCATCTGGCGCGAGTGGCTGAGAGAGCCGCCCCCCCCTATGCGCTGACGCAGGGGAGGCCCACTCCCTCCGCGCTTCGCGCAGGGGAGGCCCACCCCCTCCGCGCTTCGCGCAGGGAAGGCCCACCCCCTCCGCGCTTCGCGCGTCCCCCTCAAGGGGGCGATGCGAGTGGACCGGCGGAGCCGGATCCACCGCATCCTGGATCTAGTACCGTTATCTTGGGGTGGGGCGCTTGTGCTTCGCTGGCTGCCAGCGGTAGCCACGGTGTAGCAATTTAAGAAACTCGTACTATACCCAGGGCGCCGCGGATCCGGCTTTGCCGGTCCGCCAGCGCCGCCCCTTGAGGGGCGCGGCGCAAGCCGCGAGGGGTGGTCTCTCCTTCCAGCGCCGCCCCTTGAGGGGCGCGGCGCAAGCCGCGAGGGGTGGTCTCTCCGTCCAGCGCCGCCCCTTGAGGGGCGCGGCCACAGGCCGCGTGGGGTGGGCTTCCCTAATAAATGCCTTGCGCCAGCATGGCGTCGGCCACCTTCACGAAGCCGGCGATGTTGGCGCCGTCGACGTAGTTGATGCTGCCGTCGGGCCGGGTGCCGTGCCGCACGCAGTTCTCGTGGATGTCCTTCATGATGGCGCGCAGGCGTTCGTCGACTTCGGCGTGGTGCCACGACAGGCGTTGCGAATTCTGCGCCATTTCGAGTCCCGACACCGCCACGCCGCCGGCGTTGCTGGCCTTGCCCGGCGCGTAGAGCGTGCCGGCCCGGACGAAGACGTCCACCGCCTCGAGGGTGGACGGCATGTTCGCGCCTTCGGCCACGCACAGTACGCCGTTGCGCACCAGCGTTTCGGCGTCGTTGCCGTCCAGCTCGTTCTGCGTGGCGCAGGGCAGGGCGATGTCGACGGGAATGTGCCAGGGCCGCTTGCCCGCCTCGAACGCCAGCTTGTTGCGCGCCGCGAATTCCGAGAGGCGGCCGCGCTGGACGTTCTTGAGATCCATGATCTCCTTGAGCATGTCGATGCCGATGCCGCCCGGCACGTGCAGCGTTCCGTCCGAATCCGACAGGGTCACGACCTTGGCGCCGAGGTCCATGGCCTTCTCGGCGGCGTACTGCGCGACGTTGCCCGAGCCGGAGATCGAGACGGTCTTGCCGTCGAAGCTCTGGCTCTTGCGATGCAGCATCTGTTCGGCGAAATAGATGGTGCCGTAGCCCGTGGCTTCCGGACGCATCAGGCTGCCGCCGAAGGCCAGTCCCTTGCCCGTGAACACCGCGGCCGCGCTGTTGGACAGCTTCTTCATCATGCCGGCCATGAAGCCGACCTCGCGCGCACCCACGCCGATGTCGCCCGCCGGCACGTCCGTGTCGGGGCCGAGATGGCGGTAGAGTTCGAGCATCAAGGCCTGGCAGAAGCGCATGACCTCGCCGTCGCTCTTGCCCTTGGGATCGAAGTCCGCGCCGCCCTTGCCGCCGCCCATCGGCAGGGTGGTGAGTGAATTCTTGAAGGTCTGTTCGAACGCCAGGAAGCGCAGGATGGACAGGTTGACCGAAGGATGCAGCCGCATGCCGCCCTTGTAGGGCCCGATGGCGGAGTTGTGCTGGATGCGGAATCCGCGATTGACCTGGGTCTGGCCGCGGTCATCGACCCAGCATACGCGGAACTGGATGACTCGCTCGGATTCCACCAGCCGTTCGAGCAGGCCGTGCTCGGCGTAGCGCGGGTGCTTTTGCAGGAAGGGCCAGAGGCTCGTCATGACTTCCTTGACGGCCTGCAGGAACTCCGGCTGATGAGGGTCGCGCAGGGCAACCTGCGCAAGAAAGCTGTCTAGGCTGGCGTGTTTCAATATCGGCTCCGTTGAATGTCCGGGCGCTTGGGGTCGTCCTGCCGCGAGGGGCTGCGAGCGGCGTCGAGGGCTGCACCTTTTGCGTGCGGCGTTGCTCTGATCCGGTGCGTTGCACCGAAAAAACGCGGCATTGTAAACGCGTTTTTCCGTCATCATGCCGATAATTGACGACTTTATGCACTTATTTAGTGCAATCTTCAAATGGGGACGGAGCGGGGGCTGAGTGCCTTTCCAGACGATAAAATAGGGACGCAGCAAGACGGCAATCCTGCCGGGAATGGCGGGCGGCGGCGTTCCCGCAACCAGGAAGCACGAACATGGCTTGGACCATATTGATCATTGCCGGACTGATGGAAATCGGCTGGGCGATCGGCTTGAAGTACACCGAAGGCTTCACCCGGCTGTGGCCCTCCGTGGGCACCGTCGCCGCCATGGTCGTCAGCATGGCGCTGCTGGGCGTGGCGATGCGTACGCTGCCCGTGGGCACCGCCTATGCCATATGGGTGGGCGTGGGCGCCGTGGGAACGGCCGCGCTGGGCATCCTGCTGTTCGGCGAGGCCGCCACCCCGGCTCGGCTGGTCAGCCTCGGGTTGATCGTGGCGGGTATCATAGGACTGAAACTGGCTTCCTGACCCGCATCCATGACCTCCGCCGCACACGACGGCCCCTTAGGCATATTCGACTCCGGCGTCGGCGGCATCAGCGTGCTGAACGCCATCCGGCAGATCTTGCCGCGTGAAGACCTCCTGTACGTGGCCGATAGCGGCCATTTGCCGTACGGAGAGAAAACCCCCGCCTACATCGTGGCACGCGCCCTGCGCCTGGCCGAGTTCTTCCTGTCGCGCGGAGCCAAGGCCGTGGCCATTCCATGCAACACGGCGACGGCCGTCGCGGTCGAGGCGCTGCGCGACCGCTATCCGGGACTGCCCATCGTCGGCATCGAACCCGCGGTCAAGCCGGCGGCCAGGCTGACCCAGTCCGGCGTGATAGGCGTGCTGGCGACTACCGGCACGCTGCTCAGCGAACGTTTCCACGCCCTGGTACGGCGTGAGGCGCCGGGTGTGGAAGTGCTGCTCAAGCCCTGCCCGGGGTGGGTGGCGCTGGCCGAGGAGGGCTGGACCCCGGAACGGGACCATCTGGTGGCCGAGCCGCTGGCCGAGCTGGTTGCCAAAGGCGCCGACGTGCTGGTCCTGGGCTGCACCCATTTCCCCTTCCTGATCGACCCCATACGGCGGCACGTGGGGCCGGACGTCGCAGTATTGGAAACGGGGGTGCCGTTCGCCCGCCAATTGCAGCGGCAATTGCTGGTCCACGGGCTGGCCCGGGCGGCGGGCGAGGGGAGCGTGCGGTTCCTGACCAGCGGCGCGCCGGCCGAGGCGGCGGGGCGCATCGCCCGCCTGACCGGTGAGACGGCCGAGGTCGAGCGCCTGCCGGCCGAATACTGCTGAAGCGTCCCGCGAGGCACTGGGGAGCGGGGTAGGGCTTTTCCGGCCCGGCCGGGGGCGATGGAGTATCCTCACGCCTTCCATGCCGGCGGCCGTGCCGCATCCGGCTGGCCTCGTGCCGCGTTCCCAGGATACCCACAGGAGCCTCCATGTCGCTCGAACAGCATTACACCTCCATACTCGAAAAGCTCGGCGAGGATCCGCATCGCGAGGGCCTGCGCGACACCCCCAAGCGCGCCGCGAAGGCCATGAAATACCTGTGCCAGGGCTATTCCCAGAATCTCGACGAGATCGTCAACGGCGCGCTGTTCTCGTCCGACACCAATGAAATGGTGCTGGTCAAGAACATCGAGCTGTACTCGCTATGCGAACACCACCTGTTGCCTTTCATCGGCAAGGCCCACGTCGCCTACCTGCCCAACGGCAGGGTGCTCGGCCTGTCCAAGGTGGCGCGCATCGTCGACATGTACGCCCGCCGCCTGCAGATCCAGGAGAATCTCTGTCTTCAGATCGCCGAGGCCGTGCAGCAGGTGACCGATGCGCTCGGCGTCGCCGTGGTCATCGAGGCGCAGCATATGTGCATGATGATGCGCGGCGTCGAGAAGCAGAATTCCTCGATGGTCAGCTCCGTCATGCTGGGCGCGTTCCGCGAGAATCCTTCCACTCGCGCCGAATTCCTAGAACTCATTCGCTGACTGTCCGCACCTTTATGGTGCGTTCATGGCACGGTCGCACCGGGGCGGGCAGCGTTTTGCACCAATGAGAGGCCCGCCCGGGCTGCCTTTGGGCCCTTCCGTGCTGGCCCGCCGTTTGCTTGGCTTTGGTAGTGGTTTACCCCAGTCGCGCCCCCAAAATCGAGGCGCTATATTTTTGCCACTGTTTCGTAGATGAGATGAGGTTTCGTATTTAAGACGGCAAACGAGGTACCCGGAGCGATCGACGCACACTATCGCAGCGCCCAGGCCGCTTCGCAATCCATCCGGGACGAGCGGAATTTCTCCGCCGTGGTCGTTGTTGAATAGATGCTTCGGTTTATACAGGCCCCGCAACATGAATGAAATCGAGTTCCGCAAGGTCGGCAAGCGCTTCCTGGACCGCCAGACGGGGCAGCCCCGCGCGGCGGTCACCGACGTCAACCTGACCATCCGCAGCGGCGAGGTCGTCTCCATCATCGGCCCGTCCGGCTGCGGCAAGAGCACGTTGCTGAACATGGGCGCGGGCCTCTACCTGCCCAGCGAGGGCGAAGTCTACGTAGGCGGAGAGCGCGTGACCAAGCCCGTGCGCAAGGTCGCGTTCATGTTGCAGAAGGACCTGCTCATGCCCTGGCGCACCATACGCGCCAACGTCGAGCTGGGACTGGAGATCGAAGGCGTGGCGCCGCGGGAACGCAAGAGCGTGGCCGACGAGCTCCTGGCCAAGTGCCATCTCAAGGGGTTCGAGGAACACTATCCCTACCAGCTGTCCGGCGGCATGCGCCAGCGCGCGGCGCTGGCCCGCACGCTGGCCGTCGATCCGCAGGTGCTGTTGTTGGACGAGCCTTTTTCCGCGCTCGATGCGCAGACCAAGATGGTGCTGCAGCAAGACCTCGCCAAGATGGTGTACGAAAAACGCAAGACGGCGCTTTTCATCACCCACGACCTGGTGGAGGCCATCGCGCTGTCCGACCGGCTGCTGGTCATGAGCGAGCGTCCCGGCACCATCATCGAGGAAATCGTCGTGGACCTGCCCATGCGCGACAACCCGCTGGAACGGCGCAAGCTGCCGGAAATCGGCCCGCTGCAGGGCCGTTTGATGGAACTGCTGAAGGTCGGCAAGGAAACCGCCGAGCTGCACTGAATCCGTTCGTCTCTCCCAACACGCACGTTGCGCCCGTGGGCGCCATTCATACAGGAAGCCCTATGAAAAAAGCTCTGGTCTCCTTCAGCTTCAAACTGGCCACCGTTGCCGTGGCTGTCGCCTCGCCGCTTGCCGCCCAAGCCGCGCCGGAGGAAGTGAACTACCTGCTGCCCGCGCCGCCCACGCTGCCGGCCTTCGCCCCGTGGATGATCGCGCAGCAGCGCGGCTACTACGCCGATGAGAACATCAAGGTCAACTTCGTGCTCGGCAAGGGCGGGGTCGACGTCGCCAAGCAGATCGGCGCCGGCAATGCGGTAATCGGCGGCGCCATCGGCGACACGCCCATCATCGTCCGCGCCAATGGCGTGCCCGTGAAGGCCGTCGCCGTCCTGGGCGCGGGTTCGCTGTCGTCGCTGGCGGTCAAGAAGGACGGCCCGATCAAGTCGGTCGCCGACCTCAAGGGCAAGACCGTGACCGTGATCTCCTACAGCGACACGACCTACTACGCGCTGCTGGGCACGCTCAAGAAATACAACCTGAGCAAGAGCGACGTGTCGATCCAGGCCGCCGGGCCCGCGGGCGTGTGGCAATTGTTCGCCGCCGGCAAGGCCGACGGCATGGCCGCCACGCCCGACTGGCTGGTCGATGCGGACGAGGCCACCAACGGCAATGCCGAGTACCTGAAGATCGACAAACCCTTCAACAGCATGGCGCAGGCCATCATCGCCTCGGACGAGACGATCAAGAAGAATCCGGACCTGATCAAGCGCCTCGTGCGCGCGACCCTGCGCGGCATGCAGGACGTGATGAAGGATCCCAAGAGCGCCGCCGCCACTTACGCCCAGGCCGCGCCGGCCTTCAAGGGCAAGGAAGAGAAGCTCGAGCGCATCCTGCGCCTGTACAACAAGTACGTGTACGCCGACCAGAAGGTGTTGGGCCAGATGGACACCGCCCGCCTGGCCGAGGTGCAGAAGTTCTACGTTTCGGAAGGCATCGTGTCCAAGGCCGCGCCCTTGACCGATCTTTATACGAACCAGTTCGTCGGAGTTGAGCGGTAATGTCCGTATCCGTATCCAATGAAGGCGCGCCCGCGGTGGCGCGCACCGCCAAGCCGGCCGCCCGCCCGTTCTTCGCGGGCAAGGTCGCCACGGCGAGCGGCAGCCTGCTGGTCCTGCTCGTGTTCCTGGCCGCCTGGGAGTGGGGGCCGGGACTGCTGAACATGCCGGAATTCATCCTGCCCCGCTTCAGCCGCGTGGTCCAGGAGTTCGGCCACATGTGGCAGAACAGCGAGCTGCTCATGCACAGCGGCATCACCGCGTTCGAGGTGATCGTCGGCTTCATCCTGGGCGCGCTGCTGGGCCTGGTGGTGGGCGTGGTGCTGGGCCTGTCGCCCACCACGGAATCGATCCTGTCGCCGTACATCCTGGCGCTGCAGATCGCGCCCAAGGTGGCGTTCGCGCCGCTGTTCGTCATGTGGCTGGGCTATACCATCTATCCGAAGATCCTGGTGGCGATCCTGATCGTGTTCTTCCCGGTCATGATCAATGTGCTGTCGGCCGTGCGCACCGTGGATCCCGACATGGTCAACCTGGTCCGCACGCTCAACGCCAGCCGCTGGCAGATCTTCCGCCTGGTCGAGTTCCCGTCGGCGCTGCCGGCGCTGTTCTCGGGCCTGCGCATCGCCTCCACCCTGGCCGTCATCGGCGTGACCGTGGGCGAGCTGGTGGGCGGCAACCTGGGCCTGGGCTTTCTGCTGGTCGACGGCGAAGGGCAGGGCAACACCGCTGCCGTATTCGTCACCATCGCCGTGCTCACGCTGATCGGTATCGTCGCCTATGCGGGCGTCGTCTGGGCGGAGAAGCGCGTCCTTCATTATCTGCCGCGTGCGGCGACCACCACGGTCTGAGCGCGGTTCATGGGAGCAACGTTGGATTCAAGCAATATCGGTAATCTCCTGCAGGGCCGCCGCATCCTGGTGACGGGAGCGGCGCGCGGGCTGGGCTACGAGTTCGCGGTGGCGCTGAGCCAGGCCGGCGCGAAGGTGGCAATGGCCGACATCCTGGCCGACACGCTGCGCCAGTCGGTCGAGACCTTGCAGGCCCGCGGTTTTCCGGTGCACGGCATCGAGGTCGACCTGGCCGATCCGGGTTCCGTCGAGCGGTGCGCCGGCGAGGCCGTCCAGGCGCTGGGAGGGCTGGACGGTCTGGTCAACAACGCCGCGATCACCAACTCGGGCGGACGCAGCGCGCACCAGCTGGACGTCGAAGTCTGGGATCGGGTCATGCAGGTCAACGTGCGGGGCACCTGGCTCATGTCGGTGGCGTGCCACGAGGCGCTCAAGGCCTCCGGCCGGGGGGCGATCGTCAATCTCGCCTCGGATACGGCGATGTGGGGTGCGCCCAACCTGCTGGCCTATGTGGCAAGCAAGGGGGCGGTCGTCTCGATGACGCGTTCGCTGGCGCGCGAGTTCGGCGCCGACAACATCACCGTCAATGCCATCGCGCCGGGGCTGACCCTGGTCGAGGCGACCGAATACGTGCCCGAGGCGCGGCACAGGCTCTACCACGACCAGCGTGCGATCAGCCGCGAGCAGGTACCCGACGACGTGAGCGGTTCGGTGATCTTCGCCTTGTCCGACCTGGCCAGGTTCGTGACAGGCCAGCTGCTGCCGGTCAACGGCGGATTCGTGATGAATTGAAAGAAGGGCGGCGGTGTGACCGGCATCGCACTTCCGGGCCGGTATCATTCCGTCCCGCAAGCTACGAGTGGATAGTCGGTCACACATGAGCAAAGGGAACGTTTCGGAAGCCGCCCAGGACAAGTATCTAGTCCCCGCGCTGGAGCGCGGGCTGCTGTTGCTGGGTCAATTCAACCATCGCGACCGGAAGCTGTCGGCGCCCGAGCTGGCGCGCCGGCTGAACCTGCCCCGCTCGACCGTGTTCCGCCTGCTGATGACCCTGGAGTCCATGGGTTTCGTGCAGCGGGCCGAGGGCGGGCACGACTACCGCCTGGGCCTGGCGGTGCTGCGGCTGGGGTTCGAGTACCTCGCCTCGCTCGAGCTCACGGAGCTGGGCGCGCCGCTGCTGGAGCGCCTGCGCGGGGAAATCGGTTTCTCGTGCAATCTCGTCGTGCGCGATGGCCGCTCCATCGTCTATGTCGCCAAGTCTTCGGCGCCTACGCCTTTCACCAGCTCGGTTCACGTCGGCACCCGGCTGCCCGCGCATGCGACGGTGCTCGGCCGGGTCCTGCTCGAGGACCTGAGCCTGGATGAGTTGCGCGAGCTGTTTCCCGAAGAACACCTGGAAAGCTATTCGTCCAGCACGCCCCATACGGTGCTCGAACTCTACGAGATGGTGCAGAAGGACCGCGAACGCGGCTACGTGCTGCAGGAAGCGTTCTTCGAAGCGCGGGTATCGACCGTTGCCGCACCGGTGCGCGACGGCACCGGCCGCATCGTCGCCGCGCTCGGCGCCACCATTCCCTCGTCGCGCTTCGAACCGGACCGCATCGACGATCTGGTGGGCCGGGTGCGCAACACCGCCATGGAGTTGTCGCGGCTGCTGAATTATTCGCCCGAGAAGATGCAGGCCATGGGCAAGGTCGCCAACTTGTGGCACAACTGACGGCGGCGCATTCCGCCGCCGTGGTCGGCGCCGGGCCCGCGGGCCTGATGGCGGCCGAGGCGCTTGCTGAGGCCGGCATCGCGGTCGACGTCTATGACGCGATGCCGTCGGCCGGACGCAAATTCCTGCTGGCCGGCATAGGCGGGTTGAACATCACCCATTCCGAACCTCCCGAACGGTTCCTGTCGCGCTACGGCGACCGCGCCGATGCGCTCGCCCCCATGCTGGCGTCTTTCGGAGCCGGCGCCGTGCGCGACTGGGCCGCCGGCCTGGGTATCGAGACCTTCGTCGGCTCTTCGGGCCGCGTGTTTCCCAAGGAAATGAAAGCCGCGCCGCTGCTGCGCGCGTGGCTGCACCGCTTGCGGGGGCAGGGCGTGCGCCTGCACATGCGCCACCGCTGGCGAGGCTGGAAGGACGATGGCGCCCTTGTTTTTGATACGCCGTCCGGCGCCGTGGCGCGGCGCCACGGCGCCACGGTGCTGGCCTTGGGCGGCGCGAGCTGGCCCCGGCTGGGTTCGGACGCCGCCTGGGTGCCGCTGCTCGCCGCGCGCGGGGTGGACATCGTTCCGTTGGCGCCGGCCAATTGCGGCTTCGAGATCGGCTGGAGCGAGCACTTCCGGGGCCGCCATGCCGGCCACCCGGTGCGCGCCGTGACCATGGCCCTGGGAGACGGGCGCGACGCATGGCGCCGCAGCGGCGAGTTCGTGGTGTCGGACTATGGCGTCGAGGGCAGCCTGATCTATGCGGCCTCGGCACGCTTGCGAGACGCCATCGCGCGGGACGGCGGCGTGACGGTTTTGCTGGACCTGACCCCGGGCCTCAGCCTTGAACGGGTGGCGGAGGAACTGGCCTGGCCACGCGGCAGCAAGTCCCTTGCCAACCATTTGCGCGCGCGGGTGCGGGTGGATGGCGTCAAGGCCGGATTGCTGCGCGAGGCCGTCCCCGCGGCCGATTTCCATGACCCCGCGCGGCTTGCGCGGTGGATCAAGTCATTGCCGCTCACGTTGCGCGCCCCTCGTCCGATCGAAGAGGCCATCAGCAGCGCGGGCGGCATCTCTTTTGCCGGACTGGATGCGCACGCCATGCTGGCCAGGCTGCCCGGCGTGTTTTGCGCCGGAGAGATGCTGGATTGGGAGGCTCCCACCGGCGGCTACCTGCTGACGGCCTGCCTGGCGAGCGGGCGCTGGGCGGGGCAGGGCGCGGCTCGCTGGCTAGCGCTGACAGGTCATGGGGCTCCCGCCGCTCCTGCCTCTTGACCTTCCCATCATGACAAGGCCGATACTGCGGCTACGTCACATGAGATGAGGAGTCCCGCTATGTTGCAATTCCAGGTACAAGGCATGAGCTGCAGCCACTGCGTCAAGGCCGTCACGCAGGCCGTCCGGTCCGTTTATCCCGAAGCCCGCGTGGAGGTCGATCTCCATGCGGGCCGGGTCCGGATCGAACACGCCGACGATGCGGCCCGCGTCGCCCGCCTGATCGAGGATGCCGGTTATACAGTGTCGCGTTCCGAAGCGGCGGGCTGATCGCCGAAGAGCGCCAGCTGCCCGTCGGCGGCGCCCAGCCGCACGCCCAGTCCCATCAGCCGCACTGCCCGCGGGTTGCGGCGGAAGGCCGTGGTCAGCAGGATGCGGTATTGCTCCTCGTCCAGGGCCGCGCCGACGCCTTCCGCGGTAGTGCGGTTGAAGTCCGAGAACCGTAGTTTCACGAACAGTTTCTGGATGTGGTTCTGGGCGTCGGCCCGGCGCACGCGCGCATCGAGCTGGTCCAGCATGCCGCGCAGCAATTCCTGGCATGCGTCCAGCGTAGGCAGGTCGGTGGCGAAGGTCTGTTCGACGCTTACCGACTTGCGCTCGCGGGTGGGGGAGACCTCGCGGTGGTCGATGCCCCGGCACAGGTCGTGCAGGCGTTCGCCGAACACCCCGAAGTGCTCGCGCAGCCGCTCCAGTTCCCACGTGCGCAAGTCGGCGCAGGTATCGACGCCCAGTGCCTTCAGGCGCGCGCCGGTCACCTTGCCGACGCCGTGGAGCTTGGATACGGGCAGCGCCGCCACGAAGGCGTCGACGTCCCGGGGCGGCACGACGAACAGGCCATCGGGCTTGTTCCAGTCGCTCGCGATCTTCGCGACGAATTTATTGGGGGCGACGCCCGCCGAGACGGTAATGCCGACGGTTTGCGCCACGCGGCGGCGGATTTCGTTCGCAATCAGCGTGGCGCTGCCTTGCAGCCGGTCAGTGCCGCTGACGTCGAGATAGGCCTCGTCCAGCGACAACGGTTCCACCAGTTCGGTGTAGTCGCGATAGATCGCCATGATTTGGGCCGACGCGGTCCGGTACTTGTCCATGGCGGGCGGGATGATGAGCAGGTCCGGACACAGCCGCAACGCCCGTGCCGACGACATCGCCGAGTGGACGCCGTATTTGCGCGCCTCGTAATTGCAGGTAGCCACCACGCCGCGCGTTTCCGGCCGGCCGCCCACCGCCAGCGGGCGCCCCCGCAGGCTGGGGTCGTCGCGCATCTCGATCGACGCGTAGAAGCAGTCGCAGTCGCAATGGATGATCTTGCGCATGGGGACGTGGGAAAAAAGCGTACGGCTCGGCGCTCCTGCTCATTGCAGGCTGAGTTTGGCGTACCGGTAAAAGCTGCCCGCGGCGGCCGTGACCGCCAGCAGGAATCCGTGGCGGCCGTCCAGGAACCCGCGCTTGAAAAGATACAGCCGCACGAAGGTCCATGCGCCGTGGCCGATCGCCGTCCCGATCGAGGCTCGCCGGCCGCGCGCGTGCATCGCTTGCGCGCTGTCGGTCGAATAGCGGTTCATTTTCGCGATCGCGCTGTCCAGGTCGGGATACGTGTAGTGCAGCAGATGCGGTTCGAGGTGCCCGACGCTGCCGGCCGGAACCACCTTTTCGTGCACCCGGTCGTCGCTGAAGCGGGCGGTGCCGCGCCGGAACAGGCGCAGCACGCGGTCCGGCCACCAGCCGCTGTGCCGGATGAACCGGCCGCAGAAGCTGGACAGCCGCGGCATGTCGTAGGCATCGTATGCCGGGTCGCGCAGCGTTTGGGCGATGGCCGCGGCCAGTTCGGGCGTGACCCGCTCGTCGGCGTCGAGCGACAGCACCCAGTCGCCGGTGGCCATGTCGAGCGCCCGGTTCTTCTGCGGGCCGAAGCCCGGCCAATCCGGCGCGACCTCGACGCGCGCGCCGTGGCGGCGCGCGATCTCCACCGTTTCGTCGGTGCTTCCCGAGTCGAGAACCACGAGCTCGTCGGCGAAGCGGACCGATTCCAGGCACTCGGCCAGATTACGGGCCTCGTTGCGGGTAATGATGATGACGGACAGGCGCATGGCGCGGCAAAGCGGGATGGCGATGGCGCCATTACAGCATGGCCGAGCCGGCGTCCGGCGTGGCGTGGGGCCGGTTTTTCGCCTGGTGGCCGGGTGGACTTTTGGGGTAAAATCTAAGTCTTTGATTTTTCTGGACTATTGATACGCATCATCGTGTTGCGGCATTGGTGGTCCGCCCACCATGACAGATACAGCGGCATCAGGGCCCAGTTCTTTTGCCGATTTCGGCCTGCACCCGGACATACTCAAGGCGGTCGTCGCCACCGGGTACACCATTCCGACGCCTATCCAGGCGCAAGCGATACCGGTCGTCACGAACGGCCGCGACGTAATGGGCGCAGCGCAAACCGGAACCGGAAAGACCGCGGCTTTCACTCTCCCCATCCTCCATCGGCTCATGCCCTTGGCCAACCACAGCGCGTCGCCGGCACGGCATCCGGTGCGGGCGCTGATCCTCACGCCCACGCGCGAGCTGGCCGACCAGGTGGCCGACAACGTCAAGCGCTACAGCCAGTTCACGCCCCTGCGCGCGGCCGTGGTCTTCGGCGGGGTCGACATCGGTCCCCAGAAGGAAGAGGTGCGGCGCGGCTGCGAGGTGCTCATCGCCACGCCGGGCCGGCTGCTCGACCACGTCGAGCAGAAGACCATCAACCTCGGCCAGGTCGCCATGCTGGTGCTCGACGAGGCCGACCGCATGCTCGACATGGGCTTCCTGCCCGACCTCGAGCGCATCATCCGGCTGTTGCCCCAGCAGCGCCAGACCCTGCTGTTCTCGGCCACTTTCAGCAACGAGATCCGCAAGCTGGCGCGCTCCTACCTGACGCAGCCGGTCGAGATCGAGGTCGCGGCACGCAACGCGACGGCCGACACCGTCAGCCAGATCGCCTACAAGCTCGGCAGCGACGCCAAGCGCGCCGCCGTCGTGCACCTGGTCAAGTCGCGCGGCCTCAAGCAGGTCATCGTGTTTTCCAACACGAAGATCGGCACCGCCCGCCTGGCCCGCGAACTGGAGCGCGACGGCGTGCGCGCCGAGTCCATCCATGGCGACAAGACCCAGGCCGACCGCATGAAGGCACTGGAGGCTTTCAAGGCCGGCGAACTGGAAGTGCTGGTGGCGACCGACGTCGCGGCGCGTGGCCTGGACGTGGCCGGCGTGCCTTGCGTCATCAACTACGACCTGCCCTACAACGCCGAAGACTACGTGCACCGTATCGGCCGTACGGGCCGCGCCGGCGCGACAGGCGAGGCGATCGCGCTGTTCACGCCCGAGGAAGAGCGATTCCTGCTGGACGTCGAGAAGCTCATCAAGCGCCAGATCCCGCGCGGACAACTGGACCTGCCATCTTCGCTGCTGGCGTCGTCCGCGCGCAGGGAGCGTCCCTCGCGCGGGACGGGCGGCCGGAGCGAGCGCCATCGCTACCAGGCGCCCGCCGCGCCGGTCGACGATTTCTTCTATCGTCCCTATGTGCCCGCGGCCAATACCGAGCCCGCCGGCCCCGAAGCGTCATCCGCGCCGTCCCGCCCGGCCGCCAAGCGTCCCCTGGCGGTCTTGCTGGGCGGCGGCAAGAAGGACGGCACGGCGTCCTAGCCAAGGCCGCGCCGCGGCGCCTCAACCGGTTCCGATGCGCCACCGCCGCGCCCAGCGGCGGACCGCCTCGGCAAGAAACGCCGACACCTCGCCGGCTTGCAGCGGTTCGAATTGCAGGTGGCGCCATGCCGCTTCCAGCGCGGCCAGGGGTTGCCGCACATCGATCGCGGCGGCGCCGGTCTGCTTCGATAGTTTCTGACCTTCGGCATTGACTACCACCGGCACGTGCATCCACCGGGGAGCGGGCAACTCCAGCATGTCCTGCAGGATTTTCTGCCTGGGCGTCGAGCCGAGCAGGTCTTCCCCGCGCACGACATCGGTGACGCCCTGCGCCGCATCGTCCACCACCACGGCGAGCTGGTACGCCCACATGCCGTCGGCGCGGAACAGCACGAAATCCCCGACCTCCGCGGCGACGTCCTGCTCGACCGGGCCCATCCAGCGGTCGACGACGCGCACCCGGCCTTGCGGCACCCGCAGGCGCCAGGCGCGCGCAGGCCGGCCATGCAGTCCGTCGCGGCAGGTGCCGGGGTAGGGCAATTCGCCCGCGGGCAGATAGCCGCGCGCATGGAGGATGGAGTCGGCAATCTCCTTGCGGGTGCAGCCGCAGGCGTAAACCGCGCCTTGCCGGCGCAACCGGTCGAAGGCCTCGCGATAGGCGTGATGGCGCGAGGACTGGCGCAGCACCTCGCCGTCCCACGCCAGGCCGAGGGCCTGCAACTGGCCCAGTATGACGCGGTCCGCGCCGTCTACCACCCGCGGCGCGTCCAGGTCTTCGATGCGGACCAGCCAGCGCCCGCCATGGGCGCGGGCGTCGAGGTAGCTCGCCAGCGCGGCGACCAGCGAGCCCTGGTGCAGCGGTCCGGTAGGGCTGGGCGCGAAGCGGCCGACGTAATCCTGGGGCGGTCTGGACGAAAGCGCTTGCATCGGGACGGAGATCGTCCAAGGAATGTTCAATGAGGCCCTCAAGCATACGATACAAATTCCGCGCCGCTCCCTGATAGACTGGCACGGGAAGAGCCGTCCGGGCGGCCCCCCGCAGCCCGGGCGGGCTCGGGGCCGATTGAAATCGGCGGGTGCGTCCTCATCTCTAGAGTAATCAGCCGGCCCGGCCGCGTGCCCTGCCGGCTTCATCTCTTGCGAGACCGCGGCTATGGAGTTCAAGGACTACTACGCTATCCTGGGCGTCGAACGGGGCGCGTCGGACGACGACATCCGGCATGCCTACCGCAAGCTGGCGCGCAAGTACCATCCGGACGTCAGCAAGGAGGCCGACGCCGAGCAGCGCATGCGCGACGTCAACGAGGCCTACCAGGTCTTGAAGGATGCGGAGAAGCGCGCCGCGTACGACAACCTTGCCGCCGGCGTGTCGGCGGGAGGCGATTTCCGTCCGCCGCCCGGCTGGGACAGCGGATTCGAGTTCCGCGGCGCGAGCTCGGGCGACGATGCGGCATTCAGCGAATTCTTCTCGTCCTTGTTCGGCGGCCGCCGGCGTCCCGGCGGCGCACACATGCGCGCCCGCGGCGAAGATCATCACGCGGCCATCGAGATCGACCTCGAGGATGCCCTGCACGGCGCGACGCGCGACATCTCGCTGCGCTCCATCGGCCACGACGAGAGAGGGCAGCCCAGGTTGCAGGAACGCACGCTCAATGTCCGCATTCCCGCCGGCGTGCGCGAAGGCCAGTTCATCCGGCTGGCGGGCCAGGGCATGCCCGGCATGGGCGGGGGCGAGAATGGCGATCTCTACCTGGAGATCCGCTTCAAGCCCCATTCCCGGTACCGGGTCGAGGGCCGGGACCTGTACATGAGCCTGCCGGTTGCTCCCTGGGAAGCCATGCTGGGCGCGTCCGTCCGCGCGCCCACTCCGGGCGGGCCGGTCGACGTCACGGTGCCGGCGAACTCGCGCAACGGACGCAAGCTGCGCCTGAAGGGCCGGGGCATACCGGGCGATCCGGCGGGCGACCTCTACCTGGTGCTCGAGGTGGTATGGCCGCCGGCCGACACCGAAAAGGCCAGGCAGGCCTATAGAAACCTGGCGCAGGAAGTGCCGTTCGATCCGCGCCGGAACCTGGGAGACTGACGATGAAGACGGTGGCCGTCACCGCCACGCTGGTGGGAAGCGAAAAGCCGCTCGACGCCGGGGAATTGGCCCGGGCCTGCGGCGCCGAAGAGGCCTGGGTGCTGCAACTGGTGAAGGTAGGCATCATCGAGGCCAGCGGCCGCCCGGCCGACTGGCGCTTCGACAGCGGGGCGCTCCAGCGGGCGCTGGCGGCGCGCAGCCTGCAGCGCGACTTCGACGCCAGCCTGGACGCCGCCGCGCTGATTCTGGACATGAGCAACGAAATACGCCGGCTCAAGACGAAATTGCGCGTGCTCGGCGTCGACGTCAACGCCATCTGACGCACGCGGGCCTTGTCCCGGCGAGACATTGGACATTGGCGCGCGTCGTCGGGGTTCCCCGTCGTTCACCGAGCGCGCCGGCCTTCGCCGATCCAGCGGACCCGTGCCGTTTGCCCGCGGCGAGGCCCAAGCTGAATTCCCCACATTTCGAGGGTTTACCCTAGTCGCACACGTTCTTTTCAACCGCTATATTCTGTCTTGTTCCGTGGATGGTTTGATAGTTCATATTTGAAACGGACGCCCGGGATCGCTCCTTTACTCGTCTCTCGCCGTGAAACCCCTCTCCTCATCGGACGCCGCGCAGGAAAAATATGTCGTTCCAGGGCTGGAAAGGGGGCTGCGCGTGCTCTGCGAAGTAGGCAAGGGGGACGGCACGGTCACGGCGCCCGACCTGGCGCGCCGCCTGGGCGTGCCGCGCACCACGGTCTTTCGCCTGCTGGCGACGCTCGAGCGCCTGGGGTTCGTCCAGCGCGCCGAGAACGGCCGCGACTATTCCCTGGGCATGGCGGTGCTGCGCCTGGGTTTCGAATACCTCGCATCCCTGGAACTCACGCAGCTGGGCGCGCCGCTGCTCGAGCGCGTGCGCAATGAATTCAACCTGTCGTGCCATCTGGTCGTGCGCGATGGTCCGGATATCGTTTATGTGGCGAAGGCCGCGGCGAACACGCCGCTGGCCAGTTCCGTCAACGTCGGTACACGGCTGCCCGCCCACGCGACGGTGCTGGGGCGCGTGCTCATGGCGGAGATGGCGCTGGACGAGCTGCGCGCGCTCTATCCCGACGGAACGCTGGCCGCGGTGAATTCCTTTACGCCGCGCAGCGTCGAAGAGCTTCATGCGCTGCTGCAGCGGGACCGGAGGCGTCCCTACCTGTTGCACGAGGGGTTTTTCGAGTCCGGTATTTCCACCCTGGCCGCGCCGGTCCGCACCCAGGGCGGGGCCATCGTCGCCGCGCTGGGCGTGGCGATGCCGGCCGTGCCGTTGGAAGACTCGAGGCTCGAACGCCTGGCGCGCAGCGTTTGCGACAGCGCCGCCGAGCTTTCTTCACTGCTTAATTACCGTGGGCAGGACGACGCCTACGGCTTCGATAAAAAACTGAACGGAATGGTTGCCTAATGACTATGTATAACCTGGCCGGAAAGGTCGCCGTCGTCACCGGGGGGACCTCGGGCATCGGACTGGCGACGGTGGGACTGCTGCTCGAGGCCGGCGCGGCCGTTGCCTTCTGCGGCCGCAACGAGGAAAAGCTCCAGCAGGCCAAGGACGGCCTGTTGGCGCGCTTTCCCCAGGCCCGCATCTTCGCGTCGCGCTGCGACGTGCTGGTTCCCGAGCAGGTCGAGGCCTTCGCCGCCGACGTGCAGCGGGAACTCGGGACGGCCTCCATCCTGGTCAACAACGCGGGCCAGGGGCGCGTCTCGACCTTTGCCAGCACCGAGAATTCGGCATGGCTCGATGAAGTGCAACTGAAGTTCTTCTCGGTCATCAACCCGACGCGCAGCTTCATTCCGCAACTGGAGCGGAGCGAGGACGCCGCCATCGTCTGCGTGAACTCGCTCCTGGCAATCCAGCCCGAGCCCCACATGGTCGCCACCTCGGCCGCGCGCGCCGGCATCCACAACCTGGTCCGTTCGCTGGCTTTCGAACTGAGCCCCAAGAAGATCCGCGTCAACGGCATCCTGCTGGGCCTGGTGGAATCGGGCCAGTGGCGCCGCCGCTACGAAGAACGCAAAGACCGCTCGCTCACGTGGGAACAGTGGACGGCCCGCATCGCCGCCGAGAAACAGATCCCGCTGGGCCGCCTCGGCCGCCCGGAAGAGCCCGCGCGCGCCATCTTTTTCCTTGCCACGCCCTTGTCTTCCTACACGACGGGCAGCCATATCGATATCTCCGGAGGGGTTTGCCGTCATGCCTAATGCCAACCGCATCACCGTGGGCGCCGCCATCGCGCAGTTTCTGGAAAACTGCGGCGTCAAGGCGGCGTTCGGCGTCATCTCGATTCACAACATGCCTATCCTCGACGCCTTCGGCGAACGCGGCAACATCCGCTTCGTGATGGCGCGTGGCGAGGCGGGCGCCACCAACATGGCCGACGCCTACGCGCGTACCACGGGCGGCCTGGGCGTGACCGTGACCAGCACCGGCACGGCCGCCGGCAACGCCGCCGGCTCGATGGTGGAAGCCATCACCGCCGGTACGCCGCTCCTGCACCTCACCGGCCAGATCGACAGCCCCTACCTGGATCAGAACCTGGGCTTCATCCACGAGGCCAACCACCAGCTCGAAATGCTGAAGGCCGTGTCCAAGGCCGCTTTCCGCATCCGTACGCCGGAAACCGCCATCGGCACGATCAAGCGCGCCGTACAGATCGCCATGACGGCGCCCACCGGCCCGGTCAGCATCGAGATCCCGATCGACGTGCAGGCCGCGTTGATCGACATGCCCGCCGACCTGAACCCGCTGCCGGTCGCCGACCTGGTACCCTCGGAAGCCGCCCTGGACGAGCTGGCCAACCGCCTGGCGCAGGCCAAGCGCCCGCTGCTGTGGCTGGGCGGCGGCGCCCGCAAGGCCGGCGAACAGGTCCGCCGCCTGGTCAAGCTGGGCTTCGGCGTGATCACAAGCACCCAGGGCCGCGGCGTGATTCCCGAGAACGATCCCGCCTGCCTGGGGTCGTTCACCGCGGTCAAGCCGGTCGAGAACCTGTACCAGACCGTGGACGCCCTGGTCGTGGTCGGCTCGCGGCTGCGCAGCAACGAAACGCTGAAGTACGCGCTCAAGCTGCCCGCCACGCGCTATCGCATCGACGCCGATCCGCAGGCCGATGGCCGCGCCTACACCAGCGACTTCTTCGTCAATGGCGACGCCACGCTGGCGCTCAAGGGCCTGGCCGACCGCCTGGAAGGCCGGATGGCCGTCGATCCGAAATTCATCGACGACCTCCAGACCACCAAGCAGGCCGCGATGGCCAAGCTGCGCGACGACGTCGGTCCCTACACCAAGTTGATCGACACCCTGCAGTCCGTGGTGGGCGAGTCCTTCAACTGGGTGCGCGACGTGACGCTGTCCAACAGCATCTGGGGCAACCGCCTGCCGTGCCTGCACGATCCGAAGGCCGGCGTGCACGCGCTGGGCGGCGGCATCGGCCTGGGCCTGGCGATGGGGGTGGGTACCGCCGTCGGCGCGGCCGTGACCGCTTCCGGCAAGAAGACTTTCACGCTGGCCGGCGACGGCGGCTTTATCCTGAACCTGGGCGAGCTGGCGACCGCCGTCCAGGAGCAGGCCGACATGCTCATCATCCTGATGAACGACCAGTCGTACGGCGTCATCAAGAACATCCAGGACGCCGTCTACGGCGGCCGCAAGCACTACGTGCAACTGCATACCCCCGACTATGCGCTCCTGACTCAGTCCATGGGACTGGGCCACGCCAAGGTCAGGCACCTGGACGAACTGGAAGGCGCGATCAAGCAGGGCCTGGCCGTCAAGGGGCCGTTCATCGTCGAGATCGACATGCTGTCGGTGGGCGGTTTCAACACCAAGTTCGCCGGCCCTCCGGTCAAGGCCGCGGCCGAGAAGGCGGGAGCCTGAACCATGATGATTTCCGACAAGACCCTTCCGATCTGCGTCGCCGGCACCTGGCGCGAGGGCGGCGGCGAACGCTACGCCACGCTCTATCCCGCCACCGGCGAACCGGTGGCCTATCTGAACGCGGCCAGCCTGGACGACGTGGAAGAAGCGATACAAGGCGCCGACAAGGCGTTCCGCACCAGCGGCTGGGCCCAGCGCAAGCCGCATGAGCGGGCCGCCGTGCTCTACCGCATCGCCCAGTTGATCCGGGAGCGCGCCGAGGACCTCGCCCAGCGCCAGCGCCTGGACAACGGCAAGCCCATCAACGAGACGCGCGCGCTGGTAGCCAGCGCCGCCGGCACCTTCCAGTTCTTCGCCGCGGCCTGCGAAACGCTGGAAGAAGTCATTACGCCGTCGCGCGGGGACTATGTGTCGATGAGCGTGTACGACCCCATGGGCGTGGTGGCTGCCATCACGCCGTGGAACTCGCCCATCGCCAGCGAGGCGCAGAAGCTGGCCCCCGCCCTGGCCGCGGGCAACGCCGTGGTCGTCAAGCCGGCCGAAGTCACGCCCATCATGGCGCTGGACCTGGCCCGCATCTGTGAAGAAGCGGGCGTGCCCAAGGGCATCATCAGCGTGCTGCCGGGCAAGGGCTCGGTCATCGGCGACGCCATCACCAAGCATCCGCTGGTCAAGCGCGTGTCGTTCACCGGCGGCACCACCACCGGCAAGCACATCGCCCACATCGCCGCGGACAAGATGATGCCCGTGTCGCTGGAACTGGGCGGCAAGTCGCCCACCATGGTGTTCGAGGACGCGGACCTGGACCACGCCGTGAACGGCGTCCTGTACGGCATCTTCAGCTCCTCTGGCGAGTCCTGCATCGCCGGCTCGCGACTGTTCGTCGCCTCGTCGATCTACGAACAATTCCTCGACCGCCTGACCCAGCGCGCCGCGGCGCTGCGCGTGGGCGATCCCGCCGACGAGCGTACCCAGATGGGGCCGCTGATCACGGGCCGCCATCGCGAATCCATCGAACGTTACGTCGAGATGGGTGTCTCAGAAGGTGGGCACATCCGCACGGGTGGCCAGCGTCCCGAGGGCGGCATCTATGACAAGGGATATTTCTATCGCCCCACCATCATCGAAGGCCTGACCAACCAGGCGCGGATCAGCCAGGAAGAGATTTTCGGGCCGGTGCTGGTGGCGATGCCGTTCGACAATGAAGAAAGCCTGATCGAGCAGGCCAACGACAGCGTGTACGCGCTGGCCGCCGGCATCTGGACCCGCGACTACAAGCGCGCCTGGCGCGTGGGCCGCGCCGTGCAGGCCGGCACGGTGTGGATCAACACCTACAAGTTCTTCTCGATCTCCACGCCGTTCGGCGGTTGGCGCGACAGCGGCATCGGCCGCGAGAAGGGCCGACTCGGCATCCTGCAGTACATGGAACAGAAGGGCATGTACTGGGGTCTGAACCAGAATCCTTTGCCTTGGGCAAACTGAGGTAGGAGAGCCAAATGGACGTATTGGGTATAGACGAAATCACCTACGGGGCCGACGATCTGGCCGCGTGCAAACAGTTCTTGTCCGACTGGGGCCTGACGCTGGTCGAGGAAACGGACAAGTCGCTGGTGTTCGAATCGCTGAACAAGTGCCGGGTGATCGTGAAGACCACCGATTTCCCTGGGCTGCCGCCGGCGATCGAGGATGGCCCGACGCTGCGTGAAGTGGTGTGGGGCGTGTCCAGCGACGAAGTGCTGGAGCGTTTCGCGGCTCGCCTGAAGGACAAGCCGGGCTACGTGAACGACGGCGGCCGGGTCGGTTGTACCGATCCCAACGGTCTGGCCGTGCGTTTCCAGACCACCCGCAAGATCGACATCGATCTCGACAGCCCGGGCATGAATACCTGGGGAACCAAGGCCCGCCGCAACCAGCGCAGCCCGATCTACGAGCGCGCCACGCCCATCGAAGTCGGGCACGTGGTGTTCTTCGTCAAGGATGTGAAGGCCTGCGAGCAGTTCTACGCCGAGAACTTCGGCTTCGTGGCTTCCGACCGCTATCCGGGCAAGGGCGCCTTCATGCGCTGCGCGCCCGAAGGCGGCCACCACGACCTGTTCCTGCTGCAGCCGCCCGAGCCGCGCGCCGGCCTGAACCACGTTGCGTTCGCGGTGCGCGATATCCACGAGGTGTTCGGCGGCGGCATGGCGATGGCCCGCCATGGCTGGAGCACGCAGCTCGGTCCGGGCCGGCATCCGATATCGTCGGCCTACTTCTGGTACTTCAATTTCCCGGGCGGTGGCCTCATCGAGTATTACGCCGACGACGACTACCTCGATGCCGAGTGGGAAGCCCGCGATTTCGAGCCCGGTCCGACGGTGTTCGCCGAATGGGCGATCGACGGCGGCCTGGACGGCAACACTCGCCGCCAGAAGAACGCGAAAGCGCCCGACGGCAAGTTTCTGACGGACAAGACCCCCCCTAGGCGCTGACGCGCGCCCCCCAGGGGGACGATGCGGGTGGTCCGGCGGAGCCGGATCCGCCGCATCCTGCGTCTGGGGGACGTTGGAGAAACCATGGCTGAATCATCGAATGTGATGCTGACCGTGCTGCTCAAGCACGATCAGTCGAACAATCTGGACGCGGTCCAGACCAAGCTCAAGGAAGCCGACTGGTGGGAGCGGTTCCCGCCCGAAGGCGTGAAGATCGTGTCCTGGACCGTGGCGATGGGGCTGGGGCAGATCGTGACGCTCGAGGTGCCGCCGCATCTGCTGGCCACGGTCAATGTCGAACTCGAGCGCTCGGCCTGGGGGGTGTTCCGCACCGAGTGCTATCCCACTTATGACTTTGTTCCCGTTCGCGAACGCATCCGCGAACGCGTACGCAACGGAGGTAAATGATGCAAGATCGCTATCTGGAACCGCATCAGGCGCGGCGCCGTCCCCCCACCGAATGGGAAAGCCTGCTGGGCGACTCGCTCGAGCGCGCCTTCGCGGCGGGCAAGCATGAGCTCGCGCCGATCGTCGAATACCTGAACCAGGCCGGACCCCCGGCACCCAATGGCGTGCCCTGGACCGAGGAACTGCTGCAATCCGAACTGGCCCGCCTGGCCGAGACCGCCTGAGGAGTCCGTCATGACCAAGATCGATAGCCCCGACGCCCTGCTGGCGAACGGCCTGAAAGACACGTGGTACGCGATCTGTCCGTCCCACTTCATCGCCGACAAGCCGGTTTCGCTGCGCCGCCTGGGCATGAAACTCGTGTTCTGGCGCGACGAGGCCGGCAAGCTGTACGCGCTGGAAGACCACTGCCCGCACCGCGGCGCGCCGCTGTCGCGCGGCATCCTGCTGGGCGACCGCATCGCCTGCGGCTACCACGGCGTGCAGGTGCGCAACGATGGCGTGGTGACCAGCGTGCCGGGCAGCCCCGGCTGCAGCCTCGAAGGCAAGCGCGCCGCGCGCGCCTTCCACGTGGTCGAGCGCAACGGCGCGGTGTTCCTGTACAACTCGGCCACCAACGTCGACGAAGCGCCCGACTTCACCTTGCCGGAAGAGCTGACCTCGGACGAGTTCGCTTCCTTCCTGTGCTACACCGAATGGCGCGGTGACTACCGCTACGTCATCGACAACGTCATGGATCCCATGCACGGGACCTACCTGCACAAGCAGTCGCACTCGATGGCCGAAGGGTCTTCCGTGGCCGAGTTCGGCGTGCGCGACACCGAGCACGGCTTCGTGTTCGAGAAGAAGGGCCAGCGCGGCGTGAACTTCGACTGGACCGAGTGGGCCAATACCGGCCTGCACTGGCTGCGCCTGGAGATTCCGTATCCGGCTACCGGCGGCCCCGGCGGCAGCTTCGCCATCGTCGGTACCTACACGCCTATCTCCGAGAACCTGGCTGCCGTTTTCCACTGGCGCTGCCGCAAGGTCTCGGGCTGGCAGCGCCACGCCTGGCAGTTCCTGTACCGCAACCGCCTGGAAGCCCGCCACTGGGCCGTGCTGGAGCAGGATCGCGAAGTGCTGGAGGTGATGGAGCCCGACGCCAACCAGCGTGAAAACCTGTACCAGCACGACATCGGGCTGGTGCGCCTGCGTCGCCACCTGCGCAACCTCGCTACCGACCAGTTCGAGAAGCTCAAGGGCAAGGCGCTGTGAGAGGGGCGATTCCCCGTCTGGGGAATCGCCTCCGCCAACGGAGGACGCGATGAATCAAGCTAGCGTAGCCCGGCGCGTGGTCGCGCCGTCCGTGCCCGAGCGCGAGACGGCGACCTGGTCCAACTGCCTGGTCCTGGGCAACGAGATCGCCATGTCGGGCATGACCGCCAACCCGGAGTCGACCGCAGCCGCCCCGCTGAGCACCTACGAACAAACCCTTATTGTGCTGGGCAAAATCCGCGCTTTGGTCGAGGCGGCTGGCGGAGGGGTGCAAAATATTTATAAACTGGTGATTTACGTGACGAGCATCCAGGACAAGGAGGAAGTCGGGCGGGCCCGCAAGGAGTTCTTCCGGTCGCCTTATCCGTGTTCCACGTTGGTCGAGGTGCGTGGCCTCGTCTTCCCCGGGCTGACCGTGGAGATCGACGCCTTCGCGCGGCTCGACATCGCCCTGCGTGCCGACGCATAACCGCTTTTTGTTGACCCTTCATGAACAGCAGCTCACTCCTAACGGTTTTGGTTCACACCATCCGCCTTGAAGCGCAGGGCATTGTCAGTGTCGAGCTCCGCTCGCCCACTGGCGATGAACTGCCGCCTTTCGAGGCCGGTTCCCACATCGACCTGCATCTGCCCAACGGCCTCGTGCGCAGCTACTCGCTTTTCAATTCGCCGCAAGAGCGCCATCGCTATGTGGTCGGGGTGCTGAACGACCGTAATAGCCGGGGGGGCTCGCGCTTCGTGCACGAGCAGCTGCGCGTGGGATCGACCATCAAGATCGCGCCGCCGCGAAACAACTTCGAGCTGGACGAGTCGGCGCCCAAATCGGTGCTGCTGGCCGGCGGCATCGGCGTGACGCCCATTTTCTGCATGTACAACCGGCTGCGCGACATCGGCAAGCCGGTCGAGTTGATTTATTGCGCCCGCAGCCGCAAAGAGGCCGCCTTCGTCGATGAGCTCGTCGCCTCCGGCGGCAAGGTCACGCTGCGCTTCGACGACGAGGCGGGCGGTCCGCCGAACCTGCGCGAGCTGCTGGCCTCGCATCCGGCCGATACGCACTTCTATTGCTGCGGTCCCACGCCCATGCTGGACGCCTTCGAGGCCGCCTGCAAGGAATTGGGTTATCCCAACGTCCACATCGAACGCTTTGCCGCCGCGGGCGAGGTGACGGCCTCGCAAGAGGGCAGCTACCAGGTCGAGCTGGCCAAGTCCGGCAAGGTCATCGACGTGCCGGCCGGCATGTCGCTGCTCGATGCGCTGCTGGAAGCGGGCATCGATGCCGACTACAGCTGCCGCGAAGGGGTGTGTGGCGCCTGCGAGACCGCCGTGCTGGACGGCATCCCCGACCATCGGGATTCGGTGCTGACCGAGCGCGAGCGTGAGTCGAACAAGACCATGATGGTCTGCGTCTCGGGTTGCAAGGGAAGCAAGCTGGTGCTGGATCTTTGATCATGCCTGGGCGGCCACCGTGCGGGCCGCCACTGCCGAAGCGAAAAAAGGACGACGCCTCTCCAGGCATCGTCCTTTTTTTTTGCAAGGTCGCCCGCCTCAGGCGGCCGGTGCGCTTTCCGCTGCCTGTCCGTGGTTGGTGAAGAGGTCCGGAGGCAGGTGCTTGACGGCCTCGTAGGTCGTGCTGATGTGGTCGGCCAGCAGGGCGCTGGCGCGATCTGCGTCCCGAGCCAAGGCGGCTTCCAGGATGGCGCGATGTTCGTCATGCACGTCGCGCGGGATGGGCTTGCGGGTGACGACCAGCCGGCGGTAGCGCTCGGCCTGCTGGTACAGGATGCCGAGGAAGTGGTGCATCCAGCGCGAGGTGCAGGCGCTGATCAGCGCTTGATGGAATTCCCGGTTGCGGTCTTCCCATTCGTCGAAGCGATTGATTGGATTGGAGGCGAGTCGCTCCTCGGCCCGGCTCAGCCGATGGAAGGCAGCGATGATGCGGCTTTCCCAGACGTCGTCGCCGGTTTGGATGGCCTGGCGCAGCGCTTCGCATTCCAGCAGGATGCGGTTGCGCGTGATGTCGTAGAAATCCTCCATCGAAATCGGCGTTACGTGGAAGCCGCGCTGCCCCTGGGAGACCACCAGGGCGTCTGAGACGAGCAGCGACAGGGCTTCGCGCAGCGTGCCGGCCCCCACGCCGTACGAATCTTTCAAATGCTCGACGCGCAGGCGCGAACCCGGGGCGAGCCGGCCTTCGATGATGTCGCGGCGCAATGCCGCGTAAGCCGTCCCGACCAGCGTAGTGGGGGTGGCCGAGTGAGCCAGCGGGGGCAGTTCCAATGGGCTTCCAGGCATGTCTGATGGTACGGGCGGCTTATTGCCCCCTCTCGTTGTTTACTGGTGAAATTCTAGTGGATTATCGAGTAAAACCGTCAGCATTAGGGAAAACCATAAAATCTCGATAAAAATATTTTCAACCGAGATTTTGTGGCGTATTGTGTTCGCTACGAAAGATGGCGGGCCTCTAGGCCCAAGCTGGGAGACATTGGTGATTCATCTACACGACATCCGCTACGTGCGGCTCGGCACGCCCGACCTGGACGGCGCCGTTCGCTACGCCACGGAGATCCTGGGCCTGCAAGTGGCGCGGCGCGAAGGCAAGGCCGTTTACTTCAAGTCGGACAGCCGGGATCACACGCTCTGCTATTTCGAAGGCGATCCCCGCGATCACACCACGGGCTTTGAAGTCGACACTCCTGAAGAGCTCGAGCAGGCCTTGGAGCAACTGGAGCGGGCGGGTTACCAGGCCACGCGCGGCAAGGCCGCCGAAGCCGAGCAGCGCTATGTCCGCGAGTTCATCAACTTCAAGGACCCCTCGGGGAACAGCGTCGACCTCGTATATGCGCCCCTGCATAGCGGCCGCCGCTACTTCCCTTCGCGGGATGCGGGCATCACGGGGTTCAGCCATATCGGGCTGCGCACGCTGGACGCGCGGCGCGACGAAGTTTTCTGGACGCGCCTGCTGAGCGCCAAGGTCAGCGACCGCATCGGCGAAGCGCCGCTGCTGCGCATCGACGAAGCGCCGCTGCTGCGCATCGACGAGGTACACCACAAGATCGCGCTCTTCCCTTCCGCCTATCCGGGCGTGCAGCACATCAATCACCAAGTAGAAAGCATCGACGACATCATGCGTGCCTTCTACGTGCTGCAGGAAAAGGGCATTCCCATCCGCTTCGGACCGGGCCGTCATCCGACGTCGAGCGCCATCTTCCTGTACTTCGAAGGCCCGGATGGCATGATCTACGAGTATTCGACGGGCGTGCGCCTCATCACTGAGGAAGACGAGAAGAACTATCGTCCGCGCAATTTCCCGGCCGATCCCACGGGGTTCTGCATGTGGGGCTCCAAACCCGACATTCCGGAGTTCAAGTCTTGAGCGCGCCCTCCATCGTGCCGACCCCGCGCCAGCAAAGCTTGGTGCGGGCGGCGGCCCGCGCCCTGGCGCGTGCCAACCTGGCCCACGCGTACGGCCACTGCAGCCTGCGCCTGGACAAAGATCATTTCCTCGTCTGCGCTGCCAAGCCCATGGGCATGATTGCGCCGCACGAGGCAGGGACGGTGGTTCCCGTCCACGGAGAGCTGCCCGAAGGCGTTCTCGGCGAAGTCCGCATCCATCAGCATATTTACCGCCTGCGGGAAGACGTCGGCGCCGTGATCCGTAGCATGCCGCGCGACGTGATGACGCTTTCCAGCGCCGGCGTCACGCCCGCGCCGCGCCACGGCATGGGCTCGTATTTCTCGCCCGGCGTGCCTTTGTGGGACGACCCGCAACTGGTGCGCACCGAGGAACAGGCGGCCGGTGTCGCCGCCGCGATGGGCCAGGCGCCCGCGGTGGTGATGCGCGGCAATGGCGCGGTGGTGGCCGCGGCCGGTCTCGAGCAGGCCGTGACGCTGACCTGGTACCTGGAAGACGCGGCGCGCATCGAGCTGCAACTGCGCGCCGCCGGCCTGGCCGGCGGCCCGGTGCTGTCGCCGGAGGAGTGCGAGCGCCGCGCCACCTGGGCCGGCCGCATCTACGAACGCATGTGGGAATACCTGTGCGACGGCGATCCCGAATTCAACGAAGTCATCTAAATCATCCCCCGCATTGAACGGAGAGGCATTCATGAACGAGTTCAAGAACTTCATCAACGGCCAGTGGGTCGCCACCGGCAAGACCTTCGAGAACCGCAATCCGGTCGACAACAGCCTGATCGGGCCGGTCTACGAGGCCGGCCGCGCCGAGGTGGATGCCGCCGTGAAGGCCGCGCGCGCCGCCTTGTCCGGCCCCTGGGCCACGATGAAGGTGCAGCAGCGCGTCGAGATGCTGCATGCCATCGCCGATGGCATCAACCGCCGCTTCGACGATTTCCTGGCGGCCGAGATGGCCGACACCGGCAAGCCCCACGTGCTGGCCAGCCACGTGGACATTCCCCGCGGCGCCGCCAACTTCAAGGTGTTCGCCGACCTGATCCGCAACGTGCCTGGCGAAACCTTCGAGATGGAAACGCCCGACAATGGCTTCGCGCTCAACTACTCGGTGCGCGTGCCGCGCGGCGTGATCGGCGTGGTCTGCCCGTGGAACCTGCCGCTGCTGCTGATGACCTGGAAGGTGGGGCCGGCACTGGCCTGCGGCAACACCGTGGTGGTCAAGCCCTCGGAAGAAACCCCCGCCACGGCCACGCTGCTGGGCGAAGTGATGAATGAGGTCGGCGTGCCGCCGGGCGTCTACAACGTCGTGCATGGCTTCGGCCCGGATTCCGCTGGCGAATTCCTGACCTCGCATCCCGACGTCGATGGCATCACTTTCACCGGTGAAACCCGTACCGGCGAGGTCATCATGAAGGCCGCCGCCAACGGCGTGCGCCCGGTTTCCTTCGAACTGGGGGGCAAGAACCCCGGCATCGTGTTCGCCGACGCCGACTTCGACAAGGCCGTGGCCGGCATCGCCCGTGCCGCCTTCGAGAACAGCGGCCAGGTCTGCCTGGGCACGGAGCGCGTCTACGTGCAGCGCCCGATCTTCGAGAAGTTCGTGGCCGCGCTGAAGGCCAAGGCCGAGTCGTTCAAGCTGGGCGACCCGAACGATCACGCCACCAATTTCGGTCCGCTGGTCTCGCAGGTCCACCGCGAGAAGGTGCTGGGCTACTACGCCAAGGCGCGCGAGGAGGGCGCCACCATCGTGACCGGCGGCGGCGTGCCCGACATGCCCGGCAAGATGGCCGAGGGCGCCTGGGTGCAGCCGACCATCTGGACCGGCCTGCCCGAAACCGCCGCCGTCGTGCGCGAGGAAATCTTCGGCCCCTGCTGCCACATCCAGCCCTTCGACACCGAGGAAGAGGTCATCAACCTGGCCAATGCCACACCCTACGGCCTGGCCGCCACGGTCTGGACGCAGAACGTCGGCACCGCGCACCGCCTGGGCAAGGCCCTGAACGTGGGCATCTGCTGGGTCAATTCCTGGTTCCTGCGCGACCTGCGCACTTCGTTCGGCGGTGCCAAGCAATCCGGCATCGGGCGCGAGGGCGGGGTACATTCGCTGGAGTTCTACACCGAGCTGCGCAACGTTTGCGTGAAGCTCTGAGTCCACGCTTCAAGACGCTCCAAGGAGAGCATGCATGCCTATCATTTCCGTGCAGATGATGGAGGGCCGGACCGACGAACAGCGGGCGGCTCTGATCGAGGAACTGACCGAGGCCACCCACCGCGCCATCGGCGCGCCGCGCGAATCGGTGCGGGTGGTTCTCGTCGAAGTGCCCAAGACGAATTTCGGCATTGGCGGGAAAACCGCCAAGGCGCTCGGGCGCTAGCGCGTTCCGTACTTTTCCAGTAGCAGGAGACACCAATAATGATGATGAAGAAAACGACGCTGGCCCTGGCTCTGGCGGCCACTCTGGCCGCCGGCGCGGCGCAGGCCGAAGTCAGGATCGGCTTTTCGGGCGTGCTGTCGGGGCCGATGGCCGCGCTGGGCCAGGACCAGTACGACGGCTTCATGCTGGCGCTGGAGCAACTGGGCGGCAAGTTCGGCGGCCAGCCCGTCACCGTGCTGCGCGAGGACGACCAGCTCAAGCCCGACGTGGGCGCGCAGATCGTGCAGAAGTTCATCGAGCGCGACAAGGTCAACGCCATTGTCGGCCTGGGCTTTTCCAACGTGCTGATGGCCGAGACCCGCCGCCTGAAGGACGCGGGCGTGGTGGCGCTGTCCACCAATGCCGGTCCCGCGCCGATCGCCGGCAAGGCATGCCTGCCCAACCTGTTCGTGCTGGGATGGCAGAACGACGGCATGTCGGAAGCCATGGGCAAGTACGTCAAGGACCAGGGCTACAAGAACGTCTACCTGATGACCTCGAACTACCAGGCCGGCAAGGACAAGCTCAACGGCTTCAAGCGCTTCTATGGCGGCAAGGTCGCCAACGAAGTCTATACGCCGCTGGGCCAGCTCGACTACGCGGCCGAGATCGCGGCCGCGCAGAACGCCAAGCCCGACGCGCTGTTCGTGTTCTACACCGGCGGCATCGGCATCAACTTCACGCGCCAGTTGAACCAGGCCGGCCTGATGGGCAAGCTGCCGTTCTTCTCGGAAAGCCTGATCGATGCCAACTCGGTCGCGGCGCTGAAAGAACAGGCCGTGGGCGCCATCTACGGCACGCCGTGGGCACCCACCCTCGACAACCCGGCCAACAAGAAATTCGTCGAGGCCTACGAGGCCAAGTACAAGCGCACCCCGACGGAGTTCTCGGTCAACGGCTACGATGCCGCCAACCTGCTCAACGCGGCCGTCGCCAGCCTGGGCGGCAAGGTGAACGACAACAAGGCTTTCGCCGCGGCCGTCAAGAAAGCGGGCGCGGAATTCCCGACCGTGCGCGGCAAGTTCGCCTTCAACAGCAACAATATGCCGATTCAGCACTTCTACGCATACCAGGTCGTGCAGGAAGGCGGGAAAATCACGTATAAGCAATTGGCCCAGGTCCTGACCGACCATCAGGACGCCTACGTCGCCGAGTGCAAAATGTAGGGCCCCCCTACGCGCTGCGCGCGCCCCCCAGGGGGCGGCCTGGCGGGCGGGCGGAGCCCGACTCCGCCAGGCCCCGTCTGGGGGCTGGTGATGTTTGTTACGGAAGGCTCATGAATAGTTCTCTGTTTCTTTCGCAGTTGCTCAACGGCTTGCAGTTGGGCGTGCTGTTGTTCCTGCTGTCGTCGGGGTTGACCCTGATCTTCGGCATCATGAATTTCATCAACCTGGCGCACGGCTCGCTGTACATGGTGGGCGCCTTCATCGGCGCGGCCAGCTACAACGCCAGCGGCTCGTTCGCGTTCGCAATCGTCGCGGCCATCGTCTCGGCCGGCCTGGTCGGCCTGCTGCTGGAACACCTGGTGGCCAAGCCCCTGTACCGGCACGACCACCTCTACCAGGTGCTGGCCACCTTCGGCCTGATGATGTTCTTCAACGAACTGGCCATCGTCATGTTCGGCAACCGGCCGTACTACGCCGCCATTCCGCCCAGCCTGGAAGGCGCGGTGACGATCTTCGGTTCGCCGTACCCGGTCTACCGCATCCTCATCATCGCCGTGGGCGTGCTGGTCGCGCTGGGCGCATGGTTCCTGATCCAGAAAACCCGCTTCGGCATGCTGATCCGCGCGGGCGCCAGCAATTCGTCCATGGTCAGCGTCCTGGGCGTCAACATCGACCTGCTGAAGAAGCTGCTGTTCATGCTGGGGGCCGGCCTCGCGGGGCTGGCCGGCGCGTTGGCGGGGCCGATCCTGTCGGTGCAGTCGGGCATGGGCGAGCCGGTGCTGATCCTGGCGCTGGTGGTGATCGTGGTGGGCGGCATCGGCTCGATCCGCGGCGCGCTGGTCGCGGCCGTGGTGATCGCCGTCATCGATACCCTGGGCCGCGCCTACATCCCGCAACTGCTGGGCGCCTTCATGGGGCCTGCCTCCGCCAATGCCGTCGGCCCGGCACTGGCCTCCATGCTGATCTACGTGCTGATGGCCCTGGTGCTGGCTTTCAAGCCCGATGGCATCCTGGCGCCGGCCAAGCGCTGACCTACTGCAAGGGTTTTCTATGAATCGCGTCAAACTCGGAGCATGGGTCGTGCCGATCCTGTTCCTCGTCCTGGCTTGCGTGCCTTTCGTCGCCGAGGCGGTGGGCGAGCCTTTCTACGTCACCTTCTTCGCCCGCGTCCTGGTCTACGCGCTGGCCGCCTGCGCGCTGAACATCGTCCTCGGCTTTGCCGGCCTGGTCAGCTTCGGCCACGCCATGTTCATCGGCCTGGGCTGCTATGCCGTGGGCATCCTGAGCTACTACGGCATCAGCGACGGCTGGCTGCAACTGCTGGCGGCGGTGGCCGTCTGCGCCCTGGTGGCGCTGGTCGTGGGCGCGGTCTGCCTGCGCACCTCGGGCATCGGCTTCATCATGATCACGCTGGCTTTCGCGCAGATGTTCTATTTCCTGATGGTCAGCATGACGACCTTCGGCGGCGACGACGGCCTCAACATCAACGAGGCCAGCAACTTCGGCCTGTTCGAGCTCACAGGCAGCACCGAGGTCTACTGGGCGGCATGGGCGGTCCTGCTGGCCTCGTGCGTGTTCCTGGCGCGGCTGAAGAAGTCGCCGTTCGGCATGGTGCTGCAGGCCACGCACATCAACCCGCGGCGCGTGAACGCCTTCGGCTACTCGGTGTTCCGCGTGCAACTGGCGGCCTATGTGATGTCGGGCGTGCTGACCGGCATCGCCGGCGTGCTGCTGGCCAATCTCACGGCCTTCGCGTCGCCCAGCTACATGTCGTGGCCGGTGTCGGGCGAACTGATCGTGATGCTGGTGATCGGCGGCCTGGGCACCATCGCCGGGCCGGTGGTCGGCGCGATCGCCTTCCTGGTCATGGAAGAATTCTTCAAGGGGCTGACCCAGCACTGGATGCTGATCATGGGGCCGGTCATCGTCGTCATCGCGCTGCTGGCCAAGAGCAATTTCAGTTGGCTGGAACGCCTGCGCGGGGTCGCGGCGCCGCAGCCGTCCGCGCCCGAAACCGCGGCCGAGCCGGCCGCCGTTCCCGCGGGAGAAACGCGATGAGCCAAGCCATCGGACTGAGCACCCGCGACCTGGTCAAGCGCTTCGGCGGCCTGCGCGCCACCGACGGCGTGAGCCTCGACATCGAACCGGGCGAACTGCATGCCATCATCGGCCCCAACGGCGCCGGCAAGACCACGCTGATCAACCTTCTGACCGGCGAGCTGCGTTCCGACGAAGGCAGCATCCGCATCGGCGGCGAGGAAGTCAGCGGCACGCCGGTGCAGCAGCGCGTCGGCATGGGGCTGCTGCGTTCCTACCAGATCACCTCGATCTTCGACGCCTTCACCGTGGTCGAGAACGTCTGCCTGGCGGCGCTGCGCAAGCAGGGCGTGCGCTGGGCCGTATGGAAGCCCATGACGGCGTATGGCGACGTGATGGCCAAGGCGCGCGAGATCATCGAGCAATGCCATCTCGCCGACGTGGCCGACACGGTGGTTTCCAACCTGGCCTACGGCCAGCGCCGCCAACTGGAAGTGGCGATGGCGCTCGCCGCCGACCCGCGCATCCTGCTGCTCGACGAGCCCATGGCCGGCATGAGCGCGGCCGAGGGCGCGGCGGCGATCGAGCTGCTGCGTTCGCTCAAGGGCCGCTACACCATCCTGCTGATCGAACACGACATGAACGCCGTGTTCTCGCTGGCCGACCGAATCAGCGTGCTGGTCTACGGCAAGATCGTCGCCACCGGCTCGATCGAGGAAATCCGCAACCATCCGGAGGTCCGCCGCGCCTATCTGGGCGACGACGCGGACGCTTAGGGCCGGCCACAACCATATCCAGAGGGGAAGACGAATGCTTTCCATCCAAGGCCTGGCGGCCAAGTACGGTTCCTGCCAGGCGCTGTTCGACATCGATCTCGAAGTCAAGCGCGGCGAGGTGGTTGGCCTGATCGGCCGCAACGGCATGGGCCGCACCACCGTCATCAACTGCCTGTTCGGCCTGCTGAAGCCGGCCGCCGGCACCATCAGCTTCGACGGCCAGGTGCTGAACGGCCGGGCTCCGTATCGCATCGGCCGCCTGGGCCTGTCGCTGGTGCCCGAAGGCCGCCAGGTCTTTCCCACCCTGACGGTGGAGGAAAACCTGCTGGCCACGGCCAAGCGCACCGGCCATTCCGACTGGACGCTGGAAAGGATCTACGGCCTGTTCCCGCGCCTGAAAGAGCGCCGTGCCAACCTGGGCACGCAGTTGTCGGGCGGCGAGCAGCAGATGCTGGCCATCGGCCGCGCGCTGATGACCAACCCGCGCCTGCTGGTGCTGGACGAAGCCACCGAGGGCCTGGCGCCCATCGTGCGCGCCGAAATCTGGAGCGTGCTGGCGCAGCTGAAGCAGGAAGGGCTGACCATGATCGTGGTCGACAAGAACACCAAGGCCTTGCTGCGCCTGTCCGACCGCAACTTCATCCTCGACAAGGGGGTGACGGTGTGGAAGGGGTCGTCGCCGGAGTTGGCCGACCGCCCCGAATTGATCGCGCAATACGTAGGTGTTTGAATGAGACTGAAAGATAAAGTCGCCTTGGTAACGGGCGCCGCCGGTGGCATCGGGCTGGCGATCGCCAGGCGCTACAGCCAGGAAGGCGCCAAGGTCGTGCTGGTCGATCGCGCCGAGAAGGTCAAGACCGAAGCCCTGGTGCAGATGGCCTGGCCTGCCCGCGCCATGGTGGGCGACGTGACCGATCCTGCCCAGGTGGCCGAGATGGTGGCCTTGTGCGAACGCGAGTTCGGCGGCCTCGACATCTGCGTCTGCAATGCCGGCGTGATCCGCGCCGCCGAGTTCCTCGACCTGACGCCCGAAGACCTCGATTTCGTGATGAACGTCAACGTGCGCGGCACCTTCCTGGTGGCGCAGGCCGCCGCCAAGGCCATGGTGCGCGGTGCTCGCGGGGGCAGCATCATCACCCTGTCGTCGATGACCGCGGAAGTCGCCATGTCGAACCAGCTCGCCTACGGCGCCAGCAAGGGCGCGGTGCGGCAGATGACCAAGTCGATGGCCCTGGCGATGGCGCCGCACGGCGTGCGCGTCAACGCGCTCGGCCCGGGCAGCATCGATACCGACATCATGGCCACCATCACCGACAACAAGGATGCCCTGCGCACCGTGCTGTCGCGCATTCCCATGACGCGGCTGGGCCGTCCGGAAGAAGTCGCCGGCGCCGCCGTTTTCCTCGCCAGCGACGACGCCAGCTACGTCACCGGCCAGACCGTGTATGTAGACGGCGGCCGCCTGGCGCTGAACTACACCGTGCCGGTGCCGGATTCGGCATTGCAATAAGCTAGTTTTCGCCCGGGGCGATGGGTGTCAGCGGGGTTCTCGATTCGTCGTTGAGCGCCGTGGTCAGCTTGGCGACCAGGCCCATGAGCTGGCGTTGTTCGCTGGTGCTCAGGGGCGAGAGCAGGCGTTTGGAACTGCGTCGGCTCGGTTCCTCCGCTTCGCTCAGCAGGCGCACGCCGTCCGTCGTGATGTAGAGGGCGTTCTTGCGCCTGCTGGTGGCGGATGGGCTGCGTTTGATCAGGCCTCGGGCTTCCAGGCCGGCGATGATCTGCCCGGTCGTGGCGCGATCGAACCCCAGCGCCCGGGCTACTTCCGATTGGTTCAGGGCCGGGCAGCGGTCGATGGTGAACAGGATCGAATGCTGAGGCGGGGTGAGCTTGAGCGCCGCGGCCTCGTGCATGAAGACGCCCACGGCGATCTGGTGGGCGCGCCGGAACAGCACGCCTGGCCGCATGTACAGCTCGTCCATCCCACTTGCCCTGGGCGAGCCGGCCTCCCGTTTTTTTGAGCCTGTATTCGTCATGGTCGTTGACAATCTTAACCGCAATCCATTAAAGTAAGTGTACATATATAAGTATGCATACATATGTAAGGAAGAAAACCAGGAACCGGCAACGCGATTGCCGGCATTGACCCAAAGGAGAGAGAACATGGATTGCCTATCGCATTCCCGCCGCAGGGCCTGTCGATGGGGAGCGCTCGCCGGCCTGCTGGCAGCGCTTCCCATTGCCGCCGTTGCCGCGGATACCGCATTTCCGTCCAAGCCCATCCGCATGGTCGTGCCCACGGCCGGTGGAACGGTGGACCTCATCGCCCGCTACGTCGCGCCCAAGCTGTCGGAAGCCTGGGGGCAGCCGGTGGTCGTGGATACGAAGGCCGGGGCTTCGGGCAGCATCGCCGCCGCGATGGTGGCGCAGTCTCCTCCCGACGGCTATACGGTGCTGGTCAGCTACAACCCACTGGTCATCAATGCCTTTCTCCGGAAAGACCTGAAGTACCGCTTCGCGGATTTCGAGCCGATCACGCGCGCCGTGTCTTCCGAGCAGGTCCTGGTGGTGAACCCGGACGTGCCGGCGGACGATCTGGCCGATTTCATCGCGCTGGCCAAGCGCGAGCAGGGCGCCTTGAACTATGCCTCGATTTCCCCAGGCAGCGCCTCGCATCTCACCATGGAGTTTTTCAAGACCCGGGCCGGCGTGGATATCAAGCACATTCCCTACAAAGGGGCGGCGCCGGCCATCAGCGACCTGCTCGGTAAGCGCACTGATGCGGGTTTTTTCGCCGTGGCCAACGTGATCCAGTTCGTCAAGACGGGACGCCTGAAAGCCTTGGCGGTGACGGGGAGCAAGCGCCTGAAGTCGCTGCCCGACGTGCCGTCGATGGCGGAGGCGGGTTTTCCCGATTTCGACGCCACCATCTGGATCGGTTTTTCGGCGCCTCAGGGCACGCCGGCGACCATCGTCGACAAGTACCAGCGCGAGATCGCCCGGATTCTGGGCATGCCGGACATCCGCAAAGCCATCGAGGGCGACGATTTCGACATCGTCGCCAGCACGCCCGAAGCGTTCGGACGTTTCATCGAACGTGAAACTGCGACGTGGGAAAAAGTTGCCGACCGTGCCGGCGTCAGCATCGAGTAACGGTTAGGCATGGCAATTTCTGGAGCATCGAATGCATCAAGGACATCACCCTCCGGCGCTGCCGGATACCCATTATCTGGACAACCGGATCTTTACTGACGAGACGATTTTTCAAGAAGAGCAGGAACGCATTTTTTCGAAAGTGTGGCAATTCGTCTGTCACGAAAGCGAGGTCGCCCAGCCGGGCGATTTTCGCCGTACCAGCCTGGCGGGCAAGCCTGTGCTGGTCGTGCGCGGCACGGACGGGAAGATTCGGGGTTTCTATAACGTTTGCCGCCATCGCGCGGCGGAAGTGGTGCGGACCGAATCGGGCAATGCCCGTTCCTTCACCTGTTTCTACCATCACTGGACCTACAGCCTGGAAGGCAGGCTGCGCGCCGTCGCCAAGGCCGAAGGCTACGAGCGCGCCGGCCTGGATAAATCCGAGTTGGGTCTGGTCCCCGTGCGTACGGAAAGCGTGGCGGGCTTGGTGTTCATGTGCCTCGATCCCGAATGCGAGCCGCTCGAAGCCTTTCTCGGAGAAAGCATCCGGCCCATTCTCGAGCCGCTGGGCAGCGCGCCGATGGAAGTGTTCCATTTTCACAAGGCGGTCATCCATACGAACTGGAAGCTGTGGCAGGACAACAATAGCGAGCGCTATCACAGCATGCTGCACGCCATCAATCGGGCCACCCAGCCTTGGGTGCTGGGCAAGACTAGCCCCATGAAGCTGCGCCTGTTCCCGAACGCCCATAGCGGATACTGGTCAGACGGCGAAGCCACCGTGGCTTACGAGCGCGGCGGCTACCAGGATGTGACCCGGGACGGCACCTTGCCAGGTTTGCGCGACCAGGAAATGCGGGTGTTGAACCTGTTTCCCGATCTCATGATCAATATCCGCTCGAACGTCGTCCGCCTGGATCGGATGATCCCGCTCGATGCCGGCCGCACCTTGGTGGAATGGCGGGGCTTGGGCGTGAAGGGCGACAGCGATGAAATGCGTTCCCTGCGCCTGAAGCACCACAATATGTTCTGGGGGCCCGCGGGACGCAATCTGCCGGAGGATCTGTTGGCAGTCGAGTCCCAATACCGCACGATGCGGACGGACTCCGTGCGCTATAGCATCCTGGCCCGCGAAGAGGACTTGAATCCTACCGACGATGCCAACCTGCGCGCCTATTACGTCGAATGGGGGCGGCGCATGGGCCGCAGGGCGGCCGCGCCGTTCGAGCAACTGCAAGGGGCCGCATGATGGAATGGCCGACAACGATGACGGACAAACTGGAGGCGCAGGCCCTGGTCCAGCGTACGGCGCGTCTGCTGGACCAGGAAGACCTGGATGGTTGGCTCGCGCTGTTCGAAGCCGACGGCGTTTATGAAATAGCGTCTTATTCGCCGGAGCTGCGTCTTCCGCAGTCGTGGTGGCGTTCGGACGCGGCGGGCTTGGGCAAGATTCTGGCCGAAGTGCCGCAGCACGTCAGGGATCCGGCCCGGCGCCGGCGCGTCGTAGGCGCAGGCGTCGTGGAGATCGAGGACGGACGCGCCCGGGTCGAGTCGCCGTTCGCGGTTTACCGGACCACGCCGGAAGGCGAGACCAGCCTGTATGTCGTCGGGCGCTACGAAGACATGCTGGCGCGCGCTGCCGACGGCGCCTGGCGCTACCGGACGCACCGCGCGGTTCTGGACACCCGGGTGCTCGATGCTTTCACCCACCTGCCGCTGTAGCGCGGGCGCGGGTGCGCGCCGAGCAATCAATCCAGCGAAATATTCGCCTTCCGGATCACCGGTCCCCACAGTTCGTGGTCGGCCTGGATCCGGGCGGCGAATCGTTCGGCGCTGGACAGGTAGACCTCCGAGCCGTGCGAAGCGTAGAGCTTTTTCATGTCTTCGGCCTGCACGGCCTTGGCGATTTCGGCGTTGAGCTTGTTCACCACGGCGGCCGGCGTGCCGGTGCGGGTGACGATGCCGAGCCAGACGGAGTCTTCGTAGCCGGGCAGGTTCTGCTCGGCGAAGGTGGGCACGTTGGGCAGGTTGGCCAGGCGCTCGCGCGTGTTGACGGCCAGGCCTTTCAGGCGGCCGTCCTTGATCTGCGCCTCGATCAGCGCCGAGCCCGCGAGGTAGAGCTGGGTACGGTCGGCGATGGTGGAGTTCAGCGCGTCGGGGCCTGACTTGAACGGCACGTGGACGATGTCGGCGCCGGTTTGCAGCTTGAACATCTCGAACAGCACGTGCGGGGGCGAGCCGTTGCTCGACGACGCATAGTTCAGCGTGCCGGGCTTTTCCTTGGCCAGCGCCACCAGGGCTTTCAGCGAGTTGGCCTGGAGCGCCGGGCTGGCGGCCATCACCATCGGGATCGTCGCGACCGGGCTGACGGCCTGCAGGTCCTTGCTGGGATCGTAGGGCAGGTTCTTGAACAGGTACTGGTTCCAGACCGCGTGGGCATTGGTGACGATGGCCAGCGTGTAGCCGTCGGCCGGGGCGTTCTTCAATTGCGTCATTGCCACCAGGCCGCCGGCGCCGGGCTTGTTCTCGACCACCACGGCCTGGCCCAGGGATTGCCGCATTTTCTCGGCGATGGGGCGGGCGAAGAGGTCGGGCAGGCTGCCCGGCGCGCCGTTGACGATCAGGTGGATGGGCCTGGCCGGATAGGTCTGGGCCTGGGCCGGCGCGGCGGCCAGCATGGCGAGCCCCAGCAGCGGGGCGGCGAGACGGCGGGTATTGAACATGGCGGGTCCTGGCGATTGGCGGGTAAGGGGTCAGGCCTGCAGGCGTCGGCGGGCGATCTCGACCATGACCGACATGCCGACGGGCAGCACGTCGTCGTTGAAGTCGAACTTGGGGTGATGGCACATGTGGCCGCCATTGCCGAGGAAGAAGTAGCACCCGGGTTTTTCCTGCAGCATGTAGGCGAAGTCTTCCGACGCCATGAGCGGCGCGATGTCGGGCTCCAGTCCGGCCAGGCCCACCACGGCCAGCGCCGCGTCCCGCACGACCTGGGCCTGTTCCGGGCTGTTGATGGTCGCGGGCGAGGTCTGCAGGTGCTCGAACTCGATGCGGCAGCGGTGGGTTTGTTCGGCGCCGGCGCAGATCTCTTTCAGGCGCTTGAGGATCTCGGCCTGGACGCCGTGGTCCAGCGTGCGCACCGTGCCTTCGAGCACGGCCTCGCCGGCGATGACGTTGATGGCGGTCCCGGCGTGGAACTGGCAAACGCTGACCACCGCGGTCTGGAGCGGATCCACCGACCGGCTCACGATGGTTTGCAGGGACTGCACCAGCGCGCTGCCCACCACCACGGGATCCACGGTGCGGTGCGGGCTGGCCGCGTGGCCGCCGACGCCATGTATGCGGATGCGGAACAGGTCGCACGCCGACAGGATGGCGCCGTTGCGCACGCCCACGCGGCCGGGTTCGAGCGGGGGATGGTTGTGCAGGCCGTAGACCTCGTCGCACGGAAAGCGCTCGAAGAGCCCGTCCTGGATCATCGAGGAGCCGCCTCGCAAGGTTTCCTCGGCCGGCTGGAAGATCAGGTGCAGCGTGCCGCGGAAGTCGCGCCGGGCGGCGAAGTGCCGCGCGACGCCGAGCAGGATGGCCGTATGCCCATCGTGGCCGCAGCCATGGAACAGGTTGGGCTTGACCGACTGGTAGGGCAGGCCTGTCTGCTCCTGCATGGGCAGCGCATCCATGTCGGCGCGCAGGCCGACGTTGCGCCCGGGGCCCAGCGAGCCATGGATGACGCCGACCACGCCGGTGCCGCCGATGCCGGTGTGGGTGTCGATGCCCCACTCGCGCAGCCGGGCGGCGACGAAGGCGGCCGTTTCGTGTTCCTCGAAGCCGAGTTCCGGGTTGCGGTGAAGCATGCGTCGCCACGTGGTCATGTCGTGGGCGTGGGTGTCGGGCACCTCGATATTCATTGCGATCCTGTATCGGTTGCTGCCAAAAAATAGGATGCTATTTCAACTATTGAATTTTGCACTCAGTATTTACCCCGCCCGGGGCGAGAGGCATACAATGCGCCGATCCTTCTCCAAGGCCCGAGACCGCCGTGACCAAGAAGCTAGAGACCTATTTCACGTATAAGCTCGACCTCATCAAGAGCGAGGCGGTGCGGCAGGTCAACGAGCTCTATCGCAAGGACCTGGGGCTGGTCGTGCGCGACCTGCGCGTCCTGAGGCAGATCGGCGACGCGCCCGGCATCAGCGTGTCGGCGTTGCAGGCGGCCACCTTCATCGAGAAAACCGTGCTTTCCAAGGTCGTGGCCCGGCTGATCGAACTGGGGCTGGTCGAACGGGCCATCAGTCCGCGCGACGCCCGCGCGTTCGAGCTGACGCTGACGGCCAAGGGGCGCAAGGTGCGCGAGCGCGCCGACCGGATCGGCGCGGCCCACGAGCAGGAGGTCATGTTCGGCGATTTCAGCCAGGAGGAGCTGGACATGCTGGATGGCCTGCTGGACAAGCTGATGCAGTCCCTGCGGAGGTCTTCCCCGGCGCGCTGACGGCCGGCCCGGAGAGGGGATTCGTCCGGATGGCCGATAGGTCTTTCCGTCGGCCCGCAGGAGGCTAAAATGCCGGCATGTTACAGTCGCCTACTCCTCCCTTCGTCCACCTGCGCGTCCACTCCGAGTTCTCGGTGTCGGACGGCATCGTCCGCATTCCCGACCTGGTCAAGCGCGTGGCCGCCCTGGAGCAGCCGGCGGTCGCCCTGACCGACTTGTCCAACCTGTTCGGCCTGATCAAGTTCTACAAGGCGGCGCGGGGCAAGGGCATCAAGGCCATTGCCGGCTGCGACGTCTGGGTTTCCAACGACGCCGACCGCGACAAACCCTACCGGATGCTGCTGCTGGTGCGCGACCGGGGAGGGTACCTCAATCTGTGCGAACTGCTGACCCAGGCTTTCCTGACCAACCAGCATCGCGGACGCGGCGAGATCCGGCCCGAATGGCTGGAAACCTACGGAGCGGGGCTGATCGCCCTGTCCGGCGGCCGCCAGGGCGACGTGGGACAGGCGCTGGAGACCGGCAACCAGGAGGCGGCGCTGGCGTTCGCGCGCCACTGGATGAAGGTGTTCCCGGACGGCTACTACATCGAGCTGCAGCGCGCCGGGCGCGAAGGCGACGAAACCTATGTCCAGGCCGCGATGCGGCTGGCGGCCGAATGCGGAGCGCCGGTGGTCGCCACGCATCCCGTGCAGTTCCTGGAGCGCGGCGACTTCCGCGCGCACGAGGCCCGCGTCTGCATCGCCGAGGGCGAGATCCTGGCCAATCCCCGGCGCCAGCGCGTCTACACGGAGGAACAGTATCTGTTGTCCTCCGACGAAATGGCCGAGCGCTTTGCCGACGTGCCGTCCGCGCTGGCCAACACCGTGGCCATCGCCACCCGCTGCAACCTGACGCTGGAGCTGGGCAATCCCAAGCTGCCCAACTTCCCCACGCCCGAAGGGGTGACGCTGGCCGAATACCTGGTGCAGCTGTCCAGGGAGGGCCTGGAGCGGCGCATGGCGCAGCTCTTTCCGGACGAGAAGGAACGCCAGGCGCACTGGGAGGAATACAGCCAGCGGCTCGACAAGGAATGCCAGACCATCATCGACATGGGCTTTCCTGGTTACTTCCTCATCGTGCAGGACTTCATCAACTGGGGCAAGAACAACGGCGTGCCCGTGGGGCCGGGGCGGGGTTCGGGCGCCGGTTCGCTGGTGGCGTTCAGCCTGGGCATCACCGACATCGATCCGATCCGCTACGACTTGCTGTTCGAGCGCTTCCTGAACCCGGAACGGGTATCGATGCCCGACTTCGATATCGACTTCTGCCAGGACAACCGCGACAAGGTCATCGAATACGTCAAGCAGAAATACGGGCGCGACGCCGTGAGCCAGATCGCCACCTTCGGTACCCTGGGCGCCAAGGCGGTGATCCGCGACGCCGGGCGCGTGCTGGACCTGCCTTACCTGTTCTGCGACGGGCTCTCGAAGATCATCCCGCATTCGCCGGCCGACCCGTGGGACCTCGAACGCGCGCTCAAGGAAGAACCCGCGTTCAAGGAACGCTATGACAACGACGAGGAGGCCCGGGCGCTGATCGACCTGGCCAAGCCGCTCGAGGGCCTGACCCGGAACATCGGCATGCATGCGGGAGGCGTGCTGATCGCGCCGGGCAAGCTCACCGATTTCTGCCCGCTGTACTGCCAGCCCGGGCAAAGCCACATCGCGGTGTCCCAGTTCGACAAGGACGACGTCGAGGCCGTGGGCCTGGTGAAGTTCGACTTCCTGGGGCTGCGCAACCTGACCATTCTCGACTGGGCCGTGCGCTACGTGCGCGAGTTCAACGAGGGCATGCGCGATTTCGACGTCATGGCGCTGCCGCTGGACGATCTCGATTCCTACAAGCTGCTGAGCGACGGCAACACCACCGCCGTGTTCCAGCTGGAATCGCGCGGCATGAAGGAACTGCTCAAGAAGCTGCGCCCCAGCAACTTCGAAGACATCATCGCCGTGCTGGCGCTCTATCGCCCCGGCCCGCTGGGCTCGGGCATGGTGGACGACTTCGTCAACCGCAAGCACGGCCGCGCCAAGGCCGAATACTTCCATCCCGACCTGGAGCCGGTCCTCAAGAGCACGTACGGGGTCATCGTCTACCAGGAACAGGTGATGCTGATCTCCCAGATCATCGGCGGCTACACGCTGGGCGGCGCCGACATGCTGCGGCGGGCCATGGGCAAGAAAAAGCCCGAGGAAATGGCCAAGCACCGCGAGATCTTCCAGTCCGGCGCGGAGAAGAAGGGCTACGACCCGGACATCGCGGTCACGCTGTTCAACCTGATGGAGAAGTTCGCGGAATACGGCTTCAACAAGTCGCACACCGCCGCGTACGCGCTCATCGCCTACCAGACCGCCTGGCTCAAGGCCCACCATCCGGCCGAGTTCATGGCCGCGACCATGTCGTCCGACATGGACGACACCGACAAGGTACAGATCTTCTGGGCCGATACCGTGGCCAACAAGGTCAAGGTGCTGCCGCCCGACATCAACCTGTCCAATTACCGCTTCGAGCCGGTGCTGGACGAATATTCGGCGCGCGGGCAGCCGCCGCGCACCATCCGCTACGGGCTGGGGGCGGTCAAGGGCACCGGGCAGAGCGCGGTCGAGGAAATCCTGCGCGCGCGGGCCGAGAAGGGGCCGTTCACCGACCTGTTCGATTTCTGCCGGCGCATCGATCGCCACGTGGTGAACCGCCGCGCCATCGAGGCCCTGATCAAGGCCGGCGCATTCGACACGCTGTCGCCCAACCGCGCCGCGGTCCTGGCGACCCTGGGCACGGCGATGGACGCCGCGGAACAGGCCGCCCGCGCGGCCAGCCAGGTGTCGCTGTTCGGCGGCGACGACCACGCCGACCTGGCGGGCGAGCTGGCCGATGTCGAGCCCTGGGACGAGCGCGAGCGCCTCGGCCAGGAAAAGACCGCGCTGGGTTTCTACTTCAGCGGCCACCTGTTCGACGCCTATCGCACCGAAGTCCGCCGGTTCGTGCGCACCCCACTGTCCAACCTGCAGCCCAGCCGCGACCTGCAATGGATGGCGGGCATCCTGTCGGCCGTGCGCACGCAGATGACACGGCGCGGGAAGATGGTGTTCGCCGTGCTTGACGATGGCACGGCGCAGGTCGAGATCTCGGTGTTCAACGAGCTGTACGAGCGGCACCGCAGCCGGCTGCGCGAAGACCAGTTGCTGATCGTCTCCGGCAAGGTCAGCAACGACGAGTACTCCGGCGGCATGCGTATCGTGGCCGACGAACTGTTCGACCTGCAGATGGCGCGCGAGGCCAAGGCCCGCGCGCTGTCCATCCGCCTGAACGGCAACGCGCACGCGGACTCCCTGCGTGAAGTCCTCAACCCGCATCGCGCCGACCCCGAGAACGGCTTCCCGGGTACGCCGGTCGAGATCGTCTACAACCGCGGCGATGCCAAGTGCGTGGTGCGCCTGAGCGAGGACTGGCGGGTACGGGTGCCCGACGTGCTGATCCAGCAACTGGGCAAGCTGACGGGGCAGCCGGCCGACGTCGGGCTGGAGTACTAGCGGCGTGGTTGGTCTGTCGAGGGCTGTTCGTTCGGCGATGGGGTTCGCGGGTCTGCAGGGGCTGCTCGCGGTATTGCTGGCGCTGTTCCCGGTGTTCCTGCTGCCGAAGATGTCGGTTTCCAACGCGCTGTTCACCGTGCTGGCTTGTTGGGGGCTTGGATGCCTGCTCATGCCCGGACGCGACCGGGAGCGCTGGGGCACTTACTGGCGCAGCGCCGGTGGCCTGAGCCTGGCATTTCTGCTGTGGCCGCTGGCGGTGGCCATCCAGCAGGCAGTGGCCGGGCAGCCGATCAACATTCCTTACCTGTTCACACGCTTCGTCCTGCTGTTCGTGCTGGCCTGGGGCCTGACCAGGCTGGGGGCGAAACGACTGGAGTGGATGGCCTGGGGGTGTGCCGCGGCGGCTTGCTATGCCGCGGTGTGGATTCATTTCGCCACCCTCGAGATGCGACCGGACCACGTGGGAATCTACAACATCATCCCTTTTTCCAACCTGGCTTTGTTGATGGGGGCGCTGGCGGCCATCTCCATCGGATGGGACGAGCCTCGGCAGTATGCGATCCATGGGGTGAAGCTGCTGGCGATGTTGGCCGGCATGTATGTCGCGTATTCGGGGCAGACCCGCGGTAGCTGGCTGGCCGTCCCGGTGCTGGTCTGTGTCGTATGTGCCTCATATCGTCATGGTTCCCGCAAGCTGCGGGTAATGGCGCTGAGCGCGCTGGTGGTCGTCGGCGTATCGATTGCGGGTACCAGCGACATGGTGCGGGAGCGGGTGGCCGAAAGCGTGGCGGCACTGGCGGGCGGCAAGAACACGCTGGATAGTTCGAGCGGTGGTCGCATCCAGGTGTGGCACGCATCGCTGAGACTTTTTGCAGAACATCCCTGGACCGGGGTGGGAAGGGAGCATTTCAGAGATGCGCTCAGGGAACAGGCCAAGGCGGGGCTGATCACACGAGAAGCCGCAGAGCTTGCCCATTCCCATAACGATATTCTGTATGCGATGGCCGCCTACGGCGTTCCCGGTCTCATCGCGGTACTGACGCTTTATCTGGCTCCCGCGGTTTTCTTCGGCAGGAGGTTGCGCCGTGCGGACCCTCGTGTTGCGTGTGCGGCGGCAATGGGACTGACCACGGCTGTGAGTTTCTTCATTTTCGGGCTGACCGAGGCCATGTTCAGTATTTCGATCACCAATGCCTTCTACGTTCTGATCATGGCGTGGCTGGTGGCATTCATCGTTTGCCGGGAGCCGGCCCCGAGAGGCGCGATGAGCCAGGAGGCCGTTCACTCATGATGCCGATATACGTCATCAATCTCGAGCGTGCCGCCGAGCGTCGACGGAAAATCGGGACGCAGTTGGATCGTTTGGGGCTGTCCTACGTGCTTTGCCAGGCCGTGGATGGAGCGCAACTTGACGCGCAGGCTGTCTCCGCCCTGTACGATGAGGTTACCGCTACACGCGATTACCGGCCGCTGTCGCGTGGCGAGCTCGGTTGCGCCCTGAGCCATCTGGCCGTCTATCGGCGGATGCTGGACGAAGGCGCCGACCGGGCTCTGGTGCTGGAGGACGATGCCGCGCCGGGCGTCGACGTGCCGCGAGTCCTGCGGGAGTTAGAGCGCGTACTGGACCCGGCGAGCCCGACGGTGGTGCTGTTGTCCCATGTCGACAAGTACACGCGCTGGGGCCGCCAGTCGCTGGACGGCCAGAGGCATCTGGTAAGGCGATACGGACATTGGTGGCTTGCCCATGGTTACATCGTGACGCGTGGAGCCGCCGAGCGCATGCTGGCGGCCTTGCAGCCGGTCTGGAGCGCAGCCGATTTCTGGGCGGGATTCGAGCGCCGGGGCATCGTTCGGGTCCGGGCCGTCGTGCCCAGCTGCATAGGGTTGACCGAACTCGCGCAGACCTCGTACCTGGAGGGCGGGCGGGTCGACCTGGACACTGCCGAGAAATCCCGGCGCAGCATCGGCTATTACCTCAAGCGCTATTTGTATCAGCGTTTCCTGCATCAGATCCTGGTGCGGCCCTTCCTGCGGGTCGCACGGCAGCGTCCGCCATCTCAGCCGCCGGCCTGAGCGGTGGCCAGGTCGAGAACGATGCGCGCATGGGCCAGGACGTCAGTGGCATAGGACAGGTGGGCGGACGGCGACGATAGCCGTGCGCGACCCTCGTGGACCCGTGCCACGCAGCCGGCGATGGCGTCAGCCAGCGACGCCGGGCTATCCAGGTCGAACGTGACGCATGCCTCGCGCGACAGCACCTCGGCGCAGCCGGTGTCGCGCGGCAGCACGGCCGGAGTGCCGCATAGCACGGACTCCGGACCGACCAGGCCGAAGGGTTCGTAGCGCGAGGCCAGAATCGTAAAATCGGCGGCGCGATAGCAGTCCTCGATGTCCTGCCGGTAGCCGATGTAGCGGATCCGGGGCGACTGCGCGTCGACCGGCCGGCCGGCGACGAGCAGGCACACCGGCAGCGCCGTGTCCTGGAAGAACGAGGCGAGTTGCTCGTATCCCTTGCGGCCATGGCCGGTGGAGGGGAACAGGAACGCGACTTGCCCGTCGGAGATGCCCAGCGCCCGCCGCAATTCGAGGCGGCGCTCGGGTGTCACGGGTACGAATCGGGTAGCGTCGACCGGCGGATAGGCGACATGGAGTTTGCCGGCGGGGAGGTCGTAATACCGTTCCAGTTCTCGAGCCATGAAGCCGGAGTGCGCGACCACCTTGCGGGCATGGGCGTAGTGGCGCGATTCGAGCCGGATCTGCCAGCGATCCGACCATTTGGGCGAGCGTTGGGCATGGGCGAGGAATCCCTGGTGCGTGCCGCCGCAAATGGCGATGTCGGACGCGGCGGTGCGGCTGCATCCGATCAGGACGTCCACCCCGTGGCTGTCCTTGAGCGCGCGGACCCGCGCCGAAAAATAGTGATCGCGCAGTTTCGAGGGCAGGGCCCGGACGTTGATCCGTACCGGTTCCACGTAGGCATGTTCGGGAATGGCCGTGTCGAATTCGCGGGCGAAGACCAGGGGACGCACTCCCAGCCGATGCAGCCCACGCACCAGGTCCATGGTGTAGCGTTCCATGCCGCCGCCGTAGCCGAAACGGTGGCAGGCGATAGCGAGTTTCATGGCTGGGTTTCCGCTGGTGGGGCAGGGACAGCATCCCCGCCGCCGGGTTGCCGGCGCAGTATGGCGACCGCTTCCTGGCATACGCGTTCCGGAGCCATGCGGTCCAGGCATTCGGAGTGGCTTTCGCGGTGCCGCTCACAGCCTTCCTGCTGGCACGGCACGCATGCGCGGAAGGGTTCCTGCAGCAGGACGACGTTGCCGCGTACTTGGCTGGATGCGCGCTGGTCCCAGGGCGGCTCCAGCCCGTCGGGCGGGCTGGGGCCCCATTGGCGGGGCTCGGTTGGGCCGAACAGTGCCAGGGTAGGAGTGCCACAGGCGGCGGCCAGATGGGTCGTGGCGGTGTCCGGTCCCACGTACAGCCGGGCCAGATGCAGGAGATCGGCCAGTTCGCCCAGGCCCAGGCAGCCCTGGATGCGGATGACGGCCGCGCGGGTCGGGGCGTCCAGCGCGGCCAGGATCTCGTCCAGGTACCGGCTTTCCGCTTCGCCCGGACCGCCGCTCAACAGTAGGCGTAAGCCTTGCTGCCGCAATTCGCCCATGAGGCTGGCCCAACCTGCCGTATGCCATCGCTTGTAGCGCCAGCGTGGCGAGGGATGGATCACCGCGAAAGGCTGGCGTGGATCGAAAGGAGCGGTGCCGTGCAGGTACGGCGAGAGTTTTTCCGCCCACGCCTCAGGAGCTATCTGGCCCGTCGGGGGGATGACGGTGCGGGCGGACGGCACGCCCAGCATCTGCACTACCCGTTCGTTTTCGCGAACGCGATGGGTGATCCCGTCGACCGACAGAGCGTGTCGCAGCAACAGCCTTTTCCACCAGGAATGGCTGCGTTCGGTCGAGACCAGTCCAATCCGCCGAGGTGCCGCCACGAAACCGAACAGGTGGGGTTTGTCGCCGGGTTGCGGCACCACGGCGAGGTCGTAACGGCGCCAGAGCTGGCGGGCGAGCGCAAGGATTTCCTCGCGTGCCGGGCGTTCGGGGATGGTGTAGACCCGGCGGATGTCCGGGTTGTTCTGCAACATGCTTTCGGTGCCCTTGAACACCAGCATGTCGACCTCGCAGCCAGGATAGTGCTGGCGCAGCGCATGGGGCAGGGGGGTGGTCAGCAGCACGTCGCCCAGGTAGCGCAGGGCGACGACCAGGATCCGCGGTGTCTTCGCGGCAGTCCTGCGGCTCATGCGGTGTCCCCTTGGGCCAGCCGTTCGACGGCGGCGACGACTTCGGGCACGGCCGGCCATTGCCCCTCGGCGCCCAGGCAGACTGCATCGGGCGACCATGGGCCGGTGCGCTCCCGGCGAGTGACGCCGAATAGGGTGACTTGGCGGGCGCCCGCGGCGGCGGCAACATGCGACGTACCCGAGTCGTTGCATACCACCGCGGCGGCGTGCGTGGTCAGGGCGGCAAAGGCACCCAGGGACAGCGGCGGCAGTACCGTGGCGGACGGGACGGCCGCGCGCGAGACGGCCACCTCGTGCGGGGGCGGACAGATCGCGCAAGTCCATCCGCGTTGCCCGAGCGCCTCGGCCAAGGCGCCGAACCCCGGCCATGCCTTGGGCCGGCCGTGGTGCAGCCCGGCGGCGATGGGCGCCAGCAGGACGAAGGGGCCCGTGATGCCTGCCTGCGCCAATGTTTGCGTGGCGTGTTCGTGGTGGGCCGCCGTCAGGGGCAGCGCGAGGCGCTTGCCGGGTTCCGGAGGCCGGCTGGCCGGACCGGGGTGCCAGCGCCGTAGCGTCTCGTAGGCCAGCCGGTAGAACACCTCCACCTCGTGCAGGCCATGCGGCTTGGGCAATGCCCAGCTCAGCAGCAGCGACCGGCCATCGCCGCGATAGCCTGCGGATCGGATGCCGGCCAGGCGAAACAGTGCGGCGCTGGACAGTGAATTGGGGAATATCAGGCCACGCACCGAGCCGTGACCGGCCAGCGAGCGGCGCAGCGTCTGCCTGATTTCGCCGAACGAGCGGCCCAGCGCGATGAATCCATCATGGCCCGTCAGGCCGGAGAACAGGTCCTGGGCCCAGGCGCGTCCGCAAAGCACCAGCGGGTGGCCTTCCCGCCGCAGCAACTCGAGGGCGGGCAGGCACATGCAGGCATCGCCAACCCAGTTAGGCAGGCGTACGTAGATGGAGTCGGCGCGTGGCATCAAGAGGCAGGGGCGGGCAGTCCGGCGGATGGCCGCCTGCGCGTACAATGTGAAGCTTCGTATTGTAAGCGGGCCTGCCGCCGCGGGAAGGTCGAAGCGGCATTCGGTCTGGCTCCGGAAAACTCCCTCGTGAACTCCCATCCCGTCAAAGCCGATTTGTGGCGCCGCGTCTATACGCGGGTCCTGAAGTATTGGAAAGCGCTCGCGCTCGGCATGTTGTTCCTGACAGGGGTGGCGGCATCGCAGCCTGTCCTGGCGATGCTGATGAAGCCGCTGCTGGACGGCGGTTTCAATGGTCAGAATCCGGACTATGTCTGGAAGATCCCGCTGGCCATCGTCGGTATTTTCCTGGTCCGCGGTGTATTGAACTTCCTGAGTGACTACCTCCTGGCGTGGTCGGCCAACCATGTGCTGGCGGACCTGCGCGGGGAAATGTTCGATCGCCTGTTGCGCCTGCCCGATACCTATTTCAAGCGCATGGGGTCGTCGTTGTTGCTCAACCGCTTCGTGGTGGATGCAGCGGGCGTGATGCAGTTGGCCACCGAAGTCATCACCGTGCTGGTGCGCGAGACGCTGATCGTGGTGTCGCTGGTTTGCGTGCTGTTGTATCTGTCCTGGCAGCTCACGCTGATCGCGCTGGTGGCTTTTCCCTTGTCCACCTTCATCATGCGGGCCATCTCCCGCCGCATCCGCAGGATCAACCGCGAGACCATCGCCATGAATGGCGAGTTGACCCGCATTGTCAGCGAAGCCATTGATGGGCAGAGGGTGATCAAGTTGTTCAGCGGCTACGAGCACGAAGAGGCCCGGTTCCTCCAGGTCAATGGCCGGTTGCGCCGTTTTGCCATGCGCAATGCCGTGGCCACGGCGGCGTCGGCGCCCATCACTCAAGCCATTTCCGCGGTTGCCTTGGCCATCGTGGTAGCGACCGCGCTGGGGCAATCGGGTGCCAACCAGATCACGGTAGGAGGTTTCGCCGCTTTCGTGACGGCCATGCTGCAGATACTGGATCCGCTCAAGCGACTGGCCAATGTCGCCAGCCCCATGCAACGCATGCTGGTGGCGGCCGAGAGTGTATTCGCCCTGGTGGACGAGATGCCCGAGCCGGATGCCGGTACGCGCACCTTGGCCCAGCCGGTGCGCGGCCGCATTGAGTTCGAGAACGTGTCGCATAGGTTTCCCGAGGCTGCCCGGGATACCTTGGCCGATATTTCGTTCAAGGTGGAGCCGGGGCAGACAGTGGCATTCATCGGCCGGTCAGGGAGCGGCAAGACGACCTTGGTATCGATGCTGCCGCGCTTTGCGCTGCCATCTTCGGGCTTGATACGGGTGGACGGGGTGCCGATCGAGGAGCTGACATTGACCAGCTTGCGCGACGCGATTTCGCTGGTCAGCCAGGACGTGGTGCTGTTCGACGAGACCATCGCTGCGAATGTCAGCTACGGCGCCCGCAGCGAACCCTCCGAGCAGGTCATTCGGCAGGCCCTGGCCGATGCGAATCTGTTGGAGTTCGTCGATTCCCTGCCGCAAGGCATGCATAGCAGGGTAGGGGAGAACGCCGCCAGGCTATCGGGCGGACAGCGGCAGCGCTTGGCCATTGCCCGCGCGCTGATCAAGGATGCGCCCATCCTGATCCTGGACGAGGCCACCTCGGCCCTGGACAACGAATCCGAGCGGCAGGTGCAGGCTTCGCTGGAACGGCTCATGAAAGGCCGCACCACCCTGGTCATCGCCCACCGGTTGTCGACTGTGCAGAATGCCGATCGCATTGTCGTGCTGGACAAGGGCCGTATCGTGGAACAAGGCGGGCACTCGGATCTGCTGGCGGCCGGCGGGCTGTACGCCGCGCTCTACAAGATGCAGTTCAGTGAGACGGCCTGAATCAGGATTCCGTATCGTCGGCCGGAGCAGGCAGGAACCTGGCTGGGGGCATGATGGCGCGAGTCGCGTTTCCGCTGGGCCGGGCCGTGTTTTCTTGGGCCTTGTCCCAGGGGAGATCGGTCTGTTTCGCGGAAACCTGCGACTGCAACTGGTTGAAGGCACGCTCCACTCGTCCTGACGTCAGCGCGTATTTCCAGAGCTTTTCTTTGAGCTTGCCCATGGGAATGCCGTCGCTGCCGATCAGAATGCGACCGGGGCCCCAGTCGGGGCGCCATGTCCGGGCGCTTCCCCGGCGCATGAACAGCGACAACGCAGGAACATGCAGATTCGAGGCCAGGTGGCCGATGCCGGAATCGTTGCCGATGAACCATCCCGACTCGAACAGCCAGGCGGTGACATTCTCCAGCGCGCCAAGCCGGGGCAGGCCTATACCCAGTTCCTGGACGTGCTCCCACTGCGGCCGCTCGGAGGGGCCTACGATGAATTGCGGGTCCAGGCCCCGGCGCTTGAGCCGAACGGCCAGAGCGACGAAGCGGGACGCCAGCCAGCGCTTGTCGGGAGTGCTGGCCATGGGATGGATGGCGACACGGGAGGCATGCTTGCGGTAGACGAGTCCGGGAGGCGGGACAAGGCCGTTGTATTTGTCAGCCTGGGCCAGGCCCAACGAATCACGGCTGAAGTTGGCCAGCCTTTGGGCCAGGGAGGCCGGTACCTTCAGCCTGCGTAGATTTTCCAGCGCCACGATGCGCCGCTGCGGCGCATCCGTGCCCGGTTCGTGCAATTGGATGACGGTCCGGAATTCCGCCGGGCATTCCGCTGCATCACCAGGCAACTCTTCGCGAATATCGAAACCGGGAAACCAGGCGCGTAGCCGGTGGATATGTGGCCCGAAGACCGTGACCGCAATCCCGTGCCGCCTCAGGTTCTGGGCGACGATCATCAGCAGCAGCGAATCGCCGATGGCCAGAGATGTCAATAACGCGGTGTTTTCCCGAGGAATGGAGGAAGTCTGCACGGTGCCGGAAGTCGAAGCTTGCCCGCGCATGATAGCTCAATCGGCCATTCGCATTGCCGGCACGCGGACATGCTCATGAATGGGGCCCCTGAGGCCCCCATTCACACGTCACTTCATCTGGCATTCGCCCGCATACGAGTCCTTGCTGTGCTCGTAGATCACCCCCTTGGTCACGAACGCCGGCTTGCCGTTGGCGTCCTTGGCCACGTCGACCCGGTAGAACGGCGCGATCGGGAACTGGTTGGTGTTGAACGCGAAGGAGCCGCGCACGGAATCGAACTTGGCTTCCCGCAGCGCCGCGCGGAACGCGGCCTTGTCGGACACGTTGCCCTTGGTCTTGGCCAGGGCCGAGGCGATCAGGCTGGCGGCGTCGTAGGATTGCGCCGCATACATCGAGGGTTCGCGGTTGTACTTCTTGCGGAAGGCCTCGGCGAATTTCTTGTTGGCCGGATTGTCGAGGTCGGGCGAATACGGAGCGGCCGTGACCGCGCCCAGCGCGGCGTCCTGCAGGGCGGGCAGGGTGGAGCCGTCGATGGTCGAGGTCGATAGCATGCGGACCTTGTCGAACATGCCGGCCTGCCGGTACTGCTTGACGAAGTTCACGCCCATGCTGCCCGGATAGAAGGTGTAGATGGCCTCGGGCTTGCTGGAGGCCAGGGCGGAGATCTCGACCGAGTAGTCGGGCTGGTTGACCTGGGTGAAGGTCTCGCCCACCACCTGGCCCTTGAAGGTTCGCTTGAACCCTTCCATGGCGTCCTTGCCGGCCTGGTAGTTGGCGGCCAGCAACTGGATCTTCTTGATGCCCATCTTGTTGGCGAGCTCGCCGCCGGCCTCGTGCAACTGGTCGTTGTTCCACGAGGTGGAGAAGAAGTAGGGCGAGCAGCCCTTGCCCGTGATCGGGGTGGGGCCGGCGTTCGAGCCGACCAGGAAGACCTCCGCGCTGGTGATGGGACGGTGGACCGCCATCATGACGTTCGAGTAGATCAGGCCGGTGATGAGGGGGACCTTCTCGCGCTCGAGCAACTGGCGCACGACCTGCAGGCCGACCTCGGGCTTCATCTGGTCGTCTTCCTTCAGGACCTGGACGTCGACCCCGCCCAGCTTGCCCTGGCCCTGTTCCACGGCCAGCATGAAGCCGTCGTACTGGTCCTGCCCCAGCACCGAACCCGGACCGGACAGCGTGGAGACGAAGCCGATCTTGACGGCGGCGAAGGAGGGGGCGGCGAAGGCCGCTTGCAGTATCGATGCGATGGCTATCAGTTTGGCGGTTTTCATGCGGACTCCTGGCTTGCCTGCGGGGTGGATGAGGCCGGATGCCCGGCCCCCGGGATACTGCGGTCGGCGGCGCGACGCCGGTGCCGGACGGTTATTTCAGCTTGCATTCCCCATGGTAGGGGTCCTGGTGGTCCGGGAACACGGTTTCCCGCGTGGCCAGCGTCACGCCGCCCGCGGGGTCGCGCACCACTTCGAATGCGTAGTAGTTCGATACGGGGAAGTGATTATTGTTAAATTTGAAGTTGCCCCGCACTGAGGGGAAATTCGCCTTGACCATTGCCTGTTCGAAGGCTTTCTTGTCGTCCAGGCGGCCGCCGGTGGCCTTGAGCGCGGCATTCAGGGCCTGCGCGGAGTCGTAGCCATAGGCCGCGTAGTGCGAGGGGATGCGCCCGTATTTCTTGCGGAACTGCTCGACGAAGCTGCGGTTGGCCGCATTGGGCAGGTCGGGCGACCATGGCCCGCCCGACATCACGCCCAGCGCCAGGTCCTGCAGCGCCGGCAGGGTCGTGCCGTCCACCGTGGAACCCGACAGCAGCGGTACCTTGCCCAGCAGGCCGGCCTGGTGGTATTGCTTGACGAAATTCACGCCCATGCCGCCGGGATAGAAGATGAACACGGCGTCGGGGCTGGCGGTGCGCAGCTGGGTGATTTCCACCGAGTAGTCGGGCTGGTTGACCTGGGTGTAGGTCTCGCTCAGGACTTCGCCCTTGAAGTAGCGCTTGAAGCCCGTCAGCGCCTCGCGGCCGGCCTGGTAGTTCGGCGCCATCAGGGCGACGCGCTTGTAGCCTTTCTGCTGGGCGTACTTGCCCATGGCCTCGTGCTGCTGGTCGTTTTGCCAGGACGTGGAGAAATACAGCGGCGAGCACATCGAACCGGCGATCTGGCTGGGGCCGGCGTTGTTCACCAGCAGGAAGGTGCCGCTGTTGATGACGTCGCGATAGACCGCCATCAGCACGTTCGAGAAGCTCAGGCCGGTGATGAGCTGCACGCGGTCGCGCTCGATCAGCTTCTTGGCGGCCTGGCGGCCCACCTCGGGCTTGAGCTGGTCGTCTTCCTGGATGATCTTGACTGCCTGCCCGCCCAGTTTGCCGCCGGCGGCTTCCACGCCCAGCATGAAACCGTCGTACTGGTCCTGGCCCAGCGTGCCGCCGGGTCCGGACATCGTGGCCAGGAAGCCGATCTTGATGTCGGCGTGCGCGGCGGCGGTGACGCCGAACGCGAGGCAAAGGCTGGCCACCAGGGCCGGGACCGGGCGCTGCAAAGTCATGGGCGGTTCCTTGGACTTACGTTTTAAGTTTAAAGTAATTTTTGGAATTCGAAACGAAATTCGTGTTCGTCTTCCGGTGCCGCGCGGCGGATGTGGCCGGCGGTGGGGGCGGGGAAGTGGGCTGGCAGGACCAGCGTGCCGTCGCGGGCGCAGGCTTCCAGCAGCGATTGCCGGGTGCGGCGGGCATGGTCGGGGTCGGCGCAGAAGCGCGTGCTCCACTGGGGGTAGCAGCACTGCAGCGGGTGGTGGAAGGCATCGCCGGTCAGCAGGACGCGCTGGTGCTCGCCCTGGATCTCGACGGCCACGTGGCCGGGCGTGTGCCCGGGCGCGGGAACGAGGCGGATGGCTTCGTCGATGCGGTGGTCCATGTCGACCAGGTCGGCCAGGCCGGCTTCGAACACGGGCAGGACCGAGTCGCCCACGTAGTCGCCGGTGCGCACGAGCTCCGGGTGGCCCTCGTGCTCCTTCCAATAGGCCCATTCCTCGTGGGTGAAGAGATAGCGCGCGTTGGGGAAGGTGGGCACCCATGCGCCGCCGACCAGCCGCGTGTGCCAGCCGACGTGGTCGACGTGCAGGTGGGTGGAGACGACGATGTCGATGTCCTCGGGGCGCACGCCGGTCGCTTGCAGGCGATCCAGCCAGCCCCAGTGCTGCCGGTCAAAGTCGGGGCGTACCCGCGCCTTGCAGTCGCCCACGCAGGTGTCCACCAGGATCAGGCGGCCGCGGCTTTTCAGCAGGAAGGACTGGATGGAGATGACCAGCCGGTCGGAGGCCGGGTCGTAGAACCGCGGGACCAGCCAGTCCAGGTTGGCCTGGATGGCTTCGGGGGTCGAGTCCGGGAAGATTTCCGCGGGGCGCAGCAGCGGGCCCTCGGCCTCGACGATGCGGGTGAGTTCGACCCCGCCGAAGTCGAACCGTGCCGTCATGCGGTGCCCGGAACGTGCTTGCCGGGATGCACCGTGCCGCACGAGGGGCAGCGGCGCTTGTCCTCGCTGGCGTAGAAGGCCTCGAACAGCGGCGGCAGGTCGGTCACGATGCTCTTGAGCTGGACTTCGACGCGGTGCACCAGGTGTCCGCAATGCAGGCAGTACCACTCGAAGCCGTCCACCAGGCCTTCGGGACGCTGGCGTTCGATGACGAGACAGGCGCTGCCGGTCTCGGGACGCTGGGGCGAGTGGCGCATGTGCGGAGGCAAGAGGAAGATGTCGCCTTCCTTCAGGTCCACGCGTTCTTCCTTGCCTTCCACCCAGAGCTTCAGGTAGGCGTTGCCGCGGATCTGGTAGAAGAACTCTTCCAGCGGATCGTCATGGTAGTCGGTACGGTGGTTGGGGCCGCCGACCACCGTGACGATGAAATCGGAGTCCTGCCAGATCTGCTGGTTGCCGACCGGCGGCTTGAGCAGATGGGCGTTGTCGTCGATCCATTTCTGGAAATTGAGCGGAAGACCGTATTTGTACATGGTGCTCTCGTTGGGTCGGTAGGTCTGCGCCCGCGGGGCGGCTTCCCGCGCCGGAAGGAGGCGGTCGTGGCCTATCGTAGGCTAATTGCAGTCTATGTGACCCATGCGCCGGGCGAGAAATAGAAGTTGGCGCCCGGGGTATGCACATTGGCTATGGCGCGTTCGGGCCTTGCGCCCGGAGGAAGGATCAGGAGGCGCCGGCGCGCCGGGCGTCGCAGATGCGATGCAGGTATTCGATCAGGTGCTGGCTGGCGGGAGTGAGTTGCCGGTTCGCCCGTACCGAATAGCCCACGCGCCCGAACAGGCCGAATTCGGCCAGCGGCAGGCGCTTGAGCAGTCCGTGGTCCAGGAATTGCGCGGCGGCGTCCTGCGGCATGAGGGCGATGGCCTCGCCGCGCAGCAGGATGCCCAGGTTGGTCAGCAGCGACAGGGATTCGATGTGGCGGGGCGGAATGCCCAGCCCGGTACGGTGGAAAGTCTGTTCCACCGCGGTGCGCAGCGGCGATTCGGCCGAAGGCAGGATCCAGGGCTGCTCCATCAACTGGCCCAGTTCCAGGTGCGCCGCGCGCGCCAGCGGGTGGTGGGCGCCGACGACGGCATGCAGCTTTTCCTCGTACAGCGTGTGGTGGGTGAGCGGATAGGCATAGCCGAGCGCGATGTCGCGCTCGGGCAGGCGTCCCACCACGATGTCGAGGTCGCCCGTGGCCAGCGCGGGGAAGAGCTGCGACGAGGGGCCTTCGGAGACCGTGACGCGGATCCCCGGGTGCTCCTGCATCAGCATCGAGATCGCCTCGGGCAGCAGCTTGGCCGACGCGGCGATCAGGGTGCCGACGATGACGTGCCCGCTTTCCCCCGTCAGCGCGGCATTGAGTTCGTCCGTCATGTAGCGCAGCTCGGCCATCAGCGTCTTGACCCGCCGGCCCAGGAGATGCGCCAGCTCGGTCGGGACCACGCCGCGGTTGGACCGCTCGAACAGCGGCGCGCCCACGAACTTCTCCAGCTCGTAGATGGCCTTGGTGACGCTGGGCTGCGTCAGGTTCAGTTCATTGGCCGCGCGCGACAGCGACCGGCGCTCGAGCACCCGCTCGAAGATCTGGAGTTGGTGCAGCTTGAGCTTGTGCCCCAGCGCGTTGGGAGTCAGACGGAAGTTGGACATGGCGGCCGCAGGGGACATTCCCCTGCGATTATCGCCCATTCGCGCGCCTACAGCTTCACGCAGACGTTGGTCGGCTCGGTATAGAAATGCAGCGAGTGGCGGCCGCCTTCACGCCCTATGCCCGACAGGCCGCTGCCGCCGAAGGGCGTGCGCAGGTCGCGCAGGAACCAGCAGTTCACCCACGCCAGGCCCACCTGCATGGCCTGGGCCACGCGATGGCCGCGGGTCAGGTTGGTGGTCCAGACGGCCGCCGCCAGCCCGTAGTGGGTGTCGTTGGCCAGCCGGATGGCTTCTTCCTCGGTATCGAAGGGGGCGATGTGGCAGACCGGGCCGAACACCTCTTCCTTGATGCAGCGGGCGGTCTCGGGCAGGCCGGTCCAGATGGTCGGCTGGATGTAGGCGCCCTGGTCGCGCTCGTCGCCGAAGGTCGGCACGCCGCCGCCGGTGACCACGGTGGCGCCTTCCTCGACCGCCAGGCGCAGGTAGGACAGCACCTTCTCGCGGTGCTCGTGCGACACCAGCGGGCCCATGGTGGTGGCGCTGTCCATGGGGCGGCCCAGCACCAGTTTCTCGGCTTCGAGCTTCAGGGCGGCGACGAAGCGGTCGTAGATCGGCCGCTGGACGTAGACGCGCTCGGTGCACAGGCAGACCTGGCCGCAGTTGGCGAAGACCGAGCGGGCCACGCCGGCGACGGCCGCGTCGAAGTCGGCGTCCTCGAACACCAGCGCGGCGTTCTTGCCGCCCAGTTCGAACGATACCGGCTTCACGCCCGGCGCGACCGCCTTCATGATGGTGCTGCCGGTGGCCGATTCGCCGGTGAAGGTGATGCCGTCGATGTCAGGGTGGGTAGTGATGAATTCGCCGGCCGAATTCGGGCCGAAGCCGTGGACCACGTTGAACACGCCGGCGGGCAGGCCGACCTCGGCCGCCACTTCGGCCAGCAGGGTGGCGGTGGAAGGCGTGACCTCGGAAGGCTTGGCCACCACGGTGTTGCCGAAGGCCAGCGCGGGCGCGACCTTCCAGGTGAACAGCAGCAGCGGCAGGTTCCACGGCGAGATGACGCCCACCACGCCCAGCGGCTTGCGGTAGGCGTAGTTCAGCGCCTGCCGGCCGTCCGGCGTATCGGTCATGAAGCTTTCCATGTCCAGCGTGCGGGCGATCTCGGCGAAGGCGCGGAAGTTGGCCGCGCCGCGCGGGATGTCGATCTGGCTGGCCCAGCCCACGGGCTTGCCGGTGTCGCCGATCTCCGCCGCCAGGAAATCGTCGAAGCGGCGTTCGATGCCGTCGGCCAGCGCGTACAGGTAGTCCGTGCGCTGGTTGACCGGCAGCGCCGCCCAGGCCGGCAAGGCCTGGCGGGCCGCCGCCACCGCGGCGTTCACCTGGTCGCGGCTGGCTTCGTGCACGCGCGCCACCAGTTCGCCGTTGGCGGGGTTGAGTTTGTCGAAGGTGCGGATGCCGTCTTCGAAGCGGCCGCCGATGAAGTTGCGCAGGGATTTGACCGACATGGTGCTGGGTTCCGTTGAGGTATAGTACGTATACGTCATAATATAGTGGAATTTCGCGCGACCGGTCCATCCCCGGGGGCATAACAACTTCGGTGCCAGCCATAGCCGGTTCGAAGAAACGCCAGGGCGCCGCTGGCCGGGCGCGCGACATCAGTTAAGATCTCAAGTCCGCTCCGGCTCGCCACCATGACCCGATCCTCCGCCTTGCGACGCCCGCCCGCCGCGCCGTCTCCCGAACCGGAAACCGTGCCTTGCACGGATGCCGTGCGGGCGTTCGAGCTCACGGACGTCGTGTCGCACCTGCTGCGGCGCGCGCATTTTCGCGCCGAGGCCCTGTTCATGCAGACCTTCCACGACGAGGACCTGACGCCGCGCCAGAAGGCGCTGCTGATCACCGTCTGCAAGCATCCGGGCGCCACCCAGAACCAGCTGGCCGAAGACATCGCGCTCGACCGCAATTCGCTGGCCGACATGATCAACCGCCTGGTGAAGAAGGGGTATCTGAAGCGCCGGCGCTCGGCGGACGACAAGCGAGCCTATTCGGTGACGATCACGCAGGCCGGCGTGGACGTGCTGGAGCGCGTGCTGCCGCGCGACAAGGACGTGGAAGACGCCATCATCGCGGTGCTGCCGCCCGAGTACCGGGCGTTGTTCATCAAATGCCTGAAACTCATGGCGGGGGTGGCGCAATGAGCGGGCCGCCGTTGCCGAAGTTCCGTTTTCTCCCGTATATTCGTACGTATACGGCATAAAGGTGTTTTTTCTTCAACTTTCAACAGGACTACCCATGGGGCAGATAGGACAAGGAGGCGTTGCCGCCGAGGCGATCGCCGGGCTTGCGCAGCGCTTGCGCAATGCTCATGAAAGCCGCGTCGCCATCGATCCGATTCGCGATCAATTGCCGGCCGGCGACTTGGACGCCGCTTACGCGGTGCAGCAGGCCAACACCGATCACTGGATCCAGCAGGGCCGCCGCCTGGTGGGCCGCAAGATCGGCCTGACCTCCAAGGCGGTGCAGGCGCAGCTGGGCGTGGACCAGCCCGACTACGGCATGCTGTTCGCCGACATGTCGGTGTGCGACGGCGAGGAGGTGCCGCTGTCGACGCTGATCCAGCCCAAGGTCGAGGCCGAGATCGCCTTCGTCATGGAGCGCGACCTGACCCAGCCCCTGGCCACCATGGCCGAACTGATTTCCTCGGTCGCCTATGCCGTGCCGGCCATCGAGATCGTCGACAGCCGCATCGCCAACTGGAAGATCAGCATCGTCGACACCATTGCCGACAATGCCTCGTCGGGCCTGTTCGTGCTGGGCAACCGCCCGGTCAAGCTGGGTGACTTCGACGCCCGCCTGTGCGGCATGGTCATGGAGCGCAACGGCGACCAGGTGTCGATCGGCGCCGGCGCAGCGTGCCTGGGCCATCCGTTGAACGCCGCGCTGTGGCTGGCGCGCAAGATGGCCGAGCGGGGCAATCCGCTGCGCGCCGGCGACGTGGTGCTGAGCGGTGCGCTGGGCCCCATGGTCGCGGTGCGGGGAGAGGAAATTCTGGAAGCGCGCATAGCCGGGCTGGGCTCGGTGCGCGCGGTATTTGGCGCCAAGGAGCAAGCATGAGCGGTCCGCTGTTGTCCCTACCCGAAGTGGCCCGCGAGCTGGACGAAGCCGCCAGCACGCCGCGCGCCGCCGAACAGTTCGTCGAGCGCCGTCCGCTCACGCTGGCCGAGGCCTATGAAGTGCAGCGCATGCTGATCCAGCGCCGCATCGACCGCGGCCATCGCCGCATCGGCATGAAGATGGGTTTCACCAGCCGTGCCAAGATGGTTCAGATGGGCGTGCACGACATGATCTGGGGCCGCCTGACGCATGACATGCGCGTGGACGAGGGCGGCGAGCTCAAGCTGTCGACCCGCGTGCACCCGCGCGTCGAGCCCGAGATCGCCTTCCTGCTGCGCAAGCCGCTGTCGGGCATGGTGTCGCCGCTCGAGGCCCTGGATGCCGTCGAGGCCATCGCCCCGGCGCTGGAGATCATCGATTCGCGCTACAAGGCCTTCAAATTCTCGCTGGAAGACGTCGTGGCGGACAACGCCTCGTCGTCGGGTGTGGTGCTGGGCGCCTGGCACAAGCCCAGCATCGACTTCTCCAACCTGGGCCTGATCATGTCGTGCAATGGCAAGGCCCAGCAGGTCGGCACCACCGCCGCCATCCTGGGCCATCCCGTGCGCTCGCTGGTCGCGGCCGCGCGCCTGGTGGCGCAGGCCGGCGAGATCCTGCCCGAGGGTTCCATCGTGATGGCCGGCGGCGCCAGCGCCGCCGAGGCCCTCGTGGCGGGCACCTGGGTCGAGCTCGAGATGCAGAATCTCGGCCGCGTGGGCTTTCACGTAACGGCCTGAGACGGTCTTCAGTCGCTGCCCGGCAGCCTCGAGGGCTGCCGGGGCGCCGCGACCCGGCGTCGCTGGCCGGGCACGGGAAGCATGACCAGGAGCTATGTTCTCGTGCTTATCATATAACTTAGTGTTATATGAATATGGATACTTCGTCTGAGCCTCCGCGTGGCCAGACCTTAAAATTCTCAGGATGCCCACCCTTTGCGCGCCGCGCGCAACCATCATGAGAATCCTCGCCATCTTTTCCGCCTGGCTGATCGCTTTTGCCGCGCAAGCCGGCGCCCATGCGGCCACTTCTCCCATCCTGTCGCCCGACGAGCTGAAAGCGACGCTGGCCTCGCCCTCGGTCACGGTCATCGATATCCGGCCGCCGGCCGATTACGCGCAGGGACACATTCCGGGCGCCTTGTCCGCTCCCTACGGCTCGTGGCGCGGGCCGGCCAACAGCCCCGGCACGCTGCCGCCGCTGGACAAGCTGACCGCCCAGGTCCGCAAGCTCGGCCTGACGCCGGAGCGGCATGCCGTGGTGGTGTCCTCGGGCGCGGATGTGACCGACTTCGGCGCCGCCGCCCGCGTGTACTGGACGCTCAAGTACCTCGGCCTGACCCGTCTGTCCGTCCTGAACGGCGGCATGCAGGCGTGGAAGCAGACGCAACAGCCCCTGAGCCACGATGCGCCGGCCCAGCCCGCGCCCAGCCAGTACGAGCCGCGTCTGAACACGGCCATCATCGCTACCCAGGCCGACGTGCTGGCGGGCATAGACAAGAGCGATACCCGGTTGATCGACGCGCGTCCCAAGAATTTCTTCGAAGGGCTGGTCAAGGCGCCGACCGCCTCGGTCCCCGGCACCATCCACGGGGCGCAGAACGTTCCGCACAGCGTCTGGTTCGCGCCCGGCAGCACCCAGATCGTGTCGGCCGCCGAGGCCCGCGCGATCGCGGCCCGGGAGTTCCCGGACGTGGCCGGCGACAACATCGCGTTCTGCAATACCGGCCACTGGGCCGCCACGGACTGGTTCGCGCTGTCGGAACTGGCGGGGTTGCCGAACATTCGCATGTACCCGGAATCGCTGGCCGACTGGACCAATGCCGACCAGGCCCTGCCCATGGACAATGCGCCGGGGCGGGCCAGCCAGATCGCGGACAAATTCAAGAAACTGTTCGGCAAGTCGTAGAGGAACCCCCTGATGCAAGCGACATTTCCTCCGGCGGCTTCGCCCGCCGTTTCCTCCATTGGCGCGTCGGCACCGGGCCGCGCGCGCTGGCCGCTGACGGTGGCCATCGTGCTTGCCGTACTGGCGCTGGCCTGGTTCGTGACTGTGCGGCAGTCCGTGCTGTTCGTCATCGGCCTGGGCATGGGCGGCCTCCTGGCCGGCGCGCGCTTCGGTTTCACCACCGGCTGGCGCCGGCTGATCGAGGCCCGCGACGCCAGCGGCGTGTTCGCCCAGATCGTGCTGCTGGCCGTGGCCGCCGGCATATCCATTCCGCTCCTGGCGAGCTTTCCCGGCGACCTGGCCGCGGCCCTGGGGCCGCCCAGCATCAGCCTCCTGATAGGCGCCTTCGTGTTCGGCATCACGATGCAAATCGCCGATGGCTGCGGCTCGGGCACGCTGTACAAGGCCGGACTGGGTATTCCGCTGAACATGGGAGTGCTGCCGCTGTTCGCGCTGGGCAGCTTCCTGGGGTCGGTGCATCTGCACGGCTGGCTGTCGCTGGGCGCCGTGGCGCCAGTCAGCCTGGTTCGAGACTGGGGCGCGGGCGGCGCACTGGCGGCGACCTTCGCCGGCCTGGTCGCTTGCGGCCTGGCGGCCTGGGTCTGGAGCCGCAAGGGCGGCGTGGCCGCGCCCGCGCCGTGGAACCGCAAGCTGCTGCTGGCCGGCATCGGCCTGGCCCTGCTGGCAGTGGCCAATCTGGTGGTGGCCGGCCAGCCCTGGGGAGTCGTCTACGGCTTCGGCCTGTGGGCCGCCAAGGTGGCGACGGCGGCCGGGGTGTTCGATCCCGCCGCCAATGCCTTCTGGGGCCAGGCGGGTAATCTGCGCACGCTCGAGCAAAGCGTATTCCTGGACGTCACCTCGATCACCAACATCGGCATCATGGCCGGCGCGTTGTGGATCGCCGCGCGCAGGCCATCCAGCGGCAAGCCGCTGACGGGCCGCCAGTGGGCGGCCGTGCTGGTGGCGGGTTTCCTGCTGGGCTACAGCTCGCGGCTGGCATTCGGCTGCAATGTGGGGGCCATGGTCAGCGGCATTTCCACTGGCAGCCTGCACGGCTGGATCTGGGTCGCGCTGGCGTTTGCCGGTTCGCTGATCGGCGTGCGCCTGCGCCGCCGCCTGGGCGTTTGAACGAGAGGGTATGGACATGACTTCCCGCGCTTCCGCCATCGTGCTTTTCTGGGCAGTGCTCATCGTTTTCTTCGCCTGGGATTGGACCCACTCCAGTCCGGTCAACCATCGGAAGGAACCCGCCATCCTCGCCATAGGCTCGGGACAGGCGCCCAGCGGGGGACATTGCTCCGCGTTTTGATTCCGCTTTCGCGAAGTTCCTTATGTGCAACAGCCATGCATATGCAATAGAGTTGCACTAACTTCGGTTTTGAGCAAGAATGCCGCTCTCGGCGGGCATGGGTTGCCATGCCGGCTGGAGCGGCTTTTTTGCTGCCGGGTCGTCCCAAGGCAAGCGCCCCGCGGGGGGCGGCGACGACCCGAAGGGCCTGGCGCGAGGGCATTTTCTTGCGCCATTCATGAAGAAAGGAACCGTGATGTTGGGAAGGCTGAATCCCCTCGTATTGGCATTGATGAGCGTTTCCTGGGGGGGGCTTCCTGCAGCCGCCTGGGCCCAGTCGGCGTCGCCCGCCGATGCCGCGCCGCAGATCCTCAAGGAGGTGACCGTGTCGGCCACGCCCTTGTCGCGCGGCGCGCAAGACTTGGCGGCTCCGGTTACCGTGCTCGACGAAGACGAGCTGTTGACCAAGCGCGCCGCCACGCTGGGCGAGACGCTGGAGCGGGAGCCCGGCATCACTTCGTCCCATTTCGGCGCCGGCGCCAGCCGTCCCATCATCCGGGGCATGGATGGCGCGCGAGTCAAGGTCGTATCAGATGGCGCCGAGGTCCAGGACGCTTCCACCATCAGCCCCGATCACGCGGTGGGCCTGGAGCCCATGCTGTCGCAGCGGGTGGAAGTGCTGCGCGGGCCGGCGGCGCTGTTGTACGGAGGCGGGGCCGTAGGCGGCGTGGTCAACGTGCTCGACAACAAGATTCCCACCGAGATGCCGGACAAGGCCGTGGAAGGCAGCGTGGAATTGCGCGGGGCAACCGGTCCGCGCGAAACCACGGGGGCTTTCGAGCTGACCACCGGCGGCAAGGGCCTGGTCTTCCACGCCGAGGGACTCAAGCGCAACGCCAACGACTACAAGGTGGGCCGCGGCTGGGCCGGCGGCAGCCGCGTGGACGGCTCGTACAACCATACCGAGACCGGCAGCGTAGGCCTGTCCTGGGTAGGCGACCGCGGCTACATCGGGCTGGCCTATACCAGCCAGCGCAACCGCTATGGCCTACCCGGCCACGACCATGCCTACGAGGGCTGCCACACGCACGGCGCGCACCTGCACTGCCCCGACGACGGCCACGATCACGAGCACGAGCATGGCGACGAGGATGGCCACGATCACGACCACGGCGATGAAGGCGACAGCCACGGCGTGCCCTTCGTGAAGCTGCGCAGCCAGCGCTGGGACGTGCGCGGTGAACTGCGCGATCCTTTCGCCGGTTTCACCAGGCTACGCGCGCGCGCCGGCTTCACCGACTACCAGCATGACGAGATCGAGGGCGACACGATTGCCACCACCTTCAAGAACAAGGCGCACGATGGCCGCGTGGAACTCGAGCACGCGCCCATAGGCGGCTTGCGTGGCGTGATCGGCGCGCAGACGACGCGCCGCGACTTCAGCGCGCTGGGCGAAGAAGCCTATGTGCAGCCCACCATCACGCGCAACAACGGCATATTCGCGCTCGAGGAGTACACCGTCGGCAACTGGCGCTTCGAGGGCGGGTTGCGCCATGAATGGCAGCGCATCGAGGCGCAGGGCGATTCGCCCGATACCCGGCACCGGGGCACCTCCGTGTCCGGCGGGGCGGTATGGAAGTTCGCCCCGTCGTATTCGCTGGGCATGTCGATTTCGCGTTCGCAGCGCCTGCCGACCGCGGAAGAGCTCTATGCCAACGGCCTGCACCTTGCCACCTCCACTTATGAGGTGGGCAACGTCAACCTCAAGAAGGAAACCTCCAACAATATCGACCTCACGCTGCGCAAGTTCGCCGGCCCGACCACGTTCTCGGTATCGGTATTCCGGAACAAGGTCGACAACTTCATCTACGGCCGCACGCTGGATGTCTACCAAAGCCTCCAATTGCTGGAGTACACGCAGCATGACGCCACCTTCACCGGGCTGGAGGCGCAGGTCCGGCACCAGATCAACAAGATATTCGCGGTTTCGCTGATGGGCGACTACGTGCGGGCGCGCCTCGACGGCGGCGGCAACCTGCCGCGCATTCCCGCGTACCGCGTGGGCACCCGCCTGGACGCCAAGTGGCAGGCCTGGAGCGGCGATGTCGAACTGTCGTACGTGGGACGCCAGGACAAGGTCGCCGAATTCGAGACCGAAACCCCGGGCTATGCCATGCTCAATCTCGGCGCCGCCTACGAGGGCCGCGCCGGCGGCAGCCGCTATCAGATCTACGTGCGCGCCAACAACCTCACCAACAAGCTCGCCTACCGGCATACGTCGTTCATCAAGAACGCCGCGCCGCTGATGGGCCGCAACATCATCATGGGCGTGCGGCTGACCTTCTGATTGCCGTTCCCGGTCCTGCCATGTCCTGGACGCGCGCCGGCACCGCGTCGCCGCGTGTCCAGGTGTAACCGGCGGCGCTCGCCCGCCGGTCGCCGCAGGCCAGAGTCTCCCGCACGCGGGCCGCGCATCCTCCGCCTGCCTAGGGGCGGCGGAGAGTTGTTGTTACAACGCGCGCGCGGTGCGCGGTCTATCCTGGATCGAGGTTTACTCGTGAAAGGAGAGGAACATGGAACAGGCGTTGAAGCCGCAAGCCCCCAGTGCCCAGAAGTTCTCGATCGACGTGGAAGCCATTCGCGCCCGGGCGCGCGAACATCTGGACGACGGCGCCGTCACGGAAGACTATGGCGCGGATCGCGAGGCGGTGCTGAAGATGCTCAATGAGGCGCTGGCCACGGAACTGGTCTGTGTGCTGCGCTACAAGCGCCACTATTTCATGGCCCGCGGCATCCATGCCGACCCGGTGGCCGCGGAGTTCGCCGAGCATGCGGCCCAGGAGCAACAGCACGCCGACCAGATCGCGCAGCGCATCGTCCAGCTGGGTGGCGCCCCGGACTTCTCGCCCGCCGGCATGCTCGACCGCAGCCACTCGCAGTACGTCGAGGCCGATACGCTCGAGAGCATGATCAAGGAGAACCTGGTGGCCGAGCGCATCGCCATCGACAGCTATCGAGCCATGATCCGCTACCTCGCCGACAAGGACCCTACGACCCGGCGCATGCTGGAGGAGATCCTGGCGGTCGAGGAAGAACACGCGGACGACATGTCGGACCTGCTGCAGCGCGGCTAGGGAGCGGCGCGGCTCGACGGGGCCGGGCCGCCACGGGACGGCTTCTCAGCCGTTGGCGCGGGCGGCCGGCACCTTGCCGATCGACGCCGAAGGCAGCCCGAACAGATAGCCTTGCGCATACCGGGCGCCCAGGCTTGCAAGCCGCTCCAGCGTGGCTTCATCTTCCACGCGCTTGAACACCACGCGGCTGGAAAGCGCGGAAGCGGCCTGCAAGAGGGGCGGCAGTTCCCGCTCCGGATCGGCGATCGTGCGGACATCGAGCTTGATGACGTCGGGCGCATGCAGGTGCAGCAGCGATTGCGCCTCGCTGGCGTCGTTGGCGTGCACGCCGGCCTGGAAGCCGGCTTTCTTGTAGTTGCCGAGGATGACGCCGGCCAGCAGCACGTCCCGCGCAGCCTCGGCCGGCAGTTGCAGCACGATGCGCGAGGGCGGGATGCCCAGGGCTTCGATCATCCGGCGGAATGCCTGCCCATGATCCTGCGTGATGGCCGCCAGCAGTCTGCCGTGGACGCGCAGGTAGAGCGGCAATTCGGCATCGGCCTGCGAGAAGTAATTCAGCGTATGGACCAGGCGGCACAAGCGGTCGAGCCGCACCAGCGTCGCGTCGTCGGCCGCCCGCGAGAACAGTCCCCACGGGCTGATGACGTCGCCGTCCGTCGCGTGCGAACGGGCGTAGGCGTCATAGCCCACGGGATTGCGGGTATCGAGCCGGATGACCGGCTGGAAGCCGCTGGCCAGTTCGAATTCGTAAAACCTGCCGAGCACGGTGCCGTCGCTGGCCAGGCTGAGCGCGGCGTGCATGTCGGGTTGGCTGGACAGTTTTTCGATCAATTTCCGGATTGCCGCGTAGGCCACGGGATGCTCCTGAAGGGGCGTCGAAGGCGGCCCGGATGGGCCGTGTCCAGCGTAACGCCGATCACCATAACGCCAAACGATTGTTTTGCTGATCGAATATTTCTTCAGGCTTTAAGCGCTCAATAGCGCTGGCCCAGTTGCATGTCGTCCAGCAGCCGCCGGTACAGCGCATGCCGTTGGGGAGCGATCCGGCCTTCCTCCAGGGCGCCGAGCACGGCGCATCCGGGCTCGTGCGTGTGGGTGCAGTTATAGAAGCGGCATTTGCCCAGGTAGGGAGCGAATTCCGGGAAACCGTCGACGATCTGGGATGCGTCCAGATGCTGCAGGCCGAAGGCCTGGAAACCCGGCGAATCGATCAGGTCCGCCCGCGCGGCCACGTCCGCCGGGAGGTGGTAGAGGCGGGTGCTGGTGGTCGTGTGCTTGCCGGCTCCCAGCGCCTGCGAGTGCTCCTGGGTGGCCGCGGCGGCGCCGGGTACCAGGGCATTGAGCAGTGTGGATTTACCCATGCCGCTCTGGCCCAGCAGCAGGGTGGTGCGGCCGGCCAGCCTCGGCGCCAGGAGAGCGCGGGTCGCGGCCGCGTCGCGGGCGCTGAGTTCGAGCACCGGCACGTCGAGCGCCGCGATGGGGGCGAGCCTGGCTCGGGCGGCGGGGAGGCCGGCGGGGCGGTCGATCTTGTTCAGCACTACGACGGGTTCGACGTCGGCGTTGCGCGCGCCCACCAGGGCTCGGCCGACCAGGTCGTCGGAGAAATCCGGTTCGGTGGCGACGACGATGAGCAGCAGGTCGACGTTGGCGGCGAACTGCTTGGTCCGCATCTCGTCGGACCGATAGAGCAGGTTGCGGCGCGGGAGGACCGACTGGATCGCCCCTTCAGCCGGCCCCTCCGGCGCAACCATGACCCAGTCGCCCACGGCTGCCGTGCCCTTCTTGCCGCGCGGATAGCATTGCCGGGTCGATCCGTCGTCGAACTCGACCGTGAAATGGCGCCCGAAGGCGGCCACGACCCGGCCCCGGAGGCCGGCGCCGGCCTGTGCGGGCGCGCGCCGCGGCTTCATGATTCGTAGAGCGCGTCTATCTTGGCCGCACAGATGAAATCGTTGATGGAGATGCCGCCTATCGCGTGCGTGGTGTAGCTGACGCGCACCTTGCCGTAGTTCACCAGCAGCTCGGGATGGTGATCCTCCTGGTTGGCGACCCCGGCGACGGCGTTCACGAACGCGATGGTCTGCGGATAGTCCCTGAATTCGTAATCGCGTACGAGGGCGTTGTCGTGGCGCGCCCAGATGGGCAGTACGTGGATCTGCTCGTCGATGTGGGCCGAGCTCATGGGGAGGCGGTTCTTCATGGGCACGCAGCGGCCCCCACGCAACTGCTCAAGACTCAATACGCGATTCATGCCTGTTCCTGGAGAGGATCGAAGTTTTCGGCCTGCGTGGCCGGGTTAGCGTGAAGAAACCTCATGCGGCATGCGGCTTCGGGCGCAGCCTGCCGATGCGTATGCTGGCGGGCGGATGCGAGTCGTAGAAGGCCGAATGCACGGGGTCGGGAGTGAGCGTGGCCGCATTGTCGTCGTACAGCTTGACGAGCGCCGAGACCAGGTTGGCGGGATCGGTCTGCTCGCTGGCGTAGCGGTCGGCTTCGAACTCGTGCTTGCGCGAATACCAGCTCGCCACCGGGATGAAGGCGAATGTGAATACCGGCGCCACGAGGAAGAACAGGATGAGGGCGAGGGCGTCGTTGCGGCCGTCGAGCAAGGGCAGGACACCCAGGCCGGTGTAGAACCAGACTTGCTGGGACAGCCAGCCCAGCAGCGCGAAGAAGAGGAGCGAGATGCCGAAGCCGAAGGTCAGCCGCTTGGCGATGTGGCGGTGCTTGAAGTGACCCAGCTCGTGCGCGAGCACGGCTTCGATTTCCTCGGGCGCCAGGCGCGCCAGCAGCGTGTCGAAGAAGACGATGCGCTTGCTTTTTCCCAGGCCGGTGAAGTAGGCGTTGCCGTGCGCGGAGCGTTTGGAGCCGTCCATGACGAACAGGCCGTTCAGGGCGAAGCCGGTCCGGCGAGCGAGCGCCTGGATCCGGTCGGCCAGCGCCTGGTCGGCCAGCGGCGTGAACTTGTTGAACAGCGGTGCGATCACTGTCGGAAAAAGCAGCATGACGAAAAGGTTGAACACGACCCACAGGCCCCAGCCCCAGAGCCACCAGTAGCGCCCGGCTTCCGCCATGAGCCAGAGCAGCGCCGACAGCAGCGGCAAGCCGAACAGCAACGCCAGCGCGACGCCCTTTACGGTATCGGCCGCGAACAGGCGGAAGGTCATGCGGTTGAACCCGAACCTGGCTTCGAGCACGAACTGCCGCCACAGGGTGAAGGGCAGGTCCAGCACCGCCAGCAAGGCCGCCACCATGCCGACCAGCAGCAACTGCCGGACGAAGTCGGACGAGGCCAGGGCGGCGGCCAGTTCGTTCAGCGCCTGCAGTCCGCCCAGCAGCGTCAGGCCGACAAGGACCGCGGTATCGAAGACTAGGGCCACGGCGTCGAAGCGGATGCGCGCGAGGGTGTAGTCGGCCGCGCGGCGATGGCTGGCCTCGCCTATGCGGTCCGCGAACTCGGCGGGCACCCGGTCGCGATGGCGGGCGACGTGGCGCGTCTGGCGGGTCGCGAGCCACAGGCGGGTGGCGACCCCCGCCAGCAGCATGAAGACGAACAGCAGGGTAAACACGATGGCGGCTCGTTGTCAGTGGGCGTACGCACAAGTCCGGACGCGCTCCCGGAATGCGCTCGGGGGAGCGGAAGCGCCAGCCTGTGAGAAAATTGCCATTTATGCGCGCGCGGCAGCCGTGGCGCTGCGCGTGCGACTATGCATAGCTCCGGAGCACCGATTATATGGCGTTGAACGAAAATCACCTGGTTTGGCTCGACATGGAAATGACCGGCCTGGACCCGGAAAAGGAACGCATCATCGAAGTCGCGGTGGTGGTGACCGACGCCCAGCTCGAGGTGGTCGCCGAGGGGCCGGTGCTCGTGCTGCACCAGCCGGACGCGTTGCTCGACGGCATGGACGCCTGGAACAAGGCGACGCACGGCCGGAGCGGCCTCATCGACAAAGTGAAGGCTTCCTCACTGACCGAGGCGCAGGCCGAGGACATCCTGCTCGAGTTCCTTGCCCGGTACGTGCCGGCCGGCAAATCGCCGCTGTGCGGCAATACCATCAGCCAGGATCGCCGCTTCATGGTGCGCTACATGCCGCGCCTGGAGGCATTCTTCCACTACCGCAACCTGGACGTCAGCACCCTGAAGGAACTGTGCCGGCGCTGGAAGCCCGAGATCTACAAGGGGTTCGAGAAGAAAAGCCGGCACGAGGCGCTGGCCGACATCTACGAGTCCATCGACGAGCTCAAGTACTACCGCGAGCATTTCCTGCGCGTGTAGCGGCAGGGACGGGGCATTTCGCCGCCCGCGCCGTCAGGCGAGCGCCGGTTCGGTTTCGCGCCGGCCCGCAACCCGCCAGTAGCAGTATTGCAGCATCAGCGCCGACACCGCCATGCTGAACGCAGCCATCAGCCACATCGTGCCGGCGCCCACAGGCGCCCCCGGCATCAGCATCGCGACCAGGCCGCTCAGCGCGCCGGCGCCCGGCCCGAACCCCAGCCACCAGCCGCCGAACAGGCCTATGCCCCATAGCGCGCCGGCCTGGATCAGCATCGGCACCACCGCCACCTTGTAGGCGCGCAGCAGATAGCTGGTCATGCATTGCAGCGCGTCGAACAGGTGGAAGAAAGCGAGCATGCCGAGCAGGCCCACGGCCACGGCGCCGACCTCGGCGTCGCTGGTGTAGGCCCGGACGATGGGCTGGCGCGCCAGGATCACGACGCCGATGGTCAGCAGCGCGCCCAGGGTGCCGATGGCCAGCCCTGCCGAACCCGTCCGGCGCGCGCGCAACGGATCGCCGGCGCCGATCGCCTGGGCCGTGAGCGCGCCGGTCGATACGCCGAGCGCAAGCGGCATCATGAAACACAGCGCCACCAGGTTGGCCATGATCTGGTGGCCCCCGGTGGCGTAGATGCCTTCGCGCGCCACCAGCAATGCCATGAAGGTGAACGAGGTGACCTCGATCAGGTATGACGCGCCCATGGGAACGCCCAGCCGCAGCAGTTCTCCCAGCGTCTTTCCGTCGGGGCGCCCGATGCGCAGCCCGAACTGGCGGTAGAACGGATCGCGGCGGAGCACGATGGCGCTTGCCCCGACGCTGATCCAGAACACCAGCGCCGTGGACAGGCCGGCGCCGACCGCCCCCAGGGCGGGAAGGCCGAACTTGCCGTAAATGAAGAGCCAGTTGAACAGGGCCTTGAAGCCGATGCCCGCGATGTTGATGGCCATCACCACCTTGGGTCTGGATACGGCGGTATTGAGCGCGTAGACCGTTCTGAACACCAGGGCTGCCGGCAAGGCCAGGATGAGCATATACAGATAGCCGCGCACCTGCCCGCGCACGGCGGGATCCACGTCGCCCGACATCGCCAGCCAGGCGTCCGGAAACATCATGGCCAGGCCGCCCAGCACCGACAACCCGAGCGATAGCCAGACCGCCTGGCCCCAGGCATGGCCGATGTCCGTCAGGCGGCGGCCGCCGAAGTGCTGGGCCGCAATCGGGATCAGCGCGTGCAGCACTCCCGTCAGGCCGATGAAAACGGTGACGTAGATCGAAACGGCCAGCGCCATCGCCGCCAGTGCGACGGGAGAGGCATGGCCGGTCATCGCGGTGTCGAGCACGCCGAAGGCCATGCCTGCCCATTGGCCGACCAGCACCGGCCAGCCTTGTTGCAGGATGCGGCGCAGGGTTGCTCCCCAGCCGGCGGGAAGCGCGCCCGCCGCGTCTGCGCTCACGAGGCGGGACGCCCGGGCGGGGCCGGACGCAGCAGGATGAAGTATTCGCGGAACTCGGGCGCGCGGCGGAATTCGGCTGCGCGCGTGCCTTCCCACAGCACGCGGCTGCCGGCATATTCGCCGCGCTGGACCGCATTCCACAGGACGCTGGCATTGCCTTGCAGCAGGACGAGCGGGCAATCGCCGCTCAGCTCGAAGCGCAGGTCGTCGAAGACCGCGAACGAGGCGCGCTGCGACAGCCCCAGGCCGGAACTGCGCACGCATTCCCGCTTGCCGGTGCGTGCCTGCTCTTCGGCCAAGGCAAACGCCACGCTGCTGGAAACCTTGCGGTAGCTCTTGTTGTAGTTGATCGACGGCAGCCATAGCGTCATGATCAGCAGCCAGCACGCGACCACGCCGCCCGCCGAGAGCACGGTGCCGCGCCACAGGCCTGTCGGGCGCGTGCGGAACCGCCAGATGATGAGCGCTATCCATGCGGCGGTGGCGGCCAGCGCCGCGGTAAAGGCGAACAATGAGAAGTCGGCGTCGAATCCCGGTGTCTGGCGGGCGATGTTGCGGGCGATCTTCGGCGGCACGCCGGTCATGATGGCGATCCAACCCATCCAGACGACGCACGCGGCGGCCGAGAACACCATGACGGCAAACCAGTCCAGGGCATTGATCAGGCCGCGGCGCAGCGTGGGCAGCGCAAGCGCGCCCAGCATGGCGCACGGGATGACGAGCGCCATGTATTCGGCGTCCACGGGTTCGCGCGCCACGCAAAGCATGACCAGCCCCGCCAGGGCCAGGGCGCCCGGGATCTGCACGTGAGGCGAATCCAGGTAGGCGCGCCAGCGCCACAGCGCCAGCAAGGCCAGCGGGCCGGTCGGCCACAGGAACCAGGGCATGTTGCGCATCGCGCTGGACAGCCCCTTCGGCGTGAGAATGCCGAACACGCTGGCGTTCCATTCCCACCAGCCGTTCATCCAGTACGGCTTGAGCAAGGCGGCGGGCACCCACCAGGCCAGCGACAGGGCCAGGCCCAGGGGCAGGCTCAGCAGCGCGATCCAGCGCAGTGCCGGGCGTAGCGCCCGGCAGCGCCAGGCGAGCAGCGCAATCGCGAGCAAGGGCGGCGCCACGGCCGGGAGTCCGCGCGCCAGGAATGCCCCGCCCAGCGCCACGCCCAGCGTCAATGCCGCCGCCCGGGGGTGGTCGAGCATGCGTGCGAGCGAGTAGAAAGCGAGCGCGTGAAAGGCCAGGCTGGCCGGTTCGGCGGAGGTTTCGTGGCTGCGCCAGAGCACGCCCAGGGTGGCCAGCAGAAGGAGCAGCGCCGCATCGGCCAGCATGCGGCCGTAGTCGCGAGGCTCGGGCTGACCGCCGAAGGGCAGCGCCAGCGGTTGCGCCTCGGCGCGGCGGCCAAGCAGATAGGCGCCATACCAGAGGCTGGTGCTGGCGATGCCGAACCAGATCAGGTTGGGAATGCGTCCCGCCAGGATGTGCCCGAGCACCGGCGAGAACAGCCACATGCACAGGGCGCCGACCCAGGTGGCGAGCGGCCCCTCCTGCGATACCGCGACCCCCGCCGCCTCGGGCGCCAGCCATTGCTGCCAGCCGCCGTCGTAGGCGCTCCACATTTGCGCCAGGCCGATGACGTCTTCGCTCTTCCAGGGCTCGCGCATGACCAGGCCGGTCACGATGTAGAGCAGGCACAGGGCCAGCAGGCTCCAGCGCGGGAGCTTGGTGGCCGCGACCGCGGTCAGCCGCGCCGGAGTGGGCGGCATGATCGACGAGTAGAACGAGGACGGAAAGCGAGTGGGCATCGAACCGCTGGAATTACCTAACAGGCGATAAGTCGAATTCTAGTGTCCCGGAGCGCCGCCCCAGACAAAAAAGGCAGCCGCGAGGGCTGCCCTTTTTGGTGGAGGACGGTGCCGTTCAGGCGGACGTCTTGCCGGTCGTGCGGGCGAAGCGGGCGCGGAACTTCTCGACGCGGCCGGTTTCGACGATGCGGGTCTGCGCACCGGTGTAGAACGGGTGCGATTCAGACGTCACGTCGCACTTGAAGAGCGGGTAGGTCTTGCCATCGATTTCGATGGTTTCGCGCGTGTTCAGGGTGGAGCGGGTGATGAACTTGCTGCCGGTCTGCAGGTCCTGGAACACGACGTCGCGGTATTCGGGGTGGATGCCTTCTTTCATGGTCTTCCTTGGATAGTGCGGGTCGCCAGCCGGGACGAAGGTTTGCGCTTGCGGGCGTCCCTTCAGGGCGGCTTCCTTTGCTGGAGCGCCGGTCCGACAACGTGCCCAATTTCTAGAGCTAAGCCTTGAATTATCGCGGGATTCTCGGATTTGTGCAATCAACCGCGATGATTTAACAGCATTTTGAGCTGTAAATGCATCATTTTGGGCTGTCGGGCGCTTTATCCGGCCGAGGTTTTGCCGCAAGGAGCAGGAAAAGCCGAAAACGTTGAGGCCTGCGCAGGAGGGAAAGGCATGAAAGAACGCCATTCCCCACCAGCCTGGTGTACCCCGGGATGCGGCGGATCCGGCTCCGCCGGTCCACCCGCATCGCCCCCCGGACCCGGCGCTGGGCCGCCCCAAGGCGGGGCCCGGCCCCTTGGGGGCTGCCGCGTAGCGGCTGGGGGCCTACCATTCCGGGCGCGCGCAGCGCGCAGGGGGTGGGCTTCCCTAACCGCCCTTTTTCATCATGTCGAAGAACTCGGCGTTGTTCTTCGTCGAGCGCATCTTGTCCAGGATGAATTCCATGGACTGGATCTCGTCCATGTCGAAGATGAACTTGCGCAGCACCCAGACCTTCTGCAGCACGTCCGGCTTGATCAGCAGTTCTTCGCGGCGCGTGCCGGACTTGTTCAGGTTGATGGCGGGGTAGACGCGCTTCTCGGCCAGGCGGCGTTCCAGGTGGACTTCGCTGTTGCCGGTGCCCTTGAATTCTTCGTAGATCACGTCGTCCATGCGGCTGCCGGTCTCGATCAGCGCGGTGCCGATGATGGTGAGCGAACCGCCTTCCTCGATGTTGCGGGCCGCGCCGAAGAAGCGCTTGGGCCGCTGCAGGGCGTTGGCGTCGACGCCGCCGGTGAGCACCTTGCCGGAGGCGGGGACCACGGTGTTGTACGCGCGGGCCAGGCGGGTGATGGAGTCGAGCAGGATGACGACGTCGTGCTTGAGTTCGACCAGGCGCTTGGCCTTCTCGATGACCATCTCGGCCACTTGCACGTGGCGGGTGGCCGGTTCGTCGAAGGTGGAGGCGACCACTTCGCCGCGCACCGAGCGCTGCATTTCGGTCACTTCTTCCGGACGTTCGTCGATCATCAGCACGATCATCGTGACGTCGGGATGGTTGGCGGTGATGGCATGCGCAATGTGCTGCATCATCACCGTCTTGCCGGATTTCGGGCTTGCCACCAGCAGGCCGCGCTGGCCCTTGCCGATGGGGGCGAAGATGTCCATGATCCGGCCGGTCAGGTTTTCTTCGCTCTTGATGTCGCGTTCGAGGCGCAGCGGCTTGTTCGGGTGCAGCGGCGTCAGGTTCTCGAACATGATGCGGTGCTTCATGGTCTCGGGTGCCTGGCCATTGACCTTGTCCACCTTGACCAGCGCGAAGTAGCGCTCGCCATCCTTGGGGGTGCGGACTTCGCCTTCGATGGAGTCGCCGGTGTGCAGATTGAAACGGCGGATCTGCGAGGGCGAGATATAGATGTCGTCGGTGCTGGCGAGATAGGACGTTTCGGGCGAACGCAGGAAGCCGAAGCCGTCGGGCAGCACTTCCAGCACGCCGTCGCCGAAAATCGGTTCGCCCTGCTTGGCACGCCGCTTCATGATGGCAAACATGAGTTCCTGCTTGCGCAGGCGGCTGGCGTTCTCGATTTCGAGGGTGGCAGCCATTTCCAGCAGTTGCGATACGTGCAGCGCCTTCAGTTCGTTGAGATGCATCTCGGGTAAAGCTCCGGGGGGAGTTCTTGGTGGTGACACGTCCCCGTTAGAGGACTTTGCGCAGAGAGTCTGTCGCTCTTGGGGCGGAGGGCTGGTTCCCGAGGCCGGGGCGCACCGCCTGTGCGCAAGAGAGGGCGTGGTTAGGGTTGATCGGAAGGACCGGCGGGGAGCCGGTCCGTCGTGGCTACTGATTTATAGCGAGCTATCCAGGAAGGCGGTGAGCTGCGACTTGGACAGCGCGCCGACCTTGGTGGCGACCACCTGGCCGTTCTTGAACAGCATCAGGGTGGGGATGCCGCGGATGCCGTACTTGGCGGCCGTGGCGTTGTTGTCGTCGACGTTCAACTTGGCGATCGTCAGCTTGCCCTTGTACTGCGTGGCGGCTTCTTCCAGGATGGGCGCGATCATCTTGCAGGGACCGCACCATTCGGCCCAGTAATCCACCAGGACCGGTTCGTTGGCTTGAAGTACGTCGGCATCGAAGCTGGAGTCGCTCACGTGCTTGATCGCGTCGCTCATGGTTTTCCTTCTGGAGGTATGCGCAAAGCGCAGGGAAGAATCGTGCAGTGCGCGGTAAAGGTAATGTCGTTCGATAGCTATATATGGGCGGCAGTGCTTGGATTCCAGACCCCTGCGGGGAATTTTTTTATGCGCGGATCCTGACGGGAGTACCCCTTGGCGATGCGTGGGTGCGCGATGCGCGGAGGGGGCGGGGCAGGTAGGCGCCGGAATCGGTCGGCGTAGAGCCCGAGATAAACCAATGGTAACCGCAAAAAAGCCGTTTTTCCAAGTGTCCGTGTCCGGACGGCGCGATTTTTTTCAAGGGAGCGCCTTCCCGCGCCGCACCGGACCGCATGCGTTGGGTATTTGCCACGGGCATCGCGGCCGGCGGCAGGTTCTCGTACCTGCTACACTTGCAAGTGGCGGGCCCCTTCGCATGGCGGAGCGGTGAACCTGGTCAGGTCGGGAACGAAGCAGCCATAGTCGTATCCCGTCAGTGCCGAAGTCAGGCTCGCCATCTATTGCCCCCCCTACGCGCTTGCGCGCGTCCCCCAGGGGCGGCACTGGCGGACCGGCGGAGCCGGATCCGCGGTGCCCTGGATCAAGGGGCATGGCGCAGTGAACCAGCGACTTCTCCCATCCCCATCCCCCAGTTCCTAATTCCTAATCGAGCAGCCACCACGGATAGGCAAGCACGCCGTTCCCGGCCAGCCTGGCAGTACCCCAGGATGCGGTGGATCCGGCTCCGCCGGTCCACCCGCATCGCCCCCCGGGGGGCGCGCGTAAGCGCGTAGGGGGGGTACAATCGCTACATGACTTATCTGGTGCTTGCGCGCAAATGGCGGCCGCGTTCATTCGATACGCTGGTCGGACAAGAACACGTGGTGCGTGCGCTGACGCACGCCCTGTCTACGCAGCGGCTGCACCACGCCTGGTTGTTCACGGGTACGCGCGGGGTGGGCAAGACCACGTTGTCGCGCATCCTCGCCAAGTCCCTCAATTGCGAGACGGGCATCACGCCGGCGCCGTGCGGCCAATGCCGCGCGTGCACCGAAATCGACGCCGGTCGCTTCGTCGATTACCTGGAGCTGGACGCCGCGTCGAACCGGGGCGTGGACGAGATGACGCAACTGCTCGAGCAGGCCGTCTATTCGCCGACATCGGGCCGCTTCAAGGTCTACATGATCGACGAAGTGCACATGCTCACGGGACACGCGTTCAACGCCATGCTGAAGACGCTGGAAGAGCCGCCGCCCCACGTCAAGTTCATCCTGGCCACGACCGACCCGCAGAAGATCCCCGTGACGGTCCTGAGCCGCTGCCTGCAGTTCAACCTCAAGCAGATGCCGCCCGAGGCCATCGTCGGCCACCTCGAGCACGTGCTGGCGCACGAGCAGCTGCCTTTCGAAATCCCGGCGCTGCGCCTGATCGGACAGGCGGCGCGCGGCTCCATGCGCGATGCGCTGTCGCTGACCGACCAGGCCATCGCCTATAGCGCCGGCAACCTGTCGGAAGAGGCCGTGCGCGGCATGCTGGGCACCATCGACCAGCGCCACCTGGTCCGGCTGCTGGATGCGATCCGCGCGGCGGACGGGGCCGCAGTGGTAGGCGTGGCCGACGAACTGGCGGCGCGAAGCCTGTCGTACACCGGGGCGCTGGCCGATCTGGCGGTGATGCTGTCGCGCATGGGCATGGCCCAGCGGGTTCCCGCCACCTTGTCCGACGACGATCCGTTGTCAGGCGACATCCTGCGCCTGGCTGGCCAGTTCAGCGCCGACGAGATCCAGCTTTTCTATTCCATTGCCGTGCACAGCCGGGCCGAGCTCGCGCTGGCGCCCGATGAATATGCGGGCTTTGTGATGGCCTGCTTGCGCATGCTGGCGTTCACGGCCGACCCGCAGGGGGCGTCCGGGGAAGCGGCTCCGGCCGCGCCGCGGTCCGCGGCCTTGAAGGCGGCGCCCGCCGTGGCCGCGGCCGTCGCGGGCGAAGGGGCCAATCTCGTGCTGCTCGACCGGCGCGAGCCTCGCCTGCCCGAGGGCATCGATGCGTCGGCCTGCCTGGTCGCGCCGGTCGACCTGCTCGACGCAGGCCAGGTGTCGGCTGCCGCGGATCTGGCCC
>NZ_NINW01000058.1 GCF_002188465.1 Pigmentiphaga sp. NML080357 | reverse complement strand
ACTGTTCCGGCGCCTCAAAGGCTTCCGGCGCATATTCTCGCGATTCGACAAGCTGGATGTGATGTTCATTGCCTTCATCAATTTCGCGCTCATCGTTGATGGGCTTAGATAGTGTGAACACGCCCTAGGACACCCGAGTTATGCAACGCATTATGCTTCGCGCCAAGATTCACCGTGTGGCGGTGACTCAGGCCGACCTGAACTACGAAGGCTCGTGCGGGATCGACGAAGATTTTCTCGATGCCGCCGGCATGAAAGAGTACGAGCGCATCGAGCTCTACAACATCAACAACGGCGAGCGTTTCTCGACCTACATCATCAAGGGCAAGCGCGGCAGCGGCGAGATCTCGCTCAACGGCGCGGCGGCCCGCCGGGCGCACGTGGGCGACCTGATGATCATCTGCACCTACGGCCCGATGACCGACGAGGAAGCGGCCGAGCACAAGCCCATCGTGGTGCTGGTGGACGAGAACAACCGCATCAAAGAAGTCATCAGGAAGTCCTGAGCCTGCCGGTGCGCCGATGCAGGCCGATCTGCTGCTTTTCCTTTCCCTTTCCGTCGGCGTGACCATCGCGCCGGGACCGGACAATCTCCAGGTACTCGCCCGTTCGCTCAGCCAGGGCCGCTCGGCCGGCATCGCCGCCGCCCTGGGCTTCGCTGCGGGCTGCCTGTTCCATACCGCCCTGGCGGTGCTGGGCGTGGCGGCGCTGCTCAAGGCTTCACCCATGGCCTTCGACGCGATCCGGCTGGCGGGCGCCGCCTATCTGCTGTGGCTGGCGGTGCAGGTGCTGCGCAACCGGGGCGGTTTCTCGCCTACGGGCGGGCCGCCGCCGCTCGGTCTCGCGCGCATCTTCGGGCAGAGCGTGCTGGCGAACATGCTCAATCCCAAGGTCACCCTGTTTTTCCTGGTTTTCCTGCCGCAGTTCGTGAATCCGTGGGTCGGCCATCCCGATTGGCAGATGCTGTGGCTGGGGGTTATCTTCATGGTCCAGGCGGCGGTCGTGTTCTGCCTCATCGCCTGGTTCGCCGGGCTGGTGGGGCGGTTGCTGCGGCGCCGGCCTCAGATCGGCGCCTGGCTGGACCGGCTCGCGGGGCTCATTTTTCTGTTCCTGGCCGTTCGCATCGTCTGGGAGTAGTGCGCGCCGGCGGGCCGCGTCACTTTTCGCCAAACCAGGCGCGCAGCGCCTGGTGGACCGAGGGGTGGCGCAAGCGGACGCGCAACTCGGCCAACAGGCGGCGGTTGTCCAGGCGGCGGGATTCCTGCATGAAGGACCACATGGCCGGAGTGACCGCCGCGCGCACCTCGGCGGCCGGGAGCCGGGGCGGGCGGGGAAGGCCGGCAGCGTCGGCGACCGCGTCGAAATAGTCGCCCATCTTCAGGTCCTGGCCATCGGCCGCATGGACCACCCGCTGGGGGCGGCCGCGATACAGGGCGGTTTCCAGCGCACGCGCCAGGTCGCCGATCTCGATATGGTTCGTGAAGACGTCGTCCTCGGCTACCAGGCGCGGCAGGCCGGCGCGCAGCCGCTCCAGCGGCAGCCTGTCCCGGCCATAGATGCCGGGAATGCGCAGCACGATGGCGCGCCAGGGCAGCAGCCCCAGGCCGGCCCGGCGTGCGCGCGAAGGACCGGCCGCGCGCCAGACCGCCTCGGCCGCCACCCGGCGCCGGCCGCGGGGGGAGGCGGGTTGCAGGGGCGCCGTCTCCGCCAGCCGGCGTCCCTGCGCGTTGCCGTAGACGCCCGTCGTGCTGGCGTAGACCACCGTCACCGGCCGGTCGGCCCGGTCCAGGGCGCCGGTCCGCCGTTTGGCTACAATGGCGGGATGCCGGACACGATGCGTGCCGAGGCCCGTCGGGGCCGGCAATGCGCGCGCTTTCCGGGCCGGCCGCCGTAATACGGCCGCCAGCCGTCTCGAGCGCGGATCGTCGTCGCCCTGGCCGGGCGGAGGCGCCAGCATGAGGACATCGGAGGCCAGGCCTCGCAGGCGTCCGAGCTGCCGCAGGCAGTCCAGGTTGCCGAGCAGCGGGATGGCGCCCGCGGCGCGCAGTTCGGACAGCCGCTCGGGGCTGGACGTCAGCGCAAAGACCCGTTTCCGGCCGGCCAGCCGTTCCAGGACGTGCATGCCCGTGTCGCCGCAGCCGACGATCAGTAGGCGCGGGCGGCGCAGGCGCGCGGCTTGCGCAGGCTGCGGGGTATTCATCGTATTTCCATCGTTTTTATAGGATCCGGGTGATGAGTCATCAGGTCACCGTTCTGCCCAGCGGTCATCAATTCATGGTCCAGGAAGGCCAGACCGTGCTCGACGCCGCGTTGCAGGCAGGCGTAATGTTGCCTTATAGCTGCAAGAATGGCGCGTGCTCGTCGTGCAAGGGCAAGCTGGTTGCCGGCCAGATCGAGCTGGGGCCCCACCAGGCCCAGACGCTGACGCCGGAAGAGGCCGAGCTCGGGCTGACCCTGTTCTGCGTCGCCAAGCCGCTTACCGACCTCACCATCGAGGCGCGCGAAGTCCAGGGCATCGGCGACATTCCCATCCGCAAGATGCCGTGCCGGGTGCAAGGCCTGACCGAGGCCGCACCCGACGTGCGGATCGTCCGGCTGCAGTTGCCGGCCACGGAGCAACTGCGTTTCAACGCCGGCCAGTACGTCGAGATCATCATGAAGGACGGGCGCCGCCGCTCGTACTCCATGGCCAACGCGCCGCACGAAGAGGGCGCCCTGGTGCTGCATATCCGCCACCTGCCCGGCGGGGCTTTCACCGACCACGTGTTCGGCGCCGGCGCGACGCAGCTCAAGGAGCGCGACATCCTGCGCTTCGAAGGGCCGTTCGGTTCGTTCTTCCTGCGCGAGGACAGCCACAAGCCCATCGTCATGGTGGCCAGCGGCACCGGCTTCGCGCCGATACGGGCCATGGTGGAGCACATGATCCACAAGGACATCCGCCGTCCGGTCCGCCTGTATTGGGGCGGGCGCCGCCCGCGCGACCTGTACATGGACGAGGTGGCCCGCGAATGGGCGCGCTCGCATCCCGACTTCCGGTACGTGCCGGTGGTTTCCGACGCACTGCCCGAGGACGCGTGGACCGGCCGGACGGGTTTCGTGCACCGGGCGGTCATGGAGGATCTGCCCGATCTTTCCGGCTACCAGGTGTATGCCTGCGGCGCGCCCATCGTGGTCGAATCGGCCCATAGGGATTTTGTACAACAGTGCGGACTGCCTGAAGACGAGTTTTATGCGGACTCTTTCACGTCCGAGGCAGACATCGCGCGCAACACGGTGTAATGTTTATCGACCCGCCGCTTCGGCGGGTCGTCCATTTTCGCCCCCCGGGCACGCAAGGAGTTTGAGTCATGGAATTCGGCCAGTTCAACGTCAACGCCCTCATGGAGATCACGCAGCGTCCGGACCTCGTGTTCATCCGAGGGCAGGGGTCGTGGCTGGAGGACCATGCCGGCAAGCGCTATCTCGACTTCGTCCAGGGGTGGGCGGTCAATTGCCTGGGGCATTGCCCGCCGGAAATCGTCAAGGCGGTGGAGGCGCAATCGCGCCTGCTCCTGAACCCGTCGCCAGCGTTCTACAACCTGCCGTCGATCGAGCTGGCCACGCGCCTGACCGAAGCCTCCTGCTTCGACCGCGTGTTCTTCGCCAACAGCGGCGCCGAGGCCAACGAGGGCGCGATCAAGCTCGCGCGCAAATGGGGCCAGGTGCACAAGCAGGGCGCTTTCAAGATCATCACCTTCAACCACAGCTTCCATGGCCGCACGCTGGCGACCATGTCGGCCTCCGGCAAGCCGGGCTGGAGCACGATCTTCGCGCCCCAGGTCGACGGCTTCCCCAAGGCGGAACTCAACGACCTCGCCTCGGTGGAAGCGCTGATCGACGACCAGACCGTCGGCATCATGCTGGAACCCGTGCAGGGCGAAGGCGGCGTCATCCCGGCCACCGCGGAGTTCCTGCAGAACCTGCGCAAGCTGGCCGACGCGCGCAAGCTGCTGCTCATGGTCGACGAAGTGCAGACCGGCATGGGCCGCACCGGCACGATGTTCGCGTACGAACAGGCCGGCATCCGCCCCGACATCATGACCCTGGGCAAGGGCATAGGCGGCGGCGCTCCGCTCGCGGCCTTGCTGGCACGGGAAGAAGTCTGCGTGTTCAAGCACGGCGACCAGGGCGGCACGTACAACGGCAATCCGCTCATGACGGCCATCGGCGTGGCGGTGTTCGATACGCTGGCCGCCCCCGGGTTCCTGGAAGGCGTGCGCGAGCGTGCCGAGCATCTGTCGCAAGGGCTGGCCAGGCTGGCCGGCAAGTGGGGCATGCCGGGCGAGCGCGGCAACGGCCTCTTGCGCGCCCTGGTCATGGACCGCGAGGACGGTCCCGCCATCGTCGAGCGGGCCCGCACGCTGGAACCCGATGGCCTGCTGCTGAATGCGCCGCGCGGCAACCTGCTGCGTTTCATGCCCGCCTTGAACGTCGGCAAGGACGAAATCGACCAGATGCTCGAGCGCCTGGACGGCATCATCGCGACGCTGCGCAAATAGCCTTGTCATCGTCCGGCCGCCGTTCCTGCCGGCGGCGGCCCTCCCTTCCGTGCGCCTGCTATGATGACTGTATGGATATACAGTATTTGTCGCGCGGTGGGCATCGGTGCGCGGAGGCGCGGGGGCGGGGCCAATGAGCGCGCGCCCCGGGGCAGGGGAAGGGCGCGACGCCTCTTCCGGGTCCGGCGCCGTGCCGCGGGATGCCGGGTTGCCCGCGTACACCGTCGCCGTTCGCGCCCTGTGCGAGTTCACCGCCCGCCAGGGCGATCTCGACCTGCGCTTCACCCCCGCGCCGTCGGCCCAGGAAGGCCAGGCCGGCCATGCCTTGATCGCCACGCGGCGCGGCGCGGACTACGAAACCGAGATCGCGCTGGCCGGCACCTATCGCGAGATGCGCGTGCGCGGCCGTGCCGACGGGTACGACCCGGCCGCCAATCGGCTCGAAGAATTCAAGACCCATCGCGGCCGGCTGGATGCCCTTCCCGGGCATCGCCGTGCGCTGCACTGGGCACAGGCGCGGATGTACGGCCACCTGCTGTGCGCGGCGCGCGGGCTGCCCGGCCTGGAAGTGGCCTTGGTCTACCTCGACGTTGCCAGCCAGCGCGAGACCGTGTTGACCGAGACGCATACCGCGGCGGAACTCGCCGCCTTTTTCACCGAGCAATGTGAACGCTTCCTGGCCTGGGCGCTTGCCGAGCGGGCGCATCGGCAGGCCCGCGATGCCGCCCTGGCGGCGCTGGAGTTTCCGCACGGCGCCTTCCGCCCGGGCCAGCGCGAACTTGCCGTAGCGGCCTACCGCGCGGCGCGCGACGGCCGCTGCCTGATGGCCCAGGCGCCCACGGGCATCGGCAAGACGCTGGGTACGCTGTTTCCCGTTCTGAAGGCCTGTGCCGCCGACGGCCTCGACAAGGTTTTCTTCCTGGCGGCCAAGAGTTCCGGGCGCGCGCTGGCCCTGGGAGCTGTCGACGCGCTGCGAGGCGCCGCGGCCAAGCTGCCGCTGCGCACCTTGGAGCTGGTGGCGCGCGACAAGGCCTGCGAGAATCCCGGCCGCGCCTGCCATGGCGATGACTGTCCCTTGGCTCGCGGTTTCTACGACCGACTGGCCGCGGCGCGCGCCGAGGCCGCCGCGGCCGGCGGCAACTGGGATCGCGCCGCCGTCCGCCGCCTCGCGCTGGCTCACGGCCTGTGCCCTTATTTCCTGGCGCAGGAGCTGGCACGCTGGAGCGACGTGGTGGTGGGCGACTACAACTACTATTACGATACCAGCGGCCTCTTGTATGCCCTGACCGTGACCAGCGGCTGGCGCGTGGCGGTGCTGGTGGACGAAGCCCACAACCTGGTCGAACGCGGGCGCGGCATGTACAGCGTCTCGCTCGAACAGGCCGCGCTGAAGGCAGCGCACGCCGTTGCGCCCGCGGCGCTGCGCAAGCCGCTGAACGCGGTCCAGCGACAATGGGCCGCCTGGAACCGGCTTCAGGCGGCGCCCTACCAGTGCCATCCCGCCGTGCCCGCGGCTTGGCTCGCCTCGCTGCAGCACGCCACGGCCGCGATCACCGACCACCTGGCCGAGGCGCCCGTGGGCATGGACCCGGCCTTGCAGCGCTTTTACTTCGACGCGCTGCACTTCATCCGCCTGGCCGAACAATTCGGCTCCCATTCGCTGTTCGATGTGACGCTGGCGCGGCCCGCTCTCTCCACGCTCAGCTTGCGCAACGTGGTTCCGGCGTCGTTCCTTGCGCCGCGCCACGCGGCTGCCCACGCCACAGTCCTGTTTTCCGGGACGCTGGGACCGGCCGACTTCTATCGCGACACGCTGGGCCTGCCGGCGGATACGGCCTGGCTCGAGGCACGAGCGCCGTTCCGGCCCGAGCAGCTGTCCGTGCGTATCGCCGGACATGTCTCCACGCGCTTCCACGACCGCGAACGATCGGTCCCGGCCATCGCTTCGCTCATCGCCAGGCAGTATGCGGCGCGACCGGGCAACTACCTGGTGTTCGCCAGCAGTTTCGATTATCTGCGTCGGCTGTCGGAAGGCGTGCGCGAGCAGGGAGGCGAGTGGCCGCTATGGGTACAGACGCCCGACATGGACGAAGCCGGGCGCGCGGACTTCCTCGCCCGCTTTGCAGAAGGCGGGCGCGGAGTAGGCTTCGCGGTGCTCGGCGGGGCGTTTTCCGAAGGCGTGGATCTGCCCGGTTCGCGGCTGATAGGCGTGTTCATCGCCACCCTGGGCCTGCCGCAGGTCAACGAGGTGAACGAACGGATGCGGGAAGTCATGGAGGCGCGCTTCGGCCGCGGGTACGAGTACACCTATCTGTATCCGGGCCTGCGGAAAGTGGTGCAGGCGGCCGGAAGGGTGATACGGACCGAGCAGGACGAAGGAATGGTGATGCTGATCGACGACCGGTACCGGCGGCAGGAGGTGAGAAAGCTGCTGCCGGGGTGGTGGCAAGTGGCTTGACGGGCCGGTGCGGCCCTTTTTCAGCGATGCGGGTTCGCCGCCGGCGCGGGCAGCGGCGACGCGATACCGGCCCGGGTGGCGTCGCAACGGCGAGGCAGGACGACTTCGAATATCGTCAGGCCCTCGGTTTCGCAATTCACCGTCAGCTGTCCCTGGTGGACGGCGACCAGTTCCTTGGCTATGTAGAGCCCCAGTCCCAGGCCCCCGGAAGCGCGCGGACGGATTTTCGCGGCGGCGAAGGGTTGAAACAGGTGCGTCCGGACCTCGGGATCGAGAGTGCCCGCATTGCATACCTTGACCGTCACGGTCTCGTCCTTCGTCCCGTCCACGCTGACGGAAACCGGGGCATGCTGCATGCCGTGCTGCAGCGCATTGCCGACCAGATTCGAGAAGACCTGCTGCAGGCGGTCCCGATCCCAGGTGCCCCGGGTGTTTCCCCAGTGCTCCAGCTTGATCGATCGCTTGTCGCCCAGCGGGTCCAGTTCCTGGACGATGTGGCCGCACAACTCGGCGAGGTCGATCGGTTGGTTGCTGATCGCAATCGCGCCGGTGCGCATGTGCGCCAGGTCCAGTAGTTGATCGACCATGCGTGCCATCCGGTGCCCGCTGTTCTTGATGCGGGTGGCCCAGTCGCGCGTCTGGCCGTCCGCAGCGGTCTGGATCAGAACGTCGGATATGTTTACGACGGCCGACAGCGGATTTCGCAGGTCGTGCCCCAGTACGGCCACGAACATTTCGTTGGTGCGCAGCAATTGGGTCAGCTTGTCCAGCTGCTCGGCCAACTGCAGCCGCTGCTGCTGCAGTTCCACGAATACGTCTATCTTGGTGCGCAAGATATGCGGTTCGAGCGGCTTGTAGAGAAAATCCACCGCGCCTGCTTCATAGCCGCGGAACGTGCGATGGGCGCTTCGATCCGCAGCCGTCAGAAAGATGATGGGAACGTGGCGCGTACGAGGACTGCCGCGCATCAGCTCGGCCAGTTCGTAGCCATCCATGCCGGGCATGTGCACGTCCAGCAGCGCCAGGGCGACGTCATGCTCGAGCAGGAGTTCCAGCGCCGTGGTGCCGGAGTTCGCACGCAGGAGCTCCACATCGGGCCGCCGCACCAGCGCTTCCATTGCGACGATGTTTTCTTCGATGTCGTCGACCACGAGGATTTTTACCGAACGTGACATTCATTGTTCCTTCTGGATCTTGTCTGCGGGTTCGCCGGCGCTTGCCCGGCCCAGCGCAGCCATAGCCGCGGCCATCCGGGCCAGCGGCAGCACGGCATCGACCGCGCCGGTGGCGATCGCGCTGCGCGGCATGTCCGGCGCAAAAGCCGTGTCCGGGTCCTGGGCCCAATTGACGCCGCCCGCGCGCCGAATGGCGTGCACACCGGCCGACCCGTCGTTGTTGTAGCCGCTCAGGACGATGCCGAGCAGCGCTTCGCCGTAGACATCGGCCGCGGTATCGAACAGCACGTCGATGGACGGGCGGGAGAAATTCACGGCCTCGTCCTGCGTAAGCGACCAGGTCCGGTCGCTTTCGACCAGGAGATGATAATCGGGAGGCGCGAAGTAGACATGCCCTGGCTCGATGGGTTGCTTGTCGCTGGCCTCGAGAACCGGCAGCGCGCAGCGGTCGGCAAAGATGTCGGCAAGCATGCTGCGTTGTGACGGCGCAATGTGCAGCACCACGGCGATGGCGGCAGGCAGGCCCGCCGGCAAGGCGGGCAGCAATTCGCCGAGCGCCTCGATGCCGCCTGCCGAGGCGCCAATGGCAATGGCCTCGAGCCGTCGGGGGGCAGGTGTCTTGTCCATGCTATTGCTTCCGGTAGATCTTCTCGGCCGGAGCGAAATCCTCGAATGACTCGCTGGCGGCGGTGAAACGAATGTTCTCCTTGCTGCCCAGTCCCAGGAATCCGCGCCTGACGAGCGCGTCGCGGAAGAGGCCCAGGGCGCGGTCCTGCAATGAACGGTTGAAGTAGATCAGCACGTTGCGGCAGGATACCAAGTGCACTTCCGAAAATACGCTGTCGGTGGCGAGGCTGTGGTTGGCGAATACCACCTGCGACTTGGAAAAGCGCGCGAACGACGCCGCGCCGTAGGCGGCATGATAATAGTCCGACAGCGAGCCCTTGCCCCCCGCCGCGAGGTAGTTGCGGCTGAATTCGCCGATGCGGTCCGTGGAGTAGATGGCGGCTTCCGCGGCCCGCAAGGCCTGGGGATTTATGTCCGTCGCGTAGAAAAGCGTGCGGTCGCCCAGGCCTTCCTCGTGCATCAGGATCGCGAGCGACCAGAGTTCTTCCCCCGTGCTGCAGCCGGCCACCCAGACCTTGATGGAAGGGTAGGTCCGCAGCACCGGCACCACATGCTCGCGCAGCGCCTTGAAATACGCCGGGTCGCGAAACATCTCGCTGACCTGTACCGTCAGGTACTGCATCAGCTTCGGGAATACCTCGGGTTCGTGCCACACGCGATCCTGGAGCTGCGAAAGCGTCCGGCACTCGAACACGGGCAGGGCCTGCGCGATGCGGCGACGCAGCGAGGTCGGCGAGTAGTCCCGGAAGTCGTGCTGATACTTGAGGTAGATGGCCTCGAGCAGCAGGCCGAGTTCCAGGTCGAAATCCTTGTTCGAGGCCACGGACCGCTCCTTGCACGCTTATTGCGGCAGCCATACTCGGCAGAGCGAGAGCAGCTTGTCCACGTCGAGCGGTTTCGAGATGTAGTCGCTCGCGCCGGCGTCCAGGCACCGCTGCCGGTCGGCGGGCATGGCCTTGGCCGTCAGCGCGATGATCGGGAGCTTGTCGAATTGCGGCTTGCCGCGTATTTCGCGCATCGCCGTCAGTCCGTCCATTTCGGGCATCATGATGTCCATCAGCACGAGATCGATGTCGTTCGAGCGGTCGAGTGCTTCCAGCGCTTCCCGGCCGTTGCGGGCGATCTCCAGCTGCGCGCCCAGCGGTTCGATGACCTGCGACAGCGCAAAAATGTTCCGGATGTCGTCCTCGGCCAGCAGGATGCGCCGTCCTTCGAACGCCGAATCACGCTTGCGCGCTTCCTTCAGCATGCGCTGCTGCTCGGGCGGCAGGTCTGATTCGACGCTGTGCAGGAATAGCGTGACCTCGTCCAGCAGGCGCTCGGGGGACTTGGCGCCCTTGATGATGATGGATTTCGAATAGCGGCGAAGCCGTTGCTCTTCTTCCGCGGTGAGGGAGCGGCCGGTGTAGACGATGACGGGGGGGAATGCATAGGGCCCGTCGCCGGCCATTTTCTCGAGCAGTTCATAGCCCGACCCATCCGGCAGGGCAAGGTCCATGATCATGCAATCGAAGCTTGTGGTGCGCAGCTGCTCCAGCGCATCCGCCATCGTTCCGACGCCTATCTGCTCGAGGCCGGGCGACTGCAGCAGCAGCTGGATGTTGCCGCGCAGCGTCTCGTCGTCTTCGACCACCAGGATGCGGCGCAGGCGCTGCTTGAGCCGGGCCTCCAGGGATTGGAGCGCTTCGGCGAGCCGGTCGCGCGCCGACGGCTTGAGCGTATAGCCGATCGCGCCCAGCTGCAGGGCTGTCTCGGTATAGTCCGAGGCCGACGCGACGTGGACCGGGATGTGCCGCGTGGCCGGATCGCGTTTCAGGCGTTCCAGCACGCTCAGGCCGGAGTCGTCGGGCAGGCCGATGTCCAGCAGGATGCCGCAGGGTTGCAAGGTCCTTGCCAGCTCCATGCCTTCATTGGCCGTCGTCGCCACCACGCAATCGAAGTCGAGCTCGTGGGCCAGGTCGTACAGTATTCGCGCAAAAGGCAGGTCGTCTTCGATGGCCAGGATAAGGCGGCCTGAGCGGGCAAGGTTCGCGCGATCGTCGACCATGGCGGCGCGGTGGACCGGCTGGGGCGCAGGTGCCACGGCGGCCGCCGGCGCCGCGCTGGCGGCCGGGTCGGATCCGCTGGCGACTTTCTCCGCCGCACGGGGGGCGGCAGGCTGTGCGGACGCGGCGTGGCCAGGCGCGCCGCCTTCCTGCGAGGCGTGGATGGCCACGGTGAGCGAGAACGTGCTGCCGCCGCCGACCGTGCTGGAGACGGTGATGTCGCCGCCCAGCAGTTGCGCGAATTCTTTCGAGATGGACAGTCCCAGTCCGCTCCCGCCGTACTTGCGGCTGGTCGTCCCGTCTGCCTGGCGGAAGGCCTCGAAGATCACCTCCTGCTGGGAGGGGTCGATCCCGATGCCCGTGTCCACCACGTCGAAGCGGACGTGCTCTTCGCCCGCGGGCTGCACCCGCAGGGTTACGCTGCCGGCATCGGTGAACTTGAAGGCGTTCGACAGAAGATTCTTCAGCACTTGCTGCAGGCGCTGGTTGTCGGTCACCAGGACTTCAGGCGCCTCCTGTCCCTGCTCGATCCGGAATTGCAGCCGCTTCTGGCTGGCGACCGGGTCGAAAAACCGCCGCATCGTATCGAGGATGGCGGCGACCGTGACCGGCTCGGCATGGATGTCGATATGGCCGGCCTCGATCTTGGACAGATCGAGAATGTCGTTGATCAACAGCAGCAAGTCGGTATTGGACGAATGAATCGTCTGGGCGTAGCGGACCTGCTCGTCGGTCAGGTTGCCGTCCTTGTTCTCCGCCAGCAGCTTGGCGAGGATCAGTGAACTGTTGAGCGGCGTGCGCAGCTCGTGGGACATGTTCGCCAGGAATTCGGACTTGTATTGATTCGCCTGCTCCAGGGCGCGGGTGTTCTCGGCCAGGGCGCGCTGGGTGGTGATGAGGTTCTTCTTCTGCCGTTCCAGGCTGTCGGTGTATTCCTCCAGCTGCCGGTTGGTCTGCTCGAGTTCGGCCTGCTGGGTTTCCAGCCGGGATTGGGATTCCATGAGCGCCCGGCTGCGCTCTTCCAGCTCTTCGTTGGATACCCGGAGTTCTTCCTGCTGGACCTGCAATTCCTCGCTCTGGCGCTTGGTTTCGGCCAGAAGGGTCTCGAGGCGCGTCCGATATTGGGCTGATCGCAAGCCTTCGCCTATGTCCTCGCTTGCCGCCCGTACCATCTCGATGGCATCGGGCGTGATGCCGTGGGTGCCGAGAAAGCCGAGCTCGATCGCCCCGACCACCGCGCCGTCGGCGACGAGTGGCGACGCGATGATGCCGGCGGGGGGCGCGCTGCCGAGCGCCGAGCCTATTTTCAAGTAGTCGGACGGGGCGCCTTCCAGTACCAGGGGCCGGCGTTCGAGAACGGCCTGGCCGATGGCGCCGTCTCCCAACGGGATTTCCATCGGTGCCCGGTCTTTTTCCGGCAGCGCCCAGGCCGCCACCTGGCGCAGCCTGCCTCCATCGAGGGAGTACAGCACGCCCACCTTCGCATCGAGGTAGCCGGCCAGCGTTTGGAGCACGCCGGCGGAGAATTCCGCTTCGCTTTTTTCCCCTTGCGTCTGTACGGTCAACCGCATCCGGCCTTCCTGGATCCAGGCGATGCGCCGCAGATTCGCGCCCGACTGGATGTAGAGAGACACGACGGCCGCCAGCGCAAACAGGGTGATCGCGCCTATGGTGCGGTTCAGCGTGGCCATCAGCGCGAGTTCGGCGCTCGTGGGGGACAGCATGTAGCCGGCGGCAAGCAGCACCGTCGACGCGATCGCCACGAAAAACGGGGCCAGGCGGTTGCGCGACAGCAGGCAGCATGTCACTGGCGCTATGTAGAAAATCCATTCCACGAAGCCGATGGGCGTGAATATATCGGCAATGAAGACAAGGGCGGCCATCACGCCGGCCATCAAATAGACATGGAACGAAGAGAGATTGCGAGGCAGGGCCATGGGCGTCTTTGTTGCGCGGAGGTCTGACGGTGCCTGCGTCGGTGTAGCCCGACTCAGAGGGAATGCCTGAAGCGAAGAGGGCTCGCCTAGGCGGAGCGCGGCCGGGAAGCCGGCCACAAGCATATATCGCCGAGTGGCTCGGCGCAAAACGGCCCGCCTCCCGGGGAGTCCCGGGCAGGCGAACCCGCGATGCCCTCACCCGGACGTTAGGGAAATCAACTAGTTGATTAACCAACTTTCTTCCTCCAGAATCGCCTCACTGCAACAAGAAATCGCCACGAGACGAGGAGCAGGAGACATGAAGACACTCATCCGCCGGGCCATGGTGGCCGCGGCCGTGCTCTGTGCCGCGCAGGTGCAGGCGGCCACGATCAAGGTCGGGATCATCGGCCCGTTCTCCGGGCCTTTCGCCCACTACGGCAAGCTCTACAAGGACAGCGTCGAAGCCTATCTCGCCACCCAGGGCGGCAAGCTCGCAGGGCACGAGGTGCAGGTGCTCTATCGCGACAACGGCGGGCCGAATCCCAGCGGCACCCGCGCCCTCGCGCAGGAGCTCATCGTCAAGGACAAAGTCGACTATCTCGGCGGCTTCGTCTTCACGCCCAACGCCATGTCGGTGGCGCCGCTCATTACCCAATCGAAGACCCCGACGGTCATCTTCAACGCGGCCACTTCCGACATCACCGAAAAATCGCCGTATTTCGTGCGGACTTCGTACACGCTGTGGCAGGTCACCGTGCCGGCCGCGCGCTGGGCCTACAAGCAGGGCAAGCGCAAGATCGTCACGGCCGTGACCGACTACGCGCCCGGCGTCGATGCCGAGACCGCATTCAAGACGGAGTTCGCCAAGCTCGGCGGCACGGTGGTTGAATCCATCCGCATGCCCATCAGCACCACCGATTTCGCGCCGTTCGTGCAGCGGATCAAGGCCAGCGGGGCCGAGGGCGTGTATGTGTTCCTGCCGGGCGGGCCGCCCAACCTCGGCTTCGTCAAGGCCTACAACGAGAACGGCCTGCGCGCGGCGGGCGTCGAATTCCTCGGGTCGGCCGAGACCGATGAGTTCGATCTGCAGAAATTCGGCGATGCCGCGATGGGCCTGACCACGGTCTTCCATTATTCGGCGGCGCACGATTCCGACGCCAACCGCAAGTTCGTGGCGGCGCTGCAGAAGCAGAGCAAGGATGCCATCGCCAACTATGCGTCGGTGGGAGCCTGGGACGGCATGTACGTCATCCAGAAGATGATCGAGGCCACCGGCGGCAAGCGCGACGGCGCGGCGGCGCTCGAGGCCGCCCGCAAGCTGTCGTGGGAAAGTCCGCGCGGGCCGGTGAAGATCGATCCGCAGGCGCGCCATGTCACGCAGAACGTCTACCTGCGCAAGGTCGAGCGCAGCGGCGGTCTCCTGGTCAACAAGGAAATCGAGAGCTTCGGCCCGCAGCCGGATTTCGGACTCAAGAACTAGGCGTCCCATCTCTACGCGATGCCGCTCGACCCGGCCAAGCGGCCGGGCAGGGCGCCCGACGCCAACCGCAACCGCGACCGCCATGCACATTCTCGCCAACATCCTGATCGATGGGATTTCCTATGGGATGGTGTTGTTCATCATCTCCGTGGGGTTGTCCATCACGCTGGGGTTGATGCGCTTCATCAACCTGGCTCATGGCGCCTTTGCCATGACGGGCGGCTATCTCGCCGCCTGGCTGGTGCGCGTCGAAGGCTGGGGCTATGCCGCCAGCGTCGGCGCCGCCGTCCTGCTCACCGCCGTTCTCGGCGCGGCGCTCGAAGCCATCGTCCTGCGAAAGTTGTATCGCCGCTCGGAGCTGGACCAGGTGCTGTTCACCATCGGCCTGGCCTTCGTCTTCGTGGCCGCCACCAATCTCGCATTCGGGCCGCAGGTCCAGATGATTCCGCTGCCGGCATGGCTGGCGGGTTCGGTCGATCTGGGCGTGCGCACCCTGCCGGCGCAGCGCGTGCTGGTCATCGTCGCCGGGGCCGCCGTGGCGCTGCTGTGCGGGCTCGTCGTCACGCGTTCGCGCTTCGGCGTATGGCTGCGTGCCGCAGTCGACAACAAGGATGCGGCGGCCACGCTGGGCGTCAACATCCGGCTGGTCAGCGGCCTGACTTTCGCCGCCGGCTGCGGGCTGGCGGCCTTGGGCGGCGTGCTGGGCGCGGAGCTGATGCCGCTGGAGCCCTACTACGCGCTCAAGTACCTCGTGCTGGTGCTGGTCGTCGTGGCTGTGGGAGGGATGGGCAGCATTACCGGCACGCTTGCCGCGGCGGTATTGCTGGGCGTGATCGAAACCGCCAGCAAGTACCTCGCTTCCGAGTACGGCAGCCTGTTCTTCTTCGTCGCCATGATCGTGGCCTTGTCGGTACGTCCCCAGGGCCTGCTCAGGAGGGCGGCATGAATCGCGCGGGCATCGAGCGGGCGCTCGCGCCTTCGTCCCCGGCCCGGCACGTCGGCATCATCGTGGCCGTGGGCCTGTGCGGCCTGCTGCTGCCGGACCAGTGGCCCCTCCTGGCGCGCATCGGCGTCATGGCGCTGTTCGTCCTGTCGCTGGACCTGGTGGTGGGCATCGCCGGGCTGGCCACGCTGGGCCACGTCGCCTTCTTCGGCATGGGCGCCTACACGGCGGGCATCGTCGCGCTGCGCTGGTCTGCCGATCCGCTCGTCGGGCTGGCGGCCGGCGCCGCCGCCGGCGCGCTGACTGCGGCGGTCTCGGGCGTGCTGGTGCTGCGCTACCAGGGTTTCACCTTCCTGATGCTGACAGTCGCCGTGGCGCAGATATTGCACAGCCTCGCCAACAAGCTACGCGGCTTGACGGGCGGCGACGATGGCCTGTCCGGCTTCGCCGTGGACCCCGTGCTCGGCATCGCCCCCTTCGACCTGGAAGGCAAGGTCGCCTACCTGTATGCGCTCGCGGTGCTGGCGGCCAGCTACTACGTCGTCAAGCGCATCGTCGATTCTCCCTTCGGCCTGTCGGTGCAGGGGGTGCACCAGTGCCGCGCGCGCATGTCGGCGCTGGGCACGCCGGTGGCCCGCCAGCTATGGAAGATGTACGTCGCGGCCGGCCTGTTCGCGGGCATGGCGGGGGCCGTGTCGGCGCAGATCAGCGGCATCGTGGGGCTGGACAGCTTCGGCTTCTCGCTGTCGGCCGAGGCGCTCGTAATGCTGATACTGGGCGGCGCCGGGCGCCTGTACGGGGCGCTCGTCGGCGCGGCGATCTTCATGGCGCTGCACCATACCGCGTCCTCGATCAATCCCTACCATTGGCTGTTCGTCATCGGTGGCCTGCTGATGCTGATCGTGCTGGTCCCCCAGGCAAGACTGGCGGCCTGGTTCCGCGCGGTGCCCCGGCCCTGGGCCGCCCCGCCGCGCGCGGGCAAGCGGGAGGCCGCATGACGCTCAGCATACGCAAGCTGGACAAGTCTTTCGGCGGCCTGCACGTGACGCGGTCCGTCTCGTTCGAACTCGGACGGGGCGAGCGGCTGGCGCTGATCGGGCCCAACGGCGCGGGCAAGACCACGCTGGTGAACCTGATCTCCGGCACGCTCAAGCCCACCGGCGGCGACGTCTACCTGGACGAGCGGCGCCTGACCCATCTGCCGCAGGCGCGCAGGGTGCGCTGCGGCCTGGCGCGGACTTTCCAGATCACCACGCTGCCGCCCCGCATGCCGGTGCTGAACCAGATCGAGATGGCGATACACGCCCGTCTCGGCATGGAGCACCGGTGGTGGCGGCCGTTCAGCGCATGCCGGGAAGTGCGCGACGAGGCCTGGGCCGTCCTGGAGCGCCTGGGGCTGGAGAAAGCCGCGGGACTGGCGCCTAGCAACCTGGCCTATGGCGAGCAGCGCCTGGTGGAGATTGCCCTGGCGCTGGCGCTGCGGCCCGAGGTGCTGATGCTGGACGAGCCCATGGCGGGCGTGCCGCGCGGGGAAAGCCGGACCGTGCTGCGCGCGCTGGAGGAATTGCCCGGCAGCCTGTCCATCCTGATGATCGAACACGACATGGACCTGGTCTTCAGTTACGCGCAGCGCATCATCGTACTGGCCGAGGGCCGCATCATGGCCGAGGGCACGCCCGAGGAAATACGCCGACATCCCGAGGTGCGCACGGCCTATCTGGGAGCGAAGGCATGAGCGCGCCCGCCCGGCCGCCCGAAGGTCGCGCTCCCTCCCCCGGGGAGGATGTCGCGCAGCGACAGGAGGGCACATCAGTGAGCGCGCCCGCCCGGCCGCCCGAAGGGCGCGCTCCCTCCCCTGGGGAGGATGTCGCGCAGCGACAGGAGGGCACACCAGTTAGCGCGCCCGCCCGGCCGCCCGAAGGGCGCGCTCCCTCCCCTGGGGAGGATGTCGCGCAGCGACAGGAGGGCACACCAGTGAGCGCGCCCATGCTGCAGCTGCAGGACGTGGTGGCGGGCTATGGCCCGGTGACCGTGCTCAATGGCCTGTCCATGGAGGTGCAGGCGGGCAGCCTGACCGCGCTGCTGGGCCGCAATGGCGTGGGCAAGTCCACCACGATGAAAGCCGTCATGGGCCTGGCCCAGGTCAAGTCCGGCCGCATCCTGTTCGATGGGCGCGACATCACGCATTGCCGTCCCGACGAGCGGGCCGCGCTGGGACTGGGCTACGTGCCCCAGACCCGCGACATCTTTCCTTCGCTTTCGGTGGAGGAAAACCTGGTGGCCGGCCTGAAGCGGTTTCCGTCCGCCGATCTCGAGCAAGCCTACGCGCTGTTCCCGCGCCTGCGCGAACGCCGGCGCAACCGCGGCAACCAGTTGTCCGGAGGCGAGCAGCAGATGCTGTCGGTGGCGCGCGCGCTGCTGGGCCGGCCGCGTCTCCTGCTGCTGGACGAACCGCTGGAAGGCCTGGCTCCGGTGATCTGCCAGGAATTGCTGGAAGCCTTCCGCCAATTGGCGAACGAGGGCGGGCCGGCGATGCTGATCGTCGAGCAACAGGTGCAAGAGGTGCTGGCCTTCGCGCAACGAGGCGTGATCCTCGAACGCGGCAGCGTCGTCCACCAGAGCGACTGCGCGATGCTGCGCACCCGCGACGACATTCTCGATCGTTACCTGGGCATGGCCATCGAATGAGCGCCTGCCCCATCGAACCGTAAGAGGCGAACCATGACCGATATAGCCGCCGATGTTCCCGTGGTCGATTTCGACCCGTTCAGCGACGCGTTCCTGACCGATCCCTACGACTATCACCGGCAGATGCGGGATGCCGGTCCGGTGGTGCACATTCCCAGGTACGGCATCCTCGCCGTCGCGCGCCATGCCGAGGTGCATGCCGTGCTGAACGACTGGCAGACGTTCATTTCCTCGGCGGGCGTCGGGCTGGCCAACTTTCGCAAGGAAAAGCCGTTCCGTCCGCCCAGCCTGATCCTGGAGGCCGATCCGCCGCAGCACACCCGGTCCCGTACGGTGCTGGGCCGCATCCTGTCGCCCAAGACCGTGCAGCAGATCCGGCCGCACTTCCAGGCCGAGGCCGAAGCGCTGATCGACCGGTTGCTGGAGAAGGGCACGATCGACGGCGTCAAGGAATTGAGCGAGGCGTATCCGCTCAAGGTCTTTCCCGACGCCGTGGGACTGACGGAGGAGGGGCGGGAGAACCTGCTGGCCTACGGCGACATGGTGTTCAACGCCTTCGGTCCGAACAATCAGTTGCTGATCAACGCCGCCAAGCGGGTCGAGCCGCTGACCGACTGGATCATGACCAACTGCCAGCGCCGGAACCTGCGCCCGGGCGGCTTCGGCGACCAGATCTACCAGGCGGTCGAGAGCGGCGAGCTGACCGAGGCCGAGGCGCCCATGCTGGTGCGCTCCTTCCTGTCCGCCGGTGTCGATACCACCGTCAACGGCATAGGCAATGCGCTGTGGTGCCTGGCCAACCACCCGGATCAATGGGACAAGCTGCACGCCAATCCGGCGTTGGCGCGCCCGGCCTTCGAGGAGTCGCTGCGCTTCGAGTCTTCGGTGCAGACGTTCTTCCGCACGGCCAGCCGCGATTGCGAGCTGGCCGGCGTACCGGTCCGTTCGGACACCAAGGTATTGACCTTCCTTGCCTCGGCCAACCGCGATCCCCGCCATTGGGAGAACCCCGACGTATTCGACATCGAGCGCCGGGCGACCGGCCACATGGCCTTCGGCTCGGGCATCCACGGTTGCGTGGGCCAGGTCGTGGCCCGGCTGGAGGGTGAACTCATCCTCTCCACGCTGGCCCGGCGAGTCAAGCGCATCGAACCGCTGGGGCCGCCGGTGCGTCGCCTGAACAATACCTTGCGGGCGCTCGCCAGCCTGCCGTTGAAATTCCATGCAGCGTGAAGGATAACCGTATGCCCGAAGTACACCTGATCCAGCCCGACGGCCGGCGCGTCACGCTCGACGTGCCGGTCGGCACCAGCATCATGCAGGCGGCCGTGTCGGCCGGCGTGACCGGCATCGTGGCCGAATGCGGCGGCTCGTGCATGTGCGCGACCTGCCACGTCTACGCCGACGAGGCCGCGCTGGGCAAGCTGCCGCCCATGCTGCCCACCGAGCATGAAATGCTGGAGTGCACGGCCAGCGAGCGCCGTCCCAATAGCCGCCTGAGCTGCCAAGTTAAAATGAGCGAAGAGTTGGCCGGGCTGTCGTTCACGCTGCCGGAGAGCCAATAGCCGATCCACGCACCGCCACCCGTCGTCCGAGGCATGACCGTCAAACACCGCGAACGTCCGGCGCGCGCCGCCGCGCAGGGCCCCGCTGTCGATCTCGATCGCTATACCCCTGCGTATTTCACCTTCATTGCCAACAAGCTGGCGCGCGGTGCTTCCAAGCACTATCTCGAGACCTATGGCGTGGGCATCGAAACCTGGCGCATCATGGTCATGCTGGCGATCGAGGGCAAGGTCACCGCACAGCGCGTGTGCCAGCTCATCGGGATGGACAAGGCCTCGGTCAGCCGCACATTCAAGAGCATGCATGCGCAGGGGCTGATCTCGTTCAGCTCCGACGACTACGACGGGCGGCTGCGCTATGCCACCTTTACGCCGGCGGGCCGGGAGATGCACGACAGCATCATGAAATTCGCGCTCAATCGCGAACAGGCCTTCCTTTCGGTGCTGGCGCCCGAGGAGGTCGAAGTGCTGATTGATCTCCTGCGCCGCCTGCACGAGAACCTTCCCATGGTGGACGCCACGTCCGACGCCTTCATGGAAACCCAGCGCGCCCTGGGGCGGGTCCCGCCCCGCGGCCCGCGCAGACGCAAGACTTCCCAGCCATGACCCGACTCGTGATCGTGGGCGGCGGCCATGCCGCCGCCCAACTGGCCGCCTCGCTGGCCGAAAAACGCTTTTCCGGCCAGGTCGTCCTCGTCAGCGACGAGGCGCAGATTCCCTACCACCGTCCTCCCTTGTCCAAGACCTTGATCAAGGATCCCGAGGCGCCGCTGCCCGAACTGCGGGGCGCGGCATTCTACGAGCAGGCCGGCATCGAACTGCGGCTTGGCACGCGGGTGCTGAGCATCGACCGCGCGCGCAAGGCGTTGCGCCTGTCGTCGCCCGAGGGCGAGAGCGAGCTGGCATACGAGCACCTGGTGCTGGCCACAGGCGCCAAGGCGCGCGAACTGCCGCAGGCGCCCATCGGCACGCCGGGCGTCCACTACCTACGCACCTACGCCCAGGCGCAGGCGCTGCGTGATGCCTTGCCCCAGGCCCGGCGCGTCGTGGTGCTGGGCGGGGGCTTCATCGGCCTGGAGATCGCGGCCACGGCGCGCCAGCTCGGCAAGGAAGTGGTGGTGTTCGAGGCCATGCCGCGCCTCCTGGCGCGAGCCGTCTCGCCCGCCATCTCCGACTTCCTGCTCGAGACGCACCGCCAGGCCGGCATCGACATCCGGCTGGGCACGATGGTGGACGGCCTCGATATGGCGCAAGGGCGGGCCATCGGCGTGATCGCAGGCGGCGAACCGGTGCCGGCGGACCTGATCATCGCCGGCATCGGCGCCACGCCCGACGTCGAACTGGCGCGCGATGCCGGCCTGGACTGCGACAACGGCATCGTGGTGGATGCCACCATGGCGACCGGGGATCCGGCCATCTCGGCGATCGGCGACTGCACGTCGTTTCCCCATCCGGCCTGGCCGCAGCCGCTCAGGCTCGAGTCCGTCCAGAACGCCAACGACCAGGCCAAGACCCTGGCCGCGCGACTGTGCGGCGAGCCGCAGCCCTACACCGCCGTGCCGTGGTTCTGGTCCGACCAGGGCGAGGCGCGGCTGCAGATCACCGGCCTGTGGCGCCCCGGCCATGAGAGCGTCCTGCGACCCGCGTCGCGGGGCAACGGGTTCTCGGTGCTGCATTTCGATGGCGTGCAGTTGCGCGCCATCGAGTCGGTCAATTCCCCGGTCGACCAGATGGCGGCCCGCCGCCTGATGCAGGCGGGCCAGTCGCCGGACAAGGCCATGGCCGCCGATCCGGCCCATCCCCTGAAAGCGGCCTGATTCGCCGGCAGGCCCGCTGCAACGGGCCTTTTCCCTATCCTCGGCCGCCCCGAGCGAAGGCGCCTGCGTGCGGTCGCCTTTCCTGCATGGGGAACGCTTGCATCCTGCCGCGCCCGGGACGATACACTTACGCTTTGTGCCGCCTGCCGGGGCGGCGCCATGGCGGACCGGATCCGCCGGGCCCGAGGAGCAAGAATGAAAGTCGTTGTATTGGGTAGCGGAATCATCGGCACGTCGAGCGCATGGTGGTTGCGCCAGTCCGGCCATGACGTGACGGTGATCGACCGCCAGCCCGGCGCGGCGCAGGAAACCAGCTTCGCCAACGGCGGCCAGATATCGGTGTCCTATGCCGAGCCCTGGGCCAATCCTCAGGCGCCGCTCAAACTGGCGCGCTGGCTCCTGAAGGGTGATGCGCCGCTCCTGTTCCGGCTGCACGCCGATTGGCACCAGTGGCTGTGGTGCCTGGCTTTCCTGCGCGAATGCCTGCCTGCCCGGCTGCCGCGCAACATTCGGGCCTTGGTCAACATGGCGGCCTACAGCCGTGCGACCCTGCAGGCCATGCGGGCCGAACTGGACATCCGCTACGACCACCTCGAAAAAGGCATCATCAATTTCTACCGCGACGCCGCCGAGTTCGACGCTTCGCAAAAGGCGGCCGACCTGATGCGCGAGCACGGCGTGGACCGCCGGATCCTCAGCACCGAAGAGCTGGTGGCGCTGGAGCCGGCCCTGGCGCCGCAAAGCCACCGCATCGTCGGCGGCGACTACACCGCCGCCGACGAAAGCGGAGACGTCTATCTGTTCACCACCGCGCTGGCCGAAAAGGCCGCGGCGGCCGGCGTGGAATTCCGGTTCTCCACGCAGATCACGCGCCTCCTGGCCGAAGGCGGGTGGGTCAAGGCGGTGGAAACCATCGACGAGCACGGCCGCTACGCCAAGGTCCAGGGCGATGTGTTCGTGGCCGCGCTGGGCAGTTTCACCCCGGAACTGGTGCGGCCGCTGGGCGTCTCCTGCATGGTCTATCCCGCCAAGGGCTATTCCGCGACATACCCCGTTACCGATTCCGCCCGGGCCCCCACGGTCAGCCTGACGGACAGCGCCCATAAAGTGGTATTTTCGCGTCTGGGAGACAAGCTGAGGGTGGCGGGCACCGCGGAACTGAGCGGCTATTCCCGCGCTCTGAACACTGCGCGTTGCGAGGCGCTGACGGCGCTGACCCGGGAGCTGTTTCCCGGGGCGCTGGACCTGGACAATGTCGCATACTGGTCCGGGCTGCGTCCCGCCACGCCGTCGAACGTGCCCCTGATCGGGCGCACGCGCCTGCCCAACCTCTACCTGAACACCGGCCACGGCACGTTGGGGTGGACCATGGGCTGCGGTTCCGGGAAGGCTCTCGCCGATCTTGTCTGCGGCCGCCGGCCGCAGGTCGACTTTCCCTTTTTGTGAGTATGTCGCTTGAGTTTGACTATGTTTTCGGAGAACGGATCGATGCAGCCGACTGAGCGCTGGTTGAAATGGGGTGTGTCGGTTCTGGCCGCCGGCGTCCTGGCCGTGAGCGGCCTGGGTGCCGCGACGGCGCAGAACGCCAAGAAGAGCAACGCCAAGCCGGCCGCCAAGGCCGCTGCCAAGAAACCGGCATCCACGGCCAAGAAGGCCGCTGCCGGGGCGGCGGGCGCGGCAGCCGCCGGCGCCGCGGCGGCCCATTCGGGCCCCATCGAATTGCAGGTGTGGCATACCCTGAATCCCCAGCAGGCCGCGGAGTTCGATACGCTGGTACAGCGCTTCAACGAGCAGCAGCACGGCTTCACGGTGAAGGTGACCGGAAAGCCGTCGGCCGAGGCGCTGATCGAGGACGGCATCGCGGCCGTCCGCGCCAAGCGCGCGCCGCACCTGGTCGAACTGCCCGACAACCGGTCGCCGGAATTCATCGCCAGGCAGGGCGCCATCCTGCCCATGTACGAACTGCTGGCCAAGTATCCCATCAAGGACCTGCGCTGGTTCCTGCCGCAGACCACCAGCACCATGCGCGACGCCAAGGGCCGGCTGCTCGCGCTTCCCTGGATGGCCGACATCCCCATCTACCTCTACAACCGTGACCTGTACCGGCGCGCCGGCCTGAACCCGGACGCCCCGCCGCGTACCTGGCGCGAAATGCAGGCGCACCTGATCGCGCTGCTGCAGAACGGCGTCAGCTGCCCCTATGCGACGAGCTGGCAGACCTGGGTGCACGTGGAAAACCTCTCGGCCATGCACAATACGGCCTACGCCACGCGCAATAACGGCCTGGACGGTTCCAACGGCGCGCAGCTGCTCGCCAACGACCTGCTGCACGTACGCCACCTGGCGCTCATGATGAGCTGGGTGCGCAGCCACCTGTTCCCGGTGCGGTCCGACCGCGACCAGGCGGACGCCTCTTTCGCCTCCGGCGAGTGCGCGGTGCTCACCAGCGGCAGCAGCGCACTGTCGCTGGTGCAGAGCAAGGCCAACTTCTCGTACGGCGTGGCGCCGCTGCCCTACTACGAAGAGGAAGCCACGCACCCGAGCACCCCCTTCGTCGGCGGATCCGCATTCTGGGCGCTGGGCGGCCATTCCACGGCCGAGCAAAAGGCCTTGGCCACCTTCATCGCCTACCTGGCCTCGCCGGTCGTGGCGAGCGAATGGCACCAGAAGACCGGCTTCCTGCCGTTGACCGAAGCCGCCTACCGCGCCTCGGACGTGTCGTTCTACAAGAACATTCCGGGCGCCGAGGCGGTGGTGCGTGCCATGGCCAACCCGCCGGCCAAGTTCACCCGCGGCTTCCGGCTGAACAACTACGACCGTGTCAGCGAGATCATCGACAGCGAGCTGAACGCCGTCTGGAACGGCGTCAAGCCGCCCAAGCAGGGGCTGGACGACGCCGTGGCCCGCTCGTCGGCGGTGATGAGCGCCAAACGATGAAAACCGGGGCCAACGCCGTTCCCGCAACGCGCTGGCCGTATCCACGGATACTGGCGCATCGCGGGGGCGGCGCGCTGGCTCCCGAGAACACCCTGGCGGGCATGCGCGAGGCCCATGCCCGAGGCATCCGCGGCGTCGAGTTCGACGTCATGCTCGCTGCCGACGACGTCCCCATTCTCATGCACGACACCCAGCTCGGGCGCACCGTACCGGGCGTGGGCGACGTCGGCGCGTTCGACTCCGAGGAACTGGCGCGCATGGATGCCGGCGCGTGGTTCGATCCGCGTTTCCAGGGCGAGCCCGTGCCGCGTCTGGAAGACGTGGTGCAGTGGCTGCGCCGGCACGAGATCTGGATGAACATCGAGATCAAGCCCATGCCGGGCCACGACGTGGACACCGGACAGGCGGTGGGGCAGATGGTGCAGGACCTGTTCGCGGATACGGCCGATCCCGGACGGCTGCCGCTGTTCTCGTCTTTTTCCGCCAAGGCCCTGGCCGTGGCGCGCGAGGTCGCGCCGGGCATTCCGCGCGGCCTGCTGGTGGAGAGCGTGCCGCCCGACTGGGAGGCACGTCTCGCGGCGCTCGAGTGCGTGTCGCTGCATTGCCGGCACGATCGGCTGGACGCGGGCGTGGCTCATCGCATCAAGGCGGCCGGCTACGGCCTGATGTGCTACACCGTCAACGATCCCGCGCGCGGGCGCGAGCTTTTCTCGTGGGGCGTGGACGCCCTCTGCACCGATCGCTACGACCTGGTCGGCGCCGACCTGCGTTGACGCGACTTCAGATCGTCACCACAAGCTCCGGGTCGAACTCCTCGTTCTCACCCGGATAACCGCCCGGGTTGGCCACGACGCGCGCCTTGCCGATGCGATAGTCGAAACAGGTATGCGTATGGCCATGTATCCAGAGATCGGCCTTGGCCACGAGCTCGTCGAGGTTGGACGAGAACGCCGGTGAAAGCTGGTTGCCCTTGTACTGTTGCGGCACGGAGCGCTCGCTCGGCGCGTGGTGGGTGACGACCACCGTGCGGCCCGCATAAGGCGTATCGAGCTGCCGGGCCAGCCAGTCGCGCGCCGCCTGGTGCAACGCGATGCAGGCCGTAGGCGTGAATCGCCCCTCGTCGGTATCGATGCAGCTGAAATCGGGCATGACGCGCAGGGCCATGGCCTGCGCCAGTTCGTCGCCCGGCGATCCGTACAGCGCAAAATCCGCCCACAACGTGGCGCCCAGGAAGCGCACGCCGTCCAATTCAAGCGCCTCGTTCTGCAGCAGGTGCACGCCGTGGCGGCGGGCCGTCTCGCGCATCTTGCGGTCCAGCCTGCCCATGTGGGCCGAATAGAACTCATGGTTGCCGGGCACGTAGACCACCGGCGTATTGCCGAAGGCGCGGCCGGCCCATTCGATGCCGAGATCGTGCGTATGGATGTCGCCGGCCAGGACGACGAGATCGGCGTCGATGGCGGGAAGCGGGCGGTTGCCGCCGAAGTGCTCATGGTGGAGGTCGGAGAGGATTCTGATGCGCATGCGGATCCTGTAGGTCGGGCAAGCAGGACAAATGCGGCCTTACGTACGTAGTTCACACGCTACTCGCGCCTTGCCGCCTGCGGCACGATGCAGCCCTGGTCGCGGCCGGGGGCCGCGTCGCTTTGCCAAGGGTTCATTATGCATCCGTGCCGAACAGCCGTGTCCGTTCTTGCCATGTGGGCGTGGGGCGTCGCCCAGGCGCAACCCGCCGCGCCGGCCCCCGGAGCTGCCAACCGCGGCGTCTACGATTTCGCCTATCGCATCGAAGGCGACAAGCGGGTTGCCCCCGTGCAGGTTTTCGACGACGGGCGGCAGACCTACATGCAGTTCCGGGTGGGCCAGATCCTGCCCGCGATTTTCACCGCCGGTCCGCAGGAAGAACGGCTGGCTGCGGTGGCCTGGCAGGGGGGGTATGCGGTAGTCGCCGGTACGGCGCGCGAATTCACGCTGCGCATCGGCGACGTCGTTGCCCGCGCCCGCTACGAGGGGCGCGCGTCCCAGGCCGGTATGGACGGCGGTTCCGACATGGGCGCGGCCGCCGCGCAGCCGGCGTATGGCGACACGCGGGCGGCGCCCTCGCATGGCGCTCGCGCGTACGCCGCGTCTGCCGGCCTGCCGCGCGGCGATATGTTTTCCGGCCACATGCCCGCCGGGCCGGCACAGGCCTACGAGGCCACGCCGGCCGACCGGACGATGCGCCAGGCCTTGGCGCGCTGGGCCAAGGCCTCGGGCTGGACGTTCGAGTCCGAGCACTGGACCGTGGACGTGGATATCCCGCTGGCCGGGGCCGCCAGTCTCGGCAGCGATTTCAAGACGGCGGTGCGCGCGTTGCTGGCGTCCACCGAGCTGTCGTCGCGTCCATTGCAGCCGTGCTTCTATTCCAATCGCGTGCTGCGCATCATTCCCTTTGCCGAGTCCTGCGACCGTACCGCACAGGTCTCGGGCCAACAGGGGTAGGCGATGCCGACTATCCTTCCCCGGCGGCTCCTCAAGTACGGGGGCATGATGACGGCCGCGCTGGCGTGCGGCTGCGCACAGATCGAGGCCATGCGCAAGATCGACGATGGCGCGGCCCGGGCATCCCAGAGCATCGCCAGCGCGCAGATCGGATTCCAGCAGGCCGTCGTGAACGCGCGCCAGCGCCTGCAGGCGCAGGACGTCGATCGGCCATGGCTGGCCGGGCGGCCGCAGCCGCTGGCCCGGGAAGTCACGCTGCCGGAGCCGTTGCGCGCCTCGGTCGAGACGGCGCTGATGTTTCCCGGCGGCAAGGTGGACTTGCAGACGCTGGGCGAGCAGGTGGCGCTCGCCACCGGCATACAGGTTCGTGTCCGGCCCGAAGCCCTCTTGCCGCACGAGGCTTTCCTGCCCCGCCTGGCCACGCCTGCCGCGGCCGGCGCGGCGGCGCCCCCGGCCGGCCAGGTGGCGCTGCCCACCGGCTTGCATCCCTTGCCCCGTCTGCTCGACCTGGCCGCCAACCGCCTGGGCGTCTATTGGAAATACACGGCCGGCGCCATCGTTTTCTACCGCACCGAGACTCGGGTTTTCAACGTTCGCGCACTCACTCTCAAGGCATCGGCGGCGGCCAGCCTCGGACGCTCCGGAGGCGGCGGCGCGGGCGCCTTCGAAAGCGCGTCGTCCACTCGCATCGAGTCCGGCGGCAGCGATGCGCTGGCGGCCGTCAAGAGCAAGGTCGAGCCTTTCCTGACGCGGGCCGGCATCATTGCCGCCAACGGCGATGCGTCCGGGCTCATTGTCGTGACGGATACCCCGGAAGCGCTCGATCGCGTTGCCGCCTTCCTGGAGCGCGAGAACAAGGCGCTGACCCGGCGCGTGCGCCTGATGTTCGAGGAAATCGAACTGGTCGCCAGGAACCAGAGCGAGCAGGGCATAGACTGGAACCTGGTCTACCGCCGTACCCGCGAGGCCTTGCAGGGCGGCGCGCCCGAGTCGCTGGTATCCGACGTCGCGGGTACCGGCGTGGGCGTGTCCATCACCGGAGGCCGTTGGGACGGCACCGCCCTCGTATTGAAAGCGCTGAGCGAGGTCGGCACCATCACCCGGCGCACCACGGTGCCGCTGCAGACCTTGAATCGGCGTCCGGTCACGCATGCCGTCCGCACCACTTTCACCTACATAGACCAGGTGCAGGTCACGACTGTCGCATCCTCGGCGGGAACCTCGACCGCCCCTTCGGTCACGCAGAAAGAGGAAACCGTCGGCTCGTTCCTGACCGTCATCCCGGACGCGCAGGACGACGGCCAGATCCTGCTTACCATCGCCTACGACAATACCGTTGCGCAACCGCTCAAGACGCTGACCTTCGGCGCCAATGGCAACCAGGTGCAGTTGCAGCAGAAGACCATAGACGGCATGGGCACGGTACAGCAGGTGGAGCTGCGCCCGGGCCAACCCGTTCTCATTTCCGGTTTCGAGCGTTCGCAAGACCAGTACGACAAGCGCCGGCTCGACGAAGGCGCGCCGCTCATCCTCGGAGGGTCGGGCAAGACCGCGCGCGAGCGGCGCAATACCGTGGTACTGATCACGGCCCAGGTGGAAGAGGGGTTCTGAGGGCAGGGTATGAACGACTACGTCCTGCTCCGGTTCGACGACGATGAGCGCGTGCTGGTCCTCGGCATGCGCTGGCATACCATCCTGGGCAGCCGGCTCGATCAGCGCGCCAGGCAGAAGGCGCGGCAGGCCAGGGCCTCTCATTACGCCCATGCCGAGAACTCCGAGGCGGTCGGCGTGGTGAGGCTGAACCGCGCCGACCGTGGCCAAGCCGGGCGGTTCTATAGCGGTGCACTGGCATTTGCCGCCGAGCACCGGCAAGGAGTCGTCGCATTGCGGGCCGCGCTGCCCGATGGCAGGGCATGGGTGGTGGCGGCGCAGGCGGGCAAGGTCCTCACCCAATCCGATCGCGTCTACGATACAGCGGCCGATGCGCAGGCGGCGCTGGACGAGCTCGCCGAACGCCATGGCGACGACCTGACCGTCCTGGCGGCCGCCGACATCGACGGCGACGCCATGCCGTTTGCCGCGATGATGGGCGAATCCTCGGCACAGTGCCTGCTCAAGCCTTGCGGCTGGTCCTTGCCCTCCGTGCCGCGGCCGCTTGCGGTGGCGGTGCTGGGATGCGCCGCGGCTTTCTTCCTGCGGGCCGCCTGGGACTGGTACCGCAGCGGCGGCAACCAGGCGCTCCCGGCGCCGCCGGTCGATACGGACGCGGCTTGGTCGCATGTGCTGGGCGAATTCCGCAACCGGGTCCGGGTCGATGCCGAGGAAGACTGGAACGCGCTGTTGAGCCAGCTCGCCGATTTGCCGGCCGAGGTGGGCGGCTGGCGCCTCGCATCGGCGCAATGCAAGCGTGTTTCCCAAGCGGGATGGTCGTGCCTGGCAAAGTACGACCGCGTGCACCGCCTTGCCACCAATGCCAGCTTCCTGGCGGCTCGCCCCCGCGGATGGAGCGAGACATGGCAGCCCATGGACGCGGTGGTCGCGCGGTTCGCGGTCGCGAGGGACGGCCACCCCCTGGACATGTCGCGGCTCAAGACCAGTGTCGAGCACGAGAACGAGACCATCACCTCGCTGCAGCGCATTCTTCCGCTGCTGTCCGCCGCCACGCTGGGAGAGCCTTCTCCCGTAAGGCTGGAGGCGCCGCGTGACGAACACGGGCTTGCCATTCCTCCACCGGCGTCCATGCCGGTCATCCTCGAACGGCCTCTGACGCTAGAAGGGCCATTGCGTTCGATGTTCCTCTTGCCCGGCACGCTCGCGAGCCAGGTCGAGTGGCGTTCCGTATTCCTCACCGTCGACCCCGCCGCCGAGCCATCGTTGAACCGAAGCCGGCTCATGGCCGGCATCTCTGGAGTGCTTTATGCGCATGAATAAGCGGACCGCATGGGCGCTGGCCGCCGGTGTGGCGGCGCTGTCGCTGCTTTTCCCGCCCGCGCTGGCGAAGGAGGCGGAGCTCGAGAAGGTGCGTGAGATGCTCAGGCTCGACACCGAGCGTGCATTGGCTGCCGAACGTTCCCGTCAGGGGGCTGCGGGGCGGGGAGCACCGGCCGCGCCGGCACGGCGAGGCGACAAGCTCGTGCTTGCATCCGTCTACGGGTTGCGCGGAGCCCTGACCGCGGTCGTGCTGGTCAACGGCGAACCCAGGGTCTACCGCCAAGGGCGCGATTTGCCCCGCGGCGCCACTTCTTCCAATGCCGAGTACCGGCTGCAGCGCATCGAAGACGGCTGCGTCTATCTGCGCAAGGGCTCTGCCGGAGAGCGTTCCGCGTGTTTCGATCCATCGGCGTCGCTTCCACGGCCGCCCGTTGCCGGTTCGCCCGTGGCGGCCCCGATCTCGCCCCCGCCCGCCTTCCCGGTGCTGGCGCCGCCGCCTGTGATGCGCCCATGAGCCGCCCGCCATTTTCGACAGGAGTCCCCCATGCTCATTCCCGGTAGTCGCCTGCGCCGGCCGCGTACCGCCAGGCCCTGGTCCGCGCCGATGCCCAGCGAGCCCGCCTGCGAAGCAGACGGCCACGCGCCGGCTTCCATCGCCCGCATGGACAGCCGGGACCAGCTCGCCCGCATGACTCCCGCGTTCAAGCGGGCCTTGCGCACGGAATTCGACCTCGGCAATTTGCTCAACAAGCTCTGCCCGGTCGAGCTGGACAATGGCGAGGTGGCCCTGTTCACCGTCGAGGATTACGCCCGCAGCGAGCAGATCGAGGAATTCGAACGCATGGTGCGAGAGCGCGGACGGGTATTGGCGCGGCCCGCCCGGGTGGTGGTGCCGGCGACTCTCTTGCTTTCCATCGTGCGGGGCCAGATCACCGGCGAGACCCTGCGTTCGCGCCGCAGGGTGCTGCTGGACCCGGTAAAGAGCTCGATGGCCGCGGCGTTCCACGACATCGTGGCCTGGGGCGTCAGGCATGGCGCCAGCGATATCCACATCAATGTCCGCATGGCCCATCCCGAGTCCGAGATCCGGTACACGGTCGGCGGCCGCTACGTCATGCCCGAGCGATTCCGGGGCATGCAGACATCCACGCTGATGGAGGTCCTGGCCGTGGCCTACATGGACATACAGGGTGGCAACGGCGCGGTGTTCGACCCGGTGATCGAGCAGCAGGGCAGCATCCTGCATGAGGTCGACGGCGCACCGTTCATGCTCCGATGGGCGTCGTTGGCCACGGACGCCGGCGCCTCGGTCACCATGCGTCTCTTGCGCATGGACATGCGCGAACGGCCGCTTGACTTCGACCGGCTGGGCTACCTGCCGTCGCAGATCCGCACCATCGAACGGGCATTGACCGCGGAAGGCGGGGCGATCGTGCTGGCCGGCGTGGTCGGATCCGGCAAATCGACCACCATCGCCTCGATGATGTCCGCCATCCCGCCCACGCGCAAGGTCATCACCCTGGAGGATCCGGTCGAGTACCTGATTCCCAATGCGCTGCAGAACAGCGTGAGCCGGTCGCTCGACGGGGCCGTGTCGAACGAGTTCGATGCCAAGCTCAAGACCATCAAGCGATCGGCCATGAATGACCTGTTGATAGGCGAAATACGGGACCGGTCCACGGGCCGGGCCTTCATGGATCTCGCGAGCTCGGGCAGCAATCTGTATACGACGACGCACGCGGGGAGCGCGGCGCTGATTCCCGACCGGCTGGCCTCCGACTTCATCGGGGTATCGCGTCGCCTCCTGGCGACGCCCGGCATCCTCAAGCTGCTGATCTACCAGACCTTGCTGCCCACCCTGTGCCCTCGTTGCGCGCTGCCGTTTTCCTCCCTGTTCGATCGGGGCGGAACCGCCGAACGGGGCTCCAGCCGGGACCATTGGCGGACCTACGCCGACCGCTTGCACGAGCTGTACGGCCTCGATGCCGGACGCCTGAAGGTGCGCAACGCCGCAGGCTGCCCGGCGTGCCGCCAGGGAGGCCTGGTCGAGCTGCAAGGATATGCCGGCCGCACCGTGGCCGCCGAAATGATCGATCCGGCGGTCGACGACGAATTCCTGCGCCTGGTGCGCGACGCCGATACGCTGGCCTTGCGCGACTACTTCCGGTTCCAGCGCCGCACCGCGTTCGACCATCCGGACATGACGGGCAAGACCGCCATGGAATGCGCTGTCTACAAGGCGTCCCAGGGCTTGATCGACCCTCGGGACATCGAGCCCAGATTCGTCAGTTTCGAGACCCTGCAGATGCGGGGCAAGCGCCTTGCTCCGGCAGGGCGGCGCCCCGCGCAAAGGCGCAGGCTGGCTTCTGGCCGGGTACCCGCGCTGCTCGCGCGCCGGCGCGAAGCCTTGAACGGAGACGGCTCATGAGCCTTTCCGCAGGGAGCCTGCGCGTGGCGGGAGCCGCATGGCGGTTCAGGCCGATGCGGGCGGATTACTACGACTATCTTGCCGACGTCATGGAGGCCAGCAGCGGACGCAAGACGCTGCGCGACATTTTCCTCGACGACGCGCGGCGCTATGGACGACACCCGCGCGGCGTGCTGTCCGGGCACTGGGCCAGGCGCTACCAGGAAGGAGGCGGCGATCTGTACGAAACCTTTCGCTCCACCTTGCCCGACGACGATCTCGTCCTGATCCGGATGGCGCAACGCGGCGGGGCGGGCGCGCTCGAGCAGACCCTGCGCGACGTCGCGGCGGTGACGCGCCTGGTGGAGGAAACCCGGCGGACGCTGGCGGGCACGCTCGCCGTCGCTCTGGCGGCAGTCCTGGTCACGTTCGCGATGATCGTGGCGGTGCCGCTGTTTACCGTTCCCCGCCTGAAGCGCGCGTTCGGCATGGTCCCGGATGAATTCACAGGCGGCCTGACGCGCAAGCTCTATGCGTTTGCCGAGTTCATCCAGGCGAACCTCTTCCTCTCGGTATTGCTGCTCGGCGTGGCGATTTATTTCGTGGCGTGGTCCATGCCGAATCTGACAGGCCGGTTCCGCCGCCTGCTGGATCGCTGTTTCGTCTGGCGCCTGTACCGGGACTTGCAAGGCATAGGATTCCTGGCCGCGCTGGCGACCATGGTCAAGCGGCGCGGCAATGTCAGCACCGCATTGCGCGAGGCGCTCGACCTGCAAGTGGATGGCGCGACGCCATGGCGCCGCTGGCACCTGGAACAGATGATCGCCAACATCGACGATGGCCGTGTCGGCAGTTCGACCTTCGACACCGGCATCATCGAGACCGAAACCCTGTGGTTCCTGGCCGACCTGATCGCCGCGCGCGGCATGGACGCCGCGTTGCAGCAGACGCGATTGCGCCTCGAGGGCCGTTCCCTGCGGCAGGTCGCGCGAAAGGCCACGGCCGCGCGCTGGATCCTGCTCCTGGGATCCGTGGGCGTGGCGCTCGCCATCGTTTTCTGGCATGTGGGCGTCGTCAACGAAATGCGCTCCGCCCTGACCAATTATTACTCCAGCCGATGAGGTATTTCGCATGTCCCGTCATCCCCCCGCCTTGCCGGACCGCCAGAAGGGCTTTACCTTGGTCGAGGTCGCCATTGTTGCCGCCATTGTGCTGATCGCCGCCATCATCGGCATTCCGGCCATCAACGGCTACATCATCGAGAACAAGGTCCCCTCGGTCGGCCAGGAACTGCAGCGGTTCATCGCCCGGACCAAAGTATCGAACCAGGGGCTGGGCACCACGCCGTATGTCGGCATAGGCATCGTCCAGCTGGCCAACGCGCTGCGCAGCAGCAGCGTCATCACCGTCAACGGCACGGGCGCGACGGCCACCGTTCGCCACGGACTGGGCGCAACCGATGGCCGCATCGCGCTGGCCGCCGACACCATCACGACGGCAGGAGACGCCTTCGGGCTGACGCTCGACAAAGTCAACGAAGCGGCATGTCCCGCCCTGGCCGCCGTCATGCAGCGCGTGTCCGAGCGCATCGTCATCAACGGCACGGTGGTCAAGCAGCCGGGAACCGGGGGCGCCGCGGGAGTCTACAACGCGGCAGGGGCGGACGGCGCCTGCACGAGCGGCGATACGAATACGTTCTCCTTCACCGCACGCTAGGCCGGACATGATCACCTCGGCCAACGTTCGCGCCCGCTTCCGCGCCCATGCCGGGCAGCGGGGACTGACGCTGATCGAGCTGGCGATCGCGGCGAGCATCGCCATGGTAGTGGCCGTGCTGGCAGCCGGTCGCCTGATGCAGGAGGTCGACGATGCCGCGGCCCAGGCGACCGGCACCTACCTGCTGACGGTCAAGGGCGCCATGGATGGCTATCTCGTCCAGCACTACGACGCGCTGGCGCGCGGGCACGACATAGCGGGGGTGGCGACACCGCTCGCGCCCACCCTGGGCGAGCTGCGCGCCGCCGGCTTCCTGCAGGCGGCTTTCCCCGACCGGACGCCTTTCAACCAGGCCGTCGCCGTCCGCATCGAGCGCAGCGGCGTCTGTCCCGGCACGGGGTGCCGAATGGACGCCCTGGTCCATACCACCACCCCGCTGAAGACGCCGAGCTCGCCCGAGCCGAATGCCGATCTCATGGCCCAGGTCGTCATGGCGAGCGGAGGCTTCGGGGGCGCCGCCTACGTCAACCAGCCATCGGTAGTGCGCGGCGCAACCTATGCCGTGGCCAATCCGCTCGGAGCCACCGCCGGCATCGTCGGGGCGCTGGCGAGCCTGGATACCACGATGTTCCAGCAATTCGTGCGCATGCGCGACACCCGCAATCCCGACCTGCAAGGCGGGCTGGACGTGCAGGGGGCAGTCCGGCTGCACGACTCGCTCACGCTGCGCGGGGCGGCGGGAGACTGCGTCTCCGCCGGCAACGCCGGCATCGTCACCATACAGTGCGCGGGCGTGCTGCAGGCCAAGACCGGCCTGTTCCGGGCAGACAACGGCACCGTCGTGCACATCGATCCCGCCACGGGCGTCATTGCCAGCCAGCGGGTCAAAGGCGCCCTCGGACTGGCCACCGACAGAGGGTCGATCTTCGACGCCGCCGACGCGCAGCCCACCCTACGCGTGGCCGCGGGCCAGATGGTCGTCGCCACGGGAGAGGGGCTGGCCCTGACCGTCGCCGGCCGCGATCTCATCGGCCACGCCGGCATCTCGGCCGACCGGCTGGGCGTCAGGGAAGTGGCGGTTGCGAACACGGCCTGCTCCCCGCGGATATCGTCCGCGGCGGGCGTCAATGCCGAGTTCGCCCGCACCGCGGCGGGCGGCCTGCTCGTTTGCGCCGGAGGTTCGTGGCGAGAACTGGCAGCCCTGGCGGTGGCCGGCGCCGCCTGCGCGCCCAACGGCGCCTTCGCCACCGACACCGGCACAGGAACCGGCCTGGTGTGCCGCCTGGGGGTCTGGATGCGCGCCGACGATCTCTTGTCCAGCTACGTCATGACCGGCAGCCAGGTCGTCGCATCGGGCGACATGGTGCAGAAACCGGCCTGCGGCCAAATGGGCACCGCCGCGGGCACGCCGCTCATCTACCTGCTGCCCCAGATCGAGTCCTCGAAGGGGGCGTCGTTCACCCGCAAGGCGCTCGACGCAGGCGCGGCGTGGCAAGTGCAGCTGCTGGACTTCGACGGAGCGGTGCTGGGCGGGCAAGCCAAGGCGATTGCCCAGGTTTATTGCAAATACTGAGGGAGGAAATGATGCGAAGGCTCGTGGCGGGAATAAGTGGCTGCCTGGCGGCGGCGGTGCAAGCAAACGCGCAATTGGCCGCGCCGCAGGTGCGGACGCCTTGGGCGGATTCGACGCATATAACGGGAGTGGCGCAGAAGGTCATGCCGGATGCGCCGACGTCGCCGCCTATCAAGACTCCCGATCCTATTACTCCTCCGGTACCGTCAACCATACAGGAATTGCTTGATCGGATGAACGGAGCAGAGTTGTACTTCCGAGAGTTGTGGGATGGGAGAAGCGGCTGGGCAGATCTGCCATCAACCCTTCGCGTCGTTGTAAGAAGTTCAGGTGCGGAGATCCAAGCTCATAATCAATGGCAGGGCAGTTGGTACACACTCTGCACTTTAGCACCGTGGGCGACAGAGTGCTCCGTTAACGCTGGTGCCTATGTTGGAGCAATTTTATCTATGAGTATTAGTAGCTCGAATATCTTGGTCTCTAACGCATATTGTCAGCCAGGGTTCTACGGCAACGCGAATGCCACGGCTTCTTACTCCTGGGAAGACTATAGCGCTCGGCGTGGTGCCTTTTCCAATCAGAACCGGCATCAGCAACCGGCTAGTAACGGATATTCGGGTTATTTTTTTCAGTATGGGAGTTTTAATTCATCGTGCTATTACGAAATGCCAGGTTAGTGTGGAGCATGTCGCTATGTTAGTGTGAACTACGCGTTGTAAAGCTCCATGTAGTGTTGACGTTCTTGTTCGCTTGAGAAGCCTCAATCGTCACCCAGTAAGTCTTGTCGTTTTGTAAAACTACAGTCGGAAGAACGAAGATGCATCCTTGGTATACAGAAATCGGCGCCAAATTTGAGTCCGTCACTACCTCTGCATTGATAGGGCTTTCGACTGCTACGGCAGTGTTTCGCAGAAGCCGGATTGGAGTAGCGTCTTTTGCGTTTGCTTCTTTGAGCGTTACGTTGAAAACGTGCAAAGGCGCATAATTACCCTCCGCTCCGCAAAACATTATTGGTGTTCCCGTTACGGGAAGGTCGGGGGCTGGATTAGGCAATTCGCTTTCTGGGATAAAACTGGGATTGGCGTTTGTTTGGCGATCTGTCGGCCAGTGCCACACAGCTCTTAGTGGTAGCGGTGCTTGGCCAGCGTTCCCTAATGTAATGCTAGTGCTGAAAAGGAAAGCCGGCGTGGTTGTGCTGTCCACACCTATTCCCATTTGGGTTGCTCGCGGATCTAACATTCCATGCAAATGGTAGACAGAGAGTAGAAGAGACTCGATAGCTTCAACCCCAGGCTGATCATGGGTGATTACCTCATTGAGAGTGTTCCCTGCGTACCCTTGGGCCAATGCTCTTGCGGCATGGTTGACACCCGTGAACCACGGCTTCCCAGGATCCTCCCCATGCCCGATCTCGTAATTCCTGACCTGATACGTCGCATGCGCCTGCGCCGCCGCGTCGAGCTGGGCATTCTGTTCCACCGCGCTGACTCCGGCCGCCAGGCGCGCTTCGTTCAACCGAACGAAGGCGGCAAGCTTGTCCCCGGTGTAGCTGGAGGAGGGCATTTCCGTGATGGGCTGGCTGGTCTCGGGGCCTGGCGGAGGAACCTGAGGGCCCGTCGGGCCCGGCCCGCCGTCGTCGCCTCCTCCGCCGCAGGCCGCAAGCAGCACCGACAAGGGAAGCGCGCGCAGGAGGCGGGGCAGGGAGTGGGAAAGAGGGGGAGTGGAAGTCGTTTTCATCGCATGTTCTTATGTGTTGGAAGAGGAGGGCGCCTCGAGCTCCTGCGAAAGCGCGCCGGCCTGGCCAGGGGCGTCGAGCTACCTGGATCTAACGGGCGCATTGCCCTTCTCGATATACGGGGCTCCACGTACGTGGCCGCGGTCGCTTTCCGGCCTGGTTCGCGCCGCCCGGGCAGGCATGGGTAAAATGCCGCCGTTACCGGTTCCACGTTCCCTATGCGCCTGCTCCTCGCCCTCCTGCTCCCCTGGCTCCAGTTCTTCACCATCGGCCGCCCCTTCGCCGGCATCTTCTGCCTGATCCTCCAGATCACGCTGATCGGCTGGATTCCCGCCGCGATCTGGTCCGTGTACGCGCTGAGCCAGTACAAGACCGACCAGAAGATCAAGAAGGCGCTGGCCGGCCGCTGAGCGGCCGCGCGCCAGGCGCCTGGGCACGCCCGGCGTTATTCGGGCTCCGGCTGGCGGAAGGTCCGGTCGGCTGTTCCCCCGTTTTCCGGTCCCAGCCCGGAAGAGGGCCTTTGCGCCTGCCTCCCTCTATAATTGAAGATTCGATATTTATCCGGGGATGTAAACGGGCGCTGTTGGCGATTCATCCCCCTACCTGCGTGCAGCGATGAAATCCGCCGAGATCCGTCAGAAATTCCTCGAGTTCTTCGAGTCCAAGGGCCACACCGTGGTGCCGTCCTCGTCGTTGGTGCCTGCCAACGACCCGACCCTGCTCTTCACCAATTCGGGCATGGTCCAGTTCAAGGACGTATTCCTGGGCAACGAAGTGCGTCCTTACAAGCGCGCCACGTCTTCCCAGCGCAGCGTGCGCGCCGGCGGCAAGCACAACGACCTGGAAAACGTCGGCTACACGGCCCGGCACCACACGTTTTTCGAGATGCTGGGCAATTTCAGCTTTGGCGACTACTTCAAGCGTGACGCCATCCACTACGCCTGGGAGCTGCTGACCACGGTCTACAAGCTGCCCAAGGAAAAGCTGTGGGTGACGGTCTACCACGAGGACGACGAAGCCTACGGCATCTGGCAGAACGAAATCGGCGTGCCCACCGAACGCATCGTGCGCATCGGCGACAACAAGGGCGCACGCTATGCGTCGGACAACTTCTGGCAGATGGCGGACACCGGGCCCTGCGGCCCGTGTTCCGAGATCTTCTACGACCATGGACCGGAGGTCTGGGGCGGCCCGCCGGGATCGCCCGAGCAAGACGGCGATCGCTACATCGAGATCTGGAACCTGGTGTTCATGCAGTTCGACCGCGACGCCTCGGGCAGGATGACGCCGCTGCCCAAGCCCTGCGTGGATACGGGCATGGGGCTGGAACGCATCGCCGCGGTGCTGCAGCACGTGCACTCGAACTATGAGATCGACCTGTTCCAGAACCTGATCAAGGCGGCCGCGCGCGAGACTGGCTGTGCCGACCTCGCGAACAACTCGCTGAAGGTGATCGCGGACCATATTCGCGCATGCTCGTTCCTGATCGTGGACGGCGTCATTCCCGGCAACGAGGGCCGTGGCTACGTGCTGCGCCGTATCATCCGCCGCGCGCTGCGGCACGGCTACAAGCTGGGCCAGACCAAGCCTTTCTTCTACCGCCTGGTAAAGGACCTGGTCGCGGAGATGGGCGATGCCTATCCGGAGCTGGCCAAGGCCGAGTCCCGGGTGGAGCAGGTCCTGCGCCAGGAGGAAGAGCGCTTCGGCGAGACGCTGGAGCATGGCATGAAGATCCTGGACAACGCGCTGGCCGCGCTCAAGCCGGGCGCCGCGCTGGACGGCGATACTCTGTTCAACCTGTACGACACCTACGGCTTTCCGGTCGACCTGACCGCCGACATCTGCCGCGAGCGCAACGTGGACGTGGACATGGACGGATTCGAGGCCGCCATGACTCGCCAGCGCGAGCAGGCCCGCGCCGCCGGCAAGTTCAAGATGGCCGCCGGGCTGGCGTACGAGGGCGCCAAGACGGTGTTCGAGGGCTACACGCATCTGGCCGCCCAAGGCAAGGTCACGGCCTTGTACGTGGACGGCGTGTCGGTGCCGCGCATCGAAGCCGGACAGGCCGCGGTGGTAGTGCTGGACCGGACGCCTTTCTATGCCGAGTCCGGCGGGCAGGTGGGCGATGCCGGCGTGCTGGTGCAGGGCCAGGCGCGTTTCGACGTGGAAGACACGCAGAAGATCCAGGCCGATGTGTTCGGCCATCACGGCAAGCTGGTGTCCGGCGCGCTGGCGGTGGGCGACACGGTCGATGCCCAGGTCGACGAGGTGCGCCGCGCGCGCACCATGCGCAATCACTCGGCCACGCACTTGATGCACAAGGCGCTGCGCCAGGTGCTGGGCGAGCACGTGCAGCAGAAGGGCTCGCTGGTCGATCCGGAAAAGACCCGCTTCGACTTTGCGCATGACGCGCCGATGACCGCCGAGCAGGTTGCCCAGGTAGAGGCCATCGTCAACCGCGAGGTGCTGGCCAATACGCCGGTGCAGGCTCAATTGATGGCCTACGACGACGCGGTCAAGGGCGGCGCCATGGCGCTGTTCGGCGAGAAGTACGGCGACGAGGTCCGGGTGCTCGACATCGGTTTCTCGCGCGAACTTTGCGGTGGCACGCACGTGGCGCGTACCGGCGACATCGGCCTGTTCAAGATCGTGGCCGAAGGCGGCGTGGCGGCCGGCGTGCGCCGGGTCGAAGCCATTACCGGCGACAACTCCCTGGCCTATCTGCAGAACCTGAATGCCACGCTGGCCTCGGCCGCCGGCGCGCTCAAGGTGCAGCCGGGCGATCTGCCGGCGCGCATCGCGCAGGTCCAGGACCAGTTGAAAGGCCTGGAGAAGGAAATCGCCCAGCTCAAGAGCAAGCTGGCGAGCAGCGCGGGCAACGACCTGGCCGCCTCGGCAACCGAGGTCAAGGGCGTGAAGGTGCTGGCCGCCAAGCTGGATGGCGTCGACCCCAAGTCGCTGCGCGAGACCGTGGACCAGCTCAAGAACAAGCTGAAGTCCGCCGCCATCGTGCTGGCGACCGTCGAAGGCGGGAAGGTCAGCCTGGTCGCCGGTGCCACCGCCGACGTATCGGGCAAGGTCAAGGCGGGCGAACTGGTCAATTTCGTGGCCCAGCAGGTGGGCGGCAAGGGCGGCGGCCGGCCGGACATGGCCATGGCCGGCGGTACCGATCCCGCGGGCCTGCCGCAGGCGCTCGCCAGCGTGCAGGGCTGGGTCGAAGGCCGTCTGTGACAGTTTGGCGGGAGAAGGCTCGATGAGTACCGAACCGGTAGCGTTCGATCTGGAAGTGGATGCCAAGGGGCTCAAGTGCCCCCTGCCCATCCTGCGCGCGAAAAAGGCGCTGGCTACGCTCGAGAGCGGCCAGGTGCTGAAGGTCGTGTCCACCGACAAGGGGTCGGTGCGCGACTTCCAGGCCTTCTCCAAGCAGACCGGCAACGAATTGCTGGCGCAAACCGACGACGGCGAAGTGTTCGTCCACTACATGAAGCGGCGCTGAGGAAGCGGCCGCCACCGCTCGGTGCCGGCAGTCGCTGAACCTGTCGCCGCGAGTCGTGTCATACCGCAGCCGGCCGGCCGGCCGCCGGCGCGCGTCTCTTCCCGTCCCCAAGGTGTACCCATGCGGCTACCGTCATTGCGTTGGCTTTCGGTCCTGGCGCTGCTCATCGTGTGCGGCATCGCCGCGATCGCGGTGCGCGAGCGCGGCACGCGCCCGGTGGTGACGGGGCCCGTACGCTCCATCGTCTCGTTCGGCGACAGCCTCAGCGATGTCGGCACCTACAATCCGGCGGCCGTCCATCCCGATCCCGCTGCGCGCAGTGCCACGGGCCAGCGTTTTACGACCAAGCCCGGCGAGGTATGGGTGGAAGTCGTGGCCGACGAACTGGGATTGGCGGTCAAGCCCAACCAGCAGGTCGACTTCGGGCCGCGCGGCCATGGCGGCCGCATCGTGGAGCTGGACGGCACCGGCTACGCGCAGGGCGGCGCGCATATCGACGTCGATGGCGAGCCGGTTCCAGCGGAAGGCGCGCAGCTTCCGGACGAAAGCCTGCAAGGGGCGACCGCGATTTCCATCAAGACGCAGATCGATCGTTACCTGGCCGCGCACAAGGGCTTCGACGGCACCGAATTGGTGCTGGTCCAAGGCGGCGGCAACGATTTCCTGGACGCTTTCCAGAACCTGGCCGGCGGCGACCCCGAATCGGCTTCCGCGGCCGACGATCTGATGGAAGAGCTGGTCAGGGCCAAGGCCGCAGCCATGGTGACGCAGCTCAAGCGCCTGGCCGCTGCGGGAGCAAAACGTATCGTCTACGTCAACCTCCCGGACCTGGGCATGCTGCCTTTCATCCGCAATACCGAGCTGGAGGACCTGGCCACCGAAGTGTCGGAGGGCTACAACGAACTCGTGGCTTCGGGCCTGGCGGGCACCAACGTGCAGGTGTTCGACTTGGCCGGCTTCATCGACGATGTGGTGGACGATCCGGCCGCCGCGGGCCTGACCGTGACCGACAAGCCCGCCTGCCGGAGCCCGGATGCGGCGCAGGGCGAGGTCGATGCGCTGCTATGCGCCCGCGACACGCTGGTGGAGCCCGATGCCGACCGGCACTACCTGTTCGCGGACTCCATGCACCCGACGGCGGCCGGACATCGGCTGTGGGGGGAGAAGGTGGCGGGATTCATCCATGATCGCTTCGGCACTGCGTTGCGGCCGGCGCAGGATGCCGCGCACCTGACGACGAGGCGGTAGGCCGGCTCCGGGCGCGGAGTCGAGCGCTGCCGATTTGGGGGCGACCCACTGGCCGCTCCTCGCCTGCGGAGCCCGCAGTTAGCCCAACTTGGCCCGCTGCTCGCGGATCTTGCCCAGGGTGTCGCTGAATTGCGCCAGGCGAGCCTTCTCCTGCTCCACCACTGCGGCCGGGGCGCGATCGACGAAGCTGGCATTGCCGAGCTTGCCGTTGGCCTTGGCGATTTCGCCCTCCAGCCGGGCGATTTCCTTGTCCAGGCGCACTTTCTCGGCCGCCACGTCGACCTCGATATGCAGCATCAGGCGGGCGTCGCCGACGACCTGCACCGGCGCGCCGACGACGTCGGGCAGCGTGTCGACCACCTTGACCTCGGTCAGCCGCGCCAGCGCGGCGAGATAGGGCGCGTTGCGCTCCAGCGTGGCGCGGTTGCCGGTGGCGTTGAGCGGCGCCTTTTGCGAGGGCGGCACGTTCATTTCGCCGCGCAGGGCGCGGACGGCATCGACCTGCGCCTTGAGCTCCGCCATGGCAGCCTCGGCCGCTTCGTCGATCTTCTCGGGCTGGGCGGCGGGGTAGGGTTGCACGCCCACGCTGGTGGACTGGTCGGCGCGGCGCTTGCCGGCCGCCACCGAGACTTTCTGCCACAGCTCCTCGGTGATGAAGGGGATGATCGGGTGGGCGAGCCGCAGCACGGTTTCCAGCACGCGGATCAGCGTCTGGCGAGTGCCACGCTGCTGGGCCTCGCCGCCCGTCTGCAGCTGGACCTTCGCCAATTCCAGGTACCAGTCGCAGTATTCGTCCCAGACGAAGCGGTAGAGCGCGGTGGAGATGTTGTCGAAGCGGTAGTCTTCGAAGCCCTTGGCGACCTCGGCCTCGGTGCGCTGGAGCTGGCTGACGATCCACTTGTCGAACACCGACAGTTCGACCCTGGCGCCTGGCTCGACGCCGCAGTCCTTGCCTTCCACGTTCATCAGCACGAAGCGCGTGGCGTTCCAGAGCTTGTTGCAGAAGTTGCGGTAGCCTTCGCAGCGCTTGAGATCGAAGTTGATGTTGCGGCCCAGCGTGGCATAGGCGGCCATCGTGAAGCGCAGCGCGTCGGCGCCGAATGCCGGGATGCCCTCGGGGAATTCCTTGCGCGTCTTCTTGGCGATGCTTTCGGCCTGCTTGGGATTCATGAGGCCGGTGGTGCGTTTGGCCAGGAGGTCGTCCAGGCCGATGCCGTCGATCAGGTCGACGGGATCCAGGGTGTTGCCCTTGGATTTGCTCATCTTCTGGCCCTCGGCATCGCGGATCAGGCCGTGCATGTAGACGTGCCTGAACGGGACCTGGCCGGTGAAGTGGGTGGTCATCATGACCATCCTGGCGACCCAGAAGAAGATGATGTCGAAGCCGGTGACCAGCACCGACGAGGGCAGGTAGCGCGCCAGGTCGGGCGTCTGCTCGGGCCAGCCCAGCGTGGTGAACGGCACCAGTGCCGACGAGAACCAGGTGTCCAGCACGTCCGGGTCGCGCGTGAGCGTGCCGGTGTAGCCGGCGGCCGAGGCCTTGTCGCGCGCTTCCTGCTCGTTCCTGGCCACGAAAATGCGGCCGTCGTCGGCGTACCACGCGGGAATCTGGTGGCCCCACCACAACTGGCGCGAAATGCACCAGTCCTGGATGTTGTTGAGCCACTGGTTGTAGGTCGTGGCCCAGTTCTCGGGATAGAACTTCACCCGGCCGTCGGCCACCACCTCCAGCGCCACGTCGGTGATCGACTTGCCGGGATGGTACGTGCCTTCGGGGGCGGGCTTGCTCATCGCGACGAACCACTGGTCGGTCAGCATGGGCTCGATGATGGCGTTGGTGCGGTCGCCGCGCGGCACCATGAGCTTGTGCTTCTTGACCTCGGCCAGCAGGCCCTGGGCCTCGAGGTCGGCCACGATGCGGGCGCGGGCCTCGAAGCGGTCCAGGCCGCGGTAGGCTTCGGGCGCTTCGTCGTTGATGCGGCCGTCCAGCGTCAATACCGAGATCATGGGCAGGCCGTGGCGCTGGCCCACCGCGTAGTCGTTGAAGTCGTGCGCCGGCGTGACCTTGACCGCGCCCGTGCCGAATTCGCGGTCGACATAGTCGTCGGCGATGACCGGGATGAGGCGGCCGGTGAGCGGCAGCCGGACTTGCTTGCCGATCAGGGCCTGGTAGCGTTCGTCCTCGGGGTGCACCATCACGGCGACGTCGCCCAGCATGGTCTCGGGCCGGGTCGTGGCCACGGTGATGGCGGTGCCGCTGCCTTCCACCGGATAGCGGATGTGCCACAGGTGGCCGTCTTCTTCCTCGCTGATCACTTCCAGGTCGCTGACGGCGGTCAGCAGCTTGGGATCCCAGTTGACCAGCCGCTTGCCGCGGTAGATCAGGCCTTGTTCATAAAGCCGGGTGAAGACTTCCGCCACGCCGCGCGACATGTCTTCGTTCATCGTGAAGTATTCGCGCGTCCAGTCGGGCGAGGTGCCCAGCCGGCGCATCTGGCCGGTGATGGTTCCGCCCGACTGCTGCTTCCATTCCCAGACTTTCTCGACGAATTTGTCGCGGCCCAGGTCGTGGCGGCTGACCTTCTGCGCATCGAGCTGGCGCTCGACCACGATCTGCGTGGCGATGCCGGCGTGATCGGTGCCGGGTACCCAGGCCGTGTCGAATCCGCGCATGCGGTGATAGCGCGTCAGGCCGTCCATGATGGTCTGGTTGAAGGCATGGCCCATGTGCAGCGTGCCGGTTACGTTGGGCGGCGGCAACTGGATGACGAAGGTCTCGCCGTTGCGGGGGCCTTCCACGTGTACCCCGGCCTTGAAATCCCCCCGCTGTTCCCACAGCGGATACCAGCGCGCCTCGATGGCGGCCGGCTCGAAGCTCTTGGGCAGTTCGTCGGTCTCGTTTTGAGTCTGGGAGGAGGCTTGGGTCATCGGAATTCCGGAAATACGTCGAATATGCCGCCCGGCATGGCGGCCGCGGGCGGTAAACCTGTGATTTTAGTGGATTGCGCAACCAGGCGCCCGATGACTGACCGGCTTCCGCGGCTCGCGGGGGGAGGCCCGCGCGGCAGCGCAGGCCTATTCCTCGGTCCGGGGGCGGCTGCGGGCCTGGATGTCGGCGGCCTCGCGGCGGATCAGTTCTTTCTGTACGGCTTCGTCCACCATGCGTCCGAGTTCCTCGCGCAGGTGGTCGGCGATGTCGCCGAGCGCACGGGCGGCCGCGACCTCGAGCGCCGCCCGCATGCGGGTCTTGAGCAGCGGATCGACGCGGTCGAGCAGGTCTTGCAGGATGGTCGTGCGCAAGGTCTCGATTTGCGTTTCCAGGTCCGGTCCGCGGGGCGCCGCCGGGTGAGGCCCGGTGGGGGCCATGGCCGCGGGGCCTGCTTCCCCGGCGAGCGAAGCCGGGCCGGACGGCGCGGTACGGGGTGCCCGGGCGGACGGCGGCAGCGGGATGTCCAGTACTTCGGTCAGGACCGGGATGCCCGCGTCGTCGCGCGGGGAGAACGGAGATTGCATGTCGGTACCCCCTGCATTCCTACGGGATTTGTTGGCGCGACACGTCGTGCCGCACGATGTTGTGGCCGCATTCCTGGTAGAACCGCCACCGGGCCCTTGCCGCCTCGCGGTCGGCCGGATCGTTCGAGACCACTTCGATGACCCGCTGGAAGCGGGTGTAGATGGGGGGCCAGTCGTCGTCCAGGTTCAGCAGCCAGTCGTGGTGCGGCGTGGGGGCGTCGGACGAGGTGAGGACGATGGGGGTGTCCGCGGCCAGCGGATCGTTGATCCGCACATGAGGAACGAAGGAGATGTCGTCCAGCGCCCAGAGCATTTGGTCGAAGGCGTTCAGGCGGCCATTGTCGCGGCAGTACACCACCAGCCGGTGCCCCGCCTGGTGGCGGCGGGTGGCGATCTGGCAGGCGGTGCGCAGCCGGTCGGGCGCGCTGAAGGCGAAGTCGATTTCCGTCATGGGCGGGCGGGGTTCAGCTCAGGGACAACAGGTATTGCGTCAGCAGCGGCACGGGCCGGCCCGTGGCTCCCTTGTCCTTGCCGCTGCGCCATGCCGTGCCGGCGATGTCCAGGTGGGCCCAGCGATAGCCCTTGGCGAAGCGCGACAGGAAGCACGCGGCGGTGACGGCGCCGGCGGGCGGCCCCCCGATGTTGGCCATGTCGGCGAAGTTGGACTTGAGCTGTTCCTGGTATTCGTCGTCCAGGGGCAGGCGCCAGACCGGATCGAGCGCCTGGCGCGACACGCCGATCAGGGTGTCGGCCAGGGCGTCGTCATGGGTGAACAGGCCGGTGTTGACGTGGCCCAGGGCCGTGACGCATGCGCCGGTGAGCGTGGCGATGTCGATCACCGCCGCCGGCTTGAAACGTTCGACGTAGGTCAGGGCATCGCACAGGATCAGCCGTCCCTCGGCATCGGTGTTGAGGATCTCGACCGTCTGGCCCGACATGGTGGTGACCACGTCGCCCGGCTTGTTGGCGCGGCCGCTGGGCAGGTTCTCGCAGGTCGGCACGACGCCTATCACGTCCAGCGGCAGGCCCAGCTCGGCCACGGCGCGCAGGGTGCCGAAGACGCTCGCGGCGCCGCACATGTCGTATTTCATCTCGTCCATGCCGGCGGCGGGCTTGAGCGAGATGCCGCCGGCATCGAAAGTGATGCCCTTGCCGACCAGCACGACGGGCCCGCCGGGAGCCGCCGCCTTGCCGCGGCCGGCGGGCTTCTGCCTCGCGCCTTCGTAGCGCATCACGATGAACTTGGGCGGTTCGTCCGAGCCGCGCGCCACCGACAGGAAGGAGCCCATCTTGAGCGCCTCGATCTGCTTGCGGTCCAGCACCTCGACCTTGAGTTTGTGCGTGCGGCCCAGCTTCTTGGCGGTCTCGCCCAGATAAGTGGGCGTGCAGACGTTGCCCGGCAGGTTGCCGAGGTCGCGCGCGAGCGACATGCCGCTGGCGATGGCGCTGCCTTCGCGCAGGCCGGCCTCGGCCTCCTTGGCGTCGGCGCGCTCGACCGCCAGGGCCAGTCGGGCGAGCTTGGGACGGCCCACGGCCTCGCGCTTGCCGAAAGTGGCATCGAAACGATACGTCACATCTCCGGCGGCGATCGCCGCAAGGCGCGCCCGGCTGCGGACGTCGGCCGCCTGCATGGGTACGGCCGCCAGTGCCGACACGGCCTCGGCCACGCCCAGGGCGGCGGCGACCGACAACGAAGCCCGGCAGGCGGCCGCCAGCACTTTGGGAGAGAATGCATCTTGCGGGCCCAGCCCGGCCAGCACGACCCGCTGGGCCGCCACGCCGGGCAGGGACCTCAGCACCAGCGTTTCGCCCGCCTTGCCCTTGAAGTCGGTCTTGACGGCGGCGCGCACCGCGCCCTGCGCCGCGCGATCGACGGCATCGGCGGCCGGCGTGAGCACGCCCTCGGCGAAGACGCCGACCACCAGCGCGGCGGTCTTGATTTTCTCGGGGGCGGAGGTCTGTGTGCTAAAGTCCATGCGCGATTCTTCCTGTATGTAGTCGCGAGATCGTCAATTATCCCGCAGATGCGGGTCCCTCGCACAGGCCAGTACCGTGTCCCTGTTTCAGCGCTCCGTCAAAGACGAATTGGTCAGCCATGCCAGCGTGGTCTTCTCCACGCTGGTGGTCGTGTGGATCAGCGTCTTGCTGGTGCGCCTGCTGGGCGAGGCGGCGGCCGGGCGCATCGGGGCCGACGTGGTCATGGGCATCGCGGCGTTCTCGTCCATCAATGCCCTTCCGACCATCATCGCCGTATCGGTGTTCATCGCCGCGCTCACTACCGTGACGCGCAACTACCGCGAGTCGGAAATGGTGGTCTGGTTCTCCAGCGGCCTGAGCCTGTTCGACTGGTTCAAGCCCATCCTGCGCTTTGCCATTCCGTCCGCCGTGCTGGTCGCCCTCCTGACGCTCGCGGGCTCTCCGTGGGCGCAAAGGCAGATCGCCGACTATCGCCAGCGCTACGAGCAGCGCTCCGACGTCTCCAAGGTCACCCCCGGCCAGTTCCTCGAATCCAGCGGCATCGATCGCGTGTTCTACGTGGAGTCGGCCACCGACACGATCGACCGCGTCCAGAACGTATTCGCCCGCTGGATCGAGAACGGCCGGCTCAACGTGCTGGTGTCCGGGGCGGGGGCGCAGGAAGACCAGCCCAATGGCGACCGTTTCATGGTCCTGGAGTCGGGCCACCGCTATGAGTTCGTGCCCGGCACGCCGGAGTTCCGGCTGACGAGCTTCGAGAAATACGGCGTGCGCATGGAGAGCAAGGGCCCGGTCTCGCCCGACGATCTCTCCACCAAGGCGCGCTCGACCATGCAGCTGCTTCGCGATGGCGGACCGGGCGCCGCGGGCGAGATGCTGTGGCGCGTCAGCATGCCGCTGCTGGCCATCAACCTCGCTTTGCTGGCCATTCCCCTGGGGGCGGTGAATCCCCGCCTCGGCCGCTCGGGCGACGTGGTGATCGCGCTGCTGGTGGCCTTGTTCTACCTGAACATGGTCAACCTGGCCAAGGCATGGGTGAACAACGGACGGGTCGATTTCTTCGTCGCCCTGGTGGCCTTGCACGGCGCGGTGGCGCTGCTGACCGGGGCGCTGATGTACTTCCGGCTCAGGGTGAAGGCGCCGAAGGGCGGGTGACGAGACCGCGCGCCGGGCGGTTGTGCGGCCGCCATGCTGCAAAAACCGACTATGCTAATTACTAAATAGCATTAAGAGCAGGTCGTATATTACATTATGATCTATCGGTTGCCAGAACCTGCTGGAGCGGGTTGGATGGCCGATCATAGTGAACCGCACCATGAACCTGCAGCAATTCAAATTCGTCCGGGAAACCGTGCGTCGCGACTTCAACCTGACCGAAGCGGCGCGCATGCTCTACACGTCGCAGCCGGGGGTTTCCAAGGCCATTATCGAGCTGGAAGACGAATTGGGCGTGAAGATCTTCGAACGCCACGGCAAGCGCATCAAGGGCCTGACCAAGCCCGGCCTGGCCGTGTCGCAGATCGTCGACCGCATCATGCGCGAGGTGGACAATCTCAAGAAGGTCAGCGATGAATACGCGCGGCGCGACGAGGGCGGGCTGACCATCGCCTGCACGCATACCCAGGCGCGCTATGCGCTGCCGCAGGTGATTCCCGCGTTCCGCAAGCTGTTCCCCAAGGTCCATTTGTCGCTGATCCAGGGCAGCCCCGGCCAGCTGGCCGACATGGTGCTCAACGAGCAGGCCGATCTGGCCGTGGCGACCGAGGCGCTGGCGCTGACGCCCGGCATGGTGACGCTGCCATGCTATACCTGGGAACACGTGGTGGTAGTCACGCCGGAGCATCCGCTGGCGCAACTCACGTCCTCCCAGGCCAAGAAGCTGACGCTGGAGCAGCTCGCGCAGTATCCCATTATCACCTACGACCGCGCATTCGCGGGCCGGGGAGCCATCGACCAGGCCTTCAGCTCGCAGGAAGTCCATCCCGATTTCGTGCTCGAGGCCATCGACGCCGACGTCATCAAGACGTACGTGGAGCTGGGGCTGGGCGTGGGCATCATCGCGGGCGTGGCCTACGATCCCAAGCGCGACAGCGGGCTGGTCGGGCTGCCCGTGGGCCGGTTGTTCGGCATGCATACCAGCCGCATCGGCATGAAGTCCGGCACCTTCCTGCGCGACTATGTCTATACCTTCGTCGAGCTGCTCGCGCCCAACCTGACCCGCGAGGTGGTGCAGAATGCCATCAAGCCGGCCGAGCAGGGCTGACCTTCCTTTGCTCGCAATGGCACGGACGGGCAGGGGGCCCGTCCGCATGCATTTGAGTTCCCTATCTCCGGGGCGATGTCGATTAGTTTAATCAAATGAGAATCCATCTCATTCTTGTTGACTCTATAACGAGAATGATTATCATTTGGCGATGTATTCGACATGACGGAGATCACCATGGCAGTCAGCGCAGTCGTCGTCGGGGCCGACCGGCTAGGCAACATTCCCGACCTGCTGAAGGGGCACAACATCGCCATCACGCATCACATCAGTGGCCGCGATCCGGCGCATCAGAAAAAAACGCTGCAGCTGCCGTCGGGAACGGAGTTGCTGATCCTGCTGACCGATTTCCTCGGCCACAACGTCATGAAAGCGTTCAGGCAGGCTGCGCAGCGCTCCGGCATACAGGTCGTCGCTTGCCGCCGCTCGGTATGCTCGATGCAGCAAGCCCTTCAGAACTGTGGACTGTGCGGCGCCCAGGCCGGAGAGGCGTGCGCGCGGGAGGCGGAAGAGGTCACCGTGAAGCTGATTCGGCGGAAGCCAGGCGCCGCGCGCCATTGAAGCGCTTCTTCCAGTACGCCAGGTCCATGCTTTCGATGCGGACCACGCCGCCGGAAGAGGGCGAGTGCACGAAGCGGCCGTCGCCCAGATAGATGCCCACGTGCGAGAACTTGCGGCGCAGGGTGTTGTAGAACACCAGGTCGCCCGGCTGCAGTTCGCTTATCTTGACCGGCTCGCCTATGCGACTCATTTCCTCGGCCCGGCGCGGCAGTTGCAGGCCCAGGACTTCGCGGCTGACATAGCCGACCAGTCCGCTGCAATCGAAGCCCGCCTCGGGCGAGGAGCCGCCCATGCGATAGGGAACGCCGAGATAGTTCAAGGCGTAGGTGGCCAATTCCGCCACATTGGCCGAGTCGGTCTCGGACGGATCGTCCTGCCATTCCCCCGAAAGGATTTTCTCCGGATCCGCCGGCGTCTCGGCGCGGGGCGGGGTGACGAGGCCGTCGCGCCAGGAGGGAATGGGGTGCGTGGGCAGGCTGTAGCGAGCCGTGCGTTTGCCGGCGGTGTCCGGCACGCCGGCCATGGTGGCGCCGCCGCCGGGCGTGGGGGATTGGGTGGCGCAGCCAGCCAGCGTGGCGAATCCCACGATGACCGCCAGTTTGCGTCCAGCCGTCCGGACCTTCGTCCGCCCGGCGGGGAACAACGGCCGGGATGCATGCAGGCGAAGGGGCTGGGGGGCCTTTTTCATTCGTATAGCGGGACGCGGACGCGTAGGATGATGCAAAAGTGGCGCTAAGATACCGCTTTGCCGGCGCCCAGGTCAATGCACTTGTGCGTGCAACGATATAAATCCTGCAAGGGGACACCCTAAAATCGCAGGTTTTCCCCCAACGAGGATTCCGTTCCATGAAGACCAAGCACGTCCTGACCGCCGACGACGTCAAGAAGATCCTGGCCGCCGCCGAAGCCGAGGCCCTCGCCAACAAGTGGGCGGTGACGATCGCCGTCGTGGATGACGGCGGCCATCTGCTGGGCCTGCTGCGCCTGGACGGCGCGCCGGCCATTTCCTCGCACATCGCTCCCGCCAAGGCCCACACCGCCGCGCTGGGGCGCCGCGAATCCAAGGTCTACGAGGAAGTGATCAACAACGGCCGCACCTCGTTCCTGTCGGTTCCCACCATTCATGGCATGCTCGAAGGCGGCGTGCCCGTCGTGGTCGAGGGCGAGACCATCGCCGCGGTCGGCGTTTCCGGCGTTAAGTCGAACGAGGATGCGCAAATCGCCCGCGCCGGCATTGCCGCGCTCGGGATCTGAGCATCGGCAGGCCGGGTTGACCGCCATGCCCGGGCCGTCGATGCGCGGCGCGCTCAACCCCGGCGTGCGCCCGCGCGAGGTCTTCGCGTGGGCGCTCTACGACTTTGCCAATTCCGGCTATACGACGGTCGTGCTGACGGCCGTCTTCAATGCGTATTTCGTCGGCGTGGTGGCAGGCAACGCCTCCTGGGCCACGCTGGCCTGGACGGCGGCGCTGTCCTTGTCCTACCTGATCGTGATGCTCGCCATGCCCGGCCTGGGCGCCTGGGCCGACGCCCGCGCGGCCAAGAAGCGCCTGCTGGCGGCCAGCACCGTGGGCTGCGTCGCGGCCACGGCCGCGCTGGCGCTGGCCGGCCCGGGGGGCCTGTGGATCGCGGTTCCCGCCATCATCGTCTCGAACGTCTGTTTCAGCATCGGCGAGTCGGTCATTGCCGCGTTCTTGCCGGAACTGGCCCGGCCCCAGTACCTGGGCCGCGTGTCGGGATGGGGCTGGAGCTTCGGCTACGTGGGCGGCATGCTGACCCTGGGCCTGTCGCTGGCGCTCGTCATCGGGGCGCAGGCGGCGGGCCGGCCGGCCACGGAGTTCGTGCCCTGGACCATGCTGGTGACGGCCGGCGTGTTCGCGGTGGCCGCCATGCCGGTGTTCCTTTTCCTACGAGAGCGCGCGCGTCCGGCCGCCTTGGGCGGCGGCGCGCCGGATTTTGGGGCGGTCATGCGCCAGCTTGCGGCATCGTGGCGCGATTCGCGGGCTTTTCCCGATTTTCGCCTGTTGCTGATCTGCGGGGTTTTCTACCAGGCGGGCATCGCCGTGGTCATAACGCTGGCCGCGGTCTACGCCGACCAGGTCATGAAGTTCAGCCAGACACAGATCATGACGCTGGTGTTTCTGGTCAATATCGCGGCGGCGGCTGGCGCTTTCACGTTCGGTTTCGTCGAGGACCGCATCGGCCACAGGCGGGCGCTCGCGGCGACCCTGATGGGCTGGATCGTGATGGTGCTGATCGCGTTTTTCGCTCGCAGCCCCGCGGGGTTCTGGGTGGCGGCCGCCATTGCCGGCCTGTGCATGGGATCCAGCCAGAGCGCCGGGCGGGCCATGACGGGGGCGCTGGCGCCGGTTTCGCGGCTGGCGGAGTTCTTCGCGTTGTGGACCTTCGCGACGCGCCTGGCATCGATCATCGGCCCGCTCACCTATGGCCTGGTGACCTGGGCGACGGCAGGCAATCATCGGCTGGGAATCTTGTCGACCGGCGTTTTCTTCGTGATCGGCCTGGCGATACTGAGGCGGGTCGACATGGCGCGCGGCGTGGCGCGGGGGCAGGCGGCCGAGGCGCTCAGGCCTTCAGGTAGCTGAGCAGGCCCTGTACCATTCCACCCCCCTGCCAGGGTGCCGCGGATCCGGCTCCGCCGGTCCGCCAGCACCGCCGCCTGGGGGGCGCGCGTAAGCGCGTAGGGGGGTCACGCCAGCTCGGCGATCTTGACCTTCCAGGTCTTGGGACCGGTCTCGTGCACCGACGTGCCGCTCGCGTCCACGGCCACGGTCACGGGCATGTCTTCCACTTCGAATTCGTAGATGGCTTCCATGCCGAGATCTTCGAAGCCCACGACCCTGGCCGAGCGTATTGCCTTCGATACGAGGTAGGCCGAACCGCCCACGGCCATCAGGTAGGCCGACTTGTGCTTGCGGATGGCCTCGATGGCGACGGGGCCGCGTTCGGCCTTGCCGATCATGGAGATCAGGCCCGTCTTCTCCAGCATCATGTCGGTGAACTTGTCCATGCGGGTGGCGGTGGTGGGGCCGGCGGGGCCGACCACTTCATCGCGCACCGGATCGACGGGACCGACGTAGTAGATGACGCGGTTGGTGAAGTCCACGGGCAGTTTTTCGCCGCGGGCCAGCATGTCCTGGATGCGCTTGTGGGCGGCGTCGCGGCCGGTCAGCATCTTGCCGGACAGCAGCAGCGTCTGGCCGGGTTGCCACGAGGCGACTTCTTCCTTGGTCAGGGTGTTCAGGTCCACGCGCTTGGACTTGTTGTAGTCCGGCGCCCAGTGCACGTCGGGCCACTCATCCAGCGAGGGCGGGGTCAGCACCGCCACGCCGGAGCCGTCCAGCACGAAATGCGCATGGCGGGTGGCGGCGCAGTTGGGAATCATGGCCACGGGCTTGGAAGCGGCGTGGGTGGGGAACATGCTGATCTTGACGTCCAGGACGGTCGTCAGGCCGCCCAGGCCCTGGGCGCCGATGCCCAGGGCGTTGACCTTCTCGTACAGCTCGATGCGCAGTTCTTCCAGCTTGTTGCTGGGGCCGCGCTGGAGCAGCTCGTACATGTCGATGTCTTCCATCAGCGACTGCTTGGCCATCAGCATGGCTTTCTCGGCGGTGCCGCCGATGCCGATGCCCAGCATGCCGGGCGGGCACCAGCCGGCACCCATCGTGGGCACGGTCTTGAGCACCCAGTCCACCAGGGAGTCGCTGGGGTTGAGCATGACGAACTTGGTCTTGTTCTCGGAGCCGCCGCCCTTGGCCGCGACCTGCACGTCCACGGTGTTGCCCGGGACCAGTTCCACGCTCAGCACACAGGGGGTGTTGTCGCGGGTGTTCTTGCGCTCGAACTGCGGGTCGGCCAGCACCGAGGCGCGCAGCTTGTTGTCCGGGTTCAGGTAGCCGCGGCGCACGCCCTCGTCGCACAGTTCCTGCAGGGTGCGCCGGGTCTCGAAGCGCACGTCCATGCCGATCTTCATGAACACGTTGACGATGCCCGTGTCCTGGCAGATGGGACGCTTGCCTTCGGCGCACATGCGCGAGTTGGTCAGGATCTGGGCGATCGCGTCCTTGGCCGCCGGGTTCTGCTCGCGCTCGTAGGCGCGGGCCAGGTGGCGGATGTAATCGACCGGGTGGTAGTAGCTGATGAACTGGATCGCATCGGCGATCGACTGGATCAGGTCTTCTTCTTTGATGACGGTAGTCATGGGCGCTCCGAAAAGAGAAGGGTGGGGCGCTGGCATGCCGCCGCGCCGTAGGGTTGTGGCCGGGACCGTTCAGTGTCCGTGCGGGTCCTGCTTGAGCATGGGGGCCATCAGTCGATCGCAGTAGGCGATGGCCATCGCCGACAGCAGGAAGGCCAGGTGGATGCCGCCCTGTGCCAGGATGGTCTTGGCGTCGTAATGGGCGGCATTGATGAAGGTCTTGAGCAGGTGGATCGACGAGATGCCGATGATGGCCGTGCCCAGCTTCACTTTCAGCACCGAGGCGTTGACGTGCGACAGCCACTCCGGCTGGTCCGGATGGCCCTCAAGGTGGAGCCTCGATACGAAGGTTTCGTACCCGCCCACGATCACCATGATGAGCAGGTTGGAAATCATCACCACGTCGATCAGGCCGAGCACCACGAGCATGATGGTGGTTTCCGTGAGCTTGGCGGGAACCGGCGCGGCAGCCGCGCCCGGCACCACCGGCATCACGGCCTCGGCCAGCATGCCGATGGCTTCCTTGTTGCCGAAGGCCGCCTCGATCAGATGGACGAGCTCGACCCAGAAATGATAGACGTAGACCGCCTGGGCGACGATCAGTCCGAGATAGAGGGGGAGCTGCAGCCAGCGGCTCATGAAAATGAGCTTGGGCAGCGGGCGCAGGGGTTCCGTCCGGGAGAGACCCGGGGCAGGGGATGGGGAAGACATGTTTTCCAGGTAGGCTGCGGCGCGCAGAATAACGGTTCGGCGGGAATTGTAAGCCAAGAGGGAAGCCCGCCCCCTTACGCGCTTCGCACGCCCAGCAGGGTGAGCCCCCAGCCGCTACGCGGCAGTCCCCCAGAAGGGGGCGCGTCCGCCTCGGGGCGGCCCGGCGCCGGGCCCCGCAAGGGGGCGGCACAGGCGGACCGGCGGTGCCCTGGATGGTTTTGTTGCGGTGCAGCGCGTATGGGGGGCCGGCTTTCGGTAACCTACGGGTATCCGCACCGATCACTATCATCAGAGGACGTAAGGCGATGTCTACCATCGATTCAGTTCTGACCGAGACACGTGTGTTCCAGCCCTCCGCGGAATTCGTCAAGCAGGCGAACATCCCGGGCATGGCGGCCTACAAGGCCTTGTGCGAGGAAGCGGAGCGCGACTTCGAGGGCTTCTGGGCGCGACTGGCGCGGGAAACGCTGCACTGGAGCAAGCCGTTCACGCGGACGCTGGACGAGAGCAATGCTCCTTTCTACAAATGGTTCGACGACGGCGAGCTGAACGTCTCGTACAACTGCCTGGACGTGAACCTTACCAACGGCAACGCCGACAAGGTCGCCATCATTTTCGAAAGCGATGACGGCGCCACCACCAAGGTCACCTATCGCGAACTGCACGCCCGGGTATGCCGCTTCGCCAACGGCATCAAGGCCCTGGGCTACAAGAAAGGCGATCGTTCCATCATCTACATGCCGATGTCGATCGAGGCCGTGGTGGCGATGCAGGCCTGCGCCCGGCTCGGCATCACGCACTCCGTCGTGTTCGGCGGTTTCTCCGCCAAGAGCCTGCAGGAGCGCATCGTCGACGTGGGCGCGACCTTCGTCATTACGGCGGACGAGCAGGTGCGCGGCGGCAAGACCATTCCGCTCAAGCCGGCCGTGGAGGAAGCCTTCGCCATGGGCGGTTGCGAGGCGGTGAAGAAGGTCATCGTCTATCGCCGCACCGGCGGCAAGGTCGCCTGGACGGAAGGGCGCGACCTCTGGATGCACGACGTGGAAAAAGGCCAGGCCGACACCTGCGAGCCGGTCCAGGTCGAGGCGGAACATCCGCTGTTCGTGCTCTATACCTCCGGCTCCACCGGCAAGCCCAAGGGCGTCCAGCACGCGTCGGCGGGCTACCTGCTGTGGGCGGCGCTGACCATGAAATGGACCTTCGACCTCAAGGCGTCCGACGTCTATTGGTGCACGGCCGACGTCGGCTGGGTGACCGGCCATACCTACATCGCCTACGGACCGCTGGCCGTGGGCGCGACCCAGATCGTGTTCGAAGGGGTGCCGACCTATCCCAATGCCGGCCGCTTCTGGGACATCATCCAGAAACACCGCGCCACCATCTTCTATACCGCACCCACCGCCATCCGCTCGCTGATCAAGGCGGCCGAGGCGAGTCCCGACCACCATCCCAAGAAATACGACCTGTCCACGCTGCGCGTCATCGGCTCGGTGGGCGAGCCCATCAATCCCGAAGCGTGGATGTGGTACTACACCAATGTGGGCGGAGAGCGCTGCCCCATCGTCGACACCTGGTGGCAAACCGAGACGGGCGGCCACATGATCACGCCGTTGCCCGGCGCCACCGGCCTGAAACCCGGTTCGTGCACGCTGCCGCTGCCTGGGATCTTCGCCGCCATCGTCGACGAGACCGGTGCCGACGTCGAGCTCGGCAAGGGCGGCTTCCTGGTGGTCAAGCGCCCCTGGCCGGCCATGATCCGGACCATCTGGGGCGATCCCGAGCGCTTCAAGAAAAGCTACTACCCCGAGGAGCTCGGTGGCGCCTACTACCTGGCCGGCGACGGCGCCAACCGCGACACCGACGGCTACTTCTGGATCATGGGCCGTATCGACGACGTGCTGAACGTATCGGGACACCGCCTGGGCACCATGGAAGTCGAGTCCGCGCTGGTGGCGCATCCGCTCGTGGCCGAGGCCGCGGTCGTGGGGCGCCCCGACGACCTGACGGGCGAGGCCGTGGTGGCGTTCGTCGTGCTGAAACGGTCCCGGCCCGACGACGCGGAAGCCGCCGAAATCGCCAAGGAACTGCGCAACTGGGTGGCCAAGGAAATCGGCCCCATCGCCAAGCCCAAGGAAATCCGCTTCGGCGACAACCTGCCCAAGACCCGCTCCGGCAAGATCATGCGTCGCCTGCTGCGCGTGGTCGCCAAGGGCGAGTCCGTCACGCAAGACGTCTCCACGCTGGAAAACCCCGCCATCCTGGAGCAACTCGGCAAGGCGCTGTGATTTCCGATAATATGCACGCAATTGGTGCATCTGGCCGCGAAAGCGGTGGTGCGCACCGCACCATAATAGGGGTCAATCCCTAGTGTCACAGTCCAATTGCGGGCGCAGAATATCGTTATGCAGTGGAGGAGACAAAACCCCTGCAGTCTTTAGAAAAGCAAAACGCCCGAGCGGCCGGTGCCAGAGAGTGCCGGCCGCCGCGGCTATAACAAGAAGGTGCAGCGGTCTCCTCCATTCTCGCCAACCGTTCGGTTTGGTGCCTTGATTCCCCCAAAAACATCCCCTTTGTGCAGCGCAATGCACTGCCAAGGCTCATCGGGTCTTGCGTGATGCAAAAACTCCAGTGCAGGCAGAGACCGCCCGCGAGGTCGCTAGTGGCTGCCCGCACGGCAATCTGATAATATAGCGGGCTCTGCTCGGAAGCTTTCCGCGCAGTACGGACAGGTGGCCGAGTGGTTGAAGGCGCACGCCTGGAACGCGTGTATATGTGAAAGCGTATCGTGGGTTCGAATCCCACCCTGTCCGCCAAGGACACTGCAACGGCTTATCGCCGCTGCCAAAAAAAGCCGTTTCCTTCCGGGAAGCGGCTTTTTTTTGCCAAGTTCGGTAGTCGTCGAGCCGAAGAGGGTCACAGAGCCGGATAGAACACCCGCTCAATCACGGCCGCGAGCCAATCCCCAAGCTCTTGATCAACGCCGGGATTGCCGACGCCTCCGCGCGATAGCTTTCAAGAAACTCGCCAGGGGAGCTCCCGATCGCCCGGAACCCAAGATCCTCCAGCGATTTCCTGAATCCCGGGTCGTTGGCCGCAGCCTTGGCGGCAAGCGCCAGTTTTTGAATGACCGCCTCGGGCGTGCCGGCCGGAGCAAGCAACCCGTGCCAAGGCTTGCTGCGAAACACGAACCCATCGAATCCCGCTTCCGAAAACGTCTGAACGCCAGGAAACCTGGGAGACTTGTCAACGATGGCAATGGGTTTGATCTTTCCCGCGGCGAGGTGCGGCAAGGCGTTCTCCACGGACGCAAACGCCAGGTTGACTTCGCCGGCGATCAGGTCCTGCATGGCCGGGGGCGAACCCCTGTAGGGTACCTCGGTGAGCTTGATGCCGGCCTGCCTGGCCAGGGATTCGAGGATCAGCTGAGGGTATGAGGCCGGGCCGAACGAGGCGTAGGTGCGAGGCGCCGAGGACGATCTGGCGTCCTTGATCAGGCCCGCGAGGTCGTTCACGGAAGCGGTGCTTTGGGTGAGAAGCACCGGGCCGGAAATGGATTCCGCCACCTTGCTGACGAGACGGAAGTCGCGTTGCGGATCGTAGGGAACTTGCATCGTGAACGGAGCAGACACCAGGGGATCCGGAACGGTGAAGAGCAGCGTGTAACCATCCGGCTTGCTGCGTGCGACCTCCGCGGTGCCGAGGGTGGCTCCCGCTCCCGGCTTGTTTTCGACGATGACCGTTGCGCCCAGAGTGCGCGAGAGGTTTCGCGCGAACAGCCTGCCGGCGGTGTCGATGGGGGATCCGGGTGGAAGAGGGACGACCAGCTTGATGACGCGAGCGGGGTAGTCGCCTTGGGCGGCTGCCCATAGGGGGGTCGCGGCCGCAAGTATGCCGGCTCCCAGTACGATCCGGCGAAGCCTGGCGTCAAGCGGCTTTGGGTGGCCCGGGAACCCGGCGGACGCCTCGATGGGAGGAGCGACGCGTTTCATGATGTCTCCGCTTTGGTCTTGCCGCCTGCATCGCGGCTTGAGGTAGCGGGCCGACTATTCTGAATTCCGGGGCCTGAGTCAATTTCAAGTCTCGATTGGTGAGACGGCGGAATGGCGGTCCCGCATCATTTGACGTCCTGGGGGCCTTTGCTGCCCAGCAAGGACCACTTGCCGTCCTTGATCTCGAGAGCGTAGGCGGTCTTCAGAGCATCGCCTTCCTCGGTGAAGCCCGTGTGCCGGCCTTCAACGGTTTCCAGGCCGGACAGTTTCATGAGTTCGGTGCGGACAATATCGCGTTCCTGCGCGAGCTTGCCCTTTTCACCGGTGACCTTGCCGTTGCGCATGGCCTCGGCGTAGAGCTTCACGATGGTATAGGCTGCCGCGTCGTACATGTTGGGCCGCAGGTCGCCGCTTTCGCCGGCCTTCTGGGCGCGCTTGACGAACTCGTCGCTGAAGGCCTTGCTCATGGCGCGATCGTCGTCGGGATTGTAGGTGGAGGCGACGATCGTCCCGTTGGCGTCGGCGCCCGCGCGTTGAAGCAGGTTCCAGTCTGCCGACTGCGTCCCGCCGACCACGCGCACGTTCGCGAGGCCTTGGCGCCTGAGCTCTTTCAGCAGCACCACCGTCGGGTCGGGAAAGGCACCGAGCCCGATGATGTCGGGTGGGTTGCTCTTCAATTGCGCGACCTGGGTCGACAGGTCGAACACCGCACTGGGGAAGGAGATGCTCTGCGTGATCTGGACGCCGTTCTTTTTCAGCAATCCGGGAAAGGTCACCTCGCCCATCGTCCGGCCGCCCACGTCGTCGGTCGCGTAGGCCAGCGCCGCGGAACGTGGCGCAATATTCTTCTCCTTCATGACCGCCAGCACGCGCTGGAAGAGATAGCCTTCGTCGGAGGTGTTGCGGAACGCGAACTTGAATGGCTTTGCCAACCCCGGGGCGGCCGATCCGATGGCCATCTGGGCAATGCCCAGCCGGTCTCCCACGGGAAACGCGATACGGGCTTCGCTGGAAGTGTAGGGGCCCACGATGGCCAGCGCTCCCACGTCGTTGGCGAAGTAGCGGGTGGCCGCGGCGGCCTGGTCGGGTTTGCCGGCGGTGTCGAATTGGCGGACGGTGAGTTTCCTGCCGTTGATGCCGCCTTCGGCGTTGACGGCTTCGACGGCCAGGTTCACTGCGATCTCATTACGCCGCGTAAACGTGACAAAAGGACCGGACTTGGCCGTGGTGAAGCCTAGAATGATTTCACCTTGAGTCTGCGCATGGGCCGTTGTGGCGGTCATGCCGAGCGCCAGCAGGAATGCGGGCAAGAGCTTGTTCATGACGATCTCCCGAGGTAGGTGACGTGAAAGAATCAGGGCGCCGGACGAGCGCGGCCGAGGTAGGCTTCATGCAGCGCGGAGCTGGCCATCAGGCTTTGGGGTTCCCCATGCGCGACTTCCCTGCCCAGTTCAAGCACATGAACGCGGTGGGCCACCTGCAGGGCCTTGCGGATGTTCTGTTCGACGAGGATCATGCTCAGGCCTTCCTGGTTCAGGTCCCGAATCAGCGTGAACAGTTGCTGGACGAGCAGGGGCGACAGGCCCAGGGACGGTTCGTCCAGCAGCAACAGCCGCGGACGGGACAGCAGCGCGCGGCCTATCGCCAGCATTTGCTGTTCGCCGCCCGACAGGACGGCAGCCGGCATGTGTCGACGCGAAGCCAGGTTCGGGAAACGGGCGTAGATCGCCTCCAGCTCGCCGGCGGGAACGGCGCCTTTCCTGCACCAGGCTCCCATCAGCAAGTTCTCATGCACGCTCATGGAAACCAGGATCCAGCGCCCTTCCGGAACCAAGGCTATCCCACGGGCGACCCGTTCCGACGCGCTGGCGCGATGCAGGTCCCTGCCTTCCAGCGCCAGGGAGCCGGAGGCAGGCCGGACCAGGCCGGCGATGGTCTTGAGCAGGGAGCTCTTGCCTGCTCCGTTCGCCCCCAGCACGGCAATCAACTGGCCCGCGCCGACACGCAATGAAAAGTCCTTGAGCGCCATGTTGCGGCCATACTGGACGCTCAGGCCCTGGATCTCGAGCAGCGCCGTGGTCATTGATCCTCCGCGCCAAGATAGGCGGTAATGACCTGGGGGTCGGCACGTACGCAGTCCGGCGCCCCTTCGGCGATCTTGACCCCGAAGTTCAGGACGATCACGTGGTCGCATAGATCGGCGATCAACTGCATGTCGTGTTCGACGATCATCAGGGTAATGCCGCGGCGCTCCAGCGAACGCAGGAACGGCAGGATCTGGTCGCGCTCGGCGGTGTTCAGGCCGGCGCAAGGTTCGTCCAGGAGCAACAGCTTGGGCCTGGCCAGCAAGGCGCGGACGATTTCCAGTTTCTTGCGTATGCCGTAGGGCAGGCCTTCGACCCTGCTATCGACATAGGCGCCCAGGCCTGCCAGGTCGAGTTCTTCGCGAACCTCGTCGCGCCAGATGTTGCGCGCCCTCGGAGACCGGACCGGCCGCAACAGTTCGGCAAGTCCTGCTGCGCGCGCATGCTGGCCCAGCAGCATATTGTCGAAGGTGGACAGCGTGGGCATCAGCCGGATGTTCTGGAAGTTGCGAGTCAGGCCATGGCGGGCGCGATGGCGTGCCGGCATGCCGGTCAGTTCGATGCCGTCGAGGGTAATGCTGCCCCGGTCTGTCGGGAAGGCGCCGCTGATCAGGTTGAACAAGGTGGATTTGCCGGCGCCGTTGGGGCCGATGATCGCACTGCGCGAACCCCGCGGTATCGTGAATGAGACATCGTCGATGACCTTCAGCCCGCCGAAGGATTTCGAAACGCCTGACAGCGCGAGAAGGGTATCGCTCATCTCGCTTCTCCCGACCTGCCCAACCGGCGCCAGGGAGGCTGGCCGGGCATGAACAACCCATGGGGACGTATCGCCATGACGGCGATCACGAACAACGCGAACAGCGCGTAGCGCCATTCGTTGCCTGCGCGAAGGAGCTCGGGCATGAGCGTGAAGATCAATGCGCCGGCAAGCGGGCCGATCAATGTCTTGGCACCGCCCAGCAGCACATACAGCACGACGTAGACGGAAAGCAGGACGGTGAAGTGCTGGCCCTCGATGAAGCTGAAATAGTGGGCGTACAGGCCGCCGGCCAGGCCGGCCAGCGCGCCGCCCATCGAGAATGCCGCTACTTTCACCGCGCGCACATGGATACCCAGCAGGTCTGCCACGCGCTCGTCGTCGTCGACCGAGACGATGCACAGCCCCAGGCGCGTACGAAACAGGATGAACACCAGCACGCAAACGCCGATCGCGCACGAGGCGATCCACGGCAGGCCCACGTAACCGGAGACGGAGTATCCGGCGGCACCGCCGAGCGCCTCGGTGTTGATGATGATGCCGCTGATGCATTCGCCCAGGGCGAGGGTCGCCAATGCCAGGTAGATGTCGCGTGTGCGCAGGATGGGAAAGGCGATCACGATCGACACTGCCGCCGAGATCAAGACGCCAATGGCGATGGCTGGGCCGGGGGGTACGGCATACTCCGCACCCAGGTACGAGGACGCGTATGCGCCAATTGCCATCAGGCCGGCTATGCCAAGGTTGACTTGTCCAGCGGCGAGCGGCAGGAATGCCGCATAGGCGAGGATGACATTGATGCTGAGCATGACCAGGATGGTCTCGACGTAGCCGCTCATCAGAATTTCTCCTGACGTGTCTGGCCATTGCCGAGCAGTCCGGAGGGTTTGATGATCAGCAAGAGCAGCAACACCCCGTAGACCGCGATCTTGACGAAATCGGCCGACCAGAAGCGGATCGCCAGTACTTCGACAATACCGATGACCAGCCCGCCCAAGACCGCGCCCCAGATGCTGCCCATTCCGCCCAGGACCATGGCGGACAAGCCCTTGAGCGCCACCTGGTCGCCGATGAATGGCGATACCTGCTGGTATCCCAGGGCGAACAGCACGCCTGCCAGGCCGGAGAACACGCCGGCCAACAGGAAAACCAGGGGAACGAGCGAGTTGATCCGTACGCCAAGCAGGACTGCGGTATCCGGGCTTTCGGCAATCGCGCGTACTCCGCGCCCGAGCTTGCTCGTCTTGAGCGCGACGGAAAATCCCGCGACCAGGAGTATCGCCAGCAGCAACCCTCCCAATTGGGGCAGGCTGATGACCAGGCCGTCGATGCGCCAGTTCACGTCCTGCAAGGGAAGTTGCACCGCGCGGCCCTCGGAGCCATAAAGGGCGAGCAGGACGTTCTCGATCAGGATCAGAAAGCCCAGGGAGCTGACCAGCGGGACGACGGGGCCGGCGTTGCGTTGGAACCGGAAGGTGAAGCGCTCCACGATGCATGAGACCGCTGCCGCCAGGACAACCGCCAGCAAGGCGGAGGGCCACCAACCTATCCCGTACTGCATGAAGACCCAGATGCAGAATCCTCCGAGGGAAAAGAGCGCAGGGATCGAGAAGTTAACGAAGTTCAGGAATCCCCAGCAGATGGAGAACGCGACCGCGACCAGGACGTAGACACCGCCGAGGAGCAGGCCATTGACAATTTGCTGAAGCAGCATGAATGCGAACTCCCTCGCAACGTGGTTGCCACCGGTTCATGAGGTGCTCAGGCTGCGTTCCTTGCGGCGGCAGGCGAAGGCGCGGCACGGGCAGACAGCACTCGCTCGGCCAGTCCCGTCGACTCGGCCCAATTGCGGGTTCGGAAGCTATGGCCGCAAGTAACGAACTGGGCTCCGGCATAGAACATCTCGTACTGCAGGTGGCGCGAGGCGAACTCGCTGCCCAGCGCATCCCAGGCAAGCTTGAGGAATTTGACGCGCTCTTCCGGGCTCATGTGGCCCGAGACCTGGGTCTTGCGGATGATGGGAAGCAGCTCGGGGTTTCTCAGGTCGTCCTCGGAGGACGGCAGCATGATGAGCGCGCCTCCGGCAAGCTCGCGTATCGCATTGACCAGTTGTGGATAGAGCTCCTGTGTGACGACCTGAGCCGAATACATGAGATTGCGGTTGGGTACATAGAAGCCGTTATGCAGGTGACCGGCCGCTTCCATGCCATACACCATGCCTTCCACCATGGCGACCTTGGCCGACAGCCAGCCAAGCTTTTCGCGGACGGGGGGCAGGGCGATGGTACCGATGGTCTCGGTGATCTTTCTTGCCACGCCGAGAAGAAAGCGCGTCTTCACCATCAGGCGGATCTGCGCCTGGTAGTTCTGCATGGTGTGCCCCGGCGTGTCGTGGAACTGGGCCCGGCATGTATCCGTGTCCTTGTAGACAAAGACGCGGTCCCAGGGAACCTTGACGTCGTCGAAGTACATCAAGGCGTCGTTTTCGTCAAAGCGCGATGCCAATGGGTTGTCGAAATGGGAGACCGCGTGTTCTTCGAAGGACTTCCTGGACAGGACCTTCAGGCCCTTGGCATTCATGGGCAGCGCGCAAGCGAAAGCGAGATTCTCTTCGCCGGGGCGCAGCGGCTGCAGGTTGGCGACGAAGACTTCATTGGCCATGATGGAACTGGTGCCCAGCATCTTCGCGCCGCGGATGGTGATGCCCTCGTTGTCTTCGTCGACGATGGAGGCGACCAGGTCTTCCGCCGGCTGGTCGCCCCAGTCTTTCGAGCGATCTGCTTGCGGATTGATGATGACGTAGGTCAGGAACAGATCCTTGTCGCGCGCATACCTGAAGTATTCGCGAAACGCGTTGGCGCGCTTGATGTCGTGTCGCTCGAAGACCTCGATCCCCATCAGTTGCCCCAACAAGGCGCTGGAGACATGGTCCGGAGAGCGTCCCATGAAACCGCCATGCAGTTCCGCCCATGTCGTGAGTGCCTCGCGCCGCCGCACCAGCTCTTCGTATGAGCCTGGCGCCTGCCACGCGCGGTTGACGCGAGCGCCGGACTCCGTTTCGAACGTCATCAGTTCCGCCCTGTCGGGATCGGCCTGGAAGTCGTACAGATCGCAGGTGGACGCGATAGCGTTGCGGAAGGCCGCATGCTCGGTGACGTCTCCCGCGTGCTTGCCGTTGATGTAAACCGAGCGGCCGTCCCGAAGGGAGGCCAGATGCGTAGATCCGTTCTTGATGTCTTGGGCCATGGTTGTCTTCGCGAAAGTTATTCGGATCAGGCAGCAAGCCTGGCGCCGGAGCGCGGTGCGAGGTCGCGGTAGCTTCCCCGGAAATAGAGCAGAGGCTGGTCGCCCGTTCCGTCGATGATGTCGGTGACTTCGCCGATGAAGATGACGTGGTCGCCGCCATCGCATTTGGCGTGCAGCTTGCAGTCGAAGCTGACCAGGCAGGGCGTGATCACGATCCCGCCGTGCTTGCCGGCGGCAGTGCCGACGTTGAGCCATTTGTCTTCTCCCGCCTTGGCGAATTGCGCCGAGAGGGATGCCTGGTCGGCACTCAGGACATTGATCGTGAACCCCGCGGCATCGTTGAACGTATCGATGGAGTTCAGCGTCTTGGCGGCACTGAATAGAACGAGGGGAGGCGACAGAGAGACCGACGCAAATGAATTGATCGTGATGCCCGCTCGATGACGATGGTTCGACGCGGTTGCGACGGCGACGCCGGTCGCGAAGAGACCTAACGCGTTCCGGAACTCGCGGGCAGAGAATGCGTTTTCCATGACAGTCTCCTCCAGTTCTGACAGCCGCATTTGCCTGATGAGGTTCGAATATTAGCTTCTAAAGAAAGCTAATGCAAAGAAAAAAATCGATGCGGCCGGCGTCTAGGGGAAAGCCCGAGGAGCCATCTGAAATGGATTCTATTTTTATAGAAAACTTCTAAAATTACCTAATTGCGATATAGCATGGCGGCGAAGAAGGCAGGTCCTGGATGTTCAACCAATGCGATCGGAGATCGCTTTCCTTGTGCGGGGGTGCATCATGAAGGCTGTGGTTGGAAGTGGTTCGCTGGCGGCTGCCGTGTTGTTCACGTGCATGCCGCTTCATGCTCAGGATCGCGCCACGGGCGACTATCCGAGCAAGCCCATCCTGTTCCACGTCGGCTACGCCGTTGGCGGGTCGGCAGATACCGTGGGGCGCATAGTCTTGCCCGAGCTGGGCAAGCGGCTGGGGCAGTCCATCATCCTCGACAACCGCGCCGGCGCGGGTGGGGTGGTTGGCCTCGAACTGGTGGCCCGGGCGAAACCGGATGGCTACACCATGGGTTTCGGGACGGCCGGTACGCTGGCGTCCAATGTCAACTTGATGCCGAACCTGCCCTATCATCCGCTCAAGGATCTCGCGCCGGTGTCGATGGTGGTGAACAATCCCCTGGTGTTCGTGGTGAACGCATCCAGCGACATCAAGAGCGTGGCGCAATTGCTGGAGAGAGCCAAGGCGGGAAAGCGCTTCAGCTACGGCTCGGCAGGCCCGGGAAGTTCTACCAACCTGGCGGGCGAGCTGCTGAACCAGCTGACCGGAGCGGAGCTTATCCACGTGCCCTACAAGGGAACGGGTCCCGCCACGGTGGACGTCGTGGCGGGACATCTTGATTCCGCGTTCACGGATCTGCCGACCGCCACGCCGCACATCCAGGCGGGCAAGCTGCGCGTACTGGCCCAGACCAGTTCGACGCGATCCTCATTGATACCGGACGTGCCCACCATGGCGGAGGCGGGTGTGGCGGGCTACCACTTCATTTCCTGGTTCGGAATAGTGATGCCTGCTGGCACGCCGGCGGCAATCGTGGATCGCATGAACAAGGAGCTCGTCGCAGTCCTGAACGAGCCGGAGATGAGAAGGCGGATCCTGGCCGCGGGAGGAGACCCCTTTCCCAGTTCGCCGGAAAAAATGAGGCAGATTATCGAAACGGAGATCGCCAGTACGGCAAAAATCATCAAGTCGGCGAATATCTCGCTGAACTGAGCGCCCGTCCATGGAAACCTCAGTGACCGGGCGTCGATTCTATTGGCCCAAGGACCTGCCACGGCAATTGGCCGTGCCGGAAACGACCATACACGACATGCTGGAGGTTTCCCGGCGTCGCTACGCGTCGTCCACGGCGCTGCACTTTTTCGGCACCGATATCGACTATCGCCGTTTGCACGACGAGGTGGAACGGCTGGCCGGGTGGCTGACCCGGCGGGCGGGTGTGCGGCGCGGAGACAGGGTGCTGCTCTACCTGCAGAATTCCCCACAGTGGGTCGTTGCCTACTATGCCGTATTGCGGGCGGATGCGGTGGTCGTCGCCGTCAACCCCATGAGCCGGGCGGCCGAGCTTGCGCACTATTTGTCGGACAGCGGCGCCCGGGTCGCGGTATGTGCGCAGGATCTCCTGCCCGAACTCGGTGCCGCATCGAGCGGCACCGACTTGTCGGTCATCATTGGCGTCGTGTATCGCGACTATCTGCTTCAATCGCATGACTACACCCTGCCGGCCTGGGTGCTCGAGCCGTCCCGCCGGTGCGAAGGCATTGTGGCCTGGCACGACGTGCTCGCCGCCATGGAGGCGCCCGCGGCGTCCCTTGCCACGGCCGATGACCCCTCGGGCATCGTCTATACGTCCGGCTCGACGGGCAGGTCCAAAGGATGTCTCCTGACGCATCGCGCCTACATGCACAATATTGTCGGCCAGGCTCTGTGGCATTGGGTGGCCCCGGGAACGCCGGTGCTCGGCGTTGCCCCGATGTTCCACGTCTCCGGACTGAATCACGGCGTTCATCTGCCGGTGTATGTCGGAGGCAGCTCGGTTGTCGTGCCGCGTTGGGACCGGGAGATCGTCGCTGCGCTGATCGAGCGGCGGCGCATTGGTCATGCGAGCATTCCGCCAACCGCACTTGTGGACCTGCTGGGCATGCCGGATCTGCCGGGCTTCGACTTCAGCAGTCTCCGGCGCCTGACTTCGGGGGGAGCCGCCATGCCTGACGCCCTTGCGAACCGGGTCGAGGAAACGTTGGGGGTGACATTCATCGAAGCCTACGGCCTGACGGAAACCGCGGCGACGACGCACTTGAATCCTGTCGTCCGGCCCAAGCGGCAGAGCATCGGCGTTCCCTTCTTCGGCACCGAGGCGCTGGTCATCGACCCCGACGGCGGCGCGTACGCGGGCGCGGGCGAATCCGGCGAGATCGTGGTGCGAGGGCCTCAATTATTCTCCGGCTATTGGAATGATCCGGAAGCAACGCGCGAGGCATTCATCGACATCGAAGGTCGCCGTTTCCTGAGGACGGGCGATATCGGGCACGTCGACGACGAAGGGTACTTTTTCCTGACCGACCGTGCCAAGCGGATGATCAACGCTTCCGGGTACAAGGTATGGCCGGCGGAGGTGGAAAAGGTGCTGCTGCAGCATCCCGGCGTGAAAGAGGTCTGCGTCATCGGCGTCCCCGATGCCTATCGCGGCGAGAGCGTCCAGGCCGTGGTCATACGCGCTGACGGCCATGCCCTGACGGAGCAGGAGCTTGCGGAATGGGCGAGGGCGAGGATGTCGGCGTACAAGTGTCCCCGGTCGGTCCAGTTCGTCAACGCGCTTCCGAAATCCTCGGTAGGCAAGATCCTGTGGCGCGTCCTGCAGGACGAGGCGCGGCGCGCGACCCCATCTTGATTTGAATGCTGTCTTCCGGAGTACGCGATGTCTTTGCCAATACTGCTCATTCCCGGGCTGAACTGTTCAGCCAGGCTGTTCCAGCATCAGCTGCCCCTGCTGTGGAAGTACGGCCCGGTCACGGTGTGCGACCACAGGGTCAGCAATTCCGTCGAGGGCCTGGCCGAATCCATGCTCGAGACCGCGCCGCCGATCTTTGCCCTGGTCGGCCTGTCGCTCGGCGGCTTCGTGGCCCTGGAAATGTTGAGACGAGCGCCTGAACGGATCGGGAAGGTCGCGTTGCTCGCTACCAGCGCGCGCCCGGATACGCCGGCGGAAAAGGAAATTCGCGATGCGCGGGTTGCCGTCGCGCGGGAAGGCGACTACGTCGCGATTCCTCCTCTGCACTACGCCAAGAACGTGCACCCGTCCCGGCAAACCGACGACGCGTTGCGGGCCACGCATCGGACGATGACCGACGAGGTCGGCCTGACCGGCTATCTGCGCCAGCAAGAGGCAATTGGCGGACGGCCCGACGCCAGGCCCGGACTGGGGGCGATCGCCTGCCCGACACTTATCGTGGTCGGCGATGCGGACGCCATCACGCCGCCCTCCCATGCCAGGGAGATGGCTTCGGCCATTCCCAATAGCCGGCTGGTCGTCATTCCCGAATGCGGCCATCTGTGCACGCTCGAGCGCCCCGAGGCCGTCAACATCGCCTTGCAGGCCTGGGCGGAAATCCGTCTGGAGGGATGATGGACATGGACCTGGAGTTGAGCGACGAGTTGCGCGCCTTCCGCGACGAGGTGAGGGCGTTCATCGCGGGCAATTTCCCGGAGGACCTGCGCCGCAAGGCGGAAGCGGGACTGCCTTGGGAGCGGGACGACCATGTGCGCTGGCAGCGCATCCTGCATCGCCATGGCTGGGGCGGCCCGGGCTGGCCGGTGGAGTATGGCGGTACCGGCTGGGATCCGCTCCGGCGTTTCCTGTTCGATACCGAATGCGCGCTCGCGGGAACACCGCGGGAAATCCCGTTCGGGTTGAACATGGTCGCGCCGGTCATCATGCGCTATGGCACCGAGAAACAGAAGTCCTTCTTCCTGCCCAGGATCCTGTCGCTGGAGCACTGGTGGGCGCAGGGGTATTCGGAGCCGGGCGCCGGTTCGGACCTCGCTTCGCTCAAGACATCCGCGGTCCTGGACGGCGAGCACTACGTCGTCAATGGACAGAAGATCTGGACGACGCTGGCGCACCATGCGAACTGGATCTTCTGCCTGGTCCGCACCCGAACCTCCGGCAAGCCCCAGGCAGGCATTTCGTTCCTGCTGATAGACATGGCAAGCCCGGGCATCGAGGTCCGCCCCATTCCGACGATAGACGGCGAACATGAGTTGAACGAGGTCTGGTTCCGCGATGTGCGCGTACCCCGGGAGAACCTTATCGGGGAAGAGAACGAGGGCTGGACCTACGCCAAGTACCTGCTTCAGCATGAGCGCTCGGACATCGCCCGGGTGGGAAGGGCGCAGGCGGCGATGAGCCGGCTCAAATCGGCCGCGGGGCGCTATCCCGGCAATTACGGCGGCAAGCTGGTCGACGATCCGTTGTTCCTCTCCAGGCTCGCACGGGCAGAGTTGGCCTTGCAGGCGTTGGAAGTGCTCAACCTCCGGGTGCTGTCCGGAGATCGGGACGTGGCGGTTTCGGATATCGGCGCATCCGTCTTGAAGGTGGTGGGCTCGGAGGTGCATCAGCAACTGTCCGAGGTGTCGCTGCTGGCTATCGGACCTCATGGGGCGCTCGATTCCAGGCGCGACAGCGAGGCGCGGGACGCCCCGGGATGGCGCATGCCTTCCGATGACGGTTTCACGCCTACCTATTTCAACATGCGCAAGACGACGATTTACGGCGGATCCACGGAGATCCAGAAGAACATCATCGCGAAGGTCCTGGATATCTAGGCAGGGGCAGACTGTGGATTTCAACCTTACGCAGGAGCAGGAGGGCGTCCGGGAAGCCCTCGTCCGCTATGTACGTAGACATTACGGCTTCGAGCATCGCCGGGCCCTCGAACGAGAGCGGGCATATTGCCCCGAGGCGTGGCGGTTCCTCGCCGAAATGGGCATCCTGGGCGTGGCCTTGCCCGAAGAGGCGGGCGGACTGGGGGGCAGTAGCCGCGACGTCATGGTGGTCATGGAGGAAATCGGCGATGGGCTCATGCTCGAGCCCTACCTGGGGGCGGTCGTGCTGGCCGGCAATCTCTTGGCTTGCAGCGACTCCGGTTCGCATCGCCATCTTCTGGGCGAGCTCATGTCCGGAGGGGCCACCATGGCGCTGGCCCATTTCGAGCCGGATTCCCGATACGACGCGGAGCGTTTCGCGACGCGTGCGACGCACACGGGCAAAGGCTGGACTTTGACGGGAGACAAGAGTTTCATCGTGGGCGGCGGGTACGCCGATTGGCTGCTGGTATCGGCGCGGATCGAAGAGCCCGCTGCCGGCCTGGACCGCGAGCAATTGTTCCTGGTTGCCTCCGGAGCCCCCGGGGTAACCCGGTATTCACGGCAGGCCCATGACGGAACGAATTTCGCGGAGGTCCGGCTCGATCGTGCGATGGTTCCCGACGAGGCGCGCTTGCGCTTGAAGGCGCCGGCCCTGGCGGCCATCCATAAAGTGCTGGACCAGGGCACGGCCGCCCTGTGCGGCGAAGCCATCGGCTGCATGCGCGCCTTGCTTAGGCAGACCATGGAGCATTTGCGGACCCGCCACCAGTTCGGCGCCCGCCTGGGCGCACAGCAAGCGCTTCGGCACCGGGTTGCCGAAATGGCCATCGAACTGGAGAAGGCGCGGTCCATGGCCCTTCTGGCCGCCAGGTATGCGGACAGCGATCATGCGTGCGTACGGATCCGTGCGGTATCGGGAGCGAAGGCGGTGATCGGGGAAGCCGCCAGGTTCGTCGGCCAGCAGGCCGTGCAACTGCATGGGGGCATGGGGCTTACCGAGGAGCTGAATATCGGCCATTACTTCAAGCGATTGACCGTGATCGAGGCCACGCTGGGCGACACCGACTATCACCTGTCCAGGGTCGCCGCCGGGTTGCGCGATGAGATCAAGGCCGCTAGCCCGCCTCCACCATGAATCCGTCGAAGAACCCCGCGAGTTCGCCGTATGCGTCCAGCGGCAGCACATGCGCGACATACTGGTCGGGCCGCACGATTACCATGCAGCCGCGCCGGCGGTCGATGCCGCGCATATCGAAGATGTCCTGGCCGCTCTTGAGGTCGGGGCAGAACATCTTCTCGTAGTCGATCAACCCGTAGCGGCCCTTGCGCGGCAGCAGGAAGGCCGGCATGGCGCTGAGCGCCAGCGCGCGGTGTCCTTGCTGGAAAACGGCGCGGACGTCGATCACGCTATCCACGTCCATGCCCGCGGGCGTGTATTTCCTGACCGGCGAGAGCGGCGAGCCGGCGAGGAACTCGCACAGCGCATGGATGGGGGACGCGGGGGAGGACGGGTCCTGGGCGTCGGCGAAGGCGAACACGCGCCAGCGGCCGTCGGCCTTGACCGTGTGCCCCAGGTGCATGGGCTTGGCGTCGGCCAGCCGGACGACGGGCGCGGAATGGAAGCGCATGCCGATGACCAGGCCCTGGGCCAGTTCCTGGTGGGTGGGTTCGGCGCTGATGATGGACGGGTAGTAGCGGGTCTCGGTGCCGGCGGTGAAGCGCCCCTGCTTGACGAAGTAGCGCTGGAACTCGGCGGGGTCGATGCCCTCGCCGTCGTCCTTGGTGGGATCCTTGGGGGCCGCGCTGAACATCTTGGCGAACTCGCGATCGAAATCGATCAGTTCCTTGGCGACGGTCTGGCGTTCCTTGGAATAGGTGTGCAGGATCTGCGGGCTGCTCTGGCCGCGAAGGACCGAGGCGAGCTTCCAGCCGAGGTTGAAGCCGTCCTGCATGGAGACGTTCATGCCCTGGCCCGCCTTGGGACTGTGCGTGTGACAGGCGTCGCCGGCGATGAAAACGCGCGGCAGGCGGGCATGCTCCTCCTGCTCGGGCACGTCGTCGAACTTGTCGCACAGACGCTGGCCGATCTCGTACACGGACCACCACGCGACCTCCTTCACCTCCAGCGTATAGGGGCGCAGGATGCGCTGGGCGGCGGCGATCAGGCGGTCGGCGGTGATCTGCCGGTTGGCGACCCGTTCGTTCTCGTTGAGCTTGTCGAGTTCGATGTACAGGCGCACGAGGTAACCGCCCTCGCGAGGGATGATCAGCACGCTGCCTTCGCTGGCGGAGTGGATGGCCGATTTGAGGCGGATGTCGGGAAAGTCGGTGATGGCCAGAACGTCCATCACGCCCCAGGCCTGGTTGGCCGACTCGCCATGCAGGGCGCGGCCGAGCGACTTGCGCACGGTGCTGTGGGCGCCGTCGCAGCCGACGGCGAAGCGGGCGCGCACGGTTTCGACCTGGCCCCGGTGCGCGTCGTCGACGCGTTCGAAACGCGCCGTGACCGGATGGCTGGCCGAGCCGCCCACTGCGGATTCGGCAACGGCGAGTTCCAGCAGGCGGCGCGAATAGGCCGGCTCGAGCCGCGACGGGGAGTTCCGCATGACCTCCAGGTAGAAGTCGTGCACGCGGGCCTGGTTGAGGATGACGTGGGGGAACTCGGAGAGGCCGTCTTCGGTGTCCTGGATCCGGCCGCTGCGCACGATGTGCTCGCGCCGCGTGTCGTCGGGCTTCCAGAACGTGGTCTCGTTGACCCAGTAGGCTTCCTTGAGCACGCGCCGGCTGAAACCGAAGGCCTCGAACATCTCCACCGTGCGGCAGGCGATGCCGTCGGCCTGGCCGAGCCTCAGCGGTCCGGGCTTCTGCTCGACGATGCAGGTCTTGATGTCGGGAAAGGCCGCCAGCTGCGTCGCCAGGGTCAGGCCGGTGGGGCCGCTGCCCACGATGAGGACGTCGACTTCCTCGGGCAGGGTGTCGGCACGCGCGCCCGCGGCTTGCGCGGCGGGCTCGGAGATTTCGGGGTCGCCGGGCTTGAACCCGTTCAGATGGAATTGCATGGCACGTCGGATTTGGCAAAATGGACACGTCATTATCTCAGGCCGGGGCCGCTTCGTCCGCCCTCCGGCGCCGCTGCTCCAACCAGAAAGGAGTTTCCATGCCCATCAGGAAAGACGAACACGGCAAGCGTTGGGTCGAGATGGCGCTGGTCGTACCCGGTACGCCCGAGCAGGCGTGGCGGGCCCTGGCTACCGGCCCGGGCAATACCGCCTGGTTCACCAAGACCCGGATCGAGGAGCGCGTGGGCGGCGCCATCCGGTTCGATTTCGGGCCGAATGGCAGTTCCGCCGGCGAAGTGACGGCCTGGGAGCCTCCTTCGCGCTTCGGCTATGTGGAGCGGGAATGGTTCGAGGGTGCGCCGCCCGTCGCCACGGAGATCACCTTGGCCGCGCGTCCGGGCGATGGCTGCCTTGTCCGGATGACCCATGCGCTATCGGCCGCCGAGGACGATTGGGATGCCATCTGGAGGGGTTCGAGCAAGGCTGGCCGGCGTTCTTCGAAGTGTTGCGCATCTATCTCGCGCATTTCGCGGGGGAAAAGGCGGCATCGGCCTTCGTCATGGCAAGCGTGCCGGCCGATCACCTGGAAGTCTGGAAACGCCTGACCGCAAGCCTGGGCCTTGCGGGCGCCAATGTCGGGGAGCGAAGGACGACCCCGGCGCAACCCGAGGCGCTATCGGGCGTGGTCGAGCGCATCGAGCAGAGCGGTACGCAACGTTATGTCATGCTGCGCCTGGACCGCCCCGGCCCCGGGGTCGCCCTGATCGGTACCTATCGGATGGGCGAGGCCACCAACGCCAGCGTGGCGCTCTACCTGTATGGCGACGATGCCGGACAGCACGCCGCGGCCAGCGAGCCACGCTGGCAGGAGTGGCTGGGCCGGGTGTTCGAGGGGCTGCAAGGCGGGGGCAAGGCGCCCTCCTCGTAGTAAGCCGGTGCCGGCTTGCTCACCTTGCTACACCTTGCGCCGCAGGACGACCGGTTTGCCCCCGTAGGCTCGCTTGCTCATCCAGGCGGCCAGGGCCGCATCCAGGTAGTCGGCATGGCCGGGGAACCACTGGAAAAGGTGGATGGCGAAATCGTGGACCAGCTCCACGTTCGCCTGGCCGCTGAGGAACAGTTCCCGGACCTCGCGCGTGGAACTCATGACCGCTTCGTGTTCCTGCACGTGGCAATCGGAGGGCGGGAAGCCCGTGGTGCGCATCCATTCCTCCTCCTGGCCGAAGTGCTCCTTCAAGTGCGCTTCGAACGCATCGAGCGCGGCCGCGGCAGAGTCCTGGGTACAGGTCAGGAGGCGAAACGCAACGTCATAGAACTCCTTGTGCGAATCGTCCATGGGATTGAATCCGAGCAGCCGGGCATCGGACCAGAGAAAGCTGGTATCGCTTTCCGGACGGGGTGCGCTCTCGTCGCGCAACGTGGGTTCTTGCTTCATGGGTCTTGGACATCAGCGAGGTAGGGACGTACACCTGCCGGGGAGGCAACCCCCCGTATATTGCAAGTATATGAGGTTTGCGCCGGGCCCCGGCGCGCCTGGGGCGGGAGGCCGTGGCCTCCCGCCTCCGTCCCGCCTCGCCGGGGCGTCAGGCCGCCACGGTTCCCATCAGCTCTTCCTTGCGCGCAGCCATCATTTCCGCCGCTTCCCGAAGGTCGATCTTCTTGCTCACGATCTTGGGGAACATTTCTTCTTCTTCTTCCTTGACGTGGTGGTTGATGTACTCGCCCAGGACGGTGACCTTGGCGTCGTACATGTCGTCCGTGGGGCGCATCGCCTGCACCTGCGAAATCAGGTCCTTGGCGCTGGCGTGCTCCACGACCGCCTCGTCCAGCATGTCGGCGAACGGCTGGCCGCCTTCCCGGCGGATGAGGGGATAGAAAATCTCCTCTTCCAGCATGGTGTGGATGGTCAATTCCTTACAGACCGTCTGGGCGATTTCTTCCTTTTCCGCGTCCGACCCGGCTTCCTTGAATTGCTTGAAAAGCTTTTTCGCGTTGCGATGGTCGTCGAGCAGGAGGCTCAGGGCGGCCTTTTGCATGGCCGGGATGGTCGATTTGTTCATGGAACTCTCCAAAGTGCCCCTCTCACTGAGGTGGGCGATCCTCAGCAAGCGTCGTGCCTGGCTCGCGGTGAGTTCCCCGGCCGCCCTAGCGTTCCGCGGCGAATATGTCGGCCGCGACGGCGCGCAGCCACTTGCATCCCGGGTCGCGGTGGTAGCGTTCGTGCCAATATTGCCGCACCAGGTAGGAAGGGAGTTCGAACGGCACCTTGAGATATCGGACGGTGCCGTGCGCGGCGAGAATGCGCGCCAGGTGGATGGGGGCGAGCGCCAGCAGGTCGGTCCTGGCGACGATTTCCTCCAGCCCCAGGAACGACGGCACCCACAGGGCGGTCTTCCGGGTGATGCCGGCATCGTCGATGGCCTTGTCCAGCAGCCAGTGAGCCGTGCCGGTCGTGACGACGGCAACGTGGGATTCGGACAGGAACTGGGATTTCGTGAGTTTTGCCCCGATGCGCGGATGGCCGGCGCGAACGAGGCAGACATAGTGCTCGCTGAACAGCTTCTGCTGGTGGAAGCCGGCTTGCATGCTGGACGTATAGCCCATCGCCAGGTCGGCTTCCCCGGTCTCCAGGCGGCGGGGCGTGTCCGGGTCCAGGTCCCGCACTTCGATGCGCACGCCGGGGGCGACCTCGCTCAGGCGATTCAGCAGGCGGGCCAGGACGACCATCTGCCCGGTGTTGGTCATGCAGATGCGGAAGACGCGATCGGAGGTGGCCGGGTCGAAAGTGGGCTCGCGGCCCTCGCTGCCGTCGAACAGCGCCAGCGCGGTCTGCACGGCCGGCGTCAACGACGAGGCCCGAGGCGTGGGCGCCATGCCGGCCGAAGTGCGGACGAACAGCGGGTCCTTGAAATGCCGGCGCAGCTTGCCGAGGCGGATGCTGACGGAGGGCTGGCTCAGGCCCAGCTCGTCCGCGGTGGCCGAGACGGTGCCTGTCTCGTTGAGGGATTGCAGCAGGCGCAGGTCAGTCAGATCCAGCTTGCTCATGATGAATTATTGCGTTTTTAAATTGGATCAATAGTAGAACATCGATTGACGCAATAAAGGGGTCCCCCATAAAGTTCCCCCAAGAACGCTGCCGCGCCAGGCGCCGGCCGTATGGACAAGGACTCTAGCAAGGAGAATGCATGTTGCTCTGCCGCTTCGACGCGGATCGGCTGGGGCTGGTGGAGGGCGATCGCGTCAGGGACGTGACGCCAGCCCTCGGCATCCTGCCCGCCCATACCTATCCATTGCCGCGGTTCGATCCGCTGATCGCCAATCTCGATGCGGTCATGCGGTGCATCCGCGACCTGCTTCCCGGGGCGCCGAGCGTACCGCTTGCCGACGTGTCCCTGCTCAGCCCGGTTGCCAATCCTGGCAAGATCATCGCCGCGCCCGTCAACTATCTCAAGCACCTGGACGAAGCCAGGAACGACGCCCAGATCCATCATCGCAACCAGGTCGGGGAAATCCAGCGGGTCGGCGTGTTCCTCAAGGCCACCAGCTCGCTGGTGGGCCAGGACGAGGGCGTCGCCGTCAAGCATGCGGATCGCCGCAATGACCACGAGGCGGAAGTCGTCGTGGTCATCGGCAAGCGAGGCCGCGACATTCCGGCCGCACGCGCCGGCGAATACATCGCCGGCTACTGCGTCGGCCTGGACATGACGACCCGGGGGCCGGAAGAGCGCAGCCTGCGCAAGTCGATCGACAGCTATACGGTGCTCGGTCCCTGGCTGGCGACGCCCGACGAGGTGGGCGATCCGGGCAACCTGGGGTTCTGGCTGACGGTCAACGGGCAGCCGCGCCAGCGGGCCAACACGCGGGACCTCGTCTTGGGCATTCCCCAGCTCATCGAACTGGCCTCGTCGTTCTATACCTTGCACCCCGGCGACCTGCTGTTCACCGGTACGCCCGAGGGAGTGGGGCCGGTCGAGCCCGGCGACGTCATCGAGGTCGAGGTGGAGCGGGTGGGCAGGATGGTCGTGTCCGTCCGTTCCGCGGCGGGAGAGCCGGCATGAGCGCCGCCAATCGACGGCCGGTGCTGATCGCGGGCGGCGGCATCGGCGGACTTGCGGCCGCGCTCGCCTTGTCCAGGGAGGGATGGCCGACGCATGTCTTCGAGCAGGCGGAAACGTTCAAGGAGATCGGCGCCGGCATCCAGCTCGGACCGAATGCCTTCTACACCTTCGACGCGCTGGGGATTACCGACCGGATCTGCGAACTGGCGTCCTTTCCGGACGACATCATTGCCATGGACGCGCTGTCCGGCGAGGAATTGACGAAGCTGCCGGTGGGCCAGCTCTTTCCGGAGCGATTCGGCAAACCCTATGGGTTGATCCATCGCGCCGACCTGCACAAGGTGCTGCTGGATGCCTGCCGCGCCAGCGGATGCGTGGACCTGCGTGCCGCGACCCGGGTCGAGGGCTACGACGAGACGGCCGGCGGGGTGGTGGTGCGCACGGAGCGGGGCGAACGGGTCGAGGGCGCCGCATTGATCGGTGCCGATGGGTTGTGGTCGTCGCTGCGCGGCGCGATCGTCGGGGACGGCAAGCCCAGGGTGTCGGGCCACATCGCGTATCGCGCGGTATTGCGGGCCGACGAGGTGCCGCTGGGCAATCGCCTGAACGCCATGGTGGTGTGGATGGGCCCGAAGTATCACCTGGTCCACTATCCGTTGCGCGCCAATGAATTGTTCAACCTGGTGGCGGTATTCCACAGCGACCGCTACGAGGACGGCTGGGATACCTACGGCGACCCGGAAGAACTCTACCTGCGCTTCGAGGGCGCGCATCCGCTCGTCCTGGGCATGCTGGACAAGATCGAATCCTGGCGCATGTGGGTGTTGTGCGACCGGGAGCCGGTGTCCAACTGGAGCAAGGGGCGAGTCACGTTGCTGGGCGATGCCGCGCATCCCATGCTGCAATACCTGGCGCAAGGCGCCTGCATGGCCATGGAGGACGCGGTGTGCCTGGCCAACAAGATGCGGGACCGGGGCGACGATCCGGCCGCCGCGTTTCTCGATTACCAGCGGGCACGCTACCTGCGCACCTCGCGGACCCAGCTGACCGCGCGCCTCTATGGCCATGCCTACCATGCCGCCGGGGCCACGCGCGATTTGCGCAATGCCTTCCTCGCGTCGCGCTCGCCCCAGCAGACCATGGAGAGCATGGCATGGATGTACGACCCCAAGGAGATACCGCAATAATGGACGACGTACGCGCGCGCCGCGAGGCGTTCTATCGCCGGATCGACGACAGCCACTGCGCGCCGCTGTGGGAAGTGCTGCACGGGTTGATCACCCCCACGCCTTCCACGCCCTGCCAGCCCTGCCACTGGCCGTGGGCGACGATGTGGCCGTATCTGCAGGACTCGGGCCGCATCATCAGCGCGGAGGAAGCCGAGCGGCGGGTCCTGGTCCTGGAGAACCCGGGCCTGCGCGGCCGGTCCCGGATCACACACAGCCTCTACGCGGGCCTGCAGCTGATTCTCCCCGGCGAGGCGGCGCCCCCGCATCGCCATTCGCAGTCGGCCATGCGGTTCGTGTTGCAGGGGAAGGGGGCATTCACCGCGGTGGATGGGCGCCGCATCACGATGAATGAGGGCGATTTCGTCATTACCCCGGCATGGGCGTTCCATGACCACGGCAATCCTTCCAGCGAGCCCATGGTCTGGCTGGATGGCCTGGACGTGCCCATCGTGGAGCTCTTCGATGCGCAGTTCATGGAGAAGGGCGATACCGTCTCGTATCGCGGCGGCGACGGCCAGGAGAACCTGGCGGAGTTCGGGGCCACGATGAAACCGGTCGGTTTCCAGCCGGCCAGCAAGACGTCGCCGCTGTGCTGGTATCCCTATGCCAGAAGCCGAGAGGCCCTGCTGGCCTTCGCCCGCTCGCAGGCTCCGCATCCGTGCTGGGGACACAAGCTGCAGTACGTGAACCCGGTCACGGGCGGCTGGGCGATGCCGACCATCGGCACCTTCCTGCAGTATCTGCCCCAGGGCTTCGACGGAACCCCGTATCGATCCACCGATGCCACCGTCTACGCCGTCCGGGAGGGCAGCGGCGTATGCCGCATAGGCGGCCTGGAACTGCGCTTCGGCCCGCGGGACGTTTTCGTTTGCCCATCGTGGATGCCGTACACCCTGCACGCCGATACCGACGCGATCCTGTTCAGTTTTTCGGATCGTCCGGCCCAGCAGAGCCTCGACATCTGGCGCGAACAGGCCGGCTGAGTCGCAGGCCTCAGGAAGTGGAACGCAGCGCTCCCGCGATGCGTTCGAACAGCGTGGCAAGGTAGGTCGCCGCCGGCGTCAACGGCACGCCGGCGCGCGAGATCTGCACGATATCCGGTCCGTCGATCACGTCTTTCAGCGCAATGGGCTCGATCACGCCCGCGAACAGCTCCGAATGGAACCACTGCTTCGGCAGCATGGCCAGTGCATTGGTCGAACACAGGAGCGCCGCCACGCCGACCATGGATTCGGCCTGGGTCATGGGCACCGGCGGCGGCAGCCCTTGGGCGGCGAAGACGTCTTCGAATTCCGCTTCCACGCGTTCCTGCACGCCTGTCAGGATCCAGTCCTCGCCAACCAGTTCGGCGAGCCTCTTGGCGTTGCGCTTGGGATGTCCCTTGCGCCCGACGACCACGCGCTGGTTCTGGAACAGGAGTTCCACCTTGTAGCTGTCGCCTATCGGCCGGGCCGGGCGCGGGCCGATGTAGAAGTCGAGGGTGCCGTCCTGCAGCCGGCCTTCCAGCGTGGAGAAGAAGCCTTCCACCATGCGCAGCCGCACGCCCGGATATTTCTGGCGGAACGCCTCGTGCGCCTCGGCCGCCATCGCCAGCCAGACGGCGCTGGACAGCCCCACCGTGACGGATCCGGAGGGCGTGCCCAGGAGCTGCGCGACTTCGTCCTGTCCGCGCCGGATTTCGGCCATGGCGGCGTGCGCGCGGCGGTAGAACGCTTCGCCTATGGGCGTGAGCACCACCCCGCGCGCATGCCGCTCGAGCAGCGGCGTGCCCAGTTCGCCTTCGAGTTCGCGCAGGCTGCGGGTAAGGGCGGGCTGGGCCAGCCCGAGCGCCCGGGCCGCCCCGCGCACACTGTGCGCTTCGGCTATGGCGACGAAATCCCGCAGATGATGCAGTTTCATGGCGATAACACCCAGGCATCGATGGGAGGATTTTGCCATCTTTCTGTAGGCAGTGCCCTTCACTAGACTCGTCCCCACAACAAGCACATGACTACGGAGACGATCGATGGCCTTTCCCAAACTCATGGCGGCGATGGCGCTGTGCGCCGCAGCCCTGCAGCCGCTGGGCGCGCCGGTTGCGCAGGCGGAGACCTTTCCTTCCCGCCCGGTGCGCCTCTTGAGCCCGTTTCCCGCCGGCAGCGGCCCGGACGCGGTGGCGCGGCTGCTCGGCGAACACCTCTCGAAGGCGTGGAGCCAGCCGGTCGTCGTCGAGCCACGGCCGGGCGGCAACGGCTTCATCGCCATGGAGGCGGTGCGCCGCGCGGCGGCCACGGGGCATGACCTGGGCGTGGTGGACGTCGGCCACATGGCCATCAATCCGAGCCTGTTCCGCAAACTGCCCTACGACCCGGTCAAGGACTACGTCCCGGTGAGCGGCCTCTATCGCACCGCCTTTTTCGTGGTCGTCGGGAGCGACAGCCCCATCAAGTCGATTCCCGAGCTGATCGCAGCGGCGCGCGCCAAGCCGGGAAGCGTGACCTATGGCTCATGGGCGGTCGGCAGCCCCGGCCACCTGGGCGCCGCGCAGCTGGAGGCCGCCACCGGTACGCAGATGCTGCACGTGCCGTTCAAGGACACCGCGCAGTTGTATTCCGCGGTAGCGAACGGCGAGGTGACGTGGGCGCTGGGCTCGTACGCCACTGCGGGCGGCTTGATGCAGGCCGGCAAGCTGCGGGTGCTTGCGGTGGCGGACGACAAACGTTCGGTGGCGCTGCCCAACGTGCCTACCCTGGAGGAGGCGGGCGGACCCAAGGGCGTGGACGCGTCCACCTGGGTGGCGCTCGTGGCGCCCGCGGGTACGCCGTCCGAGCGCGTGAACGCCATCGCCAAGGCCGTGCGCGACGCGCTCGAGAACGACGAGGTCAAGGCCAAGATGGCGACCTTCGGCTTCGTGCCGGCGGGCAGCCCAGGGGCGATCGTGTCCGAATGGATGCGCAAGGATACCCCTCGCTACGCCGAGATGGTCCGGCGTACGGGGGCGACGACCGATTGAGGGAAGATGCACTGTGAAAGCACTGCGAACGGAGATCGCCATCGTGGGCGGCGGTCCGGCCGGCCTGATGCTGGCGATCGAGCTGGGATGCCGCGACATACCGTGCGTCCTGCTGGAAGAGGATGCCGATCCGCCGGCGTTTCCCAAGGCGAATGCCACCTCGTCCCGGACGATGGAACACTATCGCCGGCGCGGCTTTTCCGATGAAATCCGGGCTCTGGGGCTGCCGCTGGACTATCCGCAGGACGTGGTCTATTGCACCCAGCTGGCCGGCCACGAACTGGCGCGTTTCCGGATCCCTTCCCGGGGCGATGCGGCGCGGCGCAGCCAGGCGGGCGACCCCGCCGCGGGCAACGCCGGCGACTACGGCAGCGAGGCCTGGCCCACACCCGAGCTCCCGCACCGCGCGCAGCAGATGCTGATCGAGCCCGTGCTGCGCACGCGCGCCGCCGCCTATTCCAGCGTCAGGCTATGCCTGGGCCAGCGGGCGGTGGCGGTCGAGCAGGACGCCGACGGCGTGGCGGTGACCGTCGAGCCGGAGGGGGGCGGCGAACCGTGGCGGTTGGATGCCCGCTACCTGGTGGGATGCGATGGCCCCCGCAGCATGGTGCGCAAGTCCATGGGCATCGGGTACTCGGGACAGGGCAGCGAACAGCGGGATTTCTTCGGCGGCCAGATGTTGTCGATCTATTTCCGCTCCAGGCAGCTCTATGGGGTGATGGGCAAGGAGCCCGCCTGGCAGTACTGGGCCGTGAATGCGCACCAGCGCGGCCTGTTGATTGCCGTCGACGGCGTCGAGACCTTCCTCCTGGCCGTGCAACTGGCGCCGGGACGGCAACCCGCCGATATCGATCCCGTGGCCGTGGCGCGAGCGGTGGTAGGCAGCGAATTCGACTTCGAGCTGATCGACCGCATGCCCTGGGTCGCGGGGTATACGCTGGTGGCCGACAAGATGGCGAGCGGCCGGATGTTCCTGGCCGGGGACGCGGCGCATCTTTTCACCCCGACCGGAGGAATGGGCTACAACACGTCGATCGACGACGTGGTGAACCTGGGCTGGAAGCTCGCGGCCGTGGTGCAGGGCGCGGCGCCGCCTGCGCTGCTGGAAAGCTACGAGCGCGAGCGCCGGCCCATGGCGCTGCGCAACACGGCATTCGCGCGCCGCATGGCGGACAGCATCGGGAATATCCGCCCCGATGCAGACATAGACGCCGCCGGCGCGGCCGGCGAGCGCGCGCGAGCCGAGCTCGGACGCAGGCTGGCCGCGCACGTGGCCAGCGAATTCAATATCCCGGGCCTGCAACTGGGCGTGCGCTACCTGGACAGCCCCATTGTCGCCATCGAGCCCGGCCCCGCTCCTCAAGACGATCCCAATCGCTACGTGCCCCTGGCCTTGCCCGGATCGCGCGCGCCGCATGCCGTCGTGCGCGGCAAGGTGTTGTTCGATCTGTTCGGGCGCGATTTCACGCTGCTGGCCTTCCAGGGGATGAACGATGTCGAGCGCGCGTCGTGGCGTGCCGTGGCGGATGAGTACGGCATGCGCCTGGATTTCCTCGAGATCGACGACCAGGCTGCGCGCGTCCTTTATGGCGCCGACCGCGTATTGATCCGCCCGGATCACCACATCGCCTGGCGCGGCAAGGCCGGGGCGGATGCGCGACCGCTGCTCGCGCTTGCCACGGGCAGGGCGATGGCGGCCTGACGTGTTGCCGCGCAGAAAAGGAAAAGGGCCGCGCCAAGATGGGCGCGGCCCTTCCCATTCATGGAGGCCGATCAGGCCTCGGTGTTCTGGATGAAATCCGAGGGAAGATCGGGCCCCCACTGATACAGACTGTCTTCCGGCGCGAAATCGCCCGAGGGCCATTTGTGCCCGGCGGATATGTAATCGATGTCCGCCGAGAATTCGCAGTATGAACCCCAGGGGTCGCGTACGTAATGGAAGAAGTTCGATCCCAGCACGTGACGCCCCGTCCCCCATCCACGCGCATAGCCCGCCGCCGCCATTTGGGCAGCGCCTTGGCCGACCTCGTCGATGCTGGCCACGTCCCAGGCCGCATGGTGCCAGCCGCGCGCCGAACTACGCGCGAACGCGACCAGGTGATGATCGCATCCGTGCGGCGCATGGGTGAACGCGATGCCGTCACCGGAACGGTCCGAGAGCCGCAGGCCCAGTGTTTTCTCGTAGAAGGCGAGCGCACGGGAAACGTCGGGCGTGAACAGCAGCACGTGCGAGAGCCGCCGCGGGCGCACCTGGGCCACTTGTCTGCGGAAGCTGGCGCCGCGCGCATCGGCCGGCGCATGGATGTTGCGCAGCGGGCTCTTGGCGTCCGGCGTGGTCTTGGGGCCGACCTTTACCTGTATCAGGTTGCCGTCCACATCCCGGAACCAGAACCCCTCCGTCGTGGCATAGGGCGCACCGCTGGCCGGTGCGACGCCTGCCTTGTCCAACTGGCTGCGGACGCCGGACAGGTCGTCGGCGAAGCAGTTGAAGCTGAGATAGGCCAGCGCCTTGCGTTCGCCCTCGTATATCCGCGCCGATACGTGCCCGTCCTGGGCTCGTATCGCCAGTCCGCCGTTTTCGTGTGTCACCGACAAGCCGAAGGCTTTGTGGAAATGCTCGGCCTGGCCGAGGTCGGGTACCGTCAGCGCGTAGTGGTCGATGGAATGCACCGAAGCTTGCCGGGATTCGTCGCCGGCGGTCGTCCGTGTCGTCATTTGTCTCCTCCTGTCATGCGGTCGGGCGCCGCGCCGTATCAGGCTTCGTCGGCAATCGGATTGCGCAGCGGCGCGAACCCCGTAACTGAAATTTCGCAGACGTCGCCGGCGCGCATCAGCAGCTTGGGGTTGCGGGCCCAGCCTATGCCCGCAGGCGTGCCGGTGACGATGACGTCGCTGGGTTCGAGCGTGATCGCTTCGCTGATGACGCTGATCAGCGTGGGGATGTCGAAGATCATGTCGTCGGTGCTGGCCGACTGTACGACTTCGCCGTTCAGGCGGGTTTCCAGCCGCAGGCCGCGCGCCGCTTTTGGTACTTCGCTGGCGGTGACCAGCTCGGGGCCGAAGGCGCCGGTGGCATCGAAGTTCTTGCCGACCGTCCATTGCGGGGAAAGGAACTGGTACTCGCGCACCGAGCCGTCGTTGAACAACGCATAGCCGGCGACGCAGTCCAGGGCGTTCTCCTTCTTGATGTGCCGCCCGCCGCGCTTGAGCACGACCGCCAGTTCGCCTTCGAAATCCAGGGAGTCGGAGACGCGGGGACGGATGATGGGCTGGCCGTGGCCGACGAGGCTGGTGTCGTAGCGCGGGAAGATCGTCGGATACGCGGGCTGTTCGTACTTGCTTTCCTTGGTGTGGTCGGCGTAGTTGAGCCCGATGCAGAAGATCTTGGCAGGATGTTCGACGATGGGGAGATAGGTGATATCGGCCTCGTTCACCAGCTTGCCGCCGCCGCGCGTGGAGGCATAAGTCTCCAGGTCCGTGCCTGCGGCCAGCAAGGATTCGATGGATGCCTCGCCGAGGATCCGGATCTTGTCGCCGTCGCGGGTGCCCAGGTATTTGGTGCCGTCATGGATGAAACGGAGATAGCGCATCGGGAATTCCTGTCTCGTTGGATGTGGGCGGCCAGCGGCATGGGCAACGCCGCGGACGGCCGCTTCGTTCTGGGTGGGGCGAACGGCAGGAGGGTGGCAACCCGCGCCGGAGGCCTGACGGAGAGGGTAAAGGCTTGCGGGGAAAACGGGAAGATGTCTGGTTTGCTCTAGCGATAACGGTCAGGTATCGGAGGGCGGAGAGACACCCGGAAATGCGTACGGGGCCTGCCGGCATCGTGGGAAAGTGCCGGCAGGCCCCGTACGGGCCGCGAAACGATCGGGGATGCTTATTACAAGCCGCGCGCCTTCAGCTGTGCATCCAGGCGCGGATAGACCCGGCGCGCGTTCAGCTCGAACACCTTGCGCTTGTCCTCGGCCGAGATGTCCAGCGCATCGATGTAGCGCTTGGTGTCGTCGAAGTAATGGCCGGTCTGCGGATCGATGCCGCGCACCGCGCCGACCATTTCCGAGCCGAACAGGATGTTGTCGACGTCGATGACCTCGAACAGCAGGTCGATGCCGGGCTGATGGTAGACGCAGGTGTCGAAGTAGACGTTCTTCATCACGTGCTCGGCCAGCGGAGGACGCTTGAGCATGTCCGCCAGGCCGCGGTAGCGGCCCCAGTGGTAGGGGACGGCGCCGCCGCCATGGGGAATGATGAAGCGCAGCGTGGGGAAGTCCCGGAACAGGTCGCCCTCGATGAACTGCATGAAGGCGATGGTGTCGGCGGCCAGGTAGTAGGCGCCGGTGGCGTGCATCGCGCAGTTGCAGGAACCCGAGACGTGGATCATGGCCGGCACGTCGAGTTCGACCATCTTCTCGAAGAAGGGATACCAGGAACGGTCGGTCAGCGGCGGGGCGCTGAAGCTGCCGCCCGAGGGGTCGGGGTTGAGATTGCAGCCGACGAAGCCGAGCTCGTTGACGCAGCGTTCGAGTTCGGCGATGGAGCCGGCGATGGAGGTGCCTGGCGACTGCGGGAGCTGGCAAACGCCGATGAAGGTCTCGGGGTAGAGGTCGACGACCCGCTTGATGAGGTCGTTCGAGCGGCGTGCCCAGACCTGGCTGACGCGTTCGTCGCCGACGTGGGGTTCCATGGCCGAGGCGCGCGGCGAGAAGATGGTCATGTCCGCGCCCCGTTCGCGCAGCAGGCGCAACTGGTTCTTCTCGATCGTTTCGCGGATCTCGTCGTCGGAAATGTTCGGATAAGCCGGGTCGATGTCGCCGCTGGCCTTGAAGTTGGCCTTCTGCTGATCGCGCCATTGGTTATGGGCGGCCGGTGCGGTGGTGTAGTGACCGTGACAATCGATGATCATGCTGGGCGATTCCTGTTTGACGAAGAGGGCGTCGGGCCGGGTCTTGCGGCCTGTCCGGCCGGGGCGGCGTGGCCGCCTGCGCAGCGGGCAATTGTAGCGTCTTGGGCATGGCGATACCCTTTGTTTTCCGCATTTCTGCTTTTCGTATTTCCACGGTTTGCATGGCTGCCGCGGATACTCGCCGCGGCCTTCAGCGCTGGGCCACCAGCGCCGTCCGCAGGCGTTCTCGTTCACCGGGCGAGGCCTCGACCAGATAGCGGATGTCGCCGGCGACGGCGGCGGCGACGGGCGCGCCGTCGCGGTAGAGCACGCGGTTGCCCGCCAGTGCTGGGACCTTCTCGCCGGGCAGCAGTGTGCCCGCCAGGTTGAGCGGGTCGGCGGCCGATACGCAGGCCAGTTCACCGCCGGCCTCGCGCCGCCGGATGCTGCGCAACAGGGGGATGGCCTCGGGCAGCGCGAATTGTTCGCCCGCCAGGCCCGCGACGAAGCGGCCGCCTCGCACGTCCCCGCGGGCTTCGAGGCGGTGCAAGACGGGCAACAGCTCGCGCCAGGGAGGCAGCCAGCGCGCCTCGCGTTCCAGCAATCGCCAGAAGACCACGCCGTAGCGGCGCAGCAGCACCAGCGCGATGTGTTCCAGGACCTGCGGGTCGGTTCGGAGGCGCCTGCCGGGTGCGGCCGGCGGTGGCGCGGCGGCGCGGCGCAGCAGCGCCCAGCGACCGGCCTGGTCCATGTCGTGCAGTGTCGTGCCATGGCGCGCACGGCGCCGCTCGCGGGCGGTGCGCTGGGAGGCGGGTATGAGCAGCGCGCGCAGGCCGGCGAAGCTGTCGGCATTGGCCACGCCCGCGGCGACCAGTTCGCCCAGCGCGGTTTCCAGTTCGTTGGGCAGCAGCCGGGTTTCCGCCAGCAGTTCGTCGAAGAACATGGCTCCCTGGCCGGCCAGGACTTCATGGACGCGTTGCGCGCGTAGGGACAGCTCGGGCTGCCAATCCGGCGGGACCAAGGCCTGCCACCTGCCCAGGTGGCGCCGCGGCAGCAGCACCATGGGCGTGGCGCGAACGGGGCCGGTGGCGGAGCGGCCCTGGCCCGCCAGGCGCATCCAGACGATCTTGCCGGCCTGGCTCAGCTCATCCAGCCAGCCGGGACTGTAGCCCTCGAGCCGCGCCGGCAGGAGATCCGATTCCCAGGCGCCGGCGGCTGCCTCGTAGCCTTCCAGCTGGTCGATGACCTGTGGCAGCGCACTGGGGCCGTGCAGGCGGGCGTCCGTGGCGACGTGCTGCCATTCGAGCAGGAACCGCATGAAGTCCTGGCGCTCGACCGGCTCGATTTCGCGCCGCAGCCGCTTGATGGTGTAGCGGTGGATGCGCGCGAGCAGATGGCGCTCGCACCATTCTTCCTCGCGCGCCTCCGGATCGAAGCGGCCGCGCATGACGTAGCCCTCGCTCTCGAGCTGGGCAAGGGCGGCTGCCACGGCCGGTTCGGGCAGAAACAGGTCGGCAGCGATGCGAGGCAAGGTGCGAGGGCCGAACCCGGTCAACCGCGCACGGACGACTTCGACCAAGGCGGCATCGGCTTCCCATGGTTCGTCGTAGCCCGCGGGGATGGCGATGGGCGGATTGGCATCGGCGGCCGGGTAAAGGGCGCGCACGCAGGCCAGGCGTTCGACCGGCGTCCACAGGATGGCGCCCGGCCGCACGATGAGCCGGGTCGCCCGGCCTGCGCGCGCCAGCGCTTCAAGCCAGTCCGGCCAACCTTCGTTGGATTCCGCTTCCGCCTCGGCAATGCAGGCCAGGCTCATCAAGGCTTCCTGCATCTCGTCGGCGTTGCGCGCCTGCGGCCAGGCTTCGGCGGCTACCGCCTCGATGGCGCCGGCATCCAGGGCGCCGAGGTCGTCGGCCGATTCCGGATCGGTCCAGCGCCGCGCCAGCACGGCTTGCGTGCGGCGTTCTTCCAGCGGCGCGTCGTCCAGGAAGGCATAGGGCCGCGCGCTCAGGATCTCCATGGCCAGGGGCGACGGGGTCGGGAGGTCTCGGGCCACCAGTTCGACCTTGCCCTGTTCGATCCGGCGCAGCAAGGCCAGCCACCCTTGGGCATCCATCGCCTCGTGCAGGCAGTCGTCGATCGTCTGGGCAACCAGCGGGTGATCGGGGATTTCCCGTTCTCCCGCCACGTTCTCCAGGCACGCCGCCTGGTCGGGAAACACCGCGGCCAGCAGGTCGTCGCTTTTCATGCGCTGCAACTGCGGCGCCACCTTGCGTCCCCCCACGTAGCGCGGCAGCGCGAGCGCGGTGGTGGCGTTCCAGCGCCACCGGACGTTGAACAGCGGCGCATCGAGCAGCGCCTGCACCAGCAGATGCTCGGCCGTGGCCGAACGCAGGTAGCGCCAGACTTCGTCCAGCGGAAAACTGTGGCTGGTCGAGAGCGACAGCACGATGGCATCTTCCGTGGCGGCGGCCTGCAACTCGAAGTTGAAGCTGCGGCAGAAACGCTTGCGCAGGGCCAGTCCCCAGGCGCGGTTGAGCCGGCTGCCGAAGGGCGAATGCACCACCAGCTGCATGCCGCCCGATTCGTCGAAGAAACGTTCCATTACCAGGGTGTCCTGGGTGGGGAGCCGGCCCAGCGCCGCGCGGGCGCGAGCCAGGTATTCGACGATCTGGCGGGCGGCCGCCGCGTTCAGGCCGATCTCGTCCATCAGCGCTTGGATGGCGCCCTCGATGTCGGGCGCGGCGCCCGGGGTATCGCCGAGCAGGCGCTCGACCTCGGCGCGCAGCCGGGACACGCCGGCCGACAGTTCGTCGCTGCGGCCAGGCGCCTCGCCTAGCCAGAACGGAATGCTCGGCGCGGCGCCGTGCGCGTCCTCGACGCGCACCCGGCCGGCCTCCACCCGCAGGATGCGGTAGGACGTGTTGCCCAGCTGGAAGACGTCCCCGGCCAGGCTTTCCACAGCGAAGTCTTCATTGACGGTGCCGACCATCAAGCCCTGCGGTTCGAGCAGCACGGTGTAGTCGGCGTTGTCCGGGATGGTGCCGCCGGAGGTGACGGCGGTGAGCTTGCTGCCGCGCCGCCCGCGCAGCACGCCCGCCACCGGGTCGCGGTGGAGATAGGCGGCCCGCACGCCCTGGCGGCCGGTATAACCCTCTGCCAGCATGCGCAGCACGGCATCGAACACCGGCCGCTCCAGGCCGGCATACGGTTCGGCGCGCCGGACCAGGTCGTAGAGCGCGTCCTCGCTCCATTCCTGGCAGGCCACCTCGGCCACCAGTTGCTGGGCCAGCACGTCCAGCGGCGCGGCGGGGATGTGCAGGGCATCCAGTTCGTCCCGGCGCACGCAGTCCAGCAGCGCCGCGCATTCGATCAAGTCGTCGCGCGAGGTGGGAAAGAGGCGGCCCTTCGGTATCCCGCCCACGTGGTGGCCCGAACGCCCGACGCGTTGCAAAAAGGCGGAAATGGCGCGCGGCGAGCCCACCTGGCAGACCAGGTCCACGTCGCCGATGTCTATGCCAAGTTCCAGCGAGGCGGTGGCGATCAGCACCCGCAGTTCGCCGCGCTTGAGCCGCTGCTCGGCGTCGAGCCGATGCTCCTTGGCAAGGCTCCCGTGGTGCGCCGCCACCGCCTCTTCGCCCAGGCGTTCGGCCAGGTGCCGAGCTGCCCGCTCCGCCATGCGGCGGGTATTGACGAAAACCAGGGTGGTGCGATGTTGCGACGCCAGTTCCGCCATGCGGTCGTATACCCGTTCCCAGACGTCGTTGGCCATGACGGCTTCCAGCGGAACGGGCGGCAGCTCCAGGTCCAGGTCGCGGCGCCGCACGTGGCCGATATCCACGATCTCGCAGGCGCCGGCGCGCTCGCGGCCGACCAGGAAGCGGGCGACGGCGGAAAGCGGTTTCTGGGTGGCCGAGAGCCCGATCCGGGTCGGGCGGCGGCCGCAGAGCGCATCCAGCCGTTCCAGGCTGAGCGCCAGGTGGCTGCCTCGCTTGTTGCCCGCCATGGCGTGGATTTCGTCGACGATCACGCTGCGCACGTCCGCCAGCATGCGCCGCCCGCTGTCCGAGCCCAGGAGGACGTACAGCGATTCGGGCGTGGTCACGAGGATGTGCGGAGGCCGCTTGCGCATGGCCTGCCTGGCCTGGGCCTCGGTGTCGCCGGTGCGTACCGCCGTGCGGATGCCTGGATCGGGCAGGCCCAGGCGTTCCAGTTCCTCGGCAATGCCCTCGAGGGGCGCCTGCAGGTTGACGCGGATGTCGTTGGAGAGCGCCTTCAGGGGGGATACGTACACCACCATCGTGGCGTCGGGCAGTTCGCCGCCTGCGTCCACGCCCATGCGCACCAACTCGTCGATGGCAGCGAGGAAGGCGGTCAACGTCTTGCCGGAGCCCGTAGGGGCGGCCACGAGCGTCGAGCGGCCGGCCCGGATATGCGGCCAGGCCAGGCGCTGGGCCTGCGTGGCCGACCCGAATGCACGGCGGAACCAGGCGGCGACCGCGGGATGGAACCCCTGCAGGGTATCGACGGGGTGGAGGGCGATGGTCATGCCTGACTATATGAGGGCGACCCGGAGGATCGCAACCGTGGCCGGCGGGCGGCGGTTCGCCGGCCACCGCCCCGTGACTTCCCTTAGTCGCTAACACTTAAAAATACATATAGTATGTGTGTTAGAGTGATGCGAGTGCGGCGGATTCACCGGGGAACCGCCCGGCGCCGGATCTTCATCGGCCGCAGAGCCGAAGCGAGCATTCGTCCGTACTTTCAAGGCGGACGACCAGGACATCGTCAGGAGACAAGCATGAAACGCGTTCTTTTCCCTTTGCAGCTTCCGCTCGCCGCGGCGCTGGGCCTGGCCTGTACGGCCGTCCATGGACAGCCGGCAGCCAAGCCCGAGGGAAACTACCCGTCACGGTTGATCAAGATCGTCGTGCCGTATACGCCGGGCACCAGCGCCGATACCCTGGCCCGGCTGCTGTCGGACAAGCTGGCTGCCCGGCTGGGACAGAGCGTGGTGGTCGAGAACAAGCCCGGCGCGGCCGCGGCCATCGGCACCGCGTACGTGGCCAAGGCGGCGCCGGATGGCTATACGCTGATGATGTCGCTCAATACCCATGTCATTACGCCCGCGTCGCGCAAGACGCCTTACGATCCCGTCAAGGATTTCGCGCCTATCGGGCAGATCGCTTCCGGGCAGATGCTGGTGCTGACCCATCCCTCGGTACCGGCCAAGACCTTTCCCGAGTTCGTGTCCTACCTGAAGAAGATGGGCGATAACGCCAGCTACAGTTCGCCCGGCCCGGGCTCGACCACGCATTTGTATTCCCTGGTGCTGCAAGACATGCTGGATACGAAAATGCGGCACATCCCGGCCAACGGCATGGGCGTGGCGGCGATGGACGTGATGCAGAACAGCTCCACCATGCTGATCAGCACGGTGGAGGCGTCGCGCGCGAACGTGGCGTCGGGCAAGCTCAAGCCGGTGGCGCAGACCGGCAAGGTCCGGTCGCGGCTGGTGCCCGACCTTCCCACCGTCGCGGAGTCGGGCTATCCCGAATACGACTTGTCGATCTGGGTCGGCATGTACGCGCCGGCCGGCACGCCCAAGGCCATCGTCCAGCGCATCCACGACGAGGTCGGCGCCATCATGGGCGCGCCGCAGATGCGCCAGGATCTTCTCGAGAAGGGCTATGACGTCGTGCTGACGTCGCCCGAGGAGTTCGCCGAGTTGAACCGCAAGGAGTTCGCCCGGTGGAAGGACGTGGTCGCCCGCCACGGCTTGCAAGGAGAGTAGGGCGGTCTCTTCCCGCCCTTATCGCGCGCGTTTGCTGCGCACCGGAGCCGCGCGCGCCGCCACGATCGCATCCAGTCCCGCCAGCGCATAGGTCTTCAGGTGAGAGGCCAGGACTTCGGCCGGCTGTTCGAAGATGGCCTGGATGGGGCTGTTCATGTCCCGGTGGATGACCAGCAGCATCATGCACGGCGCCATTACGCTCAGGACACAGCGGGTGAGCGCCGGATCCCCCGGGGGGATGCCGGTGATCTCGCCGATGATGGCGCTGATAAGCCCGAATTTGGGCAGGGCTTCGGCTTCGATGATGCCGGCCAGGTGCGGCGAGGGCGCCAGCACCTCGCGTGCCCACAGGCGAATGTGCCAGCCCTCCGAATTCAGCAGGCTGGCGGTGAGCCCGTCCAGGAACGCCTCCAGTTTCTGCCGCGGAGGCTGGGCGCTGTGCGCCAGCCGCGCCAGATAGTCCAGGCTGATCAGGTGCTTGTGCACTTCCTTCAATAGGGAGAGATAAAGGCCGTCGCGGCTGCCGAAGTGGTAGTTGACCGCGGCCATGTTGCATTGCGCCCGTTCGCAGATGGCCTTGCTGGTGGTGTCGGCGTAGCCGCGCTCGGCAAAAAGCTGCCCGGCCGTTTCGAGGATGCGGGCGCGGGTGGCTTCACCGTCCATGCGGGGCGAACGCGCGGGAGTCGAAGGTCTTGTTGCTCTGGCTGCCATTCGGAAGAGGCCGGTTCCTTGAAGAATGCAGGGGGAAGTGTAAAACATCATATTCCAAATTGAAATTTGAGTTATATAATCCGGACACCGACAGCTTGGGGTCCGGCGATGAAGAAAGTGGTGATTGCGGGCGTGGTGGTGGCCGCCGCCGTGGCGGGCGCGGCATGGTATGCATGGCGTCCGGCTCCTGCCGAGGACGGCCTGACGCTCTATGGCAACGTCGACATCCGCCAGATATCGCTGGCGTTCGACGGCAGCGACCGGGTGGCCGAGATGCGCGTGGAGGAGGGGGACCGGGTCAAGGCGGGAGAGGTGCTTGCGGTGCTGGACCGTCGTGCCTTGCAATTGCAGGAAGCCCAGGCCCGCGCCCGGATCGCCGTGCAGGAGCAGGCGCTGCTGCGGTTGCGCAACGGGACGCGGCCCGAAGAGATCGCCCAGGCCCAGGCGCAGGTGGCGGCAGCCCGGGCGGAGGTCGAGCTGGCCGCGCAGCAGCTCGAGCGCTTGAAAGGGATTGCGGCGAACACCGGGGGGCGCGGCGTGAGCCGGCAGGATCTCGATAATGCCGAATCTCGGCTGCGGGTGGCGCGCGCGCAATGGGAGGATCGCGGCAAGGCCTTGCAATTGGCCCGGGTCGGGCCGCGCAAGGAAGACATTGCCCAGGCCCAGGCGCAGCTCGACGTGTCCCGCGCGGAGCTGGCGCTGATCGCATACCGGCTGGAACAATCCGAGCTCAAGGCGCCTACCGACGCGGTGGTGCGGGCAAGACTGCTCGAGCCGGGCGACATGGCCACGCCCCAGCGTCCGGCCTATGCGCTTGCGCTGACCGATCCCAAATGGGTCCGAACCTATGTGCCCGAGCCTCGGCTGGGGCAGGTGCGGCCCGGCATGGCGGCCCAGGTCGTTACCGACAGCCATCCCGACCAGCCGATCGCAGGGCGAATTGGCTATATCTCGTCGGTGGCGGAGTTCACGCCCAAGAACGTGCAGACCGAAGAGTTGCGCACCAGCCTGGTCTACGAAATGCGCGTAATCGTGGACGACCCGCAAGACCGGCTGCGCCTGGGCATGCCGGCCACGGTGCGCATTGCCCTCGATCGGCAGGGCGACAAGGTATCGGCCCGATGAGCGCCGCGGCCGTCGTCGCGGCGCGCGACGTGCGCAAGCGCTTCCCGGCCGGGCACGGGGGGCGCGAGACCATGGCGCTGGACGGCATATCGCTCGAGGCGCCCGCCGGTGCCTTGACCGCGCTGGTGGGGCCCGACGGAGCGGGCAAGACCACGCTGCTTCGGCTGATCGCCGGCCTGATGAAGCCGGAGGGCGCGCTGCGGGTGCTGGACATCGATGTGGCGGCCCACCCGCAGGACGTGCAGAACCGCATCAGCTACATGCCGCAGCGTTTCGGCCTGTACGAGGACCTGAGCGTGCAGGAGAACCTGGATCTGTACGCCGACCTGCACGGCGTGCCGATGGTTCAGCGCCAGCGCAGGTACCAGCGGCTGTTGGAAATGACCGATCTGGGACGTTTCACGGCGCGGCCGGCGGGCAAGCTGTCCGGCGGCATGAAGCAGAAGCTCGGACTGGCCTGCACGCTGGTCCGTTCTCCCGAACTGTTGCTGCTGGATGAACCTACCGTGGGGGTGGACCCGCTTTCGCGCCGCGAGCTCTGGCAGATCGTCCAGCAGCTGGTCGACGACGAGCGCTTGTCGGTGGTGGTCAGCACGACGTATCTCGACGAGGCCGAACGCTGCGCCAGCGTGTTCGTGCTGCACGAGGGCAAATTGCTGGCGCAGGGCCGCCCGGAGGACATACGCCGCCATGCGCGTGGCCTTTGCTTTATCGCCGTCCCGTCGCCGGGCGAGCCGGCCCGGGTGCTTCAGGCTCGCCTGCTCGACGACGCGGACAGGGTCATTGATGCCGTGCCGCAAGGCGGGCAGGTGCGAGTGATCCGGCGGCCATCGGCCCAGGAGTCCCCCGCGTGGCGGCCCGCCGATGCCCGGCTGGAAGATGGCTTCATGGTGCTGTTGCGCGAGCACAAGCGCGGAGCGGGCGCCGCCGCGCCGCTGCCCGGACACGGCGCGGCATTGCCGACGGAGCCGGCCCGGGGCGGCCCGGTCATCGAGGTCCGCGACCTGGTTCGCAAGTTCGGCGATTTCACCGCCGTGGACCGTACCAGCTTCACCGTGAACAAAGGCGAGATCTTCGGCCTGCTCGGACCGAATGGCGCAGGCAAGACCACGACATTTCGCATGCTGTGCGGACTGCTGCCCGCGAGCAGCGGTTTCCTGCGAGTGGCGGGCGTCGACCTGAGGACGGCCCCGGCGCAGGCGCGGCGCCGCATCGGCTATGTATCGCAGAAGTTCGCGCTGTACGGGAATCTGACGGTCATGGAGAACCTCGTGTTCTTCGGCCATGCCTATGGACTGCATGGCGAGCGCTTGCGTGCGCGCATCGGGGCCGTCATGGCACAGTTCGACCTCGAGGGCGAGGCGCATGCGGCCAGCGGGCGGCTGCCGGGCGGCTACAAGCAGCGTCTCGCGATGGCGGTCGCCCTGCTGCACGAGCCGGAGATCCTGTTCCTGGACGAGCCCACGAGTGGCGCCGATGCGCTCGCCCGCCGCGATTTCTGGCGCCGCATTACGGCGCTCGCCCAAGGCGGCACGACCATCGTCGTGACGACGCACTTCATGGAAGAAGCCGAGTACTGCGACCGCATCGTCATCCAGGATGCCGGCAGGCTGCTGGCCCTGGGCACGCCGGCGCAGGTTCGGCAGTTGGCGGGCGAGACCGAGGCGCGGCGCCTGGACATGGAACAGGCCTTCATCGGCATCGTCGAGCGGGGGCGGCGCGAGTCCCTTGCGGAGGGCGCGGCATGAACGAAGGCACGCGCATTGCCACCTCCGCAGGCTTCTGGCGCCGCCTGGTCTCGCTGACGCGCAAGGAAGTACGCCAGTTGCTGCGCGATCGCGCCAATCTGATGATGGGCATCGCACTGCCCATCGTCCTGATCCTGATTTTCGGCTATGGACTTTCGCTGGACGTGAAGAACGCGCCCGTGGCGGTCGTTCTCGACGACGCTTCGCCGGCTGCGCACGACGTGGTGGCCGGCCTCGCGATGCCCGGCTATCTGGCGCCGCGGGTGGTGGGATCGGCGCATGAGGCCTATGCCTTGATGCGCGATCGGGACGTGGACGCAGCGGTATTGGTTCCGGCCGATTTTTCGCGTCGCCTGGCGGCCGGCGATGCGCAGGTGCAGGTCTTGCTGCAGGGCGCCGACGCCAGCCGCGCGACGATGATACGTGGCTACGTCGCCGGTGCGCTGGGCCTCTGGAACCAGAAGCGGGCCGATCGCGGCGAAGCCGGACTGTCCGCCGCGGGCCGCGTCGAGGTGGTCGACCGCATGTGGTTCAACGCCGCCAACACCAGCACCTGGTACCTGGTGCCCGGGCTGATCGTGCTCATCATGACGCTGGTGGGCGCGTTCCTGACCGCGCTCGTCATGGCGAGAGAGTGGGAGAGGGGAACGCTGGAGGCGTTGTTCGTCACGCCGGTGCGGCCGGTGGAAGTGCTGCTGTCCAAGATCGTTCCCTATTTCTGCGTGGGACTGATCGGGCTGGCGCTCTGCCTGGCCGCCGCGGCCTTTCTGTTCCACGTGCCCATGTACGGTTCGCTGCCGGTTCTGCTCTTCGCCGCCATGCTTTACCTGCTCGTGGCGCTCGGCATCGGCCTGGTGATTTCCTCTATCACCAAGAACCAGTTCCTGGCCAGCCAGGTGGCCCTGATCGCGAGCTTCCTGCCGGCGCTGATGCTCTCCGGCTTCATGTTCGACCTGCGCAACGTGCCGGTGGCCATACGCGTCATCGGCCAGATACTGCCCGCCACCTATTTCATGGAGCTGATCAAGTCCTTGTTCCTGGCCGGCAACAACTGGCCGCTGATCGGCAGGAATTGCGCCATCCTGGCGGGCTACGCCATCGTGCTGCTGGGCGTGGCGCGATTTGTCACGCGCAAGAAACTGGATTGACGCATGGATGCCTTCATCGACTTCTGGCGCCGCCTGCTCCAGCTATGCCGCAAGGAATTGCTGGCCATACTGAAGGATCCCGCCAACCGGGCCATACTCGTCGTGCCGGCGCTGGTGCAGAGCTTGGTGTTCGGTTATGCCGCCACGTACAACCTGACCGACGTGCCGTATGCGGTGCTCAATCAGAGCCGGGGCGAGGCATCGGCCAGGCTGCTCGCCCGGCTCGACGGCACGGGAGTCTTCCACCGGATCGCCACGCTCGACTCGCCTCGGGACATCGCGCGGGCGGTGGACCGCGGCGATGCGCTGGTGGTCCTGCAGTTCGGAGCGGATTTCGACGCCCGCCTGGCCCAGGGGCAGGCCGCGCCCTTGCAGGTCATTCTCGATGGCCGCAACTCGACCACGGCCGGCCAGGCGTCTGCCCACGTCGCCGAGATCGTGTCCGCCTACAACGCCGAGCGGCGCGGCGACGGGATGCCGGTCACGGCCGTGTCCCGCGTCTGGTACAACCCCAACCTCGAGACGCGCTGGAACATCATGCCGGCCTTGATCGCCGCGCTCAGCATGATGCAGACGCTGATGCTCACCGCGCTGTCCGTCGCGCGCGAGCGCGAGCAGGGCACGTTCGACCAGCTGCTGGTGACGCCCTATACGCCCATGGAGATCATGATCGGCAAGGCCATTCCGCCGGTCCTCATCGGGCTCGTGCAGTCCTCGATCATTCTGTGCGTCGCGCTGTTCTGGTTCCGCATCCCCATGGCCGGATCGCTGTTGGCGCTGTATGCGGGCCTGGCCATTTTCACGACGGCCTGCGTGGGAATAGGGCTGTCGATCTCCGCCGTGTCGGTCAACATGCAGCAGGCCATGCTTTATACCTTCGTGCTGATCATGCCGCTGATGCTGTTGTCCGGCCTGGCCACGCCGGTGCGCAACATGCCCGAGCCCTTGCAGCTTGCCACCTTGGCGAATCCGCTGCGCTTCGCCATCGACCTGGTACAGCGCGTCTACCTGGAAGGCGCGGGATTGCTTTCGCTCTGGCGCAATCTCGTGCCGATGTTCATTGTCGGAACGATCACGCTGCCGTTGGCGGCGTGGCTGTTCCGCCATCGTTTGGTCTGACCGGGAGGCGACCATGGCATTCGATCCCCTCCGCCGGCGCGCGGCCGGTCCGTTCCCGCGGCCCCTGCCCGCGGCGTTGCTGTCGCTGGTTCTCGGTGGCTGCGCAGCCGTGGGACCCGATTTCTCGGCGCCGCAGGCTCCCGCGCCCGCGGACTGGGCGAGTTGGCGCAGCGGCCCCGAAACGCTGCGGGATCCCGTGTTCACCGCGGCGCCATCCTCGAAATGGTGGGAAGCCTTCGGCGATGCGAGGCTCGATGCACTGCTGGCCCGGGCGCGCGAGGCGAGTCCGGACTTGCGCACGGCGGCGCTGCGGTTCGCGCAGAGCCGCGTGCAGCGGCAGACGGCGGCCGCGCAGCGCGGGCCGCGGGTGGACGCTTCGGCGGGCGTGTCGCGCCAGCGCCAGAGCGAGTACGGCGCCGGCACGCGCATGCTCGATGCCATCGCGCCCAATAACCGCGAGCAACTGGTGTCGGTGCTGAGCGATCCCTTTACGCTCCACCAGGCGGGGTTCGACGCTTCCTGGGAGCTCGATCTCTGGGGCCGGGTGGCACGCTCGATCGAAGCGGCCGATGCCGATGTGTCGGCATCGGGAGCGTTGCTGGAGCAGGCGCGGCTGGCGGTGTCGAGCGAAATCGCCCGGAATTATTTCGAGCTGCGCGGCACCCAGCGGCAGTTGCGCTTGCTGAGGGAAGACATCGACGCCGCCAAGGCCGCCTTGGAACTCCTGCAGGCGCGCCGGGACGGCGGGCAGATCGACGAGCTGGACGTGTCCCGGCAGCACGCGCTGCTGGCGGATTTGAACGGACGCATGCCGCCACTGCAGGCGCAAGAGGCGGCCGCGGCCAATCGCATCGGACTGTTGATCGGGCAGACGCCGGGGGCGCTGCGGGACATGCTGGCCGATACGCCGGATGCGGCGCTGGCCGCCTTGCCCGACCTGGCGCTGGGCCTGCCCTCGCAGGTGGCGCGGCGCCGGCCGGACATCGAGGCCGCGGAGGCGCGGCTGCATGCGGCGACGGCCGGCATAGGGATCGCGACGGCCGATCTCTATCCGCGCATCGTCCTGGGAGCGAGCTTCGGCTACGAGTCGTTCAAGGACGGCAAATTCGGCGAGTGGGGCAGCCGGCGCTGGTCGGTAGGGCCGAGCCTGGCCTTGCCGCTGTTCGACCAGGGGCGCAGGCGAACCACCGTGGCCCTGCGGGAACTGGAGCAGCAGGAGGCGGCGGTGTCCTACCAGCAGACGGTGCTCCGGGCCTGGCAGGAAATCGACGATGCCTTGACCGGCTACAGCGCCGAGCGCCGACGCAACCTGGACTTGCTGGATAAACTGCGCGCCAGCCGCGACGCCCACGAGCTGGCGCAGGCGCGCTACGCGGGCGGGCTGACCGATTTCCTGACGGAGCTCGACGCCCGCCGTACGCTGCTGCAGGCGCGGCGGGAGCTGGCGCAAAGCGACAGCCAGCTTCGGATCGGCCTGGTCGCAATCTACAAGGCCATCGGCGGCGGGGACGAGGCGGCGCCTTCCCCGGCGCAGGTCCCGGGCTCCTGAGCCCGGTTCCGGCGTCGCCGTCTTTCCGCTACATCTGTTACGAATCCGCCACGCCACGCCTGGCGCGCCTTCCGGCGCCGCGGCGGGGCGCGGCCCTTCCGCCCCCTATTGCCAGATGCGGGCCGTCGCCTTAACTTGGAGCCATCGGGCCAGGCTCGTGCAAGGACAAGGACCATGATTCATCGCAAACCGTCCAACGCCATGTGGATCGATGCGGTCAAACTGCTGGAGCAGGCGGATAACCTGCACCGGCAGTTCTTCCGCCTGAGTCAGGGCAGCCCCCAGGGGCCGACCTGGGAACCTCCCATCGACATTTTCGAAACCGGCCGGGCGCTTTCGGTATTGGTGGCGCTGCCCGGCGTGTCGCCGGACCAGGTCCAGGTCCTGATCGAAGGCGCCACCCTGTCGGTGGTCGGCGAACGCCTGCTGCCCGCGCCGGCCGAGGCCCACATCCGCCGCATCGAAATTCCCTACGGCCGCTTCGAGCGGCGTATCGCGCTGCCGCCGGGCGCATTCGAGATCCGCGAATCCAGGATGGTGGACGGATGTCTGCTGTTGACCTTGCTCAAGCTGGGATAGGCCACAACTCGAAACGGGACAGGTAAGAAGCCATGGAAAACGAATTTCGGGACCGACAGCCGGGCCAGGAAGCGCCGGGACAACAGGAGGGCGCGCAGTCCGCGGCGCAAGGCGCGTCGCCATCGATCGCGCTTCCCAGCGATGCCCTCACGCTGATACCGGTACGCAACCTCGTGCTTTTTCCGGGCCTGGTGGCGCCCATTTCCATCGGCCGCGAGAGCTCGGTGCGTGGCGCCCAGGACGCCGCGCGGGCCAATCGCCAGGTCGGCGTCGTCCTGCAGCGCAATCCGGAAGTGGAAGAGCCGCAGGCCGGAGACCTGCATGCGATCGGGACGGTGTCCAACGTCCTGCGCTACGTCACCACGCCCGACGGCGCGCATCATGTGATCTGCCAGGGCGTGCAGCGCTTTCGCATCGTGGAGGTGCTCCAGGGCTTCCCCTTCATGGTGGCGCGGGTGCAGCGCTTCGAAGACCCCGAGATCATGACCTCCGAGATCGAGGCCCGCCTGATCCAGCTCAAGACGAGGTCCCAGGAAATCCTCCAGTTGCTGCCGCAGGCGCCGGCCGAGCTGGCCGCTTCCATCCAGAACATGACCTCCACGCCGCTGCTGTCCGACTTCATCGCCGGCCTGATGGAGATCAAGCCCGAGGAAAAGCAGGGCGTGCTCGAGACCGTGGACGTCATCGCACGCGCCGACAAGGTGCTGGCGCTGATGGCGCACCAGATCGAGGTGTTGCGGATCAGCCGCGACATCGACCAGCAGACCAAGGCGCGCTTCGAGGACCGCCAGCGCGAGGTCATGCTGCGAGAGCAGCTCAAGACCATCCAGCAGGAGCTGGGCGAAGCCGAAGGCAACAGCGCCGAACTGGCCGAACTGGGCGAACGGATCGCCAAGGCGAAGATGCCCGAAGAGGCCGAGAAGCAGGCGCGCAAGGAGCTCAAGCGCCTGGAGAGCATTCCCGAGGCTTCGGCCGAATACTCGATGATACGCACCTACCTGGACTGGCTGATCGAGCTGCCTTGGTCGGTGTCCACCGAGGACCGCATCGACATCGCCGAGGCCCGGCGCATTCTGGACGAGGATCACTACGGGCTGGACAAGATCAAGCGCCGCATCCTGGAATACCTGGCCGTGCGCAAGCTCAATCCGGGCGGCAAGAGCCCGGTGCTGTGCTTTTCCGGGCCACCCGGGGTGGGCAAGACTTCGCTGGGGCAAAGCATCGCCAAGGCCACGGGACGCAAGTTCGTGCGCCTGAGCCTGGGGGGCGTGCACGACGAGGCCGAGATCCGCGGGCACCGCCGCACCTATATCGGGGCCCTGCCGGGCAACGTGATCCAGGCCATCCACAAGGCCGGTTCCAACAACTGCGTGATGATGCTGGACGAGGTCGACAAGCTGGGCGCGAGCGTGCAGGGTGATCCGGCCGCCGCGCTGCTGGAGGTGCTCGATCCCGAGCAGCACGACACCTTCCGCGACAATTACCTGGGCGTGCCGTTCGACCTCTCCAAGGTGCTGTTCATCGCGACGGCCAACGTGCTCGATTCCATCCCGGGCCCGTTGCGGGACCGCATGGAAGTCATCTCGCTGCCCGGCTATACCGAGGAAGAGAAGGCGCAAATCGCGCGCCGCTACCTGGTGCCGCGGCAGCTCGAAGCCAATGGCCTGAGGCCGGACCAGTGCGAAATCACGGACGCGGCCATCCGCGAAGTGATCAACGGCTATACCCGCGAGGCCGGCGTGCGCAACCTCGAGCGGGAGATCGGCAGCGCCTTCCGCCATGCGGCCATGAGCATTGCCGAGGGAACCGCCCAGCACGTGCGCATCGATGTGGGCGACGTGCATACGGTGCTGGGCGCGCCGCGCTTCGAAAGCGAGATCGCGATGCGCACCGGCCTGCCGGGCGTGGCGACCGGCCTTGCCTGGACGCCGGTCGGCGGCGACATCCTGTTCATCGAAGCCAGCCGCACGCCGGGCAACGGCAAGCTGATCCTGACCGGGCAGCTGGGCGAGGTCATGCGCGAAAGCGTGCAGGCGGCGCTGACGCTGCTCAAGGCGCGGGCGGCCTCGCTGAATGTCGACCCCGCGCTGTTCGAGCGCAACGACATCCACGTCCACGTGCCTGCCGGCGCGATTCCCAAGGACGGCCCCAGCGCGGGGGTGGCCATGTTCGTGGCGCTGACTTCGCTGATGACCGACACCCCTGTCCCTTCCGACCGCGCGATGACGGGCGAGATCAGCCTGCGTGGCCTGGTCTTGCCCGTAGGCGGCATCAAGGAGAAGGTGCTGGCCGCGCTGCGGGCGGGCATCAAGACCGTCATGCTGCCCGCCCGCAACCGGAAGGACATCGACGACATTCCCGAGGAATCGCGCAAGCAGCTCCAGTTCATCTTCCTCGAGACGGTGGAGGACGCGATCCGCGCGGTGGCGCCGGCGGAGCGGCAAGGGGCAGCCGCCGTCAGCTGACGGCGGGCGCCCTAGAGCAGCGTCTGGCCACCATCTATCACGATGGTGGCTCCCGTGACGAAGGCCGACGCGTCGGAGGCCAGCCAGACGGCGATTTCCTTCAGTTCCTCCGGTCGGCCGATCCGTCCGAGCGGCACGTTCTTGACGAACGCGGCGTATTTCTCGGGAACGCTCATTTCCGTTTCTGTCAGCGGCGTCAGGAAGCGCCCCGGCGCCAGCGTATTCACCCGTATGCCTCGCGGCGCCCATTCCATGGCCAGCGCGCGCGAAAAGTTGATCATGGCGGCCTTGGCGGCGCTGTAAGGGGCATTGTTGGGGCGCCCGCGCAATCCGGCCGCGGAGGCGATGTTGATGATCGAGCCCCGGCCCTGCGCATGCATGAGCCGGCCGGCCGCGCGGCAAACGTAGAAGGTGGAGTCGAGGTTGACGCCCACCAGCCGCTTCCACTCGTCGTCGGCCAGCTCCAGCACGGGCTTGCGCTGGCTGCCGCCGGCCGAATGCACGAGGATGTCAACGGTGCCGAAACGCTCCTGGACGGCGGCGACGGCGCGGTCGACCTCGGCGGAATCAGTGACATCGGCGGCCACCGCCGACGCAGCGCCGCCGAGAGCCTCGATTTCGCCGCGGACCGACTCGAGATCCCGCGCGGTACGGGCGAGCAAGGCCACGTTGGCTCCAGCCTGGGCCAGGGGCCTTCGTGCGGGTGACTTTGGGGCTGTAGATGACGCTCTTGGTCATGGGAGGACCTCGCTGTTGGTGAGAGTGGTGGATAAGGGGGGAGGCCGGGCGCGGGCAGGCAGTCCGGCGGCTGGCGCTATGGCGCCCCGGCGGCGTGCCGCCCTGCGCGCAGCGGCATGAGCAGGCCGGCGTCCAGCTCGGCCAGGGTATTGATGCCGAGCATGGCCATGCCGCGGTCCACCTCGTCCGCAAGCAGGCGGATCGCGTGTTTCACGCCGGCGGCGCCTGCCGCGGCCATGGCGTAGTTGAACGGGCGTCCGATGAAGACGCATGCGGCGCCCAGTGCCAGCGCCTTCAGTACATCGGTGCCGCGCCGGACGCCGCCGTCCATCATGACCGTCATGCCCTGGGCGGCATCGACGATGGACGGCAATACGCGCAGGGCGGAAACGGCGCCGTCCAACTGGCGTCCCCCGTGATTGGAGACGATGAGGCCGTCCACGCCGTGCTTTTTCGCCAGCGCGGCGTCGCCCGGATGCAGCACGCCCTTCAGGACCAGCGTGCCTTGCCAACGGCGGCGAATGCGGGCCACGTGCTCCCAGTTCAGGTGATCGCGCGCCGTGAAGTCGCGCAGGACGCTCGACGAAAGAATAGGAGCGCCGCGCGTGGCGAACGAATTCTCGAAATGAGGCAGGCCGTGCCGTACCAGCGTTCGCAGGAACGTGCCGCACAGCCAGCGCGGATGGCTCAAGCCGTCCCAGGCCAGCCGCAGGCTGGGCCGAAGCGGGGTGGAGAAACCCGTGCGGATGTTGTTCTCGCGATTGGCCGATACGGGAATGTCCACGGTAAGCACCAGCGTCCGGTAACCTGCCTTGGCGACGCGTTCGATCAGCGGATCGATGCGCGCGACGTCGCCGGGAAGATAGGCCTGGAACCAGGTCCCCGGCGCCTGGCGCGCGACGTCCTCCAGGGGAATCAACGAGCTGCCGCTCATGATCGAAGGCATGCCTGCCGCGGCAGCCTCGCTGGCGAGCACGATGTCCCCGCGGTAGGCCGAGAGGGCGTTGATTCCCATGGGGGCGATGCCGAAGGCGTGCGCGTAGCGCGTGCCGAACAGCGTGACGGCCTGCGTTCGCCGGGATACGTCCACCAGCGTGCGAGGGACGAAGCCGTAGCCTTCGAATGCCTCGGCATTGTCGCGCAGCGAGCTGTTGCGTTCGGCGGCTCCCGCCACGTAGCCGAAGATGGGGCGCGGCAGCCGCCTACGGGCCAACGGCTCGAAATCGTCGAGACACAGCACGTCGCGCAGGCGCCGGTCCGGCCGGAGGGCGGGCAGGACCTGCGTGCCCGGCAGGCTGGACGGGGAAGACGGGACGGAGTGTTCAGCGTTCGCAGCCATCGAGTCGAAATCTGCCGAAGTTCGGGACGAGCACACTCTAGCGATCCGGTTTGTGTTAAGAAAGCGATAAAATTCAAAAAAACTATTTCGATTTATTCGAATGAAAGCGCGGGATGCATGGCCATGACGCTGAAGCAACTGGAGGCTTTCTATTGGGCGGCGACGTGCGCAAGCTTCGCGATCGCTGCTGAAAGGCTGCACCTGTCCGTTTCGTCGCTGTCCAAGCGCGTCAGCGAACTGGAACAGTCGCTGGGCGTCGCGCTGTTCGACCGGTCCGGGCACAAGGCGGAGCTCAGCGAGGCTGGAAAGCGGCTGGTGCCGCGCGCCTGGGGCTTGCTGCAGGAAGCCGAGTCGGTACGCCGCTGCGTGGCCGTGGACACCGGCTTGGCGGGACGCTGCAGGATCGGCGTGGGCGAGTTGACGGCCCTCACGTGGCTGCCGCGCCTGCTCACGCTCGCCAAGAGGGAGCACCCGGAACTGGTCGTGGAACCCACGGTGGACGTAGGGGCGGCGCTGGAGCACGGGCTGGAAAGCGGCCAGCTGGATTGCGCCGTCATCGCCGGCCGGTCTCCGCGCCCCGACATTTGCTCCGAGCGGATCGGCGAAGCGCGGTTTTCCTGGGTGACCAGCGTGGACGCCGAAGCTTCGTCCACCGCCATGACCGCGCGCCTGCTGGCCACCTATCCGCTCGTCACGTTGCCCTTGGGGGCCGGGACGACCCGTGTGCTCGACGACTGGCTCAATGCCAGCGGGCTGGACATCCATCAGCGGCTGATCTGCAACAATTGGGGGGCCATCGCCGGCCTGGTGAGCGAAGGCGTCGGCGTAGGGATACTGCCTGCCGGCTGGGCAGCGGCGCTCGCCAAGCGCGGCCGATTGCGCGTCCTCAAGAGCACGCCGGCGCTCAGGCCGCTACCGTATTCGTTCCGCTGGCGGCGGGACGACACTCGCCCGGTCGTTCCGGGAATGCTGGCCATCGCGCGGCAGGCCATCGACTTCTCCATGAAAAACCGCCTGCTGTGATTTTTCGAGGATTTCCATGCGTTCGACTCACCGGCTCGCCAACATCGACTTCCATGCGCCTTCGTCCGAGGTCGCACGCCTGCTTATCGGGGTGACGCTGCTGGTGGACGGCGTGGGCGGCCGCATCGTGGAAGCAGAAGCCTACGACAGGGAAGATCCCGCTTCCCACAGTTTCTCCGGGCCGACGCCGCGCAACGCATCGATGTTCGGCACGCCCGGCCGGGCTTATGTGTATCGGTCTTACGGGATCCACTGGTGCCTGAACCTGGTGTGCCGCGAATCCGGCCATGGCGCCGGCGTGCTGATACGCGCGCTGGAGCCCACTCATGGGATAGACGTCATGCGGGCACGGCGAGGCGTGGAGGATGCGCGACTGCTTTGCTCGGGTCCGGGCCGGGTCGGCCAGGCGCTGGGCATCGACCGCAGCTTCGACGGCCTGGCGCTGGACCGGCCGCCGTTCGCGCTGCAGCCCAGGGAGGAAGAACCCCCCGTTGTCGCAGGGCCGAGGATAGGCATATCGAAGGCGCGCGACGTGCCATGGCGCTTCGGGCTGGCGGGTTCGCGCTTCCTGAGCCGGCCGTTTCCGAAGGGGTGAAGGGGCCAGGCCTTGCGGTGGCTTGGCCGGCAAAGCGGGATGTCACGGATTCATGCCGGGGTTGGATGTCCGTCAGACGGCCTGCATGGGCAGCCCCAGCTTGCCCATCAGCGTCTTGGCATTGCGGGGGGCCTCGACCTTGGCGTCGTTGTCGAAGTAGCAGAACACGTCGCGGCCCGGCCGGTGCGGCGCCTTGCCGTCGATGCGGCGGGCGTCGCGCGGTTCGGTCCCACGGGCCCAGGCGGCGATGCGCTCGCCCCAGCGGTCCAGCGCCGGGTCGGTATAGCCGCTGACGTAGAGTTCCTGATCGCCGTGCAGCCGGATGTAGACGAAGTCGGCCGTGACGTCTTCCTCGTAAGGCCATTTGCCCGCCGTGTCGGCCACCACCAGGGCGACGCCGTAGTGGCGCAGCATGTCGGTGAAGGCCGTATCCAAGAAGCTGTCGTGCCGGATCTCTATGGCATGGCGCATGGGCTGGTCGGGAAACGTTGCCAGGCTCGCGCGCCCTCGCATGCGTGCCTCGTGCTTTCTGGCCAGGACGCGGGCGCGGTCCGTATCGTGCGGCAAGGCCCTGAAGAAGGTTTCGAAGCGTTCCTGGTCGAAGCGCATGCTGGGAGGGAATTGCCACAGGATAGGGCCCAGCTTCTCCTTCAGTTCGAATAGCCCGGAGGACAGGAAGTTGGCCAGGGGCCGGTCGATTTCCTTGAGCCGCAGGATGTGGGTCATGTAGCGCGGCCCCTTGATGCTGAACAGGAAGCCGCGCGGCGTATCGGCATACCAGCTGGCGTAGCGTTCCGGGGTCTGTAGCGAATAGAACGAGCCGTTGAGCTCGATGGTGGAGAACTCGCGCGACGCGTAGGCCAGCTCCAGCCTCTGGGGCAGCCCCTCGGGGTAGAACACGCCGCGCCAGGGAGCGTAGCGCCAGCCGGAGATGCCTACGCGGATGTCGTTCATGGCGTCATGATGCGTGGTGGGGCAGGGTCCGGTCGCCGTCGCCGAGCGGCAGCTGCATCAGTACGGTATCGACCCAGCGGCCGTGCTTGAAGCCGACGCTGCGGAGCACACCCGCGTGTTCGAAGCCGACTTTCCTGTGCAAGGCGATGGACGCGGTGTTGCCGCTGTCGCCGATGACGGCGATCATCTGCCGCCACGGTCCGCCGTGGCACCGGGCGATCAGGGCTTTCATCAGCGCCTCGCCGATGCCTTGTCCGCCCGCGCCGTCGGCCACGTAGACCGAGTTTTCCACGGTGTGGCGATAGGCCGGGCGAGCGCGATAGCTGCCGGCGTAGCTGTAGCCGACCACGGCGCCGTCCGCCTCCGCCACCAGGTAGGGCAGGCCCAGGCCGAGCACGGTAGCGCGCCGGGCTCGCATTTCTTCCACGGAAGGGGGGATTTCCTCGAAGCTGGCGACGCCATGCAGGACGTGGAAGGCGTAGATCGCCTGGATGGCCGGCATGTCGGCCTCGGTGGCGTCGCGGATGGTGAGCGTCGAGGCGGAGAGGGCAATGGCGGGGCTGGACATGGCAATGTACGTTCAGGTAGCCCGGCGGCGGCCGGGTGTGACATTACCATTACTTTACCCAAGAACGCGCCCGTTCAAGCCTTGCGGGCGGCGTCCCGGGAGGAGCCGTCCCGGCTTCGCGGAAGACGTCCGCCTGGCCGGGACGGGAGGCCGCCGCGCGAAGGCGGGCGGCCTCCTGGCGGTCAACCCTTCACCGCGTACAGGTAAACCTCGGTGCGGCGGTTGGCGGCGCGTCCTTCCACCGTGTCGTTGCTGGCGATGGGGTCGTTCGGCCCACGGCCTTCGGTGCTGAGGCGCGTCGGCGAGACGCCCTTGCTGATCAGGTAGTTGGTGACAGCCAGAGCCCGGTTCTGCGACAACGTCTGGTTCAGCGACATCTGGCCGGTGTTGTCGGTATGGCCGACGGCCTTGGCGCGCAGTTCGGGGTGCTCGTTCAGCGTCTTGGCAACGGTGTCGAGCACGGGCAGCAGCGCCGGCTTCAGCGCATAGCTGCCGGTGTCGAAGGAGACGTTGCTCGGCACATTGACCTTGAGCGAACCGTCAGGCTGCTCGGTCATGTCGATGCCGAGGTCTTTGGATCCCGATTTTTCGACATCCTGCTTGACCGTCTTCCAGTTGTAGCCGATCAGCCCGCCCGCCACGGCTCCCAGGCCGGCGCCGATGGCCGCGCCCTTGGAGTTGCCCAGCAGTGCCCCCAGGCCGGCCCCGACCGCGGCCCCGCCCCCGGCGCCGATGGCCGTATTGGTGTGCTGCTGGTTGGCGCAGCCGGCGACGAAAACGCCAAGCGCCGCAACCAGAGCAAGTTTGGAGAGAGTGTTGGTTTTCATGTTGACCTCCTGGTTTGGACTGGGCATAAGGCGTCGTTACGTATCGACAGCACTTAAGCCTGGCTGATCTTAGCCTCTACTCCCCGCCTGGAATGGCAACATTTTGTACGTTTTGCAGATCGTTTACAGTTCGCGGTCCCGTCAGACTGGCCGGGTCTGGCTCCGGACGAAATGCCTGATGCGGTCCATCGCGTGGAGCGAGGCGGGCGAGGCCGGTTCCACGGTCATGAACATGTGTACCTCGTCGTCGTATTTCAGCACCTCGATCGCGCCGCCGGCCGCCCGGTATTGCTCGCCGAAGGCATCGGCGCCCAGATGGTCGACGTTGGCGTCGGCGGTGCCCTGTATCAGGAGCACCGGCGGCAGGTAGCGCGCTTCCCCGCGCTCGACGAGGCGATGAGGGTTGTCCCGCTCCATTGCTGCCTCGTCCGGCCAGAACGCCTGGTGTGCCTCGACCAGCTGGGCGAGCTGGCGCGCCTGGGCCATGCGGTAGCGCGCCAACGGGTCCAGGATGGGCCAGCATGCCACCGCGTAATGGACGAGCGGCGTGCCATCTTCGGGCGCGGCCGCATAGCGCGCGTCGTGCGGACACAGCGCGTTGAGCATCAGCAAGTGGCCCCCGCTGGACGTCCCCAGGCCGCCCGTCCATTCGGGCCGGCTGCCCAACTCCCCGGCATGGCGCTGCGCCCAGCGCAGGCCGGCGTTGACGTCGGCAATGCTGCCGGGAAAATCCACTTGCGGCGGCATGCGGAAGTCCAGCGCGAAGACGGCGATGCCTTCCTCGGCCAGGGTTTCGTGCATGGAGGCGTTGTTCAGGCGATTGCCGCGAACCCAGGCCCCGCCGTGCACGTCGACCAGGAGGGGTACGACGCCGTTGCGGCGAGGGCGATACAGGCGGCCCAGCAGCGGTTGCCCGTCGGCGGCGGGGAACTCGATGTCTTCTACGTCAAATCCGGGCATGGCGGCGGCTCGCGAGAGAGACGGGTGAGGGCGTTTGATCGCTGTGTCCCGATCTTCGCACAAATGCTGGTACCGTGCCTGCCGCGCAAGACCGGGGCCGGGTGGCGGGGCTCACCGGATGCAACAACCCGGTTACGTTTGTATTCTCCGTTTTGACGTATATCCGGCAGAATTTCAGTGCTTGCCGCGGCCGGTCGATGCGCCGCCTTCACGGCAGGATCACTCAAGGAGAGAGAGCATGAAACGTCGTCAGTTCCTCTATGCCGGTGTCACCGCGAGCCTGCTGGCCGCGGCGGGATGCACCACCACGAATCCCGAAAACGGGGACGGCTCGCCCGCTGCCAAACGAGCCCGGATCGACTCCGGCGTGAACGAAGCGCTCAATCGGCTCTACTCCACGGTCGAGGGTTCGCGCGAACTCGGGGCCAAGGCCAGGGGCATACTGGTATTTCCCAACGTGGTCGCGGCCGGCTTCATCGTCGGCGGCGAATATGGCGAGGGCTCGCTGCGCGAAGGCGGACGCACCACCGGGTACTACAGTACCGCCAGCGGTTCGTTCGGCTTCCAGGCCGGCGCGCAATCGAAAGCGCTCGTCTTCATGTTCATGAACCAGGCCGAGCTCGACCGCTTCAAGAGCAGCAATGGCTGGACGGCGGGCGTGGACGGATCGGTTGCCGTCGTCAAGGCCGGCGTCAACGCCGCGATCGATACCAACACGGCGCGCGCGCCGGTCGTGGCCTTCGCGATCACCAACGCGGGGCTCATGGCCAACCTGTCCGTGGAAGGCACCAAGATCACCAAGCTGAACCTGTAGGGGCAGGCCCGGCCGCCGCTGCGGCGGCGTTCTGCCTGCGGCGGACAGGGATGACATCTCTGTCCGTCACGGGATCCTCGCATTGCGGGTGCGGGGGCCTCCCGGGAAACTGACGGGGTGTTCCGCGGACGGCCAGGCATGCGCCTGGCGCGCGGGACCGGAGCCTCGTCATGCCTGTTCGTGTCCATTCCGCTTCTCGTATCCGGCAACTTGGCCAGTCGATGGTGGAGTACGTGATCATCGTCGCGCTGGTGGCCGTTGCCGCGATTGCCGTCTACCAATTGTTCGGCCAGGTCGTGCGCTCGCAAACGGCGGCGATGGCGCGCGAGATCGCGGGCGAGGACGGCTCGGCCGAGTCGCGTGCCGCGCAGAGCGCCGCCAAGAGCGCCAAGTCGCAGACGGCGGCCCGTTCGCTCAAGTCCTTCACCGGCAACGCCGCGCAGGCGGGCGCTCATTGATCGAGCGGCGTCATGGCGCGATCGCAAACGGGACAATCCTTGGCCCTGGCGCTTGTGCTCCTCGCGGTGGCGGGCGCCGGGCTGATCCAGCTGTTCAACGGAGGACAATTGCTGCGCGAAAAGGTCCGGCTGTCGAGTGCGCTCGATGCCGCGGCCTACAGCGGCGCATTGGTCCAGGCCCGTGGCCTCAATTTCCTCGCCTATGCCAACCGCGCGCTCGTCGCGCACCAGGTCGCGATGGCGCACGCCATTACGCTGGCCTCGTGGGCAAAGTTCGGCGATGCCGAATCGCGCCAGCTTGCGCGATCCAATCCGCCGGCCACGCTGATCGGCGGCCTGTTCGGCGCGGCCCATGGGCAGGCCTATCGAAGCGCCGCGGCGGCGGCCGGCGCGGGCCGGCACGCGGACTGGCAGAGCGGCGCACTGGCCCGTGCCTTTGCCGAGCATGACCGGGTCGTGCACGATGTCCTGGTCCGGGCGCAGGCGACTGTCCAAAGGACGCTTGGCGAATCGCGCATGCAGGCTATGCGGGACGTGTTCGCCGCCCACTATGGCGATCACGGCGCGCGGCTGGACGCGATTCCCTTGGCCGATACGCTGCCCGGCTTCGTCGTCCGGTATGGCGGCGCCGCAAGAGTCAGGCTCAAGTCCATGGTGGAAGAGGCCGGTGCGCACTACGGGTTCCTGGCGCCCCGCGACGGCAATCGCCACAGCATGCTGCCCTCCGAATGGCGCTGCCCGTGGCTGCGGCACGAACTGCGGCGGCGCGGCGCGACGTCGCTGCTGGACCTGGATACCTGGCGGTCCGTCGATACCCAGTCGTTCCACGCGCTGCGTTCCAACAAATGGATAGGCTGCTACTACCGCGAATACCCCATGGGCTGGGGAGGCGCAAAGAATGACGCCTTGCGGCCGGACGACGACCTGCCGCACGTTGCCGACCCACCACCGGATTTCGCGGATGAGGATTTCTGGCGATGGGTGCGCGGACATACGGACTGGAATCTGCTCGATGGCGCGGCCAACCCGCTCGCGAATTCCTATGCCCTGTCGCAGGCCGTCGTCTGGCCAGGCAGGGGGCTGCCTTCGTTCGCCGAGATCGCGCAGGCCGGCAGGGCGGACGACGGGACGCGCCGCCTGCGCTTCGCCGTCCGGGCCGCAAGGCCGGCCATCGCCCTGGCCACCGGCGATGCCCGCGGGCCCAAGGTCGGGGCGGGAAGGCTGCTGTTCGAGACGCGCCTGCCGGGGGCGGAGATGGCCGCCGTCAGCGCAGCGGAAACCTATTATCGGCGGCCCTATGCGCGTACCGACGGCCGTGAAGAGCGGGCCAGCCTGTTCATGCCGTATTGGCAAGCACGCCTGAGCCCCGTCGCTCCCGACGAGCGCGCCCTGGCCTGGCGTCGGCAGGGAGGCACAAAGTGAACGGGCGCGGCCACGCCGGCCAGGCCGCGGCCGAAGCGGTGCTCGCCCTGGGCGTGATCGGACTGGTCTGGGTGCTGGGAGCGGCCGTGGGGCGGCTGCAGGATCTCGCCCTGCAAACCGGATTCGCCAGCCGGCATCTCGCGTTCGCGGTGGCGCAAGACGTGTCGCCACAGGAGCGCGCACGCGCGCAGGATTATTTTTTCGGCGCCGGCCTGCACCATTGGCGCAATCACGACGGTTCGGCATTGTTGCGGCCCGAAACCGGCGGGCCGCGTCTGCGCGTGGCGCGTGGTCCCGGCCTCTTGTCGGGCCAGGCACAAGTCGGAGGGCCGGGCGGGGTCGCGGAAGCGTTGCGGACAGAGTTGCTGCCGGCCTACCAGGACATCGTGTCCGGAGATGTCTCCGTGACGCCGCGGCTCGCGTCCGGGCTTGCGCCATGGCTGGCCACGAGTCCGGCATTGTCGAGCCGGTTCGCCATACTGGCCGATGCCGGCCATGCCCGTGACGACCGCGACGCACAGGCACGCATCGGCAACGCGCCGTCCGCCTGGGGCACGGCAGCGCAAGCCACGGTACATGCAGGACGGGGAGTGTCCTCGCTGGGAAGGATCGACGCCGGATGGCGGCGGCCTCTGCCGCAGTTCGACTGGCTCTCCGCATGGGCCGGCCTGGTGCCTGCCGATCGCCTGCGCGAGGCTCCCTGATGATGAGGCATCGATGGGCGAGGATCTCCGCCGGACGCGCCGCGCTCGCCCGTATCGCCGTCATGGCGGTGCTGGCGGCCGCACCGGCGTGGACTCGGGCGGCCGCGCCCCGCTTGCCTTCCGATGCGGTCGACCTGGGCTGGGGTGGGCGCATGAGAGTGAACGGCATCGACGTGGAGGTCCAGCTGTTCGGCATGCGGAAGGCGCCTCTGGCGCTCGCCGCGGAACTGGTGCGGCAGCCTGGGCTGGATGCGTGGCTGCTGCCCATGCCGGATGGCGTCATGCTGAGCGGGGCCGATCGGGGCCGCCCGTGGCTGGTGCAGTTGCGGCAGGCCGGCCCGGAGGCTTCCGAGGGGATGCTCGCCGTCGCACGCGGCGGCCGGCCCGCGATGCCGGCACCGGCACCGTGGCTGCCGGACGGCGGGGCGCTGCTGCTGGATCTCGAGTCCGAGGATGAAGGAGGGAAAGTGGTGCACCAGGTCTATGGTTATCCGGACACCGCCGCGGCGTTGACGCGGTTCCTGGCCCCGCGGCTGCGGGCACTGGGGTGGAGGCGGGCGGCCGGCGCGCACGCGGCGAGCGAATGGCGGCGCGCCGGTCGCCTGCTACGGCTGCTGGTTGTCGAGCGAGAGGTCGGCAGCGGTCTTGTCGCGGTCGAAACCGACGCGGACCCGGCCTCGCGGAGAAGACCATGAACGTGGTTCGCATCGATGGGGCTGCCCGGACACAGCGCGGCCAGTCGGCCGTCGAATATCTCGTGGTCGTGACGCTCGTCATCGGGTTGGCCGGGGTCGGATGGCTGGGCGAAGGCGGCGGCCTGCTGGGGTGGCTGCTCGATGCCCTGCGTGGCTTTCATTACCGCTTTGCCGCGTCGCTGGCGTTGCCGCTATGAAGCTGGACGCCATCCGTCTGCGCATCGACAGGAAGTGGTGGATGCTCGCCGTGGCGCTGGCGGCGGGCGGCGCGGCGGCATGGCTCAGCCAGCGCCATATCCAGGAGCGCATCGATGCCATCGAGGCCGAGGCGCGTGCGGCGCGAGCTCCCGCGGTCGTGGCGTCGGCCGATCTGCGGCGCGGGCAGCATTTGTCGGCCGAGATGGCAGCCGTGCGGGACATCCCCGGCGAATGGCTGCCCTCCGGCTTCATCGCGCCCGAGCGCTTCGCCGAGGTCGAGGGCAGCGTGCTGGCGCATCCGGTGCGCGCCGGCGAACCCATCCTGTGGATGCACCTGGAGACCGAACGTCCCGCCGCGCTCGCCGAGCGCCTCGGCGAAGGGCGCCGGGCCGTCACCATACCCGTCGACGAGATCAGTTCCGTCTCCGGTCTGCTACAGCCCGGCGATTTGATCGACCTGTACGTGTCCTTCGATCATCGAGGCAAGCGTGTCACCATGCCGCTGCTGCAGAAAATGCGCGTCCTGGCGACCGGTCGCCAGACCGAGTCGCCGGGAACCGAAGGCGAGACCGGCCGTGGCGGCTTTTCCACCGTCACGCTGGATGCGACGCCGGACGAAGCCATCAAGCTCATTACCGCGCGCGACGGCGGCGTGCTGACCGCGATGCTGCGACGCCCGGGGGACGGCAGCCCGGCGCCGGCCCGTCCCGCCGGCGACCTGCCTGCGTTGCTGGGGCTCAAGGAGCCCGAGCCGCCGGCGCCACGCCGGTCGGCCAAGGTGGCGGTGATCTATGGCGACCGGGCGCCCCGCCGTATCCCGGGATTGGGAGAGGACGCTGCCGGCGAGCCCGCCACGCCGGATGACTCGGGAATGCCGGTGGACCGGTCCAAGTGGTCGGCCTGGTTTCCGGGAGCGCAGGCCCGCGGCGGTCCGGCGCCCGAGCCGTCCTCGGACGCGGGCGATGCGGCCAGCACGGCCGCGGTGGAGCGCCAGCCATGAGGCGCCCCGCAACAAGGGCTGGCGCGACCGTGATGGCGGCGTGCCTGCTTGCCGGTGCGTGGCCGGCCGCGGTGGCTGCCGCGCAGCGGGCCCCCGCATGGCCGCCATGGCTGGAGGACGAGTCCGAGGCGACCGCGGCCGGGAATTCGCCGATCGGCCAGGACCTGCCCGACGTCGAGATGTTCGTCGGCGAAACCCAGGTGTTCCCCGCACCCGGTGTGGGCCGGATCGCCGTGGGCAACGGACGCGTCATCAGCGCCGCCACAGCGGACGACCGCGAAGTGGTGGTATTCGCCAACGCGGCGGGCACGTCGTCGCTGGTCATCTGGGATCGCGACGGGTCCATGCGGCGCATGCGGATTACGGTGGTGCCGGGCCAGTCATCGCGGGCGCAGCGGGAGATCGAGGCCTTTCTCGCGTCGATCCCGTCCGTGCGCAGCCGCGCCGTGGGCGACAAGATCATCATCGAAGGCGATGACCTGGGCGAGGCCGATCAGGCCAAGGTGGCCCTGCTGGCCCGCCGTTATCCGCAGGTGGTCGATTTCACCGGCCAGCTGGGCTGGGAGCGCATGGTCATGATGGACGTCAAGGTGGTCGAGATGCCGCGCTCGCGCCTGCGTGAACTGGGAGTGCGCTGGGACGGCGCGAGCACCGGCGGGCTGAATGCGGGACTGGCCTGGGACGCCGCGGTGGGGCGGCCCTTGCGCGCGGCGGCAGGCGATGCCGCGCAACGCCCGGGGGGCGGCCCCGTTGCGCTGCCTTTTCCCTCGACCTCGCCGGCGGGATACCTGGGCATGAATGCCTTGTTGTCGGCACGCATCCAGGCCCTCGCCCAGAGCGGCGAGGCGGTGATCCTCGCCCAGCCGCAACTGTCGGCGCGCAGCGGTTCCACCGCCAGGTTTCTCGCCGGCGGCGAGGTGCCCTACGCCACCGTGGACAAGAACGGGGCGACGAACACGACCTTCAAGCCCTACGGCGTCACGCTCGAGATCGCGCCCCGGGTCGATGCCGGCGGAACGGTGCGTTCCGTCATCGACGTCGAAGTGAGCGCTGTCGATCCTTCCGTCGCCGCCACCGGCGGCCCGGCGCTCAAGGTGCGGCGCACCTCCACTGAATTCAACGTCCGGTCGGGCGAGACGCTGGTGCTGAGCGGGTTTCTTTCCCGCGAACAATCCGAGGACCTGGATGGACTGCCCGGGTTGTCCCGCCTGCCCATCCTCGGACCGCTGTTTGGGTCCCGCCGTTTCCAGCGGCGCGAGACCGAACTGGCCATTTTCGTGACGCCCACGGTGGTCACGCAACGCAATCCCGACCTGCTCGAGCGCATCGGACGGGGTGAACGAGTGCTGCGGGAAACCTTCGGTCCCGAGCGGCTGAACGTGCCGGTGCGACCCGACGCATCTTTCATGGAGCGCTGATGCTGGAAGTGCAGATCCTTGTCGATGGAGGCCATGGCGCTTCCCATACGGTGGCCACGCCGGCGCTGATAGGGCGCGGCGAAGAGTGCCAGGTCCGGTTGCGTCACTGGCGCGTGGCGCGCCAGCACGCGCGGCTGGCGCAGCGCACGGAAGGCGTGTTCGTGGAGGATCTCGGCTCGCTGTCGGGAACCCATGTCAATGGCCGCCGCATCGTGCAATACGGGCCGCTGCTGCCCGAGGACGAAATCGTCGTCGGCGTGGCAATGCTGCGGGTCCGGCCGGCGCAGGGACCGGACCCGGCGGCTGCTTCGGGCGGCGTCGCCGCGGCGTCTGCGGACTTCCCGGGGGCCGCGGAACCCGTTCGGCCGGATGCGTCCGATGGCCACGCTCACGAGGCAGTAATCGTGGAGTGGCGGCGCAGGCTGCATGTGCGCCTGCTCGACGCACTCGACCTGCGCCGCCGCGATGTCTCGGCCATGAGCGATGCCGCGCTGAGGATGGAGGCCGATCGGCTGCTGCAAGGGCTCATCGCCGAGGCCGATGCCGAAATTCCCGTCCGGCTGGATCGCGATGCGCTGCGCCGGCAAGTCGTGGACGAAGCGGTGGGCCTGGGGCCGCTCGAGTCTTTGCTGGCCGATCCGGAAATCTCCGAGATCATGGTCAACCGGCACGACGAACTGTACGTCGAGCGCGGGGGCGTACTGTGCCGGCATCCGGCGGTATTCAGCAGCGACCAGTCGGTGCTGGGGGTGATCGAACGCATCGTCTCCCCGCTCGGCCGCCGGATCGACGAAAGTTCCCCCATGGTCGATGCCAGGCTGCGCGACGGCTCGCGGGTCAACGCAATCATCGCTCCGCTCGCGCTCAAGGGGCCGGCGCTGACCATACGCAAGTTTCCCAGCCGCCGCCTGCGGATCGAGGACCTGGTCGAGGGCGGGTCGCTTGACCTGCACATGGCGCGATTCCTCCGCCTGTGCGTGGAACAGCGCAAGAACCTCATCGTCTCGGGCGGCACGGGCTCGGGCAAGACGACCTTGCTCAACATCCTGTCGAATTTCATCCCCGCGGCCGAGCGCGTCATTACCATCGAGGATGCCGCCGAGCTCAGGCTGGCGCACGAGCACCTGGTCGCGCTGGAGGCGCGCCCGCCCAACCTGGAAGGGCGGGGCGCGATATCCATCCGCGATCTGGTGCGCAATGCCCTGCGCATGCGGCCCGACCGCATCGTCGTGGGCGAGTGCCGCGGCGCCGAAGCGCTGGACATGCTGCAGGCCATGAACACCGGACACGAAGGTTCGCTCACCACCTTGCATGCCAATACGCCGCGCGATGCGATGTCGCGGCTGGAGACCATGGTGCTGATGGCCGGCATGGATCTGCCGCTTGCCGCGATACGGGAGCAGATTGCCTCGGCGGTCGACATCGTGGTGCAGCAGAGCCGAAGCGCGGCGGGACACCGCCGCGTGACGGCCATCGTCGAGGTGACCGGCATCGAAAGCGGCCGCATCCAATTGCAGGAACTGTTTCGATTCGAGCGGCCGAGACCGGCCGAACCCGAGGGGCCGGGCTATTTCCAGGGATGCGAGCTCATGCCCGGTTTTCTCGATGAGTGGCGCGCGGGCGGCATCGCCATTTCCCCGGAATGGTTCTGCGAACGTACGCCTGCGCCGCTCCAGCCGCGGAGCCTCGCATGAGCGGGCTTGCGCGCTGGATCGTCGCCCTCGCGGTGCTGGTGTGCGTGTCGCTGCTGGTATGGGTGGCCCATGGCCTGGCGCGCGACAGCCTGTCGCGCTATCGCGCCGTGTTCACCGAGACCGCGCGAGTGCGCATGAGCGAGTTCTTTTTCTTCGTCGATGCGCATCAGCTGTGGTGTGCGCACGTCGTCGTGATCGGCCTGCTGGCCGCCGCTTTCGGACTATTTGCGCAAAGCTGGACCTTCGCGGCCTTGGGCGCCGTGGCAGGGGCGTGGCTGCCGCGATACCTCGCCCGGCATCTGCGCGCGCGCCGCCTGCGCCGGTTCGATGCGCAATTGCCCGATGCGCTGCTGGCCCTGGGCAGCGCACTGCGCGCGGGAGCCAGCCTGCAGGCCGGCCTGCGCCAGATCGTTGCCGAGAGCCAGGCGCCGTTGGCCCAGGAGTTTTCGCTGATGCTGCGCGAGCAACGTTTCGGTCTCGGCATGGACCAGTCGCTGGCCAATCTCCACACCCGCGTGCCGACCGAGGCGGCCAGCCTGGTGGTGGCCGCGCTCAGGATCGCGGCCGATACCGGCGGCAACCTGGCGGAAACCCTGGAGCGGATAGGCGGGACCGTGCGCGCCCGGCTTTACATGGAGGGGAGGATCCGGGCCTTGACGGCACAGGGCCGGCTGCAGTCGAGAGTGGTGGCAGCGTTGCCCTGGCTGCTGATCGCGGCATTGGACCGGCTCGAGCCCGAAGCCATGCGACAGCTGTGGACGACACTGGAAGGCTGGGCGGTGCTGATGCTGGTGGCGTCGCTGGACGTGCTCGGGCTATGGATGATCGCGCGCATCGTGAGGATAGACGTATGAAAACGGTTCGCCTGCGACAGGCGGATGTCCGCCCGCGCGATGAAGGCCGCGATCCATTACCGCCGGGGTCATGCCGCGCGCAATTGCCATGCTCATGACCGCACTGCTGGCGGGCGTGGCGGTGGCCGCGTTTGCCGCGCTGCTCTATTTCCTGGTCGCCGATTCCCCGTCCGGTCCGGGACAGACGGTCGAAGCGCCGCCGCGAGCCTTCCGCCTGGCCTGGCGCCTGATCGTGGCGGCGGCCTACTATGGCAGGCCCTGGCTGTCGTGGCAGCGGCGGCGCCGGATCGAGGCCATGCTGGTCCAGGCGGGCTTGCGCCATGCCCTGGCCCCGGCGCACATCGTGGGGGCGCAGCTGCTGTGCGCGGGCGGCGCGGCTGCCGGCACGGCGCTTGTCGCCGCGGCCGCCGCCGGAATGCCGGCCGCCCTTGCCGCGATGGCATCCGGCGCCGCCACCGGAGCCCTGTATCCGCGGCTATGGCTGCGCGACCGCATACGCCGGAGGAAGGCGGCGATACTGCGGGCATTGCCGTTCGTGCTCGACATGACCACCCTGTGCGTGGAAGCCGGGCTGCATGTGGGAGCGGCCTTGCAGCAGGCGGCCCAGAAGGGGCCGGCGGGCCCATTGCGGGACGAACTGCGCCGGGTACTGGGCGATGTGCGCACGGGCGTTCCCCGCGCGCAGGCCCTGCGGGACATGGCCGAGCGCCTGGATATCGCGGAAGTGCGCGCCTGGGTAGGCACGCTGGCGCAGGCCGATACGCTCGGCATGAACCTGGCGCCCATCCTGCGGGCGCAGTCCGACCAGCGCCGCACCGAGCGCTTCCTGCGGGCCGAGCAACTGGCGATGGAGGCGCCGGTGAAAATGCTGCTGCCGCTGATCGCCTGCATTTTCCCGTGCTCCTTCGTGGTGATTGCGTTTCCGATCGTGGTCAAGCTCATGGATCCGGGCTGGTAGCCGTGCGCTGGCGCCTGGCAACGGGTTTCTTCGAACGGCTGCGCGGACTTCTCGGCCGGCCGCCGCCAGGGCGTGGCGAGGCCTTGTGGATCGCGCCCTGCCGCGCCGTGCACACGGTCGGCATGGCATATGCCATCGACGTCGTCTTCGTGGGCAAAGAAGGCAGGGTGCTGCGCATCGTGCCAGGGCTGTCGCCCGGCCGCCTGGCATGGTGCCGGCGGGCATGCGCGGTGATCGAACTGGCGCAGGGCGAAGCGGCACGCCTGGGATGGGAAGTGGGGATGCCGGTGGCGCCTGGCTGCGTGCCGGGCAAGGGCACCCAGCCAGGCGAAGGAGCTAGCGGGGAAGGTTGCGGCCCCGCTTAGGCCCGCGTTTCGTCCAGCACGCGCTGCGCCTCCTCGCGGACACGGGCCGGCGCGGTGCCGCCCACGTGCGAGCGCGAGGCCACCGAGCCTTCGAGCGTCAGTACCGCGTGCACATCTTCGCCGACGGCGGGGTGGAAGGCGCGAAGTTCCTCCACCGAGAGGTCGGCCAGGTCGCAGCCGCGCTCCACGCATTTGCGCACCGCCAGCGCCACCGCCTCGTGCGCGTCGCGGAAGGGCACGCCTTTCTTGACGAGGTAGTCGGCCAGGTCGGTGGCGGTGGAAAAGCCCTGCAGCGCGGCGGCACGCATGGCGTCCGGCTTGACCTGGATGCCGCCGGCCATGTCGACGAAGATGCGCAGCGTGTCGCGCACGGTGTCGGCCGTGTCGAACAGGCCTTCCTTGTCTTCCTGGTTGTCCTTGTTGTAGGCGAGCGGCTGGCCTTTCATCAGGGTCAGCAGCGCCACCAGGTGGCCGTTCACCCGGCCGGTCTTGCCGCGGGCCAGTTCGGGAACGTCGGGATTCTTCTTCTGCGGCATGATGGAACTGCCGGTGCAGAAGCGGTCGGCCAGGTCGATGAAGCCCACGCGCGGGCTCATCCACAGCACCAGTTCCTCGGACAGGCGCGAGACGTGCGTCATGACGAGCGCGCCCGCGGCGCAGAACTCGATGGCGAAATCGCGGTCGGACACCGCGTCCAGCGAGTTGCGGCACACGCCGTCGAAGCCAAGCGTGCGTGCCACGCGTTCGCGGTCGATGGGGTAGGAGGTGCCCGCCAGCGCGGCCGCGCCCAGGGGCAGGCGGTTGACCCGCTTGCGGCAATCGGCCAGGCGCTCGGCGTCGCGGCCGAACATCTCGGCATAGGCCAGCAGATGGTGGCCGAAGGTGACGGGTTGCGCCACCTGCAGGTGGGTGAAGCCGGGCAGGATGGTGTCGGCATGCTGAAGCGCCAGGGTGGCCAGGGCGTGGCGCAACTGGCGAAGCAAGTCGACGATGGTGTCGATTTCGGCGCGCAGCCACAGCCGGATGTCGGTGGCCACCTGGTCGTTGCGCGACCGGCCGGTATGCAGGCGCTTGCCGGCGTCGCCGACCAGCTCGGTCAGGCGCCGCTCGATGTTCAGGTGCACGTCTTCCAGGTCGAGCAGCCATTCGAAGCGGCCGGCGTCGATCTCGGCCTCGATGGCCGCCATGCCGCGGCGGATGTCGTCGAGGTCGGCCTGGGTCAGGATACCCACGGACTGGAGCATGTCGGCATGCGCCAGCGAGCCCTGGATGTCGAACTTGGCCAGGCGTTTGTCGAAGTCCACCGAAGCGGTGTACCGTTTGACGAGGTCGGAGACCGGTTCGGAGAACCGGGCCGACCAGGCTTCGGCCTTCTTGGCGAACTGGTCTTGGGGGCGGGAGTCGGTCGGTTTAGACATGGCGCGGATTATAAAGCGGGTTATGGCGGGTACTGAATCGGGACCGGGCTCCCCCGGGGTGCTTATCGTGGGGCGCGATGCGTCGTTCTGCCGTCGCTTGTCCTCGCAGGTGAAGATGCTTTGTCGGCGCATGCCCCTGAACTTGCTGCCGCCCGCTGTCGGGGCCGACCAGGCATTGCGGGCGCAAGGGCGCCCCGGGGTCGTGTTGCTCGACCTTGGCCTGCCGGATGCCTCGGGCTATGCCTTGGCCCGGCGATGGGAAGGGCAGCCCGGCTTGCAATTGGTGCTGATCCTGCCTTCGCTGGATAGCCGTTCCCAGGCCGAGCGGCTGCGCGCGGTCGACCTGCTGCTGCCGCCGATACGCATCGATCGGCTGGAGCAGGCCCTGCGGCGGGCAATGGGCGCCGGCGGCCTGGACCGGTCCGAGCCGCCGCTGGCAGCGTGGAGCACGGCCGGCGCGGTGGCGGTGCCGGTAGGCGAAATCGTCTACTTGCGGGCAGACGGCAAGTATGTCCTCCTGCGCACCCGAGATGGGGAGTTCCTGACCGACCGTCCGCTGGCCGATCTGGCGCGCGCCTACCCGGACCGGTTCATCCAGGCCCATCGCAACGCCCTGGTGGCGCGCGCGGCCATCGCGGGCGCGAACCTGGTCACGCCGGAACTCAGCGGAGGGGACGCCGATCCCTATTGGGAGCTCCTGCTGCACGGGGTGCCCGAGCGTATCTCGGTAGCCCGGCGGCGCTGGCCCCTGGTGCGCAGTTGCATGCCCACCGGGTTCCCCCACTCCTCGCTCACGGAGGCGACTTGACCGAAACCGCCGTCGAACTGATCGACGATCTCGGCGCCATCGATCCGGCCGACTGGGACGGCCTGGCCGCCGGCAATCCATTCGTCACCCATGCCTTTCTTCACGGACTGCATGCGACCGGCTGTGCCGTGCGGCGCACCGGCTGGCAGCCCACTTATCTCGTCCTGCGCCGCGGCGGCCGGCTCGCCGGCGCCATGCCGCTCTATGTGAAGGCGCATTCCCGGGGCGAGTACGTATTCGACCAGGCCTGGGCGGAAGCCTTCGAGCGCCATGGCCTGGCCTACTATCCCAAGCTGCTCTGCGCCGTGCCTTTCACCCCCGTGGGCGGGCCTCGCCTGCTGGCGACCGCCCACGACGACCGCGTATTGCTGGCCCGGGCGGCGATCGAGGTCGCCCGGCAGGCGGGCGTTTCCTCTTTGCACGTGCTGTTTCCCCGCGACGAAGACATGCGGGCCTTGCGCGAGGCGGGCTACATGATGCGCGAGGGCGTCCAGTTTCATTGGCGCAATGAGGGCTACGCCAGTTTCGAAGCCTTCCTGGCCGCGATGAACCACGACAAGCGCAAGAAGATCCGCCAGGACCGCAAGAAGGTCGTCCAGGCCGGCGTCAGCTTCCGGCACTTGCGCGGCGATGCCATCACCGCCGGCGACCTGTCGTTCTTCTACCGTTGCTACGCCTCCACCTACGCCAATCATTGGTCCTCGCCCTACCTGAAGCCGGCTTTTTTCGAGGCGTGGCATGCCGCCATGCCCGATGCCCTGCTGCTGGTCATGGCGGAACGCGATGGCGAGCCGGTTGCCTGCGCGCTCAACGTGGTGGGCGGCGATACCTTGTACGGGCGCTACTGGGGCTGCGTCGATTTCGTGTCGGGCCTGCATTTCGAGACCTGCTACATGCAGGCCATCGACTATTGCATCTCCCAGGGCCTGTCGGCCTTCGAGGGGGGCGCACAGGGCATACACAAGATGTCGCGCGGCCTCCTGCCCGTGCCGACCTGGTCGGCGCACTGGATCGCCGACGAGCGCTTCGCCACCGCCATCGCCGATTTCCTGGAACGCGAGACGCGCGGCATGAACCAATACCTGGACGAACTGGAGTCGCACACGCCCTTCAAGGCGCCCGCCGGGTGACCGGCGGCGAAGGGCATGCCGGGACGCCGACGGCCATCAGCCTTATCATGTCGGTTACTCCATGGCGCCGCGCGGTTTCTTGCGCGTGAAGGACTACCACCATGCAAGGCAATTTCTTCAATCTCTATTCGCACCAGTTCGCGCGCGTTGCAGTCGGCGTGCCCCGTTGCCGGGTGGCCGATCCCGTGTTCAACGCGGCGCAGACGCTGGACCTCGCGCGGCAGGCCGCCGCGCAGGGCGCAGCGCTGGTGGCGTTTCCCGAGCTGGGTATTTCCTCCTATACCTGCGACGACCTGTTTCACCAGGGGGCGTTGCTGCAAGCCTGCGAGCTGGCGCTGGCCACCATCGTGGCCGAGTCCGCCTCGCTGCCCGCCGCGCTGGTGGTCGGGCTGCCGCTGCGCGTGAATCATTCCCTGTTCAATTGCGCCGTGGTGGTGGCGCGGGGGAAGATCCTGGGCGTGGTGCCCAAGACCTACCTGCCCAACTACGGCGAGTTCTACGAGGCGCGCCAGTTCACGCCGGGCGACTACACCGTCGCCAGCCACGTCGAGCTGGCCGGGCAGCGGGCGCCATTCGGACCGTCGTTGCTGTTCGAGGTGGCCGACGTGCCCGGGCTGCGCTTCCACGTCGAGATCTGCGAAGACGTCTGGGTGCCGATTCCGCCATCGTCCTTTGCGGCGCTGGCGGGCGCCAGCGTGCTGGTGAACCTCTCGGCCTCGAATATCGTCGTCGGCAAGTCGGGCTATCGCCACCAGCTGGTCAGCCAGCAATCGGCGCGCTGCCTGGCCGCCTATCTGTATACCTCGGCGGGGCGGGGCGAATCGTCCACCGACCTGGCCTGGGACGGCCAGGCTATCATCTACGAGAACGGCGAGCTGCTGGCCGAATCCGGGCGCTTCCTCGACGATTCCCACCTCATCCTGGCCGACGTCGACCTCGAGCGCCTGTCCCATGAGCGCATGCGGCAGACCACCTTCGGGCAGTCGGTATTGCGCCACAAGGCCGAGACCGAGCGTTTCCAGACCATCGCCTTCGAGCTCGGCATCGCCGCCGACCAGCCCTTGCCGTTGCGCCGCCGGGTCGAGCGCTTTCCGTATGTGCCGGCCGATCGCCGCCGGCGCGACGAGCGCTGCGACGAGGTCTACAACATCCAGGTCCAGGCGCTGTTGCAGCGGCTGTCGGCCATCGGGTCCAGCAAAGTGGTGATCGGGGTCTCCGGAGGCCTGGATTCGACCCACGCGCTGCTCGTCTGCGCCAAGGCCATGGACCGGCTGAACCTGCCCCGCACCAACATCATCGGCGTCACCATGCCGGGCTTTGCCACCAGCGAGCGGACCTTGCAGCAGGCCCGCGCGCTGATGCGCGTGGTGGGCTGCACCGTCCTGGAAATCGATATCCGGCCCAGTTGCGAGCAGATGCTCAAGGACATCGGGCATCCCTATGCCGCCGGGAAGGAAGTCTACGACGTCACGTTCGAGAACGTGCAGGCCGGCGAGCGCACCAGCCATCTGTTCCGGCTGGCCAATTTCCACAACGCGATCGTGATCGGCACCGGGGACCTGAGCGAGCTCGCGCTGGGCTGGTGCACCTACGGCGTGGGCGACCACATGTCGCACTACAGCGTCAACGCGAGCGTGCCCAAGACCCTGATCGCCCACCTGGTGCGGTGGGTGGCCGAAACGGGCACCGTGGGCGGCGCCGGCAGCCAGGTATTGCTCGACATCCTCGGCACCGAGATCAGCCCCGAGCTGGTGCCCGGCAAGTCCGACGGCGCGCCTGCGCAGCGGACCGAACAGTTCATCGGGCCCTACGAGCTGCAGGATTTCAACCTGTACTACATCCTGCGCTATGGCTTCGCGCCGTCGAAGGTCGCGTTCCTGTCGCTGACCGCCTGGCAGGACAGGGCGCGGGGCGAGTGGCCTGAGGAGGCCCACGTGCCGCGCAACCAGTACGACCTGGCCGCCATCAAGCGCAACCTGGGCATTTTCGTGCACAGGTTCTTCAAGACCAGCCAGTTCAAGCGTTCGTGCGTGCCCAACGCGCCCAAGGTCGGGTCCGGCGGCTCGCTGTCGCCGCGCGGCGACTGGCGCGCGCCCAGCGATTCGGAAGAGGCGGTCTGGATGGCCGACCTCGCGACCATTCCCGACGCCGGGCCGGACGCCTGACGGGACGGGCGTCCGCCGAGGCTACAATCCCTTCAATCTTCGACATTTCGCCAAGCATTCCCGCAAAGGTCCAGCCATGAAGCAAGTCACCGCCATCATCAAGCCGTTCAAACTCGACGAGGTCCGCGAAGCGCTGGCCCAGGTCGGCGTCAATGGGTTGACCGTGACGGAAGTCAAGGGCTTCGGCCGGCAGAAGGGGCACACCGAGCTCTATCGCGGCGCCGAGTACGTGGTCGATTTCCTGCCGAAGATACGCATCGAACTGGTCATCGCCGACGCGCTGGTCGACCAGGCGGTGGAGGCCATCATCCGCGTGGCGCGTACCGGCAAGATCGGCGACGGCAAGATTTTCGTCACCCCGGTCGAACAGGTCATTCGCATCCGCACGGGCGAGACGGGCGAAGCCGCCGTCTAGGCCCCGAGCGGAGAAGGCGGGCACGGCCCGCCTCCGGCGTCCGCCATATATTTCTCATAAGAATAAAGAAATGATGAATATATGGTTTGATGGCATATGTGGATTTGTTACGTTTACGGCTTAACTATCCACACGACAAAAAGGACGCCGTTTCATGTTCAAGAAGATCATCGTGCTCGCGGCCACCTCGGTCGCGGTGCTCGCCGCGGCGACGGGGACGGCGCAAGCCCAGGACAAACCGTTGCTCAACGCCTCGTACGACGTCGCCCGCGAGGTGTTTGCCGCCATCAATCCCAAGTTCCAGGCGTACTGGAAGTCCAAGTCCGGCCACGACGTCAAGATCGACCAGTCGTTCGCCGGCACCTCGCGCCAGGCCCAGGACATCATCCAGGGCAAGAAGGTCGACGTCGTGACCTTCAACCAGGTGCCCGACGTGGACATCCTGGCCCAGCGCGGCCTGCTGCGCAAGGATTGGCAGAAGGCCTTCCCCAATAACAGCTCGCCGTACTACAGCACCATCGCCTTCCTGGTGCGCAAGGGCAATCCCAAGAACATCAAGAGCTGGGACGACCTGGTGCGCGACGACGTGAAGCTCGTGTTCCCCAATCCCAAGACTTCGGGCAATGCGCGCTACACCTACCTGGGCGCCTGGCTGTACGCCAACGAGAAGTTCGGCGGCGACCAGGAGAAAACCAGGCAATTCGTCGGCAAGCTGCTGCACAACGTCGTCAACTTCCCCACCGGCGGCCGCGGCGCGACCGTGGCGTTCGCCCAGAACGGGCAGGGCGACGTGCTGCTGACCTTCGAATCGGAAGTCATCAACATCGCCAAGGGCGAGGAATTCAAGGCCGGCGGCTACGAAGTCGTGGTGCCCCCGGTCTCGGTGCTGGCCGAGTTCCCGGTGGCCGTGGTGGACCGGGTCGTGGACGAGAAGGGCACCCGCCAGCTCGCCACCGAATACCTGAACTACCAATACACGCGCGAAATCCAGCTGCTGCTGACCACGTTCAACTATCGCGTGAACCATCCCGACGTCGCCAAGGTCGTGGCCGACCGCTATCCCAAGGTACGCCTGATCGATCCGACCAAGGTGCTGGGCTCGTGGGACGACATCACCAAGACCCACTTCGGTTCCAACGGCGTGCTCGACCAATTGCTGGCCAAGCGCTGAGCGCGGCGGGCGCCGGTTCGAGCCGGTGCCGTACAATCTCGTTCTTCGCAGGCGCGATCACCTCTTCCATGCGGGGTGATCGCGTTTCGTTGCCAGTACAGAATACCCGGGGTCGTTTCCAGAATCGCCTATCTCGAGGCCGGCGCCTGCGCCTGCCCGCGCTATCCACGCCGTGAACCCGTCCTTCCGCTTTTTCCGACGCCCGCCGGTGCTGCCCGGCTTTACGCCGAGCTTCGGCTTCTCGGTGCTGTTCCTCAGCCTGGTCATCCTCATCCCGCTGTCGGCGCTGCTCCTGTACGTCAGCGACATGACGTGGGGCGAATACTGGCAGGCCATTTCCGATCCTCGCGTGGTGCAGAGCTACAAGGTCACCGTCTCGGGGGCGTTCTATTCGACCATCATCGTCGCCGGCATCGGCTTCGTCCTGGCCTGGATCATCTCGCGCTACGACTTCCCCGGCCGGCGCCTGATCGATGCGCTGGTGGACCTGCCCTTCGCCCTGCCCACCGCGGTGGCGGGGATCACGCTGTCGGCGCTGTTCGTGCCCACCGGCTGGCTCGGCCGCTGGTTCGAGCCCTTGGGCATCAAGATTTCATACGCCTATCCGGGGCTCGTGCTGGCCATGATCTTCACCAGCCTGCCGTTCATCGTGCGCTCGCTGCAGCCGGTACTGGAAGACCTGGAGCCGGAATTCGAAGAGGCCGCCGCCACGCTGGGGGCCACTCGCTGGCAGACCTTCTGGCGCGTCCTCCTGCCCAGCCTGGTGCCGGCCCTGATCTCCGGCGCCTCGCAGGCCTTCATCCGCAGCCTGGGGGAGTTCGGCGCCGTCATCATGATTGCCGGCAACATCCCGTTCCAGACCGAAATCACCTCGCTGATGATCTTCGTGCGCCTGCAGGAGTTCAATTATCCCGCCGCCGCGGCCATCGCCTCCGTGGTGCTGATCGCATCGCTGGCGCTGCTTTTCCTGCTGCAGGTCGTCCAAGGACGGCTGCTGCGCCGAACCTGATCCGGTATCGCCATGACCATCAAACGGCCCACGCTCGTCCACCAATGGTTGTTGATCGCTCTCGGCATCGTGCTTGCCGTGCTGATGCTGGTCGTGCCGCTGGTGCTGATCTTCTCCCAGGCGCTGTCGGGCGGCTGGAGTCTGCTGGCGCAGAACCTGAACGAAGATTTCATGAAGCACGCGATCGGACTGACGGTGCTGACGACGCTGGCCACCGTGCCCATCAACCTGGTGTTCGGCATCCTGCTGGCCTGGTGCGTGACCCACTACGACTTCTTCGGCAGGCGGCTCCTGACGACGCTGGTCGATATTCCCTATGCGACCTCGCCGGTCGTGGCCGGCCTCTGCTACCTGGTGGTGTACGGGTTGGAAAGCACCCTGGGCAAGTGGCTCTACGGGCACGACATCCAGCTGATGTTCGCCTGGCCCGGCATCATCATGGTGACGGTGTTCGTGACCTCGCCCTACGTGGCGCGCATCCTGATCCCGCTGATGCAGGCCCAGGGCGCGGACGAGGAAATCGCCGCATTGTCGCTGGGCGCATCGGGCTGGCAGATCTTCCGCCGGGTGACGCTGCCCAACATCAAGTGGGCGCTCTTGTACGGCATCGTGATCACCAATGCCCGGGCCGTCGGCGAGTTCGGCGCGGTCTCGGTGGTCTCGGGCACCATCATGAACCAGACCTTGACGCTGCCGCTGCTGGTGGAGCAGCTCAACAACGACTACAAGACCGCCGCCGCTTTCACCGCCGCCGCCTTGCTGGCCTGCATGGCGATGCTGACGCTGCTGTTGAAGACCGTGATGGAGTGGCGCCAGAAGCGGCGCGACGACACGCCCGCGCATTTCTCGCCCGAGACCATCGCCAAGCCCTGACCGAGGGGTAGGTTCAGGCGGGGCGGGCGGCGCCCTTGAGCAGCACCAGCACCACGCCCGAGCCGCCGTCGTTGGCCCGCGCTTCCACGAAGGCGAGCACCTCGTCCTTCTGCACCAGCCAGCGCCGCACCTTTTCCTTCAGGATGGGCGTGCGGTTCTTCGATCCCAGGCCCTTGCCATGGATGATGCGCACGCAGCGCATCTCCTGCCGCACGCAGGCGCGCAGGAATTCGCCCAGCGCCTCGCGCGCTTCGTCGACGCGATGGCCATGCAGGTCGAGCTGGGCCTGGACCGTCCACTGGCCGCGGCGCAGCTTGCGCACGACGTCATGCCCAAGCCCGGTGCGGCGGTAGGAGAGCGTGTCGTCGGTATCTATCAGCCAGTCGGCGCCGTAGTCGTCGGAAATGGACTCCCGCAGCACCTCGGAATCGTCCGCCCAGCGCTGGTAGGGCAGGGGCGCGGGCCGGATCGGCGCCGGATCGACCCGGCCATCGGGCTTGAGCGGCACGACCTCGCCCACCAGCGCCCGGAACTCGGCCGCCGCGCGCCGCGCTTCGTCCGCCTTGCGCCGCATCTCCCGCTCGGCTGCCTCGTCGGCCTGCTGGCGTTCCTGCAACTCGCGGTGAAGTGCCTTGAGGCCGGCCAAGCCGGTCCGCCCGGATTTGCCACTCATGTCCAAGTCCTGATCGGAAGCCGTAGAACCCCATCCCTTGTGGCCTTCCGCCGCCGCCCTCGAGGAGGAGCGCCGGCCCCGTAGCTACGCCGGCAATCAACAAAGCCCAGCGCACCAATCCAAGAAAGCGATACTAGACCCAGGATGCGGTGGATCCGGCTCCGCCGGTCCACCCGCATCGCCCCCTGGGGGGCGCGCGCAAGCGCGTAGGGGGAGTGTTACACAGCTTCGCCGTCCAGCCACCGCTGCGCGTCCAGGGCCGCCATGCAGCCCGTGCCGGCGCTGGTGATGGCCTGCCGGTAGACGTGGTCCTGCACGTCGCCGGCGGCGAACACGCCGGGCACCGAGGTCATGGTTGCCAGGCCGTTCAGGCCGCTGCGGGTAATGATGTAGTCGTCCTTCATCTCCACCTGGCCCTTGAAGATCCCGGTGTTGGGCTGGTGGCCGATGGCGATGAAGACGCCGGTGACGGCGAGGTCTTCGGTTTCGCCCGTCTGGTTGTTGCGGATGCGCGCGCCGGTGACGCCGGAGTCGTCGCCCAGGACTTCCTGCAGCTCGTTGAAGAGCTTCAGGACGATCTTGCCTTCCTGGACCTTCTCGTTCAGCTTGTCGACCATGATGGGTTCGGCGCGGAATTTATCGCGGCGATGGATGAGCGTGACCGTCTTGCAGATATTGGCCAGGTACAGGGCTTCTTCGACGGCCGTGTTGCCGCCGCCCACCACGGCGACATCCTGGTTCTTGTAGAAGAAACCGTCGCACGTGGCGCAGCCGGACACGCCCCGGCCCTTGTAGCTTTCTTCCGAGGGCAGGCCCAGGTACTTGGCCGACGCGCCGGTCGCGATGATGAGGGCGTCGCAGGTGTAGGTGCCGGAGTCGCCTTCGAGCTTGAACGGGCGCTGGCCGAGGTGGGCGGTATGGATGTGGTCGAAGACGATCTCGGTATTGAAGCGCTCGGCATGCTGCTGGAAGCGCTGCATCAGTTCCGGGCCTTGCACGCCGTTGACGTCGGCGGGCCAGTTGTCCACCTCGGTGGTGGTCATGAGCTGGCCGCCTTGCTCCACTCCCGTGATCAGCATGGGCGACAGATTGGCCCGGGCGGCGTAGACGGCGGCGGTGTAGCCGGCCGGCCCCGATCCGAGGATGAGGACTTTCGCGTGTTTGTCTTGGCTCATAGTTTCAACATGTTCATGGCGCCCAGCGCCGATTCGCAACCATCATCATAGGTGATCCCGGTATTCCCCGTTTTCAACCCCGGGGGCCCGGCGCCGGGCCGCCCCAAGGCGGGCCCAGGCCCCCTCGGGCGGCTGCCGCGCAGCGGCTGGGGCTCACCATGCTGGGCGCGCGTCGGCGCGTAGGGAGGCCATTATATTTTTCGGCTTGTTGCAATGTGCTTGAGTTTTTCTATCGTAACGATAGGGTAGCGGGGCAGGACCGGACGCGGCACACTTATAATCAGCCTATGGCACGTACCGCTACCGCGGGGAATACCCGCAATTCGCAACCCGCCGGCAATTCCGCCAGCGCCTTGCCCGGCCGCCTGTCGCGCCTTTTCCGCGAGGCGCGCTGGATCCTGTTCGCCGCACTGGCCGTTTACCTGACCCTGGTGCTGGCTACCTACAACTCGGGCGATCCAGGCTGGTCGCATGCGGTGCAGATCGACCGCGTCCACAACAGCGGCGGTCGTTTCGGCGCCTGGCTGGCCGACCTGATCCTGTTCCTGATCGGCGCGTCGGCCTGGTGGCTGGTGGTCTTGCTGCTGCAGCGGGTGTATGCCAGCTACCTGCGCCTGGCCAATCAATTCCTGCGCGGCGGCACCGAAGCCGATGTGCCGCAGCGCGTGCGCTGGGAACAGGGGCTGGGATTCGGCGCCCTGATGATCGGTTCGGTGGGCCTGGAGGCGCTGCGCCTGCGCTCGCTGGGCGAATCCTTGCCGCATGGCAGCGGCGGCATGATAGGCGAAACCATCGCCAAGTATGCCGCCTCCGCGTTCGGCTACACCGGCGGTACGCTGCTGCTGCTCGTGCTGTTCGCCATCGGCGCCAGCCTGTTCTTCGGGTTTTCGTGGCTGGTGGTGGCCGAGCGGGTCGGCTCGTGGCTGGAATGGAGCATCCGCCGCCTGAAGAACGCCTGGCAGGCGCGCGAAGACCGCCGGGTGGGGGAGGTCGCGGTGCAGGCGCGGGCCGAGGTCGTGGTCGCCAAGCAGGAGAAGCTGGTTCACGAGCAGCCGGTGCGGATCGAGCCGGCGGTCACCGTCGTGCCCAAGTCCGAGCGGGTGGAGAAGGAAAAGCAGCAGATCCTGTTCGCCGAAATGAGCGACGGCCAGCTGCCTCCCCTGAGCCTGCTCGACCCGCCGCCGGCCAGCCAGGAGACCGTCTCCACCGAGACCCTGGAATTCACGTCGCGCCTGATCGAGAAGAAGCTCGCGGATTTCGGCGTCCAGGTGTCGGTAGTCACCGCGCAGCCCGGGCCGGTGGTCACGCGCTACGAGATCGAGCCCGCCGTCGGCGTCAAGGGCAGCCAGATCGTGAATCTCGCGAAAGACCTCGCGCGGGCGCTCAGCCTGGTCAGCATCCGGGTGGTGGAAACCATACCGGGCAAGAATCTGATGGGCCTGGAGCTGCCCAACATGCGGCGCCAGACCGTGAAGCTGTCAGAAATTCTGGGGTCGCAGACCTATCACGGCAGTTCGTCGGTGCTCACCATGGCGCTGGGCAAGGACATCGCCGGCAAGCCGGTCGTGGCTGACCTCGCCAAGATGCCGCACCTGCTGGTCGCGGGCACCACGGGTTCGGGCAAGTCGGTCGGCATCAACGCGATGATCCTGTCGCTGCTGTACAAGGCGGATCCGTCCCAGGTGCGGCTGATCCTGATCGACCCGAAGATGCTCGAGATGAGCGTCTACGAGGGCATCCCGCACCTGCTGGCGCCGGTCGTCACCGACATGCGGCAGGCGGCGAACGCGCTGAACTGGTGCGTGGCGGAAATGGACAAGCGCTACCGGCTGATGAGCAAGCTGGGCGTGCGCAACCTGGCCGGCTACAACGCCAAGATCCACGACGCCATCAAGCGCGAGGAGCCCATACCGAACCCGTTCTCGCTCACGCCCGACTCCCCCGAGCCGCTGCAGCCGCTGCCCATGGTGGTGGTCATCATCGACGAGCTGGCCGACCTGATGATGGTGGTGGGCAAGAAGATCGAAGAACTCATTGCCCGGCTTGCGCAGAAGGCCCGCGCGGCCGGCATCCACCTGATCCTGGCGACCCAGCGGCCCAGCGTGGACGTGATCACCGGCCTGATCAAGGCCAACATCCCCACCCGCATCTCGTTCCAGGTGTCCTCCAAGGTGGATTCGCGCACCATCCTGGACCAGATGGGCGCCGAGGCGCTGCTGGGGCAGGGCGACATGCTCTACATGCCGCCGGGGTCCGGGCTGCCGGCGCGGGTCCACGGCGCCTTCGTGACCGACGACGAAGTCCATCGGGTGGTCGAGCAGTTGAAGGCCCAGGGCGAACCCAACTACGAGGACGGCATCCTGGAGGGCGCCATCGAGGGCGAGACCGGCGATGGGCTCGGCAGCGTGACCGGCATGGGGGACTCCGAATCCGACCCCATGTATGACCAGGCGGTGGAGGTGGTGCTCAAGCATCGCCGTGCTTCCATTTCGCTGGTGCAGCGCCATTTGCGCATCGGTTACAACCGTGCCGCCCGCTTACTCGAGCAAATGGAGCGTTCGGGCATGGTGTCGGCGATGCAGTCCAACGGCAACCGCGAGATCCTCGTGCCCGCCAGCCAGGGCGAATAGCGGTCATGCCCGCCGCGCTGCGCTACGGAGAATCCTACATGACACCTTTTCCCCATACCGCCGTCCGGTTCGCGCGTTTCTTCGCGGGGGCGGGCTTGGCTGTACTGCTGGCCGCCCCGACACTCGCCTGCGCGGGGGCCATCGACCAGCTGCGGGCGTTCGCGGGCAACACCCAGGCCGCTCGCGGCCAGTTTTCCCAAGTCACGCGCGGGGCATCCGGTCAGGCCGCGCCCGTGCAGTCCGGCGTGTTTTCCTTCCAGCGCCCCGGGCGCTTCCGCTGGGAAGTCGCCAAGCCCTATGAACAGTTAATCGTCTCGGACGGCAAGCAGTTGTATCAATACGATCCGGACCTGAACCAGGTCACCGTGCGCCCGGTTGGCGAGGTCATCGGGTCATCGCCCGCGCAGATCCTGTTCGGCTCGGGCTCGCTCGAGCAATCCTTCGAGCTCGTCGAGCAGCCCGAGCGCGATGGACTGCAATGGTTGCGCGCCACCCCGAAAAGTCCGGACGCCGGCTTCTCGCGCATGGACATCGCCTTCCAGGGCGGCCTGCCCGTGCGGCTGGAACTGCATGACGCATTCGGCCAAACTACGGCCATCACCTTCAGCGGCATTGAGCGCAATCCTCCCTTGCCGCAAGACGCCTTCCGTTTCACGCCGCCGCCCGGCGCGGACGTAGTGCGCATGGACGGACAGCCAGCCGGCCAACGCTGATCGGAGCGGCGCATGTCCGATCTTTTTCCAGACGACGCTTCTTCCGCATCGGCCCCCGGCGCATCCGCGCCGTTGGCCGAGCGCTTGCGGCCGCGTTCCCTGGACGAGGTGGTCGGGCAGAGCCATCTTCTGGGGCCTGGCAAGCCGCTGCGCGTGGCTTTCCAGTCGGGGCGGCCGCATTCGATGATATTTTGGGGGCCGCCGGGCGTGGGCAAGACCACGCTCGCGCGCTTGATGGCCCATGCCTTCGATGCCCAGTTCATCGCCATATCCGCGGTCCTGGGCGGTGTCAAAGACATCCGCGATGCGGTCGTCGCGGCGCAGGCGGCCCAGCAGAAGGGGCGCCGCACCATCCTGTTCGTCGACGAGGTCCACCGCTTCAACAAGGCCCAGCAGGACGCTTTCCTGCCATACGTGGAGAGCGGGCTTTTCACCTTCATCGGTGCGACGACGGAGAATCCCTCGTTCGAGGTCAATTCGGCCCTGCTGTCGCGGGCGCGGGTCTACGTGCTGCAGTCGCTCAGTGCCGACGAGCTTAGGCTGCTGATCGCCAAAGCCATCGCCATGCTGGGCGACGTCGAGTTCGACGAAGCGTCGCAGCAGCAGCTGGCGGCGTGGGCCGACGGCGATGCGCGCCGCGCCATCAATGCCGTCGAAGTGGTGGCAGAGTCGGCGCGTGGGGCAGGACGCACCAAGGTCGACACGGAATGGCTGGAGACGGCGCTTTCGCAAAACCTGCGCCGCTTCGACAAAGGCGGCGACGCGTTCTACGACCAGATCAGCGCCTTGCACAAATCCGTGCGCGGTTCGGACCCCGATGCAGCGCTGTACTGGTTCTGCCGCATGCTCGACGGGGGCGCGGATCCCCGCTACCTCGCCCGCCGCATCATCCGCATGGCCGTCGAAGACGTGGGCTTGGCCGATCCGCGTGCGCTGGACATCGCCAGGGCAGGGGCCGAAGTCTATGAGCGCCTAGGGTCGCCTGAAGGCGAACTGGCGCTCGCGCAGGCCGTCGTCTACCTGGCATGCGCGGCGAAATCCAACGCGGTCTATACCGCCTACAACGCAGCGCGGCGTTTCGTGGCCGAGCACGGTACCGCGCCGGTTCCCATCCACCTGCGCAACGCGCCCACCAAACTGCTCAAGCAATTGGGCCACGGCAAGCAGTACCGCTATCCGCACGACGAGCCACATGCCTATGCGGCGGGCGTCGACTACTTCCCCGAGGGCGTGCGGGCCACGTTCTATCAACCGACCGACCGCGGGCTGGAAGCCAAGATCGCCCAGAAGCTCGCTTTCCTGCGCGAACTGGACAAGGAAGCGAAGAAGGGTTGACGCGTTCGGAAAGGGCTCCGGCACTGGGTCCCAGCCTGCGGCCTTGGCGTCCATGGGCTGAGCGTTTCCGGGGAGGCTAAAATGAAAGATTCATCGCCGGGGGCTGCGCCCCCAGGCGGCGTCATCCCCCTTATTTTCTCACCACGGCTTTTCCCATGCTCGATATCGCTCTGCTGCGCAAAGACATCCAGGCAGTGGCCGCCCGGCTCAAAGACCGGGGCTACACGCTAGACCTCGATGGTTTCAACTCGCTCGAGTCGCGGCGCAAGTCGGTGCAGACGGAGACGGAAAACCTGCAGGCACGGCGCAATATGCTCGCCAAGCAGATCGGCATGCTCAAGGCCAAGGGCGAGGACGCGTCCGCCGTGCTGGCCGAATCGCAGGCCATTCCGGCCCGCCTGAAAGCGCTGGAGGAAGAGCTCGCGAACATCCAGCGCCACATGCAGGCGCTGCTGCTCGCCGTTCCCAACCTGCCACACGCCAGCGTCCCGAACGGCGCATCCAGCGACGACAACGTCGAAGTGCGTCGCTGGAGCCCCACCGGTGCCGATCCGGCGCCGTTGCCCTTCGAACCCAAGGATCACGTGGCGCTGGGCGAACCATTGGGCTTGGATTTCGAAACCGCGGTCAAATTGTCCGGCTCGCGTTTCACGCTCATGCGCGGCCCCATCGCACGGCTGCATCGCGCGCTTGCGCAGTTCATGCTGGACGTCCAGACGGGCGAGCACGGCTACACCGAATGCTATACGCCGTACATCGTTAATACGGCAACTTTGGTGGGCACCGGCCAACTGCCCAAATTCAAGGACGACATGTTCTGGGTCACGAAAGGCGGCGAGTCGGTCGACGAAAACGGCAATCCGGTACCTCGGGAAGAGCTTTATCTCATCTCGACGTCCGAGATCACGCTCACCAACACGGTCCGCGGCGAGATTCTCAGCGCCGATGCGCTACCCATCAAACTGACCGCCCATACGCCGTGCTTCCGCTCGGAGGCGGGTAGCGCCGGTCGCGATACGCGGGGCATGATTCGCCAGCACCAGTTCGACAAAGTCGAGATGGTGCAAATCGTTCATCCCGAGCGCTCTTACGAGGCGCTGGAAGAAATGGTTGGCCACGCGGAGAACGTCTTGCGCAAACTGGAACTTCCGTATCGCGTGGTGCTGCTGTGCACTGGCGACATGGGATTCGGCGCCGCCAAGACGTACGACCTCGAAGTCTGGCTCCCGGCCCAGGGCACGTATCGCGAGATTTCCTCAGTGTCCAATTGTGAAGCCTTCCAGGCTCGGCGCCTGCAGGCGCGCTTCCGCAACGCCCAGGGCAAACCGGAACTCGTGCATACGCTCAACGGTTCGGGCCTCGCAGTAGGGAGAGCCTTGGTGGCCGTGCTGGAAAACTATCAACAGGCCGACGGCAGCATCGTCGTGCCCCAGGCACTGCGGCCGTACATGGGCGGCTTGGAGCGACTCACTCCGTAACAATCGCGGCGCGCGGCCCGCTAACGCCTAGGCTAGGGTAGATGCATGTTCACCCCCGGGAGGAGCTAGCCATGCTGAAGTGGGCATTGATATTTTTCGTCATTTCGATCATTGCGGCGCTGTTCGGATTCACCGGCATCGCCGCGGGCGCGGCCGCCATCGCCAAGTTCCTGTTCTTCTTGTTCCTCATCCTTTTCGTGATCTTCCTGGTCTTGGGGCTGACGGTATACAAAAAGATCACGGATTAGCCTTGCGGAGACAAACCACCCTGTTTCGTGCTATAGTTTAGGGCTGTTGTCTGGTTCGCCACGACCCAGGCAAGCGCCCTAAGGTGCACGGAGAGGTGGCAGAGTGGTCGAATGTACCTGACTCGAAATCAGGCGTACGGTTTCCCCGTACCGTGGGTTCGAATCCCACCCTCTCCGCCAGTTTTACTAAAAAAATCAGGCAATTACGCCGCCCGGCCAGGCGGCGTTTTTGTTTCCACTGCCATTGATCTGGCCTGCCGTGGACGAGACGTGACCACGTTTGCGTGCGTGGCCAGGTAACTCTCTCGCGAGATGGGCATACTTCCGCACCATCTCTATCGTCTCCCACCCTCCGCTTCCTTCAGCCTCACCAGGGGGAGTTCCAGCATCCACGCGCCAGCTCGCCCGCGTGTGGCGCCGGCCGTGCACCCTGAAGTCCTCGCCCCCCGCCTGCCGTCGAGGATCGCTCAGCCCATCCGGCGCTGAGCAGGATGGGGTGTTCCCTCATGACAGGGCACCGACCATGAAATACGATCCCCGCCGGGGGTGGCGTATGGATCGTTTCATTATCGGCATGGCCTATGTCGTCGGGGGAGCGGCGCTGGTCGCCGTTTGGTCGGCTGTGTTTGGGTGGCATAGGGAAGCGGCAAACACCGCGGCTGCCTGGATTCAGGCCGTTGGCTCCATTGCTGCAATATATTGGGCCGGAAGAATAGCTCGTCAGCAAACTGAAGCGCGACGGAAGCAGGCCGCTGAAGAACGCGTGATGCAACTTCGCGCCGCAGGGGAAATGATTGATGTTTTCCATGGAGCTATTTGCAAGGCGGTCGACGCAATAGAGGGCGAGGAGTCGCTAGCTAATCGCATTCATGAAGCTCATCTCAGGGTGCGGCCCATGCGTGTTGCAGAAGAAACGATGATGCGCATTCCTTTTCATGAGCTTCCGTATGCAGTGATTGCCCGTCCGGCGTTGAATTTTCTTCATAGGTTGCAACAGTCGCTTCAGTTCTTAGAGGCGATTTCTCAACTGAACGAGGGCGACGAACGAGAAGGTCTTGTGCTCGGGGGCGCCCTCGATGGCATGAAAAAGGCACGCGACAAGGCGGGCGAGGATGTGCAGAAAATCCACGCGCAAGTAGCGACCTACCGAGGCGGTTCGAGGTAAACGTAGGGCGAGTGGCGCACACTCCATCGGTCGGCACGACCTGCGCGGCGCTTGTGGCCTGAATGAGCAGTCGTACCGTTCCGGTGATTGTGGCGGTGGCGAAACCCCAACAACCTAGGGGAAGGGGTCAGGTGGATGATGGTTACGGTTTAACTATCCTGGGCTCATACCCGGCCGGAAAGCAGCCTAGCTCTTTTGCTCTCGCGATGCCCACCCGTCCGCATTCACCCATGACATAGCGCTCATACAGGAGTTGCTGAGGAGGAGCGGTGGGGCCTAGGCTGATTCCGATCGGGGTGATGGTCGCGCGTTTGCACGTCCCTGGGTTTTTGGTCTCGAAGGCGACGTCTTTGCAGAGGCTGAGGGTTTTCTTTCGCGTTGCCCAATACTCGTCGTGCTCCCTCTGGGATTCCTTCAACAAGGCTTCCCGTTCCGCTCCTGCCTTTGCCCATAAATCGCGCAGCTGTTGGTCGGAGAATTTCTTGGCCTGGTGCTTGAGGATGACCTGCTGGTACTCCGGGTCGTAAACAGGCGCGGAGTCGGTGGAGGCTGCACTGGAGAGATTAGAACCTGCAAGCAACACCGCACAGATGGCGTCTCGGCATAGGCGCGCAGCGCCCCGCCTCGACGATTTTCGAACCATTGTGTTTTCCATGGATTTCTAAGGTATGGCGTTGAGGCCAGCCAAGGCTCACCCCCTCAGCACGACCTTCATCCGTTCATAATCCTTGTTGTACTGTCGGGCGAGGCGGGATTTTTGGGTTTCGGTCAGGATCTTCCCCGAGACTTGGAAAAACTTTCTTTCTTCCTCCTTCAGGTGATGATGAACCTCTTCGGACAATTTCTTGGCGGCGGCGAGCCACTCTCCGCCGGTTGCTTCCGCCTTGCCTAGTTTTTCGACGAGCTCATCGATTTCGTGGTGCTCGGCCAATGCATGGCGCGATGAGTTGAGCCCCATGTCATCCATCAAGATCGGAGCGTACAAATAGCGCTCTTCGGCAGCCGCATGGGCGGCGAGTTCGATCTTGAGTTCGGCGTAGATTTCCTGTCGCTTCCCGCCTTGCGGTGATGCACGGAGCAAGCGTCGGCAAAGCTTGCGTTGGATGTCATGGCTGACACGAAGGGCTTCGTAGATGTTGTCCGTGTCCATCTTCGCTCCTGGGGTTGGCGGGAGTGCCATGGACAGGCTACTGGATCGCGGCACGGTTGGGCAAGCGCGAGGGAGGCTGTCTCCAGGCGGTCACATCGACGGCCGGACTCGCGCCATCAATTCCTGAACAGATCCACCACTACCGACCGCAGCCAGCGGCACCCGGCATCCCGGTGATAGCGGTCGTGCCAGTATTGGCGCACGAGGTAGGAGGGCAAAGCAATGGGCACTTCCAGGAACTTGATCGTGCCGTGCGCGGCGATGATCTGGGCAAGGTGGACGGGGGCGAGGGCGATGAAGTCGGTCTTGGCAATGATCTCTTCCAGGCCCAGGAAGGAAGGGACCCATAGCGCAATCTGGCGGGTGACGCCGGCTTCCTCAATGGCTTTGTCCAGCATCCAATGCGCGGTGCCGGATGTTATGACGGCCACGTGCTTTTCGTTGACGAATTGTTCGCGCGTGAGTTTGTTCCGGATGCGCGGATGTCCGCTGCGCATCAGGCAAACGTAATGCTCGCTGAACAGTTTCTGCTGGTGGAAGCCTGCCTGCATGTTGAGCGTAAAGCCCATGGCCAGCGACGCTTCGCCTGTTTCGAGTTTCCGCGGGGTGTCGTCGTCCAGGTCCCTGACTTCGATGCGAATGTTGGGGGCAACCTGGCTGAGGCGGTTGAGCAATTTCGGCAGCACCACCATTTGACCGGTATTGGTCATGCAGATCCTGAACGTCCGGTCGGACGTGGCCGGGTCGAACTCCGGCTCTTGGCCTGCAGTCCCGTTGAATAACGCGAGTGCTGCCTGGACGGCAGGAACCAGTGCGGCGGCGCGCGGCGTGGGTTGCATGCCGTTGGACGTGCGCACGAACAGCGGGTCGCGGAAGTGCTGGCGCAGCCTCCCCAGGCGGATGCTGACGGAGGGTTGGCTCAGGCCTAGTGCGACGGCGGTGGCGGATACGGCCCCGGTCTTCGCGAGTTCGTCCAGGAGCGCCAAGTCTTTTAGGTCTAGTTTGCTCATGGCCAATATTTGTATTTATTAATGGACTATATATGGCACTGATAATTGACGCAATATCATGCCAACCCTAAAGTGCCCGTACTTCACGCACTCTGGGAGACATCGATGCAATTGTGCCGTTTCAACGAAGGCCGACTGGGAATCGTCCAAGGCGGTCAGGTCAAGGACGTGACCGAAGCTTTGGACGTACTTCCGGCATATCGCTACCCGCTTCCGTGTTTTGACCCGCTGATTGCGAACTTGAAGGAGGTTGTGGCGAGGGCGACGGAGCTGTTGCCGGCCGCGAAGACGCTCGCGCTGGAGGAGGTCTCTTTGCTGGCGCCGGTCGCAAGCCCAGGGAAAATCATTGCGGCGCCGGTCAATTATCTGAAGCACCTGGCCGAAGCCCGGGAGGATGCGGAGATCCACCACCGCAACCAGGTGGGCGAAATCCAGCGGGTGGGCGTGTTCTTAAAGGCGACGAGCTCCCTGGTCGGCCAGTCTGAGGGGGTCGCGCTCAAGCACCTGAACCGCCGTAACGATCACGAGGCCGAAGTGGTCGTGGTGATCGGAAAGAAAGGGCGGGACATTCCGGCCGCTCGCGCGTACGAGTACGTCGCTGGCTATTGCGTCGGGCTCGACATGACCACGCGTGGGCCGGAGGAGCGCAGCTTCCGCAAGTCCATCGATACCTATTCCGTGCTGGGGCCGTGGCTGACGACTGCGGACGCGGTGTCTTCGCCCGGCGAGCTGGGGTTCCGCCTCACGGTGAACGGCGAGCTTCGCCAGCAGGCCAACACCCGCGACCTGGTGTTGGGCATACCGGAATTGATCGAGATGGCATCGTCGTTCTATACGTTGCATCCCGGAGACTTGATCTACACGGGTACGCCTGAGGGTGTCGGGCCGGTGCACCCGGGCGACGTCATCGACGTGTCGGTCGACGGCCTGGGCGGCATGCGGGTGCAGGTCCGTGCGGCATAAGTGGAGGGAGGAGACATGAGCAATAGCAGACAGCCGTTGTTGGTGGTGGGCGGCGGTATTGGCGGTTTGGCGTCGGCGTTGGCGCTCTCTCAGCGGGGCCGCGAGGTGCACGTATTCGAGCAGGCTGCCGAGTTCAAGGAAATCGGCGCAGGCATACAGCTGGGGCCGAACGCGTTTTACACCTTCGATGAGCTGGGTGTGACCGAAGCAGTCAATGAGCTTGCGGCCTTCCCCGACGACATCATCGCAATGGATGCCGTTTCCGGTGAGCGGGTGGTGCACCTGCCAGTGAGCGAGCTTTTCCCGCGGCGGTTCGGCAAGCCGTACGGACTGATTCACCGTGCGGACCTGCACCGCGTCCTGTTGGACGCCTGCCGGGAGACGGGCCGGGTCCACCTGCATGCCGCGACGCAAATCGTCGGCTTCGGGGACAACCGTGGGTCGGTGCGCGTGACGACGGCCAGCGGCGAGGCGTACGAGGGCGACGGCTTGATCGGCGCCGACGGGCTCTGGTCGACCGTCCGAGAATCCATCGTGGGAGACGGCAAGCCCCGGGTGTCCGGCCACATCGCCTACCGCGCCGTGCTCCGCACTGAGGACGTGCCTCTCGAGAACCGGCTGAACGCCATGGTCTTGTGGATGGGGCCCAAGTACCACTTGGTGCATTACCCGCTGCGCGGCGGCAAGCTGTTCAACTTGGTGGCGGTCTTCCATAGCGATCGTTATGAAGACGGGTGGGATACCTATGGCGATCCCGAAGAGCTGCACTTGAGGTTCCAGGGGGCGCATCCCCACGTCCTGAACATGCTCGCCAAGATCGAGTCGTGGCGCATGTGGGTGTTGTGCGACCGGGAGCCGGTCAACCATTGGAGTCAAGGACGCACCACTTTGTTGGGCGATGCTGCGCATCCCATGCTGCAGTACTTGGCCCAGGGCGCATGTATGGCGATGGAAGACGCCGTGTGCCTCGCCAAGCGGGTGGCAGCGCAGCCGGACGACTTGCCGCGGGCTTTCCTCGAATACCAGCAGGCGCGTTATTTGCGCACGACCCGCGTGCAGTTGACGGCCCGCCTGTATGGCCATGCTTATCACGCGGCCGGGGCAACGCGGGACCTGCGCAACGCATTCCTGAAGTCGCGAACGATTGAACAGACCGCCGACAGCATGGCGTGGATGTACGACCGGAAGGAAATCCCGCAATGAATGAAGCTTCCAAGAGCCAGCGCCAGGCTTTCTACGAATTGATCGATGGCAGCAGTTGCACGCCGCTCTGGGAGGTCTTGCACGCGTTGGTGCCGAAGACGCCGGCCACGCCGTGCGTGCCGCATCTCTGGAGCTGGGACGCCATGTGGCCTTTCCTCCAGCGCTCGGGCGAACTGATTAGCGCCGAAGAAGCCGAGCGGCGCGTCTTGGTGCTGGAAAATCCGGGGCTGCGGGGGCAATCCCGGATCACGCACAGCCTGTACGCCGGGTTGCAACTGATCCTTCCCGGCGAAGTCGCTCCGCCGCACCGTCACTCCCAGTCGGCAATGCGGTTCATCATGCACGGGCATGGCGCCTATACCGCCGTGGACGGGCGGCGGATCTCGATGTCGGAAGGCGATTTCATCATTACGCCTTCCTGGTCTTTCCACGAGCATGGCAATCCGTCGGATTCGCCCGTCGTCTGGCTCGACGGCCTGGACGTTCCCATCGTCGAGCTGTTCGATGCGCAGTTTCGCGAAGATGGCGACGAGGCGCCGCGGTCCGACCCCAGCGCCGATGGGACGGTGAATCTGGCCGAGTTCGGCGTGTCCATGAAGCCGGTGGAGTACCGGCCGGCCACGAAAACGTCGCCCTTGTGGTGGTTTCCCTATGATCGAAGCCGGGAAGCCGTGGAAAAACTCTCCCGCACGCGCGCACCACATCCTTGCTGGGGACACAAGATGCAGTACGTCAATCCCGCTACCGGAGGATGGCCCATGCCCACCATGGGCACGTTCCTGCAGTACTTGCCGGCGGGTTTCGAGGGCCGGCCGTACCGGTCGACCGATGCGACGGTCTACGCCGTGCGCGAGGGGCGCGGGGTGTGCGAGATTGCGGGAAAGACCTTGAGATTCGGGCCCAAGGACATTTTCGTGTGTCCCTCCTGGATGCCGTATTCGTTGCGGGCCGAGAGCGAAGTCGTATTGTTCAGCTTTTCGGATCGTCCCGCGCAGCAAAGCCTGGACATCTGGCGGGAACAGCTGAGCTGACGTCAGGGGAGTTGAAACGGGCCGCGATGCGGCCCGTTTTCCTATGCGTCAGTCGAGACGGATGTTCGCCTTCTCGATCGACTGGCGGTACACGTCGAACTTGTTCTTGACCTCGCTCTTGATTTCGGCGGGTGTCCACGGGGTAGGCTCGAACGCGAAGGTCGCAAAGCGCGCCTGGATCGCTGGGTCGCCCAGCACCTTGTTGATGTCGGCATTGATCTTGTCAACGATGCTTTGCGGCGTGCCTTTGGGCGCGAGTATGGCGGCGAACGAGCTCACTTCGAGTCCTGCCGGGCCGCCGCTTTCGGAGACTGTGGGAACGTCAGGAAACTGTGAGATGCGCTTGGGCGCAGCCACCGCGAGATATCGTATCTTGCCTGCCTGGTAGGCACCCTGGCTCGATGCCAGGGTTGCGAAGCTCCAGGCTACGTCCCCGTTGCCGACCGATGCGAAGAGTTGGGGTGTTTCTTTATAAGGCACGTGCAACATCTTGACCTGGGTGGCCGATTCCAGGGCCACGCCGCCCAGGTGGCCCGGGCTGCCTATGCCCCACGATCCATAGGTCACCGAGCCCGGTTCCCGGCGCGCCGCGGCGATCAGGTCTGCGACGCTGCGCCACGGGCTGCCGGATGCGGTCGAGACCATGAAGAAGGTTCTGAAAAGGCCGGCGGTGTATTCGAATATCGCGTCGGGGTCGTAATTGCGCTGTTTGTAGAGCAAGGGCAGGGCGGCCAGCTGTTCGCTGTCGAGCTGCAGCAACGTATGGCCGTCAGGTGCAGCACGGCGAAAACCATCGATGGCGATGAAACCTGCCCCGCCGGGCCTGTTCTCGACGACGACGCGTTGGCCCCACATGCCGCCCAGCTTTTCGGCAACCAGGCGCAGCACGGTATCCGGTCCGCTGCCGACCGAGAATGAGCTGATCATGGTGACGGGGCGGTTGGGGTAGGCCTGCTGAGCCGCTACGGGCGCGGCCAGTAAAACGGCGGCGGCCGCCCAAAGGCGGCGATGGGTCAAGCTGGGGGAAGGGCGATGCATGTGGGGTCTCCGTCTACTCTAGTCATATGTGGACGCGTTGCACGAATACGAAAAAACGTTCGGGTCAAGGCTTGTCGGGGTCTCCTGATGTGGATTGCTAGGGGTGCCCCGCACGATAGGGAGTCGGTTCGAATAGCGCAATGCAATGGGGAAAATACTGTTTATTGAAAAAGCAAATGTGTTCGCGACACGCCCTGGCTTCGCTCCGTCTGCGCCCATCATCGGCCTCGGCAGCACGGCCTTTTCGGGCGGGGCGCCAGAGGTTGCCGAGACGGGGAGCGCCGGCAGGATCGGGTATTCTTTGCCGAAGGGCGCCCACCCATGCGCGTCCGGAACTACAAGAACTTCGGAACGAGAGGGGATCTGGCCGTGCGTCGCATAGGCAATTGGTATTTCGGTTGGACCATCGTGGCTGCAGCGACGGTGATGACTTTGTTGACGGTCGGCATGCGCATGAGCATCGGGCCCTTTTTCCTACCCATCATCGACGACCTCGGATTCAGCCGGAGCATGTTGGCGGGGATCGTGGCGGTGGGCATGCTCTGTTATGGCTTGGCCATGCCGCTCGCCGGCTATTTGGTCGGCACGCGCGGGACGCGTTTCGTATTGCTGCTCGGGATGGCAGTCGTGGTGTTGTCCACCCTCGCGACCGTTTGGGTGCGCGATCCTCTGGCGTTTTTCCTGGCTTTCGGGGTGGGGCAGTCGTTGGGGTTGGGGTTGACCAGCCCGGTCGCGCTCACGCCCATACTGACCCGCTGGTTCACGCGCCAGCGCGGCATGGCGCTATTTTTCCTTTCCACCGGGTCGATGGCTGGCATCGCCCTGATGACGCCGGTTTTCACTTCGCTGATCGCATGGTTGGGCTGGCGCGCGGCCCTAGTGGCGTACGCGGGGGCGTTTGCGTTGTTTACCTTGCCTGCTGCGTTGTTCGTATTCCGCGACAATGCACCCGCCCATGCCGACCTGCGCCCCGAAGACGTCGCGGCGCGCACGGCGGCGGCATCGCACGCCACCCAGGCGGCGCCCGCCCTGCGGGTCGCCGACGCGGTGCGTACGGCGCCGTTCTGGCAGGTGGCGATCGGATTGTTCGCTTGTGGCTTCAGCATGAATCTGCTTGGTTCGCACGGCGTGCCCATGCTGATGGATCATGGTTTCGACGCGATGACGAGCTCACTGGGCATAGGGCTCATCGGCGCAGTGGCCATGTTCAGTACTCTGGTGTTGGGGCGCTTGGCCGACGTGCTGCCGCGGCGGGATCTGCTCGCCACGATTTATCTCGTGCGGGGCTTGGGATTTTTTGCATTGGTGATGGTCGGCGCGCATTGGGAACTGTACGCAGCGTCGACCATCGGCGGGATCGTCTGGGCGGGCAGCATTGCGCTGTCGTCGGCCATCCTCGCCGACATATATGGCGTGCGCCTAGTCGGGGTGTTGTACGGGCTGACCTACCTGGGCCATCAAGTCGGCGGCATGATCAGTTCGTGGCTGGGTGGCTGGGGCTACGAAACCTTCGGGACGCACTGGATTTCGTTCGGTGCCGCAGGTGCGTTGCTCGTTGCGGCGGCGGCGATGTCGATGCGCTTGCCGCGGCGCGCTACCCCGATGGTTCGCAGCGCCCCGGCAGCGGGAGGGTGAGGCGGCCCGCCGCCGGTCGGCAAGCGTGTCGTCAATTGACCGAGATTTTAAATTCCTTGATCAGTTTTTCCCATTCGACGGCCTCGCGCTTCATCGATTCGCCGAACGCTTCGGAGCTTTCGAACGTGGGTTCCAACCCCTGGTCGCGCAGCCATTTGGTGACATCGGGTTCGCGCAGGATGGACTGGATGTCCGTCCGGATTTTGTCGATGACCGGCTTGGGTGTACCCGCGGGGGCGAGGACGCCGAACCAGCCTCCCGCGCGCAGGCGCGGAAAGCCCAGCTCCAGGAAGGTCGGCACGTCCGGCAATACGCGCGAGCGCTTGGGTGCCAGCACGGCGAGCGCCCGGACACGGCCCTCTCGGATGTGCGGAATGGCTGTTCCCACCGAGTTGAAGCTCGCCTCCACGTGCCCGCCGATCATGTCCGAGAGCGACAGCGCTTCTCCCTTGTAGGGAACCGGCAAGACGTCGATGCCTGCGCCTTGGCCGAGGATGAGGCTATAGAAATGGAAGCTGGAGCCCGTGCCGAAGTTGCCGATCCCCAGTGGCCGCCCTCGTTTTTTCACCCCCTCGATCATTTCTTGGAGCGTTTTGTACGGGGAGTCCGAGCGCACTACCAACGTCGTTTCTGTATCGACGAGCTGCACGACCGGTGCAAAGTCGGTGATGGGGTCGTACGGCGTTTCGGGGTAAAGCAGTTTCACCATCCCGTGCGACACGAAAGTCGAGAGCAGCGTGTAGCCGTCCGGTGCCGCGCGCGCCACGATTTCGGCGCCGATCCGGGTCGTCCCGCCCGGCCGGTTTTCGACGACGACGGGTTGTTTCCATTTCTTGTTCAGTTGCTCGGCCAGCAACCGGGTGATGCGGTCGGGACTGCTTCCGGGCGGGCCGGGCAGGATAATGCGCACGGGCTTTTCGGGCCAGGACTGGGCGATAGCGGCAGGGCTGACGGCCATGGCGAAGGCCCAGGCCAAGTGAAGCAGGCGCGGTTTCATCGGTAGTCTCCGTGTCGTTCTAAGTTTGTTGGAAGAAGTCGGCAAGGTGTTGGTTAAAGCGCGCCGGTGCTTCGAGCTTGAGGATATGGCCGCAGCCGTCCAGCGTTTTCAGTTCGGCTTCTTGCATGGCGTCGCAGAGCGGCCCGGCATGTTCGGAGACCGGAGCGACGGTGTCGTGCGTGCCGGCCAGGATTAAGGCGGGAGCGCTGACCGACGCCGCCAGGGCGATGCCGTCGCAGTCGAATAGCATGCGGGTGGCTTGGGCCAGGCCGTCAGGATGAACGGCTTCTCCTAATTGGGAGAAACGCTCGATCACCAGCGCGTCGGGATCTGGGCCGAGGAATCGCGCCGCACGCGTCTGGGGCGCAACGGCGCGTGCGGCCGGATCGAGCCGGGCGGCAATGCGCGCGGCTTTTTCGGCGGGCTCAAGATGGCTGTAGCCGCGAGTCGGCGCAGACAGTACGACGGACCGTACCCGCTGCGGATGGCTCGCCGCATACGCATTGGCGATCAGCGAGCCCCATGAGCTTCCTACTAGGTGCACTGGCGCAAGGCGGAGCGCGTCCAGCAAGGCATGAAGGGATTGCACGTAGTCGTCCACCCTGGGCGAGGCGGCCGCAGGCGGCGTGCTGCCGCCGAAGCCCGGCGCATTCCAGGCGACGACTTTCCAGCGGGCCGAGAGCCCGGCTAGCGGCGCACGGTAGCCAGCCGAACTCGAGCCTATGCCGTGCAGCAGGACGATGGCGTCGTCGCCCCGGCCCGCTTCCCGGTATTCGATGAGCTCGCCGGTAGGCAGGCGGATTTGCTGCAGCGGTGGCAGGGGCGCTTCGAGCAGGGCGCGGTCTTGTGAGCTGAGGGTGGGCATGGTGTCAGGCTTGCGTGGAGGTGGGTTCGGGTTCGGTCAGCGCAGGCAAAATGTGTTCGGCAAAGAGCTGGGTGGATCGTAGAGATTCTTCCCGGGTCAGGTCCCCGAAGGCCATGCGGCAGACGAAGTAATTGACACCCGTTTCCTCCGCGGCGGCGGCTATCCATCGCCGCACGGTCTCGGGGGACCCGGCAATGCCCAAGCCCGCACGTTGGGCATCGTCGAAATTGTCGGGGAAAGAGAGCGTTTGGGGCCGGGTACCGTGTTTGACCCACAAGTGCATGAGGTGTGCATACCAACGCTGATAGGCGCGCCGCGCAGTTTCGAGTGCTTCGCCATCGGTGTCGGCCACGACGATGTGACGGCTCACGCCCAGGTAAGGGATGGTTTCGGGTGGGTGGCCCAGTGCCTCCCAGTGCACCCGATATTGATCGGTGATCGCACGAACCTGCGCCGGCATCCCATTGCACACGATGTTGACGGCATTTTCCGCCGTCCATTGGGTGGCGCCCGGCGTGCCGGCGCCGTACCAGATGGGCGGGGTGGGGCGCTGCACGCACTGCATTTCCACCGGCACGTCCCGTAGGTCGAAATACTTGCCCTGGAAGTTCACCGTGGCCTGGGTGAGCCCTTGCATGATGATCTGGAATGACTCGTGATAAATACCCTGTGCGTGGGCCGGGTCGACGCCGTAGTAGCCAAGTTCATAGGGCGATATTCCCCGTCCGAAACCTACCTCCAGGCGGCCGCCGCTCATCTGGTCGAGCATGCAGATTTCTTCCATGACCCGCAGCGGGTGATGCATGCCCAGGGTATAGACCAGTGGCCCAAAGCGCAATCGGCGCGTACGCTGCGCGACTGCCGACAGGTACACGCTCGGCGACGGAGCGATGCCCAGAGGCGTGGAATGGTGTTCCGCCACGTGATAGGCGTAAAACCCGGCGCGGTCGTAGGCCTCGACCAGAGCGAGCCTATCTTCATATTGCTGGGCCAGCGTGACCGTGCTGCGGTCCATGTGATCGAACACTGCGAATTTCATGCATTTCCCTGGGTGATGGCCGCGCGCGGGGGCAGCGGTCGTGACGAATGTTCGTGATGCGGTCAGGCGGCACTGAATGCGCCGCTCTCTTCAGGGGCGGCGGCGGGCGCAGCGAAGGCCTAGGCCACGCTTGCCTGGTCGTGACGCAAGTCATTTACGCCGAAACCGCCCGCCAGCTAGATGTGGCCATGGGCGCGGACTTGCTTGTTGACGCAGGCGAGTAACTGCGGCGGCTCTGCGCTCACGCTGCACACTGCCGTGGCGGTCAACCCCCGGCGTTCTCTGTCATATGAGGTGCTGGCGATGGCGACGGCGGACGGGATGCGGCGCATGGCGGCCTTGAACGTGTTCGCGCTGGGCGGCATGCCTTGTCTCCAGAATTCAATATAATTGAATCATTTGATAATGTTTAATTGATGATAGGTGGGCCCGCAAAGGCTTGTCAAACCGGCTATGCAATACGCTGGGCGTTTTCTGTGTCGGCCTCTTATCGGTTCTTGAATTCATGGCATCCAATCAGGCAGGCATTCTCACTCCGCCCGCCTCGGGCCCGCGCGGCATCCAGTCCATCGAGATCGGTTACCGGATCCTGGTGGCGATCCAGATGGGCCCCGGGGCGGTGGCGCTGAAGGACATCGCCGCCCGGGCCGGTGTGGCGCCTAGCGCAGCCCATAACTATCTCGTCAGCTTCGTGCGAACCGGGATGGTCAAGAGCGATGGCCGAGGCTTGTACAGGCTGGGACCCAGCCTGGCGGCGCTTGGCATGACGGCAGCGCGAGATGTCGACCATTTCGAGCTAGTCCGCGTGGCGGCCGTGGAGTTGGCCGAAGAAACCGGGCTGGGCGTGGCCGTGGTCATTTGGAGTAACGGGCCCGTCATCCTGATCAATCAAGCGGCGGTGAGGGGGCGCATTTTCGACCTGCGCAACGGGCCGGTAGAAATGTTGCACACGGCTGCCGGCCATGTCTTCGCGGCGTACCTGCCTGCATCGGCGGTATTGCCGGTCCTGGTCCGGGAGCTGGAAACCGACGGCCTAGCCGTGACGCAGGCCGAGGCCCAGGCCAGGCTGGGGCGCATACGCCGGGCGGTGATCGATAGAGGATATTCGGTGGTCGAGCTGCGTACTTTGCCTACCTATGTTGCGGTGAGCGTGCCGATATGGAACACGCACGGCGAGGTGGCGTACGGGTTGACCATTACGGCCCCGATGTCGATGCTGGACACGAGTCCAGGCAGCGCCCAGATCCGCGCGCTGCGGGAGAAGGGACGCGAATTGTCGAGATTGCTCGGGGCGCCTGCGGAGCGTTGGGCCGGCTAGCGGCAAAGCGCGCGAGCGCCGCCGCCACTTTCCGGCCCGGTTGCGGGACGTATCGGCCGCGGCGACGAAACTCGCACGATAGTCTTACAGGTTGTGGGGATACTCGAGCGGGCCGTCGACGCGATGGGCGGTGCGGTATTCCTCGAGTTCGCGTAGTACTTGCGCGCGGCTGACGGGCGCCCCCGAGGACTGGATGACCCGCTCGGGGTAGCCGTCGTCGGCGTAGACGATTCCGCCATTGGCCCGGGCTTGCTCCAGTTCGGCACGGACTTGATCGCGCGTCAGTTCGTACGTCGTGGAGATGGGCGGGGGCGGAAAGTCGTTCCCGATCTCGTTCTGGTCCGCATGCGCGACGGCACCCAGCAGGAAAGACGAAATCAACGCGGTGTAGGCAATGGTCTTCATGGCATTCTCTCCAAAGTGTTTGAAACGGGGCGATTGGGGGTCAACCGCCGTGCTTTGAAGATAGGTGCGCAAGAATCCCTTTAAATACTCCAAAACTTGAAATGACTTTCTTGTTTTGGTGAACAATCGATATTTGCCTGGGCGTTACAAGGTGAGGGCTTCGGGGGATCGCTCGTCCTCCGCGAGCGCGCTGCAGGTTTTTTCCGGTGTGCTTTCCGCCGCGATCCGGTTCTTTCCCTGCCGTTTGGCTTCGTAAAGCTTCCTGTCGGCGCGGGCGAACAGGTCGTAGAGCGGTTCCTTCATGCGGGACTGGGCGATGCCGAAGCTCGCCGTCAGGGTGAACGTGCCGCGGGGAGTCATCACCCGCGTCTGCGCAAGAAGCATGCGCATCCGGTCGGCAGCCTGGGCGGCGCTGGTGCTGGAGGCGCCCGACATCAAGACCGCGAACTCGTCTCCCCCGAGGCGCCAGGCCAGGTCGCCGTGACGGACGCACTGGCGAATGATGCGTCCCACCTCGGCCAGCGCGGCGTCGCCGGCCATGTGCCCGTATGAGTCGTTGATCTGCTTGAAATGATCCAGGTCGAGCAGGATGAGCGCCGAGGGCCGGGCCGCATCGCGCTGTACGTCGCTATAGCCGGACTCCTCGAAGTTGCGGCGGTTCAGCAACAGCGTCTGGGGGTCGGTGATCCGTTCACGCTTGAGCGAGGTCACCACGTCAGCCCATGCCGCGGCCAGCTGCGTGCCGCCGAGCAAGACCAGCATGCCCAGTGATGCCAACATCGTGTCGGGGGATTGGGCGAGGCCGGCGCCGGGGAATACGCCTCCCGCCGTCCGCGCGGTCAGGGCGGTCCCGAGCAGGTGTCCCGCGATAAGGACCAAAAGGCCCCAATGGGCGATACGGTCTTCCAGGCCGGCAGGGCGCGTCGCGCTCAACCGCATCCAGGCCAGGAGCAACAGCGAACCGGTGCCCATGCCCAGCGTGTAGGCAAGGGCCGCGGCGTCTCGTTCGACGAGGTCGAAATAGGCCAGGAGCGCAAACAAGCCGATGCCGAGCGCGGTCAGCGGCGCGGCGTCGGTTTGCGCCTCGCCGCGCGCCAACATGCCCCGGGTGAGCGCGAGCACGCTTGCCACGTAGAGGGTGGCCGCGGCGAGGCGCAGCGGAAAAACAGGCGCCTGGGGTGCTGCCAGCAATGCCGCGCCGGCATACAGGCCGAACGCCAGGGCGTACAGTAGGAGGTAGCGGCGCGAGCGCGCGTGATTCCAGATGCAAAGCGCAAAGCCGGCGAACAGCAACGCGGCCGCCGCATGACCGAATACTATGAGTTGATCGACGGTGAACGGAGCGGGTAATTTCATCTTCGCACTCCTGAGCCCTGGTGCGAGGGGCTCTTCTGGGACCATGGCGTCATCATAGGTACGCCGGCCATGTCGGCAAATGCCTGACGGATAGTTGTTCACATTTGGTGCCCCCGCATCGGGAACGGCGTCTCCCGCGGGGCGGCCACTCGTGGACGGCGCGGCGGCGCGTTAAAGTCTCGTCTGTGATTAATCGCGAGGATGGGGTCGCCGTCCTCGAGCGCTAGAGGGATATCGTGTTTACCGGAATCGTCCAGGGCACCGCCAAGATCATCGCCATTGAAGACCGTGAGGGCTTGCGCACGTTCACGCTCGAATTTCCCCCGGGGTTCTGCGAGGACCTGGCCATTGGCGCCAGCGTGTCGGTGGATGGTGTGTGCCTGACGGTAACCGGCATTGCCAGCCCCACCGTCGCTTCGTTCGACGTCATCCTCCAGAGCCTGAACGTCACCACCTTGTCGGAATATGGCGTGGGCGCGCGGGTCAACGTGGAGCGGGCGGCCAAGGATGGCGCCGAGATCGGAGGGCACCCGCTGTCCGGTCACATCGATTTTTCCACTTCCATCCTGGAGAGCCGCTCCTCCGACACCAACCGTGTCCTGCGCATCGCGATTCCCGAGCCTTTCCGCAAGTACGTTTTTGCCAAGGGGTACATCGCCATCAATGGCGCCAGCCTGACGGTTTCCGAGGTCAATCGGGCCGAGGGCTGGTTCGAGGTCTGGCTGATTCCCGAAACGCGTCGCGTCACCACCTTTGAAGAGAAGACGGTCGGGGACCGGCTGAACGTCGAAATCGAGCGCAGCACGCAGGTCGTGGTGGACACGGTACGCGAAACGGTCCAGGAAAGCCTCGGGCGTCTCGTGCCGGTGCTCGAGGCACTGTTGAAAGAGAAGGGGATGACGCTGGAGGATTTCCTGCCAGCGCCCAAGGCTTCGGATTGAGCCGCCTGCCGTCCCGCCATGCGAGCGGGGCGGAACCGGGAGCGCGGGCTTGGCATGGGCGCATGCTGCGGTTATTATTTACCGAACGATCGGTAAATAAATAGCGCGGGCCCAGCCATGATGACGACGGCATCCTCTCCCAAAAAGCGCCGCCCCGGACGCCCGCCGGTGGTGGCCGACGCGCGCGAGCGCATCTTGCTCGAGGCTTCCAAGCTCTTCGCGCAAAGCGGGTATGAGAACAGCTCCATTCATGAGCTCGCTGCCGCCATCGGGATGACCAAACCGGCCATCTACCACTATTTCGCAACCAAGCAGGACATCTACGACGCCATCATCCTGCGTACGCTGGAGGGCTTGATCGCAGAAGTCTTTCCCGCGGTACAGGCGGAAACCTCCGCCGTGGACAAACTGCGGGTATTCATGACTGTTCACGCCGCGTATCTCGAGCGCAATTATTGGAGCTTCGTCGCCATGCTGGTGGGATTCAGCGGCATGAGCCCGAGCTACCGGGACGATGCCGCGCGCTTGCGCGACGCCTACGAACGGCTCTTGCGCCAGATCCTGGAGCAGGGGGCGAAGGAAGGCGTGTTCCGTGCGGGTCAGGTGGCGACCTCGGGCCGCGCCGTGCTGTCGCTGCTCAACTGGATGGCGCGCTGGTTCAAGCCCGGCCACGGCAGCACGGCCGAACAGATCGCTCTCGACTACTTCGAACTTCTATCCGCCGGCCTGTGCATCAAGCCGGACACTTCACGGGGACAACCATGTCGTTAGACGCCGATACTTTGCAAATGCTCATCGATGCCACGCGCACCTTCGTTGCCGAGCGCCTCGTTCCGCTGGAGGCCGAAGTTGCCGAAACCGGCATGATCCCGCCGCAGGTGCGGGAGGAGATGCGCGCGCTGGGCCTGTTCGGCCTGTCCATCGCCCCCGAATACGGCGGCCTGGGCCTGAACATGGAAGAGGAGGTGCTGATCGCGATGGAGCTGGGCCGTACCTCCCCGGCGTTCCGTTCCCTGGCGGGAACGAACATCGGCATAGGCTCGCAAGCCATCGTGCTGGCGGGCACGGACGAGCAGCGCAAGAACTACCTGCCCAGGCTGGCCAGCGGCGAGCTGATCGGATCCTTCGCGCTGACCGAGCCGGATGCCGGATCCGACGCGCTGTCGCTGCGCACCTCGGCGCGGCGCGATGGCGAGCACTACGTCCTCAACGGCACCAAGCGCTTCATTACCAACGCCCCCATCGCCGGCCTCTACACGGTCATGGCGCGTACCGGCGAAGGGCGCGGCGCCGGCGCGATTTCGTGCTTCCTGGTAGAGGCGGGCACGCCCGGCATCACGCTCGGCAAGCCCGACCGCAAGATGGGCCAGGCGGGTTCGCTGACTTGCGATATCGTGTTCGACGATTGCCGGGTGCCGGCCAGCGCCTTGCTGGGCGGCGAGGAGGGCAACGGCTTTCGCACTGCGATGCGGGTGCTGGACAAGGGCCGCTTGCACATCGCCGCCGTCTGCGTAGGCATGGCCGAACGCCTCATCGCCGAGTCGGTCCGCTATGCTACGGAACGCAAGCAGTTCGGACAGCCCATCGCCGACTTCCAGCTCATCCAGGCCATGATCGCCGACAGCCAGACCGAAGCCTACGCCGCCCGCACCATGGTGCTGGACGCGGCGCGCAAGCGCGATCGAGGCGAGCCGACCACGCTGGAAGCGTCGTGCTGCAAGCTGTTCGCCACCGAAATGGTGGGGCGGGTGGCCGATCGTGCCGTGCAGATCCACGGCGGTTCGGGCTACATCGCCGAGTATGCTGTCGAACGTTTCTACCGCGACGTGCGCTTGTTCAGGCTGTACGAGGGCACGTCGCAAATCCAGCAACTCGTCATCGCGCGCGAGACCATCAAGGCGCATACGGCCTGACGGCCGGGAAGGGAGACATAGATGAAGCAAATCAACAACGTGGGCATCGTCGGGGCGGGCGCCATGGGGCGCGGCATCGCGCAGATCGCCGCCCAGGCGGGGCTGCGCGTGTACCTGTACGACACCGCGCAGGCCGCGCTCGCCTCGGCGCGCGACACGTTGCAGCAGACCTGGGACAAGTTGGTGCAGAAGGGCAAGCTGGAGGCTTCCCAGGCCGGTGCGGCGCTCGAGGCGCTGGTGCTGTGCGAAGACCTGGCGCAACTGCGCGAGTGCGACCTGGTGATCGAGGCCATCGTCGAGCGGCTCGACGTCAAGCAGAACCTCTTCCGCCAACTGGAGGACATCGTCGCCGCCGATTGCATCCTGGCCTCGAACACCTCCTCGCTGTCCATTACGGCGATCGCCTCCGCGTGCGGGCGGCCGTCGCGCGTGGCGGGCTACCACTTCTTCAATCCCGTTCCGCTGATGAAGGTGGTCGAGGTCATCGACGGCCTGCGCAGCGATCCGGCTGCCGGCGATGCGCTGGCGGACCTGGCGCGCCGCATGGGCCATACGCCGGTACGCGCCAAGGACATGCCCGGCTTCATCGTCAATCATGCCGGTCGCGGCCTGAATACCGAAGGGCTGCGCGTCCTGCAGGAAGGCGTGGCGAGCTGCGCCCAGGTGGACGCCATCATGACGGAACAGGCCGGTTTCCGGATGGGGCCGTTCGAGCTGATGGACCTGACCGGGCTGGACGTCTCCCATCCCGTCATGGAGTCGATCTACCGGCAGTTCTTCGACGAGCCGCGCTTTCGCCCCTCGCCTTTGACCTCGGTGCGCCTGGCCGGCGGCCTGCTCGGACGCAAGACGGGGCAGGGGTTTTATGCCTATGTCGACGGCAAGAAGCAGGTAGAGCCCGAAACGCCGCCGCCCAAGGTGGCCGAGCTGCCGGAAGTCTGGGTGTCGCCGGCGCGGCCCGAGGCCAGGGCGGTCGTCGTCGAGTTGCTGCTCGGCATGGGGGCGCGCGTCCAGGACGGCGCCCAGCCCGGCGAGGACGCCTTGATCGTGGTGACCCCTTGCGGCGAGGATGCCACTACCGCCGCGTGCGACCAGGGGGTCGACGCCCGGCGGACCATCGCGGTGGATACGCTGCACGGGTTGCCCGCCGGCCGCCGGCGCACCCTGATGGCGACGCCGCTGACCGAGCCCCGGTGGCGCGATGCGGCTGCCGCCCAGTTCGCTGCCGATGGCGCGCCGGTCACGATGATCCAGGATTCGCCCGGTTTCGTTGCGCAGCGCATCGTCGCCACCATCGTCAACATCGCATGCGAGATCGCCCAGCAGGGCATCGCGACGCCGGAGGACATCGACCGCGCCGTCACGCTCGGCCTGGGCTATCCCAAGGGGCCCCTCGCCCTGGGCGACGCGCTGGGCGCGGCCCGTATTGTCGAGATCCTGCGCAATATCGTTCGCGTGACGGGCGACATGCGCTATCGGCCCAGCCTGTGGCTGCAGCGGCGGGCCCAGCTGGGGATGTCGCTGCTCGCGCGCTAGGGCAGGCATCCGCCCCATGACGCGACGGCGGATTGCCCGCGCAGGGGCTTGCGCGGATCTTCTACAATGCGGCGCTGTTTGATGGAGGATGCAATGGGACTTTTCATGGACCCGCGGCGGCAGCCCGACGACACGCGCCGCAGCTACAACCGCCGCCGCGCGCCGTGGCTGGTGCTGGTGGCCCTCGGCTGCAGCATCTATGTGCTGTCCCGGGGCTATCCGAGCTACAGCGGTTGGCTGGCGATGATGGTGACCTGGCTGGCTGCCATCATGTCCATCATGTCGGCCGACTGGAGCGACTTGCGCAGGAAATAACGGCCGGCTGCCGCGGCGGGAGCGATCCTGCTCAATCCCGGCGCGCGGGCCGGCGGGCACTCAGAGCCGGCTGTTCGCTTTTGCCACGGCTTTCGGCCCGGTTCGGAGCGCTTCGGGCGGAAAGCGGCAAGTTGCGCTGGCTGGCCGGTGGCAGCATGACGGGTTCCGGAAGGTTGGGACGGACAGGAGGGGGTTTGGATGCGATGGTCATTTTCGTCTCCGCGATGAGAGAGGCAGCGGGTGTAAGCGTCGACGGTCGCAAGTATCGTTCCCGGACGGCTGCAACGCGGAGTTCCTCCGCCTCCTTCTTATATGAGAGCATGTCGTCGTCATCTGTCCTATGTATCATTTGATCCTGCTCATCCGCGTGGTGCTTTTTTCCATCCCTTGCTTCCCGCGTCCTTGACTGCAGCTGTTCAACATCCCTTGATGGCGGATCTGGTCGCGGTCCTCGTGGCCGCCACCGATGCCGAACCGCTGGTCCTGACGACCCACGACGGGCGCATGCTGCCGTCCGGGCCTTTCGAGTCGGGGCATCGCTCGCTGCAGGCGGGCCTGCGTGCCTGGGTCGAAGAACAGACCCACCATCCGCTCGGTTACGTCGAGCAGCTCTATACCTTTGCCGACCGCGACCGCACCGAGCAGAACACCGAGCAGCGGGTAATCTCCATCAGCTATCTCGCCTTGACCCGCCAGGGGCCGGTGTCGGGAGCGGACGCCGCGTGGCACGGCTGGTATCGCTATTTCCCGTGGGAAGACCGGCGCGCACCGTCCGCCGAACTGGACCAGCTCATCGCGGCGGCGCTGCGCGACTGGACCCAGTCCGCGCCCGACAAGGCCCAGAAGCGCGTACGCCAGCAACGCGCCGAAGTCTGCTTCGGCCTGGGCGACCGCCCCTGGAACGAAGAGCTGGTCCTGCAGCGCTACGAGTTGCTGTTCGAGGCGGGGCTGGTGCACGAGGCCATTCGCCGTACCGGCAGGGCCGGCCTGCCGCAACTGGGGCAGCCCATGCGGCACGACCACCGGCGTATCCTCGCCACCGGCATCGCCCGGTTGCGCGCCAAGATCAAATACCGGCCGGTGGTGTTCGAGCTGATGCCGCCGGCATTCACATTGCTGCAATTGCAGCAGGCCGTCGAGGCGCTGGCCGGCCGCTCGTTGCACAAACAGAATTTCCGCCGCTTCATCGAGCAGCAGCAATTGGTAGAGGAAACGGGGGCCCTGTCCACCGAGACGCCGGGCCGGCCGGCCAAGCTGTTCCGCTTCCGCGGCGACGTGCTGCTGGAACGGGCCCTGAGCGGCAGCAAACTGCCTCTCGCGCGCGGCAATTAGCCATCCATTCCGTCCCGAAATGCGGTTCCCGGACTATTGACAGTCCTTATGCTCATATCTAGCATAAGGAGGACGGCTAAAGCCGCCATTTTTTTCAACGGAAAATACTCAAAATGAGCATAAATATCCCGGGTCAGGAGTGGGACATCGCGCCGCTCCCGCAAGTCATGATCGAGCCGCTGGTGCGGGCCACCTTGCTGGAAGACCTCGGCCGCGCGGGCGACCTGACCACGAACGCCATCGTGCCGGCCGGGCACCGGGGCAGGACAGCGCTGGTGGCGCGGCAGCCGGGCGTCGTCGCCGGCATGGACCTGGTGCGCGCGGCGTTCCGGCTGATCGATCCGGAGATCCGTGTGGATGTTCGCAAGCCGGACGGCAGCCGCATCCGGCCGGGAGACGTCATTGCCATGGTGGAGGGAAATTCGCGCGCCATGCTCACGGCGGAACGCACGGCGCTCAATTTCCTGTGCCATATGAGCGGTATCGCTTCCTCGACGGCAGCGGTGGTGGACGCCATTGGCGATGCCCGGGCCCGCGTGGTGTGCACGCGCAAGACCATGCCTGGCTTGCGCGTCATACAGAAGTACGCGGTCCGGGTGGGCGGCGGCTCCAATCATCGGTTCGGCCTGGACGACGCGGTCCTGATCAAGGACAACCACGTGGCGATCGCCGGCAGTGTCGCCCAGGCCGTGCGGCGGGCGCGCGCGGGAGTGGGCCACCTCGTGAAGATCGAGCTGGAGGTCGACACGCTCGAACAATTGGACGAGGCGCTCGAACTGAAAGTGGATGCCATCCTGCTCGACAACATGAGCGTGGAAACCATGACCGAGGCCGTGCGGCGCGTGGACGGCCGGGCGGTGACCGAGGCATCGGGCCGCATCACGCCGCAGACCGCGCCTGCCGTGGCAAAGACTGGCGTGGACCTGATCTCCATAGGATGGCTCACGCACAGCGTGGGCGTGCTCGATATCGGGCTGGACCACGCGCCGGCCTGAGGCACGGCGCGCAAGGACCGGTGTCCCGAAAGGCTGCCCGGTCTTTGCATCGCTCCCAGGGGGCCGTTTGCACCCGAGAGAAAAACCGTGCTATAGTCTCTTTCTCGACGCGAACAACGCAACGCAAGCAGCGTGGCGGTGGACGGGTCGGGTGAGATGGGAAGCTTGGCAGGCAGTTACGCAAGAGCGGATGCGGCAGGCGGTTCATCAAGAGAAGGGGTTCGCGGCGTGCGGGTTGCGCGGCGGATCTGGCAGGTCGGTGGCAAGCAAGCAGCGCGCGACACGATTTGACAGAGATAAAAAACTCCTTCATAATCTCGTTTCTCTGCTGATGACGCAGCGCC